>JAFGLV010000041.1 GCA_016927855.1 Sedimentisphaerales bacterium
CTTGCCGCCGCCGGAGAGCTTCTCTTTGCTGCTTCTCAGTGTTGATAAGTCGGTTCCGGTGCCCGAGCCGTGCTTGAAGAGCAT
Source organism: Sedimentisphaerales bacterium (assembly GCA_016927855.1). Lineage (GTDB taxonomy): Bacteria > Planctomycetota > Phycisphaerae > Sedimentisphaerales > Anaerobacaceae > JAFGLV01. The sequence continues at coordinate 85 of JAFGLV010000041.1, forward strand.
CGCTTCGCTGGTGGCCAACCGCATGATGTCTTCCATCGAGTCTTTGACCGACTGAATGAAGCAGGCCGACGCCTGCGGATACTCGTAGCTGTTCTGGCAAGGCACGGCGGTCTGCTTCTCGGGGTCCCAGCGGAAGTTGTGCTTGCTGCCCGGGATGCCGTAGACGTCGAAGAGCCCGACGTTGAACCAGACAGGCGAGTTGAACGCGCCGTATTGGTTGACGCAAAGCCAAGTCAGCTCGTGGTAGAACGTCTCGGCGTCCTCGTCGGTGGCGAAGTAGCCGTCCCTGCGGCCGCGGTCGGCAATCGTGCGGCAGACGCGATGAACGAGCTGCTTGACGGAGTGTTCGCGCTGGCCGGCCTCCGCGTCGCCGTAGAAGTACTTGCTGGCGACGACCTTGGTTGCCAGTTGGCTCCACGAGGCAGGAATCTCCAGGCTATCCTGCTCGAAGATCGCCTGTCCGCTGTCGCTGGAAATCTTGGCCGAACGCATCTCCCATTCGATCTCCTCGAAGGGGTGCATGCCCGGTGTCGAAAAATAATGCTCGACCTTCATGCCTTCCGCTGTCTCGGTTTTGAGGGCCGTTTTCGCTCGCGCTCGCTCATCCTTGAAAGGGTTCTCAGGGTCGAATTTATACGACATTTCGCGCCTCCCTGCGGAAAAACAGAGACCACTACATATAGTTAGAGCGGTCGGGGTCTGTTCCAGATATTGTTGAAAAACCCATGCAACAAGTATCGGCAAGTTACTGTCGGTCCGGTTAGCTGTAAAGAGCAAAAAAGCGGAAATCTAATATTTGCCGGCCCGGCGTTTCGCTTAGTCCTTACAAGAGCGGAATCTACGGAGAGAGAAAATTTTTCGGCGGCGTGTTGTGTCTCACAGCGCAGTCGCTGCCAGCCACTGTTGCGCGATCCAGGCGTGCGCCCAGAGATAGGGATGGACGGTGTCCTGGGACCACCGCGCCGGTGGCACGTGCACTATCCGCTCGTCGAGATGCTGCTGCAGGGCAACCGGCACCGCATCGTGCTTTTCTGCCAGCGTGCGTACCACGGCGCGATAAGACTCCAGGGCTTGACGAACCGGGTTGTGCGGGTCGTTGTCGAATAGAAACGGTTCTGCCAGGACGATTCGACAGTCACATTGCTGCCTGGCTTGCGAAAGTAACCGATCGTATGTTACTCCGTAGGCTTGGGGCGTGGAAGCCTTGCGGTTCGGCTCCATGACCGATCGCCAGATGTCGTTGATACCTATCAGCACGCTCAGGAGGTTGGGACGCAGCGCCAGACAGTCCCGCGGCCAGCGCGCCGCCATGTCTGCGACGGTATCACCACTGACACCGCGGTTGACAATATCCAGATCCAGGTGGGGATATTTCGCCAGTAGCGCATAGCCGACGAAGTGGACGTATCCAAAACCCAGCGGCTCGTACGCGCGCCGGTGCCGTTCGGCGTCGGTGATGCTGTCGCCAATGAACACGATCCTATCGTTGACGTTCAACTGGATCTGTGCGGGCATCGGCAGATTCTCGCTGGGTTTGACGGTGTGAAGAGGCGACGTGTGGCCATGACTCTCGCCACGGCGGCCCCAGGATGGCGAAGCACGGTCTTATCGGCCCTGTGAGTGCTCACAGGGTCGTCATCCGGCGGTTTCACCCTCAACTGTGACGTCCGTTGAAGTCGGTGATCGCGGAGCTCAAGTACGTGCCGCCTGAGAAGACAACTCTCACCGCTTTGACCAGCTCGGCAAAGTCATCGTCCTTGAGGATGTAGCCGGTCGCGCCGGCAGCGAACATCTTGCTGACGTAGGGCTTGCTGGCGTGCACGGACAGGCCCACGATTTTAACGGCCGGGTGTTCCTCGGTGATCCGTCGGGTCGCGCCGATCCCATCCAGACGCGGCATGGTGATGTCCATGATGACCACATCCGGCGCCAGCTCGCCCGTCAGATCCACCGCGGAACTGCCATCCTCGGCTTCACCGACGATCTCGATATCCACTTCCTGCTGAAAGCTGCGGATAAGCGCGTGCCTCACGGCGGCGTGGTCGTCTGCAATCAGAACGCGCAAGCTCATAAAGCTCCTACTCCCCTCGACTCACGCTCCTCCGGTCTGGCCCGTTGCACGTCGCAATATGATAAACTCTGTAGCTTCAATACCTTGCCTGGATGCCACCCCCAATGTATCTTCCCTTTGACCAATCTTAGCGGTTCTCTGGTAGAACACAAATCGAGGAAATTACTCAAACGGACCCCTGCCAATCGCCTGCTACCATGGACGTGACAATGTCCGCGCGACCCTGATGGCCCCTCGCAAGCCCTCCAACGAAGCTCCAAGGGACGTAGGGGGCAGAGAATCGCATGGCGCCGCCATCAAGTCAAGGCGTCAATCGTGCAAAAAGCAGAAAAAGGCATGAAAGCACGTCATGTCATGTCGCCAACCCGGTTTCAGGTCGGTCGTTGTCGGCGTGGGCCGGATTTTAGGACTGGTCGGTGCGAGACGACCGGGTTACAATTCGGGTCCAAGACGCCGCTCTTGACAAGGAGACACTCCGATGACCGACGCCAAGCGCACCACGAAGACGGAGCCTGCCAAGGCCAAGCCGGCGCCGAAGGCCCGCTCGGGGGCCGCGAAAACCGGGCCGCCTGTGGGGATCGACGGGAAGAGATTCCCCATCGTCGGCATTGGCGCCTCGGCCGGCGGGCTGGACGCGGTCCAGCAACTGCGCAAGCACCTGCCCGCCCAGACGGGAATGGCCTTTGTCCTTGTCCAGCACCTCGACCCGACCCACGAGAGCGCCCTGACCTCGATCCTGGCACGCGCGACGGATGTGCCGGTCGGCGAAGTCAAGCACGACACGCCGGTGGAAGCCGAGGAAGGGGTGCCGGCCGAAGAAGACGCCTTCGACAAGGTCCTGGGCCTGCTGAGGCAGCAGACGAACGTGGATTTCACGCACTACAAGCACGCGACGCTGCGCCGGCGCATCCACCGTCGGATGGTGTTGCACAAGCACCAGACCTTGAAGGACTACGTTGAGTATTTGCACAAGCATCCGGCAGAGATCAAAGAGCTATACAATGACATCCTGATCCACGTGACCGGTTTCTTCCGCGACGCCGCGATGTTCCGTGTCCTCAAATCGCGCGTCTTCCCACGGCTGGTCAAAGGCCGGCCTCCCGAGGAAACCCTACGGCTGTGGGTGCCGGGCTGCTCGACGGGAGAAGAAGTGTATTCGCTGGCGATCGCGCTGCTGGAGTTCCTCAGCGACCGCAAGCTTCACCACACCGTGCAGATTTTCGGCACTGACATCAGCGACACGGCGCTGGAGAGGGCCCGCGCCGGGCTGTACCCCGACAGCATCAAAGGGGACGTCTCCTCCGAGCGGCTGCGGCGGTTCTTCGTCAAGACCGAGCAAGGCTTTCGGATCAATGAGTCGGTACGCGAGATGTGCATCTTCGCGCGCCAGAACGTCGCGGTGGCCCCGCCTTTCTCGAACCTGGACCTGATCAGTTGCCGCAACGTGCTGATTTACCTGGGCGCGGTGCTCCAGCGCAAGGTCATGCCGCTATTTCACTACGCGCTGCGTCCGGACGGTTTCCTGGTGCTGGGCGCGTCGGAAACTGTCGGCGGGTTCGGCGACTTGTTCGAGCTGTTGGACCGGAAGTCGAAGGTTTACGTGAAGAAGGCGGTGCAGGGGCGTCCGGTGGTGTCGTTCGGCCGCGGGATTTCCCTGCCGTATGAGATCCCCGACCACGGTGGCGAGACGCGCGCGCCGACGTCGCCCAGCATGATCGACATCCAGAAGCAAGCCGATCGCGTCCTCCTGGCCCACTACAGTCCCGCTGGCGTCATCATCAACAAGCACATGGAGGTTCTCCAGTTCCGCGGCAAGACCGGCGCCTACCTGGAGCACGCGCACGGCGAAGCCAGTCTGCACCTGCTCAAAATGGCGCGCGAAGGGCTGGTACTGGACCTGCGCACCGCGATCACCAAAGCGGTCGAAACCGCCGGATGCGCCCGCCAGGAAGGGGTCCACGTTCGACAAAACGGCGGGGTGCTTCAAGTCAACCTCGAGGTTATGCCGTTCACGGTGCCGCCGTCACAAGAGCAATTCTACATGGTCCTCTTCGAGCCGGTCGCGGCGCCGAGCCTGGCGCCGGAGCCGACGAAGAAGGCCGGCAAGCAGGCGGCCGCGCGCCAGTCCGCTCAGGAGCGGGAGCTGGCGCGAGTCCGCGAGGAGCTCGCCGCGACCCGCGAGCCGCTCCAGGCGACCATCGAGGAACAGGAAGCGACCAACGAGGAACTGCGCTCGGCCGATGAAGAGATCATGTCCAGCAACGAGGAGCTCCAGAGCACCAACGAAGAGCTGGCCACGCTCAACGACGAGCTGGAGAGCCGCAACAACGATCTCGCGCACGTCAACAACGACCTGCACGACCTCTTAGCCAGCGTGAACATCGCGGTGGTGATGGTCGGCGCCGACCTGCGGATCCGTCGCTTCACGAGCATGGCCGAGCAGGTGCTCAACCTGATTCCGGCCGATGTCGGCCGGCCGATCACCGACATCAACCTGCCGATTGAGCGGCCGCGGCTATCCGAGACGATCGCCGAGGTCATCGACGGACCGACGACCAGTGAGGTGGACGTCAAATCCAAGAAGGGCAAGTGGTGGTCGGTGTGCATCCGTCCTTACAAAACAACCGATCACAAGATCGACGGCGCCGTCATTGCGCTGCTGGACATCGACGCGCTGAAGCGCGGGACGCAGCAGGTCTTCGAGGACCGCCACTTTGCCGAGGCGCTGTTCAACACCGCCCGCGAACCGCTGCTGGCGCTGGATGCGAAACTGGTCGTTCAGTTCGCCAACCCGATCTTCTTTCGCACCTTTCGCGTCAGCGCCGGCCAGACGCTCGGCCGGCGGCTCTACGACCTGGGCAACGGCCAGTGGAACATCCCCAAGCTGCGCACACTGCTGGAAGAGGTTCTCGCGCAGAACAGCAGCTTCGAGGGCTTCGAGGTCGAACACGATTTCCCCGACCTGGGCCGCAAGAAGATGCTGCTCAATGCGCGCCGCCCGCTCCACAGCGACGACGACTACGAGCCGATCCTGCTGGCGATCGAAGATGTAACTCCCCCGACATCGTGACGATGTCGGTGAAATACGAAGCACGAAATCCGAAATATGAAACAAATACAAATGACTGAAATCCGAAATTCAAAACGCACCGCCGGGCGCTCGGTGACCTGCCGATGAACCATGACTTTGTCATTCCGACCAAGGGCGCAGCCCGCGCGGAGGAATCTGGCCGGGGACAAGGTGGAGGTTCCATTCGCAGCCAGATGTCTCGATTCCGCTTCGCTCCACTCGACATGACACACGCGCGGCCTTCGCTGTCTACACAGTGCACCCGGTGCTTGTTGCTTCAAACTTGAAACTTCAAACTTGAAACTCCCTGGATTGATTGGAGGCTCAGAATGAAACCGGATTCGAGCAAGCGACAATCTGGTATCGCGTTGATCGGAGACGTGCCCTGGGGGACGCACTTCTGCCAGTTCTATCGCACGAAGGAGGACCTGCTCGAGATGCTGGTGCCGTACTTCGCCGCTGGCCTGGCGAACAACGAGTACTGCATGTGGGTTACGTCCCAGCCGGTCAGCGTCGAGGACGCCACCGAGGCGATGCGGCAAGCGGTGCCTGGCTTCGACGCGTACGTCAGGAAAGGGCAGATCGACATCCTCCGCTACGACCAGTGGTACACCCTGGGCGGCCGCTTCGATGAGAAGCGCGTGCTCGACGGCTGGGTCAGCCGGCTCGACGGCGCGTTGAAGCAGGGGTTTGCCGGCCTGCGGTTGACCGGCAATACCTTCTGGATCGAGGACAAGGACTGGCAGGCGTTCAAGGACTACGAAGCGGCGGTGGACAGCGTCCTGGGCAACTACAGGATGCTCGCGATGTGCACATACTCGCTGGAAAAGTGCGGCGTCCGCGAGATCATGGACGTCGTCGAGAATCACGAGTTCGCGCTGGCACTGAGCCAAGGCCAGTGGCAAGTGGTGGAAAGAAAGCGATGGTTGGCATAGACATGCACAAAAGGAGGGCAGGCCTGGCCGCTCTCGATCATCTGACCTGGGGCACGCACTTCGGCCTGTTCTACCAGACGAAGGAGGACCTGTTCGAGGCTCTCGTTCCCTACCTGAAGGAGGGCCTGGAGAGCAACGAGTACTGCGTCTGGGTAGTGTCTTCTCCGTTGAACGTTGCTAGCGCCCGCAAGGCACTGAAAGCGGGAGTGCGGAATCTCGACGCGTACACGGCAAAGAGGCAGATTCGGATTGTCACTGCGGGGCAGTGGCAGCGCGACGGTCAAAGCGCCGAAGCGTCCGTGGCCGCCCACGTTAACCTGGCTTATACGCGCGGGTTCGATGGGCTGAGGCTGGCCGGGCAGGCGCTGCCTGAGAAGGAAGGCAGCAAACGGTACGTCTGTCCCGGCGCCGAGGCGGTCAATCGGGACAACGCCATCGCCGCCTTTGCCTATCCGCGCGAGCAGTTCGACGCCGCCAGCCTGATGGACGCAGTCAAGAAGCACCACCTGGCCCTGGTGCGTAATGCCGGCAAGTGGGAGCCGATCGAGAGCTCCGAAGCGCACGTCGTCGAGGACGCGCTGCAAAGGGCCGAGCAGAAATTGCACTCGGTGTTTAGCAACATGTCCGAGGGCTTCGCCTACCATCGAATCGTCCTGAACGCCAAAGGCAAGCCTTGCGACTACGTCTTTCTCGAAATCAACGACGCCTTCGAGCAACTCAGCGGGCTGAGGGCCGGCAGAGTCATCGGCAAGAAGGTTACCGCCATTCTGCCCGGCATCGAAAAGGACCCTGCGAACTGGGTCGGCAAGTACGGTCAGGTGGCGCTGACCGGAAAGCCGATGCGATTCGAGGCCTATTCCCAGGCGCTCAAGCGCTGGTTCGAGGTCTCCGCGTTCTGTCCTCACAAGGGCTTCTTCGTCACGATGTTCAGCGACGTGACCGCGCGGCGCGAAGCGTTCGAGCAGCTAAGGGCGCTGAATGACGAACTGTCCGCCTCCAACGAGGAGTTGCGCGTTGAGACCGAAGCGCGAGCGCAGCTCGAGGAGGAGCTGCGCGCCGCCAACGAGGAGCTGAAAACGGCCAACGACGAATTGCGGGCCCGGATGGACGAGCTCGAGCGAACCGAGCACGCCCGGCGTGTCACGGCGCTGTTCCCCGATCAGAACCCGTCGCCTGTCCTGCGGGTGATGTACGACGGCGCGCTGGCGTTCGCCAACGCCGCGAGCAGGCGCTTGTTGCGCTCGTGGCGCCTCAAAGTGAGCGGCGCGGTTCCCGATGACGTCCGCCGGGCGGTTAAAGCGGCGCTGGACCGCCAGCGCGTGGGTGAGATTGAGGTCGCCTGCGGCCGCACGACCTACGCCTTCTCCGTTGCACCTATTCCCGTCGAAGGCTACGCGAACCTGTACGGCTACGACGTCACCGACCGCAAGCAGGCCGAACAGGCGCTGCGCGAGAGCGAGCAGCGGCTCCGCCTGGCGCTCGACGCGGCCTATATCATTTCGTTCGAGTGGGACATCCGGCGCAACGAGGTGCGTCGCTTCGTCTCCACCGAGCCGGCGCTGGCGCGCACCGCCAAGGGAAAGCCCGACACGTTCGAGCAGGTCCTGGATGTGGTGCATCCGGAGGACCGCGAGCGCTTCGGCGCCAACGTTCGAGCGGCGCTGGAACGCAAGGACGGCGAGTATGAAAACGAGTTTCGCGTCACACGACCCGATGGGAAGATCGCCTGGCTCTACGAGCGCGGACGCGTCGAACGTGACGCACGAGGGCAGCCGGTCCGCCTGATCGGACTGTCCCAGGAGATCACCGCACGCAAGCAGGCTCAGGAAAAAGAGCGGAAAGAACTCCACGAAACCGCGCTGGCCAACCGCATCCTGCGCGTGTTTACCGAGCAGGAGGGTGACGAGTTGTTCGACTCGGTGCTGAAGATCGTTCAGGAGGGTCTGTCCAGCCGGCACGGCATCTTCGGATACATCCCCGAGTCCGGTCACCTGGTCTGTCCGAGCCTGTCGAAGATGCTCGACGCCTGCGAGGTCGAAGGCAAGTGTATCCATTATCCACCCGAGAAGTGGAAAGGGCTCTGGGCGCGGGCGCTGAGGGAAAAGTGCTCCTTCTATACCAACGAGGCGCCGCCGGTCCCGGAGGGCCATCCGATCATCCACAGCAACCTGGCGACCCCCATCCTGTTTCACGGCGAAGCCATTGGCCTGCTGAACCTCGCCAACAAGGACGGCGGCTACACCGAGCAGGACCGCGAAACACTCGACGGCATCGCCGCACGCATCGCGCCCGTGCTGTACGCCTGGATCCAGCGCAAGCTGCGCGCGGACGAACGTGCGGCGGCGGAAGAGGCGCTGCGCGGGGCTCTCGCCAAGGCCGAGGCCGGCGATCGAATGCTCACCGCGCTGATGGAGTATGTGCCCGAGGGGATTACGATCGCCGATGCCGACCTGAACCTGCAATACGTCAGCCGCCACGGTCAGGAGTTGCTGGGCGGCGCCCACGCCGGCAAGAGCGCCGCAGAAGTGGCGGCGCAATGGACCGTATGCTCGCCGGACGGCGAGACACCGATGGCTATTGAGGATTTGCCGTTGGTGCGCGCCTTTCATCGGGGCGAGACGGTTACTGACGTCGAGCTGGTCCAGGTCAACGCGCGCGGCCAGAAGTTGCCTCTGTTGTGCAACGCCGGGCCGATCCGCGACGCCGAAGACTGCGTCGTCGGCGCCATCGTCGCCTGGCGCGACATCACCGAGCGCAAACGCGCCGAGGAGGCGCTGCGCGAGAGTGAGTCGCGCGTTCGGCGTAAGCTCCAGAGCGTCCTCGATCCCGAGGGTGACCTGGGCATGCTTGAGCTGGCAGATCTGATCGACGCGCCGGCGCTGCAGAAGCTGATGGACGAATTCTACGCGGTCGCGCAGATTCCCATGAGCATCATGGACGTCAACGGCAAACTGCTGGTCGGCGTCGGTTGGCAAGACATCTGCACGCAGTTCCATCGCGTCAACGCGCGAACGTGCCGGCACTGCCACGAGAGCGACACCGAGCTTTCGGCGGGCCTGGCGCAGGGCGAATCGCGCCTCTACAAGTGCAAGAACAACATGTGGGACATGGCGACGCCCATCTTCGTGGGCGGCCAGCACGTCGGCAACATCTTCTCGGGTCAGTTCTTCTTCGAGGACGAGAAGGTCGATCGCAAGGCCTTCCGCGCCCAGGCCAAGCGATTTGGCTTCGACGAGGCCGCGTACCTCGCGGCGCTGGACCGCGTCCCGCGCCTCAGCCGCGCGACGGTCGATAGGGGGATGGGCTTTTTCCGCAGACTGGCCGACACGCTCAGCCAACTGGGCTACAGCAACGTCAAGCTCGCGCGCCTGCTGGCGGAGCGCGATCGCCTGACCGAGTCGCTGCGCGACAGCGGACAGAGACTGGCCCGCGCTCAGGAGATCGCGCATCTGGGCAGTTGGGAACTGGACCTGGTGGCGGACGAGCTGACCTGGTCGGACGAGGTCTACCGCATCTTCGGGCTCGAACCGCAACAGTTCGGCGCGACGTACGAAGCGTTCCTCGAACACGTCCATCCCGACGACCGCGCAGCGGTCAACGACGCCTACTCAAGCTCGGTCCGCGACGGGAAGGACACCTACGAGATCGAGCACCGTGTGGTCCGTCAGGCCACCGGCGAGATTCGCTGGGTCCACGAGAAGTGTCACCACATCCGCGATGAAGCCGGCAAAATCGTCCGCTCGGTCGGGATGGTCCTCGACCTTACCGAGCGCAAGCGCGCCGAAGAGGAGAACCGACGCAACGAGGTCCGCCTGGAAAGTCTCATGCGCATCTCGCAGCATCGCGCCGACTCGATCGCGGAGTTGCTCGATCTGGCACTGGACGAAGCGATTGCTCTGACCGGTAGCCAGATCGGCTACGTGTATAGCTACGATGAGGCCAAAGGGGAGTTCACTCTCAATACCTGGTCCAAAGGCGTGATGGAGCAGTGTACGATCGCCGAGCCGCAGACCGTCTATCATCTGGACAAGACCGGCATCTGGGGAGAGGCGGTCCGGCAGGCCAAGCCGATCATCGTCAACGATTTCCAGGCGCCCCACCCGCTGAAGAAAGGCTATCCGGACGGGCACGCGCCGATCTCGACGTACCTGACCATTCCGGTCTTCAGTGACAGCCGGATCGTCGCAGTCATCGGGGTGGCCAACAAGGAGACGGGGTACGACGATTCGGACGTTCGCCAATTGACGTTGCTGATGGACTCGGTCTGGAAGATTGTAGAGCGTCAGGGAGCTGGGGCGGCGCTGCGCGCCAGCGAGCAACGGTACCGCTCGCTGTTCAACGGGATGACGGAAGGCTTCGCCTTGCACGAGATGATCTTCGACGAGGACGGCCAGCCGTGTGACTACCGCTTCCTCGAAATCAACCCGGCCTTCGAGCGCCTGACCGGTCTCAAACGCGAGCGCGTCGCCGGACAGCTCCTCAGTACCATCATGCCCGACGAAACCGCCAGGTGGATCGAGGCCTACGCGCCGGTGGTGATCAAAGGCGATTCGGTCCACTTCGAGCAATACTCCGAGGCGTTGGGCAAGCACTTTGAAATCTTCGCCTATTGTCCGGCGCCGGGACAGTTCGCGGTGCTGTTTCTCGATGTCAGCGAGCGGGTCAAGGCCCAGCGAGCGCTGGAGGAGGCGCACGAGGAACTACAGCAGCAAGCCGAGGAACTGGCGGCGGTCAATGAGGAGCTTAAGGCCCAGACCGAAGAACTGCAAATCCAGACCGAAGAGATGCAGACCCAGGCTGAGGAACTGGCCACCGCCAACGAGGAGCTGCGCCTCAGCGAGCAGTCGTTGGTGACACGGGCAGAGGAACTCGAGGCCGCGCGCGCCGACTTGGAGAACGAGAAGCTGCGCCTGGAGGCGGTGATGGAGGCGCTGCCGGTCGGCATGGCGCTGACTGATACCAAAGGCGGCGCCTTGCGGAACAACCAGGCCTTCGACTTGCTCTGGGGCGGTCCGCGCCCGACGGCGCGCTCGGTGCGCGACTACGTCGTGTACAAAGCCTGGTGGGCCGATACCGGCAAACCGGTCGCGCCGCAGCAGTGGGCATCGATCCAGGCGGTCCGCAAAGGCAAGCCGGTCGTCGGGCAACTGCTGGAGATCGAGCGCTTCGACGGAGGTAGAGCGTTCGTCCTCAACAGCGCCTCTCCGGTGCGCGACGCGAAGGGCAAGGTCGTCGGCGCCGCGGTCGCGATTCAGGACGTCACCGAGCTGCGCCGGGCCCAGGAGCTGGTCCGCGAGAACGAGGAGCGTCTGCGCCTGGCGCTGGAAGGCGGGCGCATGGCCTACTGGGAACAGGACTTTGAGGACCAGACCAGTATCTGGAGCGAGGCGCTTTACGAGATGCTGGGATTGGACCCGGCCCATACGGTCGCGTCCAGCCAGACGCTCTACGAGTACGTGCATCCCGAGGACCGACCGGCCCTGGAACGGCTGACGACCAAGGTCATCGACAGCGGGACCGACTTCCAGGCCGAGTTCCGCGTGGTCCGGGCCGACGCCCAAGAGTTATGGCTGGCCTCCCGAGGCAAGGTCATCCGCGATCAGGCGGGCCGGGCCGTTCGCATGATGGGTGTGATCTACGACGTCTCCCAGCGCAAGGAGATGGAGGCTGAGCTGCGCCGGCTCAACGCCAGCCTCGAGCAGGAAGTGGTCGCACGCACCGAAGAGCTCGCCAACACCGTTGAGACGCTGCGCGACGAGGTCGTTCTGCGCCGTCAGGCGGAGGACGCGCTGCGCGAGCGTTCGCGCATCCTCGAAGGCTTCTTCCAGCACAGCATTACTCCCTTGGCTTTCATGGACAAGGACTTCAACTTCGTGCGCGTCAACCAGGCCTACGCGAAGGCCGATGAGAAGAGTCCCAAAGAGCTGGTCGGCAAGAACCACTTCGAGCTCTATCCGAACGCGGAGAACCAGGCGATCTTCGAGCAGGTGGTTCGTACGAAGGAACCTTACCACGCCTTTGCCAAGCCGTTCGTCTACGAGAAGGCTCCCCAGCGGGGCACATCCTACTGGAACTGGCTGCTGACGCCGCTGCTGGACGAAGCCGGCCAGGTCGAGTTCCTCGTGCTCAACCTCGAAGACGTCACCGAGCGGCAACTGGCCTTCCAGGAGCTGGAACGCCGCGCCTCGCTGCTGCAACGCCTGACGCTGGAACTGTCACAGGCGGAGGACCGCGAGCGCCAGCGCCTGGCGGAGGTGCTCCACGATGACCTCCAGCAACTGCTGGTCGGCGCCAAGCTGCATCTGAACATCCTGGCCGGCAAGGCGCAGGAGGACGACCAGGTCCACCAGGTGGTCGATCAAGTTCGCACGCTGCTGACCGAATCGATCAACAAGTCGCGCAGCTTGTCCCATGAGTTGAGTCCTCCCGTCATCAGCCAGGGCAGGCTGGGCGAGGCGCTGACCTGGCTGGCTCAGCAGATGCTCTCGACCTGTGGCTTGACCGTGCAGATGGACGTCGACAGCGAGTGCGACGTCGACTCCGAAGCGCTGAGGGCCTTCATCTACAAAGCGGCGCAGGAGATGCTGTTCAACGTGGTCAAGCACGCGCGCGTCAAAGAGGCGCGGGTGCAGTTGCGTAGCCTGGCACGCTACGTGCGTCTGGTCGTTTCGGATGAGGGTCAGGGCTTTAGCGCCGAGCGGCTCGAGCAAGGCGGCGGCGCCGGGTTTGGCCTGTTCAGCATTCAGCAGCGCGTCGAGTTGTTGGGTGGTTGGATGAAGTTCAAGAGCACGCCGGGCAAGGGCAGCGTCTTCGTCCTGGCGGTGCCAGCCGGCGAGAAAACGGCGACGCTGGGCGAGATGCCTGCGGCGCCCGACTTGCCGGACGCGACGCTTCAGCCGGTCCCGACCGTGCGGGTCGCGCGGCGCGGCGCCGGCCGACACGTCCGCGTCCTGCTCGTCGACGACCACAAGGTCATGCGGGAGGGCGTCGCGGCCCTCCTGGACGAGCAGCCTGACATCGAGGTCGTCGGCCAGGCCGGCAACGGACGCGATGCCGTCACGCTGGCCGAGAAGCTCAGGCCCGACGTGATCGTCATGGACTACGCGATGCCGGTCTTGAACGGCGACGATGCCACCCGCCAGATCAAGTCGCGCCTCCCGGCCATGCGCATCATCGGCCTGTCGCTGGCTGAGGAAGTGACGGTCTCTGAAAAAATGTTCAAGGCCGGCGCCGAGCTGTTCCTGTCCAAGACCGACCCGTCGGAGAAGCTCCTGGCCGCGATTCGAGGAAGAGAGTAGAAGCGTAAATGCGTAGAAGCGTTGGAGCGTTCCACGCATCTACGCTTACGCGCACTTACGCATCCACGAATTGACATGATTCAGCCTGAGAGAATCGAGTCGCTCAATCGCCTGCAAGTGCGTGAAGGCCGGTACGTGCTCTACTGGATGCAGGCCGCCCAGCGGGTCGAGTGCAACCACGCGCTGGAGCACGCCATCGAGAGGGCCAACGGACTTAAGGTGCCGCTGGTGGCCGCATTTGGCCTGACGGCGGAATTTCCCCAGGCCAACGCGAGGCACTATCACTTCATGCTGGAAGGCCTCAGTGAGGTGCAACGCGATCTGACGGACCGCGGGATTCGCCTGGTGGTGCGCGCCGAGGCGCCGCCTCAGTGCATCGCGAACCTGGCGGCTGACGCCTGCCTGGTCGTCGTCGATGCGGGACATTTGAAGGTGCAGAGGCAGTGGCGCCACGAGGTTGCTCAGGCGATTCCGTGCCGGCTGGAAGAGGTCGAGACGAACCTGATCGTGCCGGTGGAGGAGGCGTCGGACAGGGAGAACTTCTCGGCCGGCACGTTCCGGCCACGTATCAGCGCCAAGCTGGACGCCTACCTGGTTGGCCTGCGCAAGCGAAAGCTCCGTCTGCCCTCGCTCGATATGAAACTCGATAGCCTGGACCTCGGTGACATCGACAGACTGATCCGCAAGCTGAAGATCGACGGGTCCGTGGGGCCGGTCCTGGGCTTGCGAGGCGGCGCCGGTCAGGCCAGGCGCCTGCTGATCGCCTTCCTGCGCGAAAAGCTCGGTGACTACGCAGCCAAGCGCAACGATCCGAACCTCGGCTGCACATCTAACCTCAGTCCCTACCTGCACTTCGGACAGATCTCGCCTCTCGAAATCGCGTTGAAGGTCCGCCAGGCCGGCGGTGCGGGCGCCGACGCGTTTCTCGAAGAGATGATTGTCCGGCGGGAGCTGAGCTTCAACTTCGTCCACTACAACCGAGAGCACGACGACTACGAGTGCCTGCCGCCCTGGGCCCAGCGCACGTTGAACCTCCATGCGCGCGACAAGCGGGAATATCGCTACGACCTTGAGGAATTCGAAACTGCGCGGACCCACGACCCGTACTGGAATGCGGCCCAGAAGCAGATGGTACTGACCGGCAAGATGCACGGATACATGAGAATGTACTGGGGCAAGAAGATACTCGAATGGAGTGCCAGTCCCCGCGAGGGTTTCGGGATCGCGCTGCATTTGAACGACAAGTATGAACTGGACGGACGCGACCCGAACGGGTATGCCGGTGTCGCCTGGTGTTTCGGCAAGCACGACCGGGCCTGGGCCGAGCGGTCCGTCTTCGGCAAGGTGCGCTACATGAACGCGGCCGGACTGCGACGCAAGTTCGACGCCGACGCGTACGTCGCCAAGATCGAGCGCCTGGAGCGGTGAATGAGTGTAGATCGGTTGGGGTTGCGAGGCGCGTTTCGGTTGCGTCCAGCGTGGCGCGGCGCCGCTCGACGCAACCGAAACGAGCCTCGCAACCGCAACCCATGACCGACGAAGTCAGAGAGGGCTTTTCATGCGTGTAGTCATCGCTGGGGCGACCGGTTTCATCGGACGGGCCTTGTGCCGCGAATTGCATCGCGACTGCCAGGTCGTGGCGCTGTCACGCGATCGTCACAAGGCCAACGGTCTGGTGGGCGAGTATGCCAGGGTTGTCGAGTGGAACGCACTGACCGGAGGGACCTGGACGAACGAGATCGACGCCGCGGACGCGGTGGTCAACCTGGCCGGCGAGAACATTGCCGCACGCCGCTGGAGCCGGTCACGCAAGGCGGACATTCTACAGAGCCGCAGCCACAGCATTGCGGCGATCATCGATGCCATCGAGACGATCAAGACCAAGCCGAAGGTGTTCGTTCAGGCTTCCGCGGTAGGATATTATGGGGCACGCGGAGACGAAACGCTGGATGAAGATGCCGGCGCCGGCAGCGGGTTCCTGGCAGAGGTGTGTCGCCGGGTCGAGATCGCGGCCGCCCGGGCCGAGCATTTCGGGGTTCGCACCGTCATCATCCGCAGCGGCATGGTGTTGGGTCCCGACGGTGGGGCGCTGCCCAAGCTGATGCGTCCTTTTCGCTACTTTGTCGGTGGACACGTCGGCAGTGGCAGGCAGTGGGTCTCGTGGATCAGCCTGCCGGACGAGTTGCGGGCGATCCGTTTTCTCATCAAGAAATCCAAGTTGCAGGGCGTCTTCAACCTCACCGCTCCCGACCCGGTGAGGATGAAGATGTTCTGCCGCACTTTGGGCCGGGTCATGGGCCGGCCTGCCTGGACCTTCGTGCCTGCCTTTGCCCTGCGGCTGGCCCTCGGCCAGATGGCCGACGAGGCCCTCCTGAACGGCCAGAAAGTGGTCCCTAGGCGGCTCACGGAAGCAGGATTCCAATTCGAGCATCCGGATCTGGCCGGAGCGCTCAAGGTAGTTGTCAGAGGAGACAAACATGAGTCTGCGTGACTATTTCGAGAGTACGGAAGGCACCGGCGTGCTGGGCACGGCGGATGCCGATGGCAAGGTGGACCTAGCCCTGTACGGCCGGCCGCACGTGGTAGACGAGCAGACGGTGGCCTTTATCATGGGCGACCGGCTCAGCCATGCCAATCTCAGCGCCAACCCCCGCGCGGCCTACCTCTTTGTCGAACCTGGGCCGGGATACAAGGGCAAGCGGCTGTATCTGACCAAGACGGCTGAGGAGACCGACCCCGAGAAGATCGAAGCCACCCGACGCGAGAACCGCAAAGGCCACGACTACGGCGACAAGCTCAAGTTCCTCATCACCTTCCGGATCGAGCAGGTCCGTCCTCTCACCGGCGATTGACCGGATCACCGGAGCGGCGGGGGAATTTCCACTTTTTCGCGCCGTGGATAATTGCGTGACAAGCAAGGGCTTACGGCGTATCATGGCGCCCGCGTCGGCGCAAAAATCCGGCAGCGTCGCTTGACAGATGCCGGCGGGTAGGGTATACTCACGGCTTTGTACTTTGTGAATGTGAACACAAGCACTAAGTGGCCGTACTCAGCCGTATGAGGTACCACCGAATCCCAGACGAAACCGTAAGGCGGCTGCCTATCTACCTGCGCGGGCTGATGTTCTCGGCCGACCAGGGCAACGAGCATATCTCCAGCCGGTCGCTGGCGGAGTTCGTCGGTGTTCACGCGTGGCTGATTCGCAAGGATTTTTCGTATTTCGGGGATTTTGGTACGCCCGGCGTGGGGTACAACATCCAGAGGCTGGCGCGCCAGATCAAGAAGATTCTCCGTCTCGATTCGGTTCCGCGTGCGGCGCTGGTGGGGGTCGGGGACCTGGGCTCGGCGTTGTTGGCGTACCCGGGGTTTGCGACCTACGGACTGGATATCGTTGCGGCGTTCGACACCAGTCCGAAGAAGATCGGCAAAGTGGTCAACGGGGTCAAGATCGAACCGGTGGTGGACCTCGCTGCGCTCAAACAGCGCGATATTACCCTGGCGATTGTCGCGGTTCCGCGTGCGGCCGCTCAGCCGACCGTTGACAGGCTGGTCGAGGTCGGCGTCAAGGGTATTTTGAACTTTGCACCGTGCAAGGTCCAGGCGCCCAAACGGGTCAAGGTAATCACCCTGGATATCGCGATGGAACTGGCTCGGTTGCCCTACTACATCCCGACGGGCCAGACGGACAAAGGCAAAGGCGCGCAGCAGTGACGCGTGAAGAGTTGGGTTAGGAACTTTTTTGAGGCTATTGGAGCCGGGATTCTGCGATGAGTGTGAAGAAAATAGCCAAGAAAGACTTTGTCGAGTTTGTCGAGACGCTGATCCGCAAGGAGCGCGTCTTCGGGGTCCAGGCCAAGGGGGACCGCTTCGATTTCGCTCCGCTGGAGTCGGCGCAGGACCTGCGGCTGGATTACGACGTGACGCTTCAGCCTCCCAAGAAGTTCTTCCAGCCGCCGGCCGAAGTGCTGATGACGTTCGAGGTCGGCGGAGGGTATCAGTCGCAATACGACGACGAGCCGTTTGTCCTGTTGGGTGTGCATCCCTACGACATGGTCGCGATCAACCAGATGGACGAGCTGTTCAGCCAGGACAACTACGATACGCACTACATGACCCGGCGCAACAACGCGACCATCGTTGCCTGCGACGTCGCGAAACCTTCGGAGAACGTCTTCGCTTCGTCGATGGGCACCGCGGTCGTCAAGAGCGGTTACGACGTCCTGCTGACGGATATCGGCGACAGCTACGTCTGTGAGGCAGCAACGGAGAAAGGTGAGAAGCTGATGGCGGCAGCGAAGAAAGCGGTGCCGGCCGACGACGCGGCGCTCAAGAGTCGCGAGGCGGTCTGGGCCAAGAACAAGAAAGGCCTCAACCGTCACGAGCTCAAGTGCGATCCCGCTTACCTGCCCAAGCTCCTGGCCAAAGCCTACAAGCATCCCGTCTGGGAGGAGCGGGCCAAGACGTGTTTCTCCTGCGGTTCCTGCAACCAGGTCTGCCCGACCTGCTACTGCTTCAACGTGCAGGACGACGTGAACTGGGACATGAAGACAGGCAAGCGCGAAAGGGCCTGGGACGGCTGTCTGCTCGACGGCTTCACCAAGGTCGCCGGCGAGCACGAGTTCCGCAAGCAGCGCGCGGATCGCTTCCGGCACCGGATCTATCGCAAGGGCATGTACGTCCCTGAGAAAATCGGCGGCCAGATCGCCTGCGTCGGCTGCGGTCGTTGCGTCGCGGCGTGCCTGCCAGACATCGCCAATCCCGTGGCCGTCTACAACCGCCTGATCGACGACCTCGGCATCGGATGAGAATTGATGATCGATCGTTGAATCATCAATCATCAATTATCAATCATCAATTGAAGGGTCTGACACATGTGTCAGTGTTGTGCTGAGAAGAAAGACATCTATCTGCCGGAATTGGCGACCGTCATGGACGCCAAAGCGATGAACGTGACGGAGCGATATCTCCGCTTGGCGATGGATGATGGGCCGTTCGATTTTGTGCCGGGACAGTTCGTGGAGGTGTCGGTGGCCGGCATCGGCGAGGCGCCGATCACCATCAGCTCGTCGCCCACCCAGAACGGCGGCTTCGAGCTGGTCGTGCGGAAGGTCGGCAACGTCACCAAGGCAATCCACAATCTCAATAAGGGCGACAAGCTCGGTATTCGCGGGCCGCTCGGCGATGGCATGTATCCGGTCGATGAGGCCAAAGGCAAGAACGTCGTCTTCATCTGCGGCGGCATCGGCCTGGTCCCCCAGCGGTCGTTCGTCAACTACGTGCTTGACAACCGCGACGACTATGGCGAAGTGACGATCCTGCAGGGCACCAAGGAGTACGACCAGCGTCTGTTTACCGACGAAGTGGCCGCCTGGGACAAGCGCGACGACGTCCAGATGCTCGAGACCATCGACTTGCCCGACAAGCGTTGGAAGAGCAACGTCGGTGTCGTCACCAAGCTGATCCCGATGATCAAGAGCGAGTTGAAGTCGGCGGTCGTGCTGGTGTGCGGCCCGCCGGTGATGTACAAGTTCGTGCTGATGAGCCTGGAAGAGCACGAAGTCCCCCACGAGAACATCTTCCTGAACTTGGAACGCAAGATGAAGTGCGGCGTCGGCAAGTGCGGGCATTGCCAGATCAACAGCACCTACACCTGCATGGACGGGCCCGTTTTCCGTTACTCTGATTTGGCTACGATGCCGGAGGCGATTTAACGATGAGTAAACCGAAGATTGCCATATTCGATTTCGCCTGCTGCGAAGGCTGCCAGCTCCAGATCGTCAACCTCGAGGAGGAGTTGCTCGATCTGCTCGGCGGCGCCGACGTCGTCGAATGGCGCGAGGCGATGAGCGAGAAGTGCGATGAGTACGACATTGCGATCATCGAAGGCTCGATCACGCGCCTGGAAGATGAAGAGCGGCTCAAGCTGATCCGCAGTCGGGCGAAGATCCTCATTGCCTTAGGCGCCTGCGCGACCATCGGCGGGATCAACAAGCTCAAGAACAACTTCGACGACCTGGATGAGGTCAAGAAGTGCGTGTATGGCAAGGACGCGAACAAGCCGCACCTGGCGACGCAGCCAACCAAAGCGGTCGACGAGGTCGTGCAGGTCGATGCCTACGTGCACGGCTGTCCGATCGACCGTAAGGAGTTCACCTATATCATGCGCTGCCTGCTGATGGGCAAGGAGCCGGAGATTCCCGAGTACCCGGTGTGCGTCGAGTGCAAGGCCAAGGGCAATCCGTGTCTGTGGGAATATGGCCAGGTCTGCCTGGGCCCGATCATCCGGGCCGGCTGCGGCGCGAGGTGCCCGTCGAACGGCTTTCGCTGCTTCGGCTGCCGCGGCTATATCGACAACCCGAACGTGGATGCCGCCAAAGACGTCATCGACAAGTTCGGTTTGAACATTGACGACCTCAAGACGAAGATGGTTCTCTTCGGAAGCAGACAGGAGCCGACGATCCATGGGTAAGACAGTCAACGTAAACGTTCATCATATCACGCGTGTTGAAGGGCACGGCAACATCGTTGTCAACGCCACCGACGGCAAGATCGAGAAGGTCGAGTGGCAGGTGCCCGAAGCGCCGCGTTTCTTCGAGGCGATGGTGCGCGGACGCAGCTACGAGGACATTCAGACGATCGTCAGCCGCATCTGTGGTATCTGCTCGATCACGCACTCGCTGGCCTCGACCAAAGCGGTCGAGAACGCGATGGGCTTCGAGGTCTCCGAGCAGTCCGATGAGATCCGCATTCTGATGCATTACTCCGAGCAGATGCAGAGCCACATCCTGCACGTCGGCTACCTGGTCGCGCCCGACCTGTTCGGGATGCCGTCGGTGGTGCCGCTGGTGGCCAAGGCCCCGGATGCGGTCAAGGCGATTATCCGCATGCATCGGTTGGCCAATGAATGGTCGGATTTGATTGCGGGCCGGACGACTCACCCCGTGACGCTCAAGCCCGGTGGCCTGACCAAGATCCCCACAGCCAAGGAGCTACGCGGGTTGCAGGACAGGCTCAAGGAAAACCTGCCTGTGCTGAAAGCCATCGCGGAGGTTGTGCTGTCAGTAGCGGACAATCTGCCGGATTTCACGCGGGAGACCGAGTACATCTCGCTCAAGCAAGATGATCCACGGACCTACACGTTCTATCATGGCGAGATCGCATCCACCGACTACGACGGGACCGTCGCGATCAACGACTGGAAGACCGTCGCCAACGAGTATGTCGTCGATCAGTCCACCGCCAAATGGACCAAGTGGCATCGCGATTCCTATGCCGTCGGCGCGCTGGCGCGCTTCAACAACAACGCCGAGCTGCTCTCGCCAACCGCCAAAGCAGTAGCGAAGATGTTCGGCCTGGAGAAAGGCAATTGCAGTCCGTTCATGAACAATGTGGCGCAGCTCGTCGAGTGCGTCCATGTGGTCGAGACCAGCATCGAGATGATCGACAAGCTGCTGACGAAGGGGCTCAAAGACGAGAAGGTCAAGGTCAGTCCGAAGGCCGGCAAGGCCGGCGGCTGCGTCGAGGCGCCGCGCGGCATCCTGTTCCACGAGTACGAGTTCGATCGCAAGGGCAACTGCGTCGGCGCCGATATCTGTATTCCGACCAATCAGAACCATGCGAACATCCAGAAGGACTTCGAGAAGATGGTGCCCGAAATCCTTGACGAAGGCGAGGATGCGGTCCGCCAGAAGCTCGAAATGCTGGTTCGCTCGTACGACCCGTGCATCTCGTGCTCCACGCACATGCTGGACGTGGAATTCGTGAAATGAAGTCTGAAGTGTAAAGTTTGAAGTGTGAAGTGGAAGGGATGGCACTTGAAACTTCAAACTTGAGACTTCGAACTCCCGTCGTCGTGCTCGGCCTCGGCAACCCGCTCATGGCGGACGAGGGGATCGGCGTCTACCTCGTCGAGCGGTTGAATCAGGTGGCTGACCGGTATCCGCAGGTTGAGTTCATCGACGCCGGGACCGGCGGAATGTCGGTGTTGCACTGGATCGAAGGTCGGCGCAAGGCAGTCTTTATCGACTGTGCGTTCATGGGCGCCGAGCCCGGCTCGATCCGGCGGTTTACGCCCGACCAGGTGCGCAGCACCAAGGTGCTGGCCCATCAGTCCTTGCACGAGGCGGATCTTTTGCATATTCTGACGCTGGCCGAACAGCTTGGCCAGTGTCCCGAAGAGGTGGTCATCTTCGGCATCGAGCCGAAAGCGGTCGAGCCGAAACAAGGGATCAGCAGTGTACTACTGGGCAGGATCGATCAGCACCTCGCGGAAATCGAGGTGGAACTGACATAACGGCGGTTGACAATCGTCAATCATCTATCATCCATTATCAATGCAAGGGGCGACAATGGCACAAGGCAGGATTCTAATCATCGACGACGATCCTGATATCACCGAGGCGATGACCGTGGTGCTGGAGAACCGGGGCTACGAGGTCGCCGGCGCCGCCGACGGCAGCGAAGGCATGGAGCAGTTGAAGGCGAATCGCCCGGACGTGATCATCCTCGATGTGATGATGAGGACGCGCCAGGAGGGGTTCGAGCTTTCGCGCGAGCTGAAGACCAATCCCGACTACAAGGACATCCCGATTCTCATGCTCACCGCGGTCAAGGAGAAGACAGGCCTGGACTTCAAGCCCACCGCCGGCGACGAATCCTGGCTGCCGGTCGAGGAGTTCCTCGACAAGCCGGTCAAACCGGACGTTCTTCTGGAGAAGGTCCAGAGCCTCCTACAGAAGCGCTGAGCGGTATGGAAGGCCTCCTCGAGAGTACCAGCCTGATTCGCAGGGCCTACTGGCTCGTCGGGTTGCGGTGGGTGGCGATTGTGTCTTTGGCTGTCGCCACCTTCGTCGCGCAGCGGTTCCTACACGTCCACTTGCCTGCGACATCGCTGTACGCGATCGCGGGCATCCTGCTGGCGTACAATTTTGTTCTCTACGATCTACTGCGATACTGGACCCGCGGCGGCAAGGAGGCATCGCCTGGACGGGTCGGCTCGATCATCACCTTTCAGATCTCCGCCGACCTGCTCATCCTCTCGACGAT
This sequence comes from Sedimentisphaerales bacterium, assembly GCA_016927855.1. Lineage (GTDB taxonomy): Bacteria > Planctomycetota > Phycisphaerae > Sedimentisphaerales > Anaerobacaceae > JAFGLV01. The sequence goes on from JAFGLV010000041.1 coordinate 22,505, forward strand.
CCTGCACTTTTCGGGGGGCATCGAAAACCCCTTCGCCTTCTTCTTCGTCTTCCACATGATCATCGCCAGCATCCTGTGCTCCAAGCTCCAGAGCTATCTCCAGGCGACGCTGGCCGTGTTCCTTTTCGGAGCAGTGGCTAGTCTCGAGGCCCTGGGCTGGATGCACCACTACGACCTCGTGGGCTTTGCCGGGCACGGCCTGTATACCTACCCGGTCTTCGTCTTCGGGTTCCTGTTCGTGTTCGCGGTGACACTGTACCTGGTGGTTTACATGACGACGTCCATCGTCGCGCAGCTCCGCCTGCGGCAGGAAGGCTACGAAAGGGCCAATGCGCTGCTCCAGGAACGCCAGCGCACCTGCGAACTGGCCAACAGCCAGCTCCAGGAAAAGGACAAGCTCAAGAACGAGTACGTGCTGCGCGTCACGCACGATATCAAAGGCCATTTGGCCGCGATCCAGAGTACGCTCGACGTCGTGCTCGGCGGCATGTTGGGCCCGATTAGCGAAAAGAACAAGGACTTTGTCGGCCGGGCGCACCGCCGCACCATCAAGTGCCTCGAATTCATCAGCGCCCTGCTGAAGCTCACACGCATGAAGCTCACCGGACGGCTGGCAGCCGAGCCGTTCTCGTTGCGAGACTGCCTGCTCAATGCCTTGACATTGACCCAGAACCGCGCTCGGGATAAGGCGATTACGGTCACCCATCGTATCGATGCGTCGATCGAGACGATCACCGGCGAAGCGGTTCTCATCGAAGAGACCATTACGAATATCCTGTTCAACGCGGTCAAGTACACTCCCGAAGGCGGTAAGGTCTCGCTGGAAGCCAAGGATGAGGGGCATACCGTGCGCGTGACCGTCAGTGACAGCGGAATCGGCATTCCAGAAGAGGCCGTCTTGCACATCTTCGAAGAATTCTACCGCGCCGAGAACGCCCGCGCCGCCGAACGCGACGGTACCGGGCTGGGACTGGCGTTCGCCAAACAGGTCGTCGAGCGCCACGGCGGCCGGATATGGGGCAAGAACAACCCCACCGACGGTAGCACCTTCTCGTTCACCCTGCCCAAGGCAACGTCCCGGGGCCAATGACGATCCACGGCTTCGCAGGAATGACAGTCTGGGTCCCTCTCGTATAGCCACCGCACTCTGCCTATCCCGGTGCGCCCCGATGCAATGCACTCCTCGTTTGGCCAGGGGCGTCTTTCTTCTTGCCCTTGTCGCCATCGTGGGCCTAAAATAGAATCACGATCTCGAAATTGGCCCCAGAGGCACACGCGCTCTCTGAGGTACGGTCGAGCGATGCGGTTTCAGCGAGAGTAAGGAGGCCGCAGTATGCAAGACGGGCGTGGTTCTTCTGGAATGCGAGGCAGCGGCCGGGTACGCCGGCCCGAGGGCTTCACGCTCATCGAGCTGCTCGTCGTGATCGCGATCATCACCGTGCTGACGACCATCCTGATTCCCGCGCTAGCGCACGTCCGCGAACAGGCGCGGCGCAGGTCGTGCGCCGCCCGCATACGCCAGCACGTACTTTGGCTGAACGTGTACGGCGCCGAGAACGAGGGCCGACTGCCGCCGCTCGCCGCGACCAGTTGGCTGCAGGATGTTCCGGTTGCGACGGTCAACCTCATGCTTCGCGGCGGCATGAACCGCAAGATGTTCTACTGCCCCTCCAACTTCAATCAGCAGAGGTACATCGACTCCTTCTGGACCTTGGGGATCGGCCAGAGCCAATGGGACGGCACCCAGTTCCTCAATGCACCTTCTGGCGCTGGTGGGCTCGTCGTTTCGGGTTATGGCTTCATCCAGCAGACTACCGGCCGCAGGCCGATCCGCCCCTACGAACGCGATACCGTGAGGAAGGAGTGGGTCCAATCGCTGCGGATCAAGAACCCGTCCCTTCGCGAGATGGTGGTCGATCTGGTCACGGGCATGCCGGACGCGACCAAGGACTACGGGATGAACTTTGTCGAAGTGGACTACGCGGTCTTCAACAAGTACGAGGTGTACAGCGGCACCAGCCACATGAAGAACGAAGCCGATCCGGCCGGAGGGAATATCGGTTTCCTCGACGGTCACGTCGAATGGCGTGCCTTCAACCCCGAACGCGACGCTAGCGGCACGGCCTTGTCCCGCTACGACCACTGTCCGACCTACTTCTGGTAAGCAAGCCAAAGACCCGAGAGCATTGCATGATTGAACTGCCCTATTCATTAGTGATCGAAGCGACCGGCGAACCGGACTATTTCGGTTTCTACTCTCCCGACCTGGAAGGCTTCACCGGCATCGGCCACTCTATCGAGGATTGCCTGTACAAGGCCAAGTGGGGCATGAAGGAACATGTCGCGCTGTTGCAGGAGCAGGACCTGCCGGTACCGGCGCAGAATCCCGATCCCAAGATCGTGATCCAGAATAGCAGGAGCCATGCATCCGCCGCGTGAGACTGTTGCAGGGTCTGTCCGCACGCCGATTGGGTCTGCGAGCGGACAGCAAGAATCGCAGGATGGGCCTTAGCCTGTGCTGACGGACCGTTGCGTCCCGAAGATACCGTATGGGCTAAAGCCCATCCTACAAGGGTCCCAGGCCCGACCGCGACATGTTCTGTACTGGGTTGCCGCGTTGGCTCAGCTTTCGGGCCAGGGAGCCGATGCGCCAGGTCCAGTTTCCGCTCCACCCTTGCAGCCGAGCCTGCTTGCACATCTCGATCGCTTGCGCATACGACTCGTCCTTCTCCAGCAGGCCGGCCATTACCTGAAAGCCGGCGTGTGTCGGCAGTGGCTGGTCCGGCCGCTGCTGACGAAACACGTGGGCCACGTCGGGAGCGATAGCGATCTGCTTGTAACAGGCGCCGAAGAGCAGATCTAGGCCTTCCGGGAAGTCGTCCCGCCATCGAAGGTGCAGGCGGATCGTCTCCTGGTAGACCATGTGCAGCGCAAGCACATCCACTTCCGCTTTGGCACGCTCCTCGGCTTTGGCGAGGAGGCGCATGGCCAGCGTACGATCCTCAGCCCGGTTTCGCAGGGAGCCGGCTAGAGCAGTCAGCAGTCCGGCGGCACTGCTGAACGCCGATGCCCTGCGTTGCGCCGTCAACGGTCCGGAGCCTGGCGGCGCATCGTGAGGTCGCGAAAACTCTTCGATGTGGGCCCGCTCGGCCTTGGTGAACGTAGACATCCACCAGTTCGACAGGCCGAAGTAGGCCAGCTCTGCTGTGCCTGCGAATTCGGTTCGTGTGTCCGGATGATGCTGAAACAATCCGATACGCAAAGCCATCAGCCCCATTACGACAGCATAACGCGATTCGACCGAAGGTGACCCGATAAGGTGCTATGTGAGGTGCAGACTACAGGCGCTGCCATACTTCCAAGCGACAATCCATCTAAAGCCTACAAAATGCCGACCCAGCGTCCAAATGCGCAGGGTGGCCCATCCTACATGCTCCCCAAAGGCATTTGCGGTGAGCGCCGCCTGACGCACCACGCAACCGGAACGAGCCTCGCAACCCCAACTGCTCTACGAGAAAGCTCTCCGGTTTGCTATAATCGACCTTCGATCCAGCATCTGAAATGACCCAGTTTGAGAGCAGGCACGAAATGACTGCTGTACGAGTGGTCTTGCAGGCCTATTACGAGCGGCTGCACGAGCGGATGGAGGCGGCCCACGCGGCGCTGACGGCGCGGATCGACGAACTCCTGGGCGCCGAGATCGACGCCCAGGGTTTCGGGCCGATGACGCAGGACAAGGTCGAAGCCTATCGCGAGGCATGCCTGGCCTTCGTCGCCGAGCGGCTGGAGATGTACAATCCTGTCGGCATTCAATACACCTTCAGCGGTCAGACCACGAAGCACGCGGCCGAACTGGAATTCCAACTCAACTGGCACGACAGCCGGGCTGAGTTCGAGGAGTTGGTGGCGCAGGCCCGGACCCTGGCCGACGAGGGACCGCCCGACGAGAGACTGACCGAACTGGCCGACCGGCTCATTCGCAAATTCGGTGCCTATCCGGACCGGAGCATCATCGCGGCCTACGCTGAGAAACCCACCCTCCAGAAGCTGCCCGATTTCATCGTCGCCACCGCCATCGAACAGGTGGTCTGCTCATTGATTATTGATGATGGATGATGGATAATCGGATCGCAGCGCGAATCATCGATCATTGACGGTATGCAGAGCTTCAGGAGGACATCATGACAGGCAAATCCAGAATCGGGACATTCGTCGGTTGCATCGCGATCACAGCGGTGACTACTCTTGCGGCGCTGGAGACTACCAGGTACGGCGTTCACGACATGGGTCGGCCGCGACCGCTGGTGGTGACGCCGGCCGAGCAGGTGGGCCAGCCGCCTTTGGACGCGACCGTTCTGTTCAACGGTGAAGACCTGTCCAAGTGGCAGAAGGGCAACGGGGCCGACGCGAACTGGACCATCGTGGACGATGACTACATGGTTGTTCCGCCCAAGGCAGGCGACATCCGCACGCGCGAGGTCTTTGGTAGTTGCCAGTTGCACGTGGAATGGAGGACACCGGAAGGCGTGCCGGCGCGCGTGACCAATCAGGACCGCAGCAACAGTGGCGTGTTCCTGATGGGCCGGTACGAGGTGCAAGTGCTCGATTCCTACACCGATGACAACTACCAGACGAACCGAACCTATGCCGACGGTCAGGCCGCGTCGATTTACGGCCAATTCCCGCCCACCGTCAACGCCTGCCGCGCGCCGGGCCAGTGGCAGACCTACGATATCGCCTTCATGCGTCCGCTCTTCGACGAGCAGGGCAACTGCGTGCGCAAGGCGCGCATCACGCTCTTCCACAACGGCGTCTGCGTCCACAACAACCTGGACATCGAAGGCGCCACCGCGCACAAAGTCAAGGCGAAATACAGCGCTCACAGTGAAGGGCCGATCGTCCTCCAGGACCACGGCAACCCGGTCGCCTACCGCAACATCTGGATTCGCGCATTGCCCGAAGAGCCCTATCTGATCGAATAGGTTCCACGATAGGCAACTCGTTGACCAAGCGATTTCTCACAACCGAGACAAGCGCCGCGGCCACGACCGTCAGCAGGTTGTCGCGTGCTCTAGGGGCGCCTCTTAAGCGGCCAGCCGAATCTTTCGTAGCGGCCGAACTCCATCTCGGATGTGTCCGACGGATTGTCCTTGAGCGCGGACCGGACCTTCTCGACATGTGCATCGACGAAGACCGCGTTAGCGGTGCCGCCGTTCCAGTCGCCGCGCTTGGCGCCGTGGAAGGTGCCGAACCAGTCGGTGTTGTCGGGACATAAGGCGTTGTCGTTGAGGACGTTCGAGCAGCCCGGCCGGCTCCACATGTTCTCCTCGGCAAAGAAGAACACCTCGGACCGACTGCGTGTGATGTTGGCCAGCTTCACGGCGCCTCCGTTGGGGGCGGCGCGATTGCCGGGACCGAGAAAGGCGTTCATGCTGTAGCTGTAGTAGGGGACAATCGGGTTGTTGTCGTCGTGGTAGGGATGCAAGTGTCCCATGGTCCGCGCCAGGGTCTTGAACGTCGGGCACAGATGGCTCTTCTGCTCGGGCAGGTACCGCCAGAAGGGTCCGTCGGCCGGATAGCGCGGATCGTGCCAACGGCAGTAACGCTGATAGCCTTGCACAGGCGATTCGGTGCGCACCAGCGATGTCCAGGCGTTGGGAAAGGCGCCGTCGAAGTCATCCACGTACATGCTCATCGCCAGGCCGTATTGACGCAGGTTGGACTGGCAGTTCATCTCCTGGGCCTGTTCCCTGACCCGCTGCAGAGCCGGCATCATGACCCCCATCAGCACGGCGATGATCGCGATGACGACGAGTAGCTCGATGAGCGTGAAGGCGTGTCTTTGGCGTCTCACTGCAATCTCCTTCTCCCTGTCGGGGACGTTGCCAAGCTCCACTCGGTTCGACGAACGATGCAGCATACGTGATGACGGACGACACTATCATACCGTGGCGACGGCCTGTTGCCAAGCTTTTTCCTCCCCTCCCGAGCCGGCGGGTGTAGTATTGACCTGGAGGCCGTTTTCCGTTAGACTATGCATGAGCATCCATCCGCGTCGTGGTGGGGGCGTCAAGCGCGTAGACTGCGTCCTGGGCTTGGCTGCGAGGCCAAGCGGCTCCGGAGGATAGGTTCGATAATGCGCGTCTCTACGGTCTCGTTCGCATCCCGGTCCGTATTGGGATTGATGATTCTGGCGCGTCTGGGTCTGGTCTCGGGACAGCCTCTCGTGGTCAACGAGATCATGTATCACCCGTTCTCCGAAGCGTTGCAGGCCGAGGACCTCGGCGCCGAGTTCATCGAGCTATTCAACGCCGGCAGCGCGCCGGTCAATCTTGGCGGCTGGCAGATCGCGCAGGCGGTGACGTTCACGTTTCCCGACGTTGAGCTTGCGCCCGGCGGATACCTCGTCGTCGCTGCCGACGTGAGCGTCTTCGAAGCGACCTATCCCGGCGTCGGTAGTCTTGTCGGCGGCTGGCAAGGACGGCTCAGCGATTCCGGCGAAACGATCGAGCTCCGCGACGCGGCGGGGAACTTGATCGACGCCGTGTCCTACGCCGACAACGGCGACTGGGGCGTGCGCGAGCTGGGTCCGGTCGATTACGATCATCGGGGCTGGGAATGGCGCAACGACCACGACAGAGGCGGCAAGTCGCTGGAGCTGATCCACCCGGCGATGCCCAACGAATACGGCGCCAACTGGGCGGCCAGCGAGTTCCTCGGGGGCACGCCCGGCCGGACCAACTCCAACGCCGCGAGCGACGTCGCTCCGCTCATCACCGACGTGCAACACGCGCCACCCATACCGGGGCCAGTCGATCCGGTGCTGATCACCGCGCGCGTGATTGATGAGTCCGCTGCCGGTCTGATCGTCCAGTTACGCTATCGGCTCGACCGTTCGGTCTATCGCGACCTGGACAGTTTCCCGGTCGACGATGTCAACGACTTCACCGTGGTCGAGATGTTCGACGACGGCGCGCATGGTGACGGCAAAGCGGCCGACGGGCTCTACGGCGCCGAGGTCCCGCCTCAGCCCGACGGCACCGTGCTCGATTTCTACGTGGAGGCGTCAGATCGGGAGGGTCTGGCTCGCACCTGGCCGGCTCCGAGCCTGGTTGACGGCGTGCCTCAGCAGGTGACCAATGCGCTGTACCGCGTCGACGCTGCGTTCGATCCCGACACGTATTGGACCGTCGGCGGCGAGCCGCTGTACTACCTGGTGATGACCGAGATGGAGCGTGGACGGTTGGCCTATATCGGCAGCCATAGCAACGATGCTTATTCAGCGGCGCAAATGAACGGCACGTTTATCAGCGTCGATGGTGAAGGCGTCCGGCTGCGCTACAACGTCGGCATTCGCAATCGAGGCAAAGGTTCGCGGACGCCACCGCCGAACAATTACCGCGCGAACTTCCCGAGCGACCGGCGCTGGAAAGGCGTCTCGGCTGTCAATATCAACAGCAAGTACACGTATCTCCAGCACCTCGCTTATGCGATCTTCCAGGCCGCCGGCATCCCGACGCAGGATACCAGACGCGTCCAGGTGCGCGTCAATGGCCGCGACCTTTCCGTGACCGATCCGGCGCGGATGTATGGTTCGTACGTCCATGTCGAGGTCTACGACAGTGACTGGACCGATCGTCACCTGCCCGGCGACAGCGAAGGTAATCTCTACCGCTGCCTGAGCAACGTCAGGCACTGCGACTTGCGGTATCACGGCGAGGACCCGGCGCGATACCAGGGGCCGGAATGGTACACGAAGGCGGCCAATGCCGGCGTCGACGACTGGTCCGACCTGATCGGTCTGACGCGTGCACTGGACGACGCGCCGGACGACACGTACGTGGACGAGGTTGAGACGCTTGTGAATGTCGAGCAGTGGCTGCGCTGGTTCGCGGTTCAGGCGTTCATCATCAACTACGAGACGAACCTCAGCAACGGCTACGGTGACGACTACTATCTGTACCGAGGTGCCGAGGACCCGCGCTTCATTCTGGTGCCTTACGATACCGGGCTGGAGAACATCCTGCGCGCCACCGATCCGAACGTGTCGATCTGGCTCAACGGGCGCGTCGACAGCCTTCCCGTGGTCAGGCGGTTCCTCACGCACCCGGAATTCGTGCCGCGCTTCTATGCCCAGTTGCAGGACCTGGCGGACACCGTCTTCTCACCAGCCCAGTTCGATCCGTTGATCGACCGAGCACTGGCCGGCTGGGTGCCCGAGCAGACCATCGACACCATGAAGGCCTTCATGGCGGCGCGCAGGGCCTATGTGCTCTCGGCGATACCCACGGCCTTCTCGGTCGAAAGCGAATTGCCTTTCAGTGGCGGCTACTATGGTGCGTCGGTTTTGGCATTGTCCGGCACCGACGTTCGCGGGACCGCCAACGCCACCCGTACGCAATCGGTCCTCGTGAACGGCCGGCTCGCGGACTGGTCGCCGCTGGAAGGTCAGTGGTCGCTGGGCTCGACCGGCATAACTCTGCTGGGCGGCGTCAATCGTGTGTTCGCCGAGGCGTTCAATGGTCCGCAGGGCACGGGTCAGTTGATAGACCGGAGATACATCGACATCATTTGCATCGACGGCGGCATGTCAGCCATCTCAGGTGCGTTGACAGGTGACACGATTCTGGACGTTGCGTCGGGACCCTGGCACGTAACCGGCAGCATTCTCGTGCCTGCTTCGGTCACGCTGACGATCGAGCCTGGCGCGACGCTGTTCTTCGCGCCGGACGCCGGGATCACGATCCAGCAGGGCGGCCGGCTGGTCGCCGAAGGCGAGCCGTATCGACACATCCGCTTCACCTCTCTGCCGGGCAGCGGGTCGCGCTGGAACGGCGTGAATTTCAGTCGCACTCTCGAAGACAACCGACTCGCCTACATCGATATCGAATATGCCGACGCGCTGGGCACGTCCACCGATGTCCAATCCTCGCGCGTGCTGTTCGACCACGTGACATGGAGCGGGACCAACACCGAAGTCCTCAACCTCGATCACCCGACCGTGATCGTGCGCGACTGTGTGTTCCCCTCCATCAGCGGGACCGAGCCTCTGCACGGCACCGGGTTGAGCGGTGACGAATCTCTGGTCTTCGAGCGCTGCACCTTCGGCACGGCGACAGGGTACAACGACATCATCGATTTTACCGGCGCGCAGCGACCGGGACCCATTCTCCAGGTCTACGACAGCATCTTCCTCGGCGGAGGTGACGACGCGCTCGATCTGGACGGGACCGACGCACATATCGAGGGGACCGTCTTTGCGAACTTCCACCACGCTTCCGGCAGCGACAGCAGCTCCAACGGGATCGCCACCGGTCAGTCCGGCGGACACGCTTCCCAGATCGTCGCGACTCGCAACCTGTTCGTGGGCAACGACCACGGCGCGCTGCTGAAAGAAGACTGCTTTCTCGTCGCTCACAACAACACGTTCGTAGCTAGCGCGCTGGCCGCGATCAACTTCGGCGAGCCCGAGCGCAACCCGCCGCGCTCGCCTGGCCTGGGTGCTTACCTGGCCAACAACATCTTCTGGGACAATGCGGCGCTGTTCGAGGACTGCTTCCAGGACCCTCTGCCTGATTATGGCCCTAGCGAACTGGCCATCGACGCGTCGATCCTGGCTGCGCCGTGGCACGACCTGGGCCTGGACAATGTCGACGCCGATCCGCTGTTCGTCGGCCCGAGCGATTTCCAGCTGCGCCCTGCTTCCGCGGCGCGCGGCTCCGGCCTATGGGGTCTGGACATGGGCGCTTACGTTCCCGCCGGCGCAGCTATCTCCGGCGAACCGCCGGCCGTGACATATCGAACGGAGGCGCTCCTGACGGTCGGCGGTCCCGGCATCACGGATTACAGGTATAGTCTGAATTCACCGGAGGGCCCGTGGAGCGAAGAACGCTCGGTAGACGTTCTGATCGAGTTGGTCGGGCTGGAAGATGGGCAATCCTACACGGTCTACGCGCTGGGCAAGAACTCGGCAGGCCGGTGGCAGGAGCAGCCGAACGCCTCGCGGACCTGGACCGTGGATGTCACGGCGCGGCGCTTGGCCATCAGCGAAGTGCTCGCGCTCAATACGGCCGCGTTCGAGCACCAAGGGACCTTTCCTGACCTTGTCGAGTTGTACTACGACGGTCCATCCGCTCTGGACCTGACCGGGATGATGCTCAGCGACGATCCGCAACAGCCTGACAAGTTCGTGTTCCCGCCCGGCGTCGCGATGAACCCGGGCGAGTACCTGCTCTTGCCGGCCGATGACCTCGCTGCGACTTCCGGTCTCCACCTGGGCTTCGGTCTCAGTGCCGAAGGCGACGGCGTGTATCTGTACGATCGCGCCGGCGTCCTGATCGATTCCATCGAATTTGGCCCACAACTTGCGGACCTGTCCATCGGTCGCATCGGCTACGACAAACAATGGCGCCTGACGGTCCCGACTCTCGGCCAGGCGAACGTCGCTCAGCCGTTGGGCAATCCGGACACGGTGAAGATTAACGAATGGCTGGCGGCGGAAGCAGAGCTCTTCGCGCACGACTTCATCGAGCTTTACAATCCCTCCGCCTGGCCGGTGGACATCGGCGGGTTCTATCTGACCGACACTCCAACCGGGCGTCCCGACAGGTCGCAGATAAGACCGCTCAGCTTCATCGCGGCGCGCGGCTTTGCCACCTTCACCGCCGACGGCGAGGATGCGCCAAGCCACGCCAATTTCAGGCTCTCGCCCGATGGGGAGTACCTGGGGCTCTTCGATCCGGACCTGCGGCGTATCGACCTCGTGCTCTTCGACGCTCAGACGCCGGATGTCTCGCAAGGCCACTCCGGCGACGGCGCCGCGCGGCTGGACTATTTCCTCCTCCCGACTCCCGGTCTGCCGAATCCGAAGACCGCGGAGACGACGGTCTCCACTGTCACTCTGGTAGCCGAAGGCGCTCCCAAACGCGCGTTCGTGCCGACGTCGGCTGAGCTGGTCGCGCCACGATGGAACAGGGATGTCGCATTCGACGATTTGGATTGGCTGAGCGTTTCGGGCGCGCCCGGAGGAGTTGGTTACGAACGCGGTTCAGGGTACGAGAACTTGATCGGCCTGGACGTCGGGGCCTTCATGTATGGACAAGTGACAAGCTGTTACGTGCGGATCCCGTTTCGTATGGAGCCGGCTGTCCTGGCGAGCTTGGACCGGCTGCAACTGCGGATCGGCTACGATGATGGTTTCGTGGCATACTTCAACGGCGTCGAGATTGGACGCGCGGGTTTTGCCGGGACGCCTCAGTGGAACTCGCACGCCGACAGCAACCACGAGGCTGCCGGCGGAACGTTCGACGTAGTCTTCGATCTCACCGGCGCCGTCGGGCTGTTGCGCGCAGGGGACAACCTGCTGGCGCTTCAAGGCCTGAACACCTCCGCGACGAGCAGCGATTTTCTCATCTCCGCGATGCTGGAGGGCGTCATGACCGAGACGGTGGAGACTCCTGACGAGTCGTATGCTGCCGAACAGGCTCTGCTGGCGGGTCTGCGCGTCACTGAGCTGATGTATCACGCCGCCGCTGGCGATGCTCTCGACTACATCGAGCTGCAGAATACCAGCGCTGAGCCACTCGATCTGAGCGGCCTCCGTTTCACCGACGGCATCCAATTCACGTTCAGTCCGATGACACTCGATCCGGGCCGATTCGTGCTGGTCGTCGCCGATCTGGCCGCGTTCCAATCGACTTACGGATCGGACCTGCCGGTTGCCGGCCAGTACGCTGGTCGGCTCGGCGACCAGGGCGAGCAGTTGGTCCTGAAACTGGCAGCACCTTTCGAGGCTGCCGTGATGCGTTTCGAATACGCCGACAGTTGGTATCCTGCCACCGACGGCGCCGGCCAGTCGCTCGTGATTCGAGACGTGACGACGCCGCCTGTGACCTGGAACGATCCCGAGAGCTGGCGCGCATCCGACCCAACACCGGGCGCGCCCTGAGCGGGTACCGGTCAGTTCCTCGCGTACATCGTCTCTGCGCGGATTGTCTCGGCGGGACCGTTCAACGCGTCGCACGCGTCCAGCGCCGCCACGATCTCATCTTTGGCGGAGGCCGCGATATCGTAGACTACACCACCTCGCGCCTCGAAGTCTTTCGCGTAAGCCTCCCAACGCCGGTTGTAGCGCTCGATCGCGCTGCGATTGCGCTCGCTCTGTGTCTGTGCAGCTTGCACTACCTCGAGATTGCGGTACTTGATCACGAGATTCCTGTCAGAAAGGACAAAGGCGACACTGCCGGTCCCGTTCTCCATGCCCAGGAGATAATCGACCCGCGCGTCGCGAATTCCCTGCTCTGTCAGGTACTGACGGATGATGCGCATCCCATCGGTCTGGCTGATCCGCTCGCGTTCCTGCGCTGCGCGCGCTATCGTTCGATGCGCTTTGCCGACGGAATACGTACGGTCCGCGCCGGTGTTCGGGTGTCGTTTGCACGGGGGATACACGGGCACGTACGCCGGCGCATAGGCGTAGTCGACCACGAGACCCGGATTGCGATAGGTCAGCACGTGCGACGAAAACCGCGTGCCCGCATAGACCAGGCCCGGGTTACGATAGGTCAGCGCGTAGGATGAATACCTGACGCCGCCTGGGACCAGGCCCGAATGGCGGTAGCTGAAGGCATAAGAGGAGAAATGGACGCCGTCGTACAGTGAGCCGCGGTAGTATCCCTGACACAGACTCGGCGTCAGGACCGACAGCGCGACGAGAAGTGAAATCCGTTTCATCAGTCGCTCCTTTAATCAAGTGTGAAGGTTTCCTCCTGAATCCGTCCTTCATCACCCTCTCCGCGGAGCTAGGTTGTCTGTCGCGCGTACCCTCCTTTCTTGATTCGATGGCCCGTGGGCCATCAGTGTGAGCTCTATCAGCGATTCTCTACGCCGGGACGTCGGCTGAGTTCTCCGCGCTTACGATTTGGCCGATAGCAGCGACGCTGCCGGTTTGTCGAGAAAGATGTGGCAGTCGTTGTGCGTCCGGAGGATTGAGGCCGGGCATGCCGGCGTAATGGGACCCTCCAGGGCATTCCTCACTGCTTCCGCTTTGCGCCGATCGGGCACGGTGACCACGATCCGCTTGCTCTTGAGAATCTGCCTGATGCCCATGGAGATCGCTCTATCAGGCACGTCTGCGAGCGTCTCGAACCAGCCTTCGCCAAGCTGCTGCCTGCGGCATTGCTCGTCGAGGCCGACAACGAGGTAAGGCTCCTCCGTCTCGAAGTCAGCCGGCGGATCGTTGAAGGCCAGATGGCCGTTCTCGCCGATGCCGACGCACGCAACGTCGATCGGGTGAGCCAGAATGAGCGCTCCCAGCCTCGTGCACTCTTGCGCCGGGTCCTCAGCATCTCCGTTGACGAAATGCACTGCTTTGAGCGGGCGCACCTGGTCGACGAAGCGTTCCTTGAGGTATCTGCGAAAGCTGGCCGGATGGTCCGGCGCCAGGCCGATGTACTCATCGAGGTGGAACATGACGACTCTCGAGAAATCCACGTCTCTCGCGGCGGTCAGGTGGGCAAGCATCTCGAACTGGCTGGCGCCGGTCGCCAGGATGACATTGGCTTGGCCCCTCTCGGCGATGGCGCGCCGCATCGTCTCAGCCGCCCCAGACGCCGCAGCCCTTGCCATCTGCTCCTTCGTATCGTAGACGCACACATCCATGGCTGTGCCCTTGCTCCTTGCGAATCTCCGCCTCCCATCGTAGGGCACGAGCGTGACTGTGTCAACGCCACTTGCGGGGAGCGTTGCGAAGCGATAAGCGCCGGGAATTGTCTTGCACGGTCCGCCTCGCCAGCTCTATAAATGAGCGGCGGGGGGACAGGAGACTTCGTGTCTGGGTGAATCAGGAGATTGGCTGTGAAGTCCACACTGTGCGTTCTGTTCTGTCTGTCTCTGACGATGTCGTTGTCGTGCCCTTGTTTGCGTGCAGATGAACCGCAGCTTTGCGTGGGGAACTACCAGACCGAGGAACAGGCCGTCGAGCAACTCGCGCGCTTTGCGCAGACCTACTCCAGCCGGGCCGAATGGCAAGAGCGGGCACGCGGGATTCGCGATGGCATTCTGCGCGGTGCAGGATTGCTGCCTCTGCCCGACAGGTGCCCATTGAAGCCGTTTGTGCACAGCCGCCGGCAACACGCCGGTTATAGCGTCGCGAATGTCGCCTTCGAGAGCCTGCCAGGCGTTTTCGTCACGGGCAACCTGTACCGTCCGACTGCCGGCGCCGGGCCTTTTGCCGGTGTGCTTTGTACGCATGGGCATTGGAACGACCCGGATGACTATGGGCGCTTCCGGCCGGACATGCAGAGACGCTGTGCCACGCTCGCGCGCATGGGCGCCGTCGTGCTCGCGATCGACATGGTCGGCTACGGTGATTGGGCCAACGCCGGCTGGCAACACAAGCGACCTGATGCGCTTAAGCTCCAACTCTGGAATTGCATCCGCGCGATCGACTTTCTGACCTCGTTGGAGAAGGTGGATCCGAGGCGCTTGGCCGTCACCGGCGCTTCCGGCGGTGGGACGCAGACGCTGTTGCTGACGGCTGTAGACGACCGCATCGCGGTCTCCGTGCCGGTCGTGATGGTCTCGGCGCACTTCTTCGGCGGCTGTGTTTGCGAGAGCGGCATGCCCATCCACAAGAGCCGCACCCACGAGACGAACAACACCGAGATCGCCGCTCTGGCGGCGCCGCGACCCCAACTGATTATCTCCGACGGCGCCGACTGGACGAAGAACGTGCCACACGTCGAGTTTCCGTACATCCGCAACGTCTACCGCCTGTATGGCGCCGAGGACCGTGTGGCGAACCTGCACCTGCCCGACGAAGGTCACGACTACGGCTGGTCCAAACGCGTCGGCGCCTACAAATTTCTTGCCAAGCACCTGGGCTTGTCGCTGGGAGATGTCATCGACCGTGACGGCCGGATCGACGAAAGCCCGGTCGTGATCGAGCCCAAAGAAAACCTGTATGTCCTCAACGCCGAACACCCGCGTCCCTCGCACGCCGTCAGGCCTGACGCAGACGCTCTGCCTTGGCATCGGTAGGGATGCGAGGCTTCGCATCTCTGCTGAGGAGTCAGGCGAAAACGTCGGCTTCGCCGCTGGAGTGGATCAGGATCGTGGTTGGCATGGGGGCAAGTAAAGCGTCGAGACGCTCGTACAGCTCGGCGTGAGTCTCGTTCTCAGAAGGCTGCATGCCCAGGAAGACGACGTCGGCGCCGCCGGAGTGACGTCGGAAGACCTGCGGGAAGGGATCGGTCGAGACGATGACCTCCGCTTCGGCGCGGATGCGAGCGGCTTCGATCAGCGACATCACCGCTTCGCGTGATGATTCATAGCCGGCGGTGTCCCGGATCGCACGCAGGACCCGCACCCGGCTGTTGCGCCATTCCCAGTTGAGCGTCAGCAGGTGCGCGAGGGTCGCCATGAGCGAGCCGTTCTCGCGGCCTCTCCACCACAGGTCGATCTGCCTGCGGTTGCGGTGCTCCGACGGCAAACCCTTGTCCACGACGATCGCGACGCTCTTGCCCAACGCGGCGATATTCCAGACGTGACGGAACATCGCTTCGGCGCGCTCGGCGCTGCGCGGCCAGCCGAACAGCACGGTGTTCGGCTTGAGCGGGCCGATCGAATGGGCCTGCGCCAATGTGCGGATGCCTTCGTCGACGTCCTCAGCGAACACGACCTCCGGGAAGACCGCCAGCGCGTTGGTCTTCAGGAAGGTGTCCATGGCGGAGCGCAGGCTTTCGACGCGTCCGGCGAAGGTCTCGAGATCGCCTGAGATGACTTGGGCGGCCGTGACCAGACCTCGTCCACCTTCCATCCAGGTCGCGTACTTGATCAGCGTCATGTGTGTCTGCGTGTTGCCGGCCATGACCAGGAACGTGGGGCGCCAGTTCTTCGGATGCGGCGCCATCCCGCGCAGCTTCTGAAGTGTGCGTACCGCGAGGGCATACTGGAAGCCGCGACGCGCATCGCCGAACGCCGCGCGGAAGACCCGACGGCTCAGGAACGCATAGATGCCTGCGATAATCAGGACTGCCACGAGCGCCGCCATGGGATCGATCAGCGCCATGGCGCCCAGGCATGCGATGAAGCCGAGCAGGGACGTGCTCCAGTGAAACCAGCGGAACTTCGGGCGGAACGACGGGTTGGCGCCGAACGATTCGACGAAGGCGGCCAGGTTGATCATACCGTACGTGCCCAGAAAGAACATCGTGACAATCGAAGCGATGACGTCGAATGCGCCCATGTCCGTCTGTCCGCCTGCGAGCACAATGACGACCAGAGTCAGACCCAGCGTGAGCACGAGCCCGATGCGCGGCTCGTCCTTGTCCTTCGAGCCTCTGCCGAAAATGCCGAGCGACAGGAAGATCCGATCGCGCGCTAACGCTTGCAGCACGCGCGGTGCGCCCAGGAACGAGCCGACGGCGCTGGAAATGGTTGCGGCAAAGACGCCGCCGATGACGAGAAATCCGGTCCCGAGCAGCGCGTTACTCACCAGCATCTCGAACGGCTTGCCCACGAGGTCGGCGCGCTGTTGGGAGCCGCCGCACAGGACGATCTCGAGCAGGTACACAACGAAACCGACGCCGATCGCGGCCATCGTGCCGCGCACCAGCGACCTGGCAGGGTCCTTCAGGTCGCCCGACATATTCACGCCGGCCAGGATGCCGGTAACCGCGGGAAAGTAAACCGCGAACATCGCCCAGAAGCCGATGGTCGGCTTCGTATAGGCCGGACCGAGGTTGGCGCGGAACACCTCTGGATCGAACAGAGCCAGCGCGCCGCCAAGGAATGAGACGATCGCGAGCGCCAGGAGCGTCATCACCACGTATTGGAAGCGGATTGCGGCGCCGGAACTGACCAGGTTCACGCTGAAAAGAATGACCGCGGTAGCGAGTGCGATCGGCATGAACCACGCGCCCAGGCTCGGGAAGCTGGAGACCACTGAGTTCGTAAAGCCCAGGATGTAAAACGGAACCGACAGCGCCTGCGCCAGGAATAGCGCCAGACCGATGGAGCCGCCGAACTGCGGACCCAAGGCGCGCGAGATCAGAAAATACGCTCCGCCCCCCGAGACAGGCGTATTGGTTGCGATGGCGCTCATGGAAACCGCCGTCAGCAGGCAGATCGCCTCGGCGGCCACCAGAATCAGCAGCGCATTGCGGATGCCGGCTTCGCCGATGACGTACCCGGCGCGGAGGAACATGATGACGCCGAGGATGGTGAGGATCGACGGCGTGAACACCCCGGCGAAGGTGCTGAACTGGTTACCTTTCTGGCCCATAGCCACCCGAGCGTACGATATCTTTGGACGGTCTGTCCAGCGGTCGCCGTTTGGAGTTCCGCTTTCAGGCGGTCCGGGCCCGCGTAAACGCGGAACCCCGAACCTGCCGTGTCGTGAGCTCCGCCTCCTCCAGGCTGAAGCCACTCATGTGCACACATAGATCACCATGAAAATCTTCCATCGCAAGGAGAATTTTCATGGTAGATTGGCATGCCAGGCAGCCGCAGTTGGCTGCAATTCACCCTCGATCGGGGTTCTTGAGCTCTTCGGCCTTGGGTAGGTCCTTGAGGGAGTTGAGGCCGAATACCTCCAGGAACTTGCGGGTCGTGCCGTAGAGCATGGGCCGGCCCAGGATCTCGGCGCGGCCGACGATCTTGACCAGGCCCTTATACATGAGACTGCGAATCACCTCCCCGACCGCAACGCCTCGAATCGCTTCGATATCCGCGCGGATGACCGGCTGCTTATAGGCGATGATCGCGAGCGTCTCCATCGCGGCGGGACTTAGCTTGCTGTCACTGCGCGCCCGCAGCATCTTCCGCAGCCAGTTGTTGTAGACGCTCCTGGTCAGCATCTGATTGCCGCCGGCGATCTGCTCGATGCGAAAGGCGTTGTGGTTCTGCTCGTACTTGGCGTTGAGAGCGGCGATGCAATCGTGGACCTGCTTGGCGGTCGTCTCGACGATGCTCGCCAGCCGCCTATCCGTCAGTGGCTCATCGCTGGCGAACAGCACCGCCTCGATGACCGACTCAATCGTCGGGGCTTCGGATTGCGGATTTTCGATTTCGGATTGCGGATTTGTCAAGTCTTCGCTTGCGGATGCGTCCTCGGTCTGGTCGTTCTCCGGCGTCTTTGCCTCGTCCTCTGGATTCAATTCGCAATCCGCAGTCGGCAATCCGCAATCGTTCCGTTCGTCGGTCATATCGCCTTCCATGTGAATGGGTCCGCGTCCTTCCTGCTGACCTTGATGGTCACGTCCTTCATCCGGTCCTTCAGTTGGGCGGCCAGCTTCTTGAGCATGAACCGCTCGGAGACGGTATGGCTCAGGCAGATGCAGGTCAGCCCGGCCTCCTGGGCAGCCAGCGCCCGATGGTGCTGCAATTCGCCGGTCAGGTACAGATCGACTCCGCCCGCGATCACGGCGTTGATGATGGAGCCGCACGTGCCCGCGCAAACTGCCGCGGTCTTGACCAGCTTGTTCGGATCGCCCACGAGGCCGACCGCTTTGGCTCCGGTGCGCTGCTTGATCTGCTCGATGAGCTTGCCGACCCGCGTCGGTTTGCTCAGCCTGCCGATCCGGCCCAGACCGAACGTGTTTCCATACCCGAAAAGCTTGAGAATGTCAAACGCGGGCGTCTCGTAGGGATGGGCTGCCTTCATCGCCGCGATGACTGTTTCGAGTCTGTCAACCGGCACGATCGTCTCGAACCGAATCTCCTCGACCGTCTCCAACTCTCCCTGTCTGCCGATGGTGGGCTTGGCGCCGCGCATCGGCAGGAAAGTCCCGGTCCCGTCGGTATGGAAACTGCACTTCTGATAGTTGCCGATGATCCCGGCGCCTGCGGCGAAAACCGCGTTCGCTACTTTCGCCAGTGCCTCGACCGGCACGAAGACGACGAGCTTGCAGTCCTCCTGCGGCGTGTACTCAACGTAGTCGCCCAATGGTTTGGCGTTCTCGATGCCCAGCATTTCCGCCAGACCGTCATTGACGCCTCCCGGCACGACGTCCAGCGCGGTGTGGATGGAGAAAACCGCGATGTTCGAGCGGATCAGCTCGTAGACGATGGCAGTTGGTCCGTCGGCGCGGATGTGTTTGAGCCCATCCCATATCACGGGATGATAGCTGAGGATCAGGTCTGCCTTGAGCTTCTTCGCCTCTGCGAGGACGGCTTTGGTCACGTCGATCGTCAGCAGCACGTTCCGCAGCGGCCGCTCAGGGTCTCCCACCAGCAGGCCCACGTTGTCCCAGCTCTGCGCCAGGCCGAGCGGCGCGATCTGCTCGACGACCGCCGCGATGTCCTTGATCTTCATGCCTGCCTCTCTTCGGTGTCTTTGGGTGTGGATGGCGTCTCGCCAGGCTCGCCGCCGCACTCGGTTTCGATCGCGCGCAGGAACTCCTCTCTCAGCCTGCTCGTCAGAGGGCCCACCTGGGCGTCACCGACATTGTGCCGCTCTACCGCGACGACAGGCAGGACTTCCATGATGACGTTGGTCAGGAAGATCTCGTCGGCTTCGAGCACGTCGGAGATGTGCAGGTCCTTTTCGACCAGGTCGATCGACTGCCGGGCCGCGATCTCGCAGATCGTCTTCCTCGCGATCCCAGGTAACACCGGTGTTCCCACCGGCGGCGTCTGCAGAACCGAGTGCTTGACCAGGAAGACGTTGCTGACACACCCTTCCGCCAGGCGGTTGTCTGTCGTGAACCACAGGGCTTCGGCGGCACGCTTCTGGCGGGCCAGGGTCAGCGCCAGCAGGCGCGGATAGTAGTTCGTCGTCTTGTGGCTGGCGATCGGATCGGTTGGGTTCTGGCGATAAGGGCACAGCGCGACGGTCACGCCGGAGCGGTAGAACTCGGGCGGATAATGTTGCAGCCGCGTCGCCGTGACCAGCAGGGTTGGCTCGTGCTCATCGGCGGTCTCTCCAATCGGACCGTTGGTCAGCGTCAAGCGTAGTCGAGCCTCGGCCAGTTCATTCGCGCGCAGCACGCGGTTGACCGCCTCGGTGAGGAATTCCTTCTCGAAGCTGTGATTGATCGACAGGGCGGTCGCGCTGCGACAGAGCCGGTCCAGATGGTCCTGCAGGCGGAAAACCACGCCATTGTGGCTGCGCATCGTCTCGAAGAGACCGGCGCCGTAGAGCAGTCCGCTATCGGTTGCGGCCACGCGCGCCTGCTCGACATCGACCAGCTTGTCGTTCAGAAACACCTTCTCGGGCATAGCGTCCTTCACCGGGAGACGGACGTCTCCGCTCTCATCGCGACTGCACCGCTTCGATGCCGGCCAGCAGCGCCCTGACCTTCGTGAGGGTTTCTTCCCATTCAGCCTCGGGAGATGAATCCGCGACGATTCCTCCTCCGCTCTGCACGAAGGCCTTGCCGGACGCGATGATAATCGTTCGGATGGCGATGTTCAAGCAGGCAGTCCCGTCGAGCCCGATATAGCCGATACTGCCGGTGTAGACGCCGCGCGCGGTCGGTTCGAGTTCGTCGATGATCTCCATGGCGCGAATCTTCGGCGCGCCGGTGATGGAGCCGCCGGGGAAGACAGCTTTGAGCGCCTCGGTGAAGTCGATCTCGGGACGCAATCGGCCTGCGACGGTCGCGACCGCGTGAAAAACGGTCGGGTAGGTCTCGATGGTTCGTGGCTGAACGACGCGCCGCGTGCCGGGAATGCAGATTCGGGCGATGTCGTTGCGTTCCAGATCGACAATCATGTTCAGCTCGGCGCGCTCCTTCTCGTTCGTTCGCAGCTCCTCGAAGTTAGAGGCGTTCATGGCTTCGCTGGCGTGATCGAACGGGTCCAGGCGGGGTCGTGTCCCTTTGATCGGCTTGGTCAGAATCCGTCCGTCGCGGATCGTGATGAACATCTCGGGCGAGGCACTGACGATCTGCCGGTCGCCCAGGTCGATGTAGGCCGGGTACGGGCTGGGATTGAACCGGTTCTGCCAGGCAAACAGGTCAATGGGCCGACCGGCGAAAGGGCGTTCGAACCGCTGCGAGAGGTTAACCTGGTAGATGTCGCCGTCGCGGATGTAGCGTTTCGTTCGCTCGACCGCGCTGAGGTAGTCCTTGTGGGTCATGTTGCCGACGGCTTTCGCCAGATCGACCCTCTCGATATCGGCGGCGCGCGGTTGCGGCGGATCACAGCCTCGGGCCGCGTCGAGTAGGCGCTCGAGACCGATGATTTTCTCCTCCAGCGGCTCGGCGTCGTCGGGCAGGCTCAGCGCGACCGCCCAGAACATCCCGCGGCGATGGTCGTAGGCCAGCAGCCGGTCGTAGAAGCACAGGCGGATCAGAGGCAGCGCCAGGTCATCGACCGTCGTCTGAGGCAGACGCTCGATGTATCGTCCCAATTCGTAGGCAATGTACCCGATCCAGCCGCCTCGCAACAATCCCTTCGGCACTTGGCACGGCAGCTCTTCCGCAATCCTGTATCTGCCGAGGCGTTCGCGCAGCTTGTCGAAAGGAGCTTGCTGTTCCGAGGCGAACTCGAAGACTTCTCTCGGTTCGGCTGCCCAGTAGGAGAAGCCCTCGCCTCCTGCGACGGCGCTGTTGCCTCCCAGGATCGAAGGCGATTTCAGCGCCGCGAAAACCTCACTGACAGCGCCCAGACCGGCGGTGGCATGGAGTTCTTTGCAGCAGCAGCGGCAGGTGACGCATCCGTCGTGGGTGTTGAGGGCTCCGGTCGGCATGTCATCTGATCGTGTACAACCACCAGCGCGCCTTGCTCTGGCGTTTCGAGCGCGCCTGCCGCTCGAAGTAAAGGGTCATCTCCAGACCCTGCGCGGTGGCGACCCGGTACCAGTGCTTGCGCAGGTACATCTCGGGACTGCCGTTGCGGCAAGGTCCGTCCTCTTTCCAGACCTCGAGCACCTCAGTGGCGGTGTATTCCTGGTCGCGCCACGTAAACCGATGGGGCAGGCCCGGTTCGCCTCGGGTCATCCCGGCCCGGTCGAATGTGCCTTCGACCGGCGTGATTGGCTCGCTGACGAATTGCTCTGTCTTCATGGTTGCACCTGCTCGCTCAACTCCTGCATGATCTGCACGCCCGACGAGGTGCCGATGCGCTCGGCGCCCGCCTCCAGCATCGCGAGAGCCTGCTGAGCGGTGCGAATGCCGCCGGAGGCCTTGACTTTGCAGCGAGGCGCGGTCGCTCTGATGAGCCTGACGTCTTCTATCGTTGCGCCGCCGGCGGGGTGCAGGCCGGTACTGGTCTTGATGAAATCGACGCCGACCTGTTCGCAGGCCCGGCAGGCGAAGATCTTCTGGTCGGTCGTCAGTGCCGCCGATTCGATGATGACCTTCAGCAGCACCGCCGGCTTCATAGACCGGCAGGTCTCCAGCACCGCCTGCAACTGACGCAACAGATACCGGTCGTCGCCTTCGATGATCGCCGCCAAGTCCGCGACCATGTCGATCTCATCGGCGCCCGCGTGGATCAGGTCCTTCGTCTGTGCGACCTTCGCGGCGGTTGTATCCGCGCCGAGCGGAAAACTCGCCACCGCCACGACCTGCACGCTGGTGCCCTGGAGTCTGTCGGCCGCCGGCGACACCCAGCGCCCATTGAGGCAAACCGCGCCGAACCCGTGACCCTTGGCCTCCTCACACACGCGCAGCACCTGCTCCCGCGTCGCCTCAGCCCTCAAGAGCGTATGGTCGATATGCCCGGCCACATCACCTGCCGAACGGCGCGGACTTGTCTCTGATGATCGAGGTTCTGAATCCATCTCATCATCCTACGTGCCCTTTGCGCCGGATGCAAGCAGAGCACATAAGACGATCGCCTACTCATCCCAAGGAGTCCTGAACCTCGTGGATGGGGCAGACCGTGATTCGTTCGCTCACCGGCCACGTCTTGTCCCCTGGATAGACGACAAGAAGCTTATCGAGCCGAAGCGATTCGATGGCGACGCTCATGGACTTGGTGGGCCGCGGGGCCTCGCTGAACTTGCACTCTATGCCGTATCGCCGGCCATTGACGATGAAGAACAGGTTGAGCTCGGCGCCGCTGTAGGTGGCCCAGAAATAGGCCGAAGCCGGTCTGACCGTTCGCAGTATCTGCTCCAGCGCGAACCCCTCCCAGGAAGCGCCTGCCTGGGGATGTCCGACGATCCCGTGGAAGTCTTGCAGACCCAGTAGACGGTGCAACAGGCCCGAGTCGCGAAAATAGACTTTGGGGGCCTTAACCTGGCGCTTGCTGAGGTTCTCGTGCCAAGGTTGCAGTTGACGGAGCATATAGGTCTCGGTCAGCAGATCGAGATAGGAGCGAACCGTCTTGTCGTTGAGGCCCAAGGAAGCCCCGGCCCGTGAAGCGTTCCAGATATTGCCGTGGAAGTGCGAAAGCATGGTCCAGAAGCGTCGCATGGCCGCGGCAGCGATCTTGATGCCGAGTTGCGGAATATCCCGTTGCAGGAAGGTCCGGATGAATCCCTCCCGCCAGGCAGCGCTGTCGTCGTTGTTGGCGGCCAAGTAGGACCGCGGGAAACCGCCGCGTACCCACAGGGACTGCCACGATTCATGCCCGACCTCCGTCAAATCGAAACCAGCCAGGTCCAGGAACTCTACCCGCCCGGCCAGTGTCTCCGACACGTCACGCATGATCTGAGGGGAAGCGCTGCCCAGAATGAGGAAGCGGCAGGCATTATCGGGCCTGTCGACCAAGACCCGCAGAGTTGAGAAAAGGCTTGGCAATGCCTGAATCTCGTCGATGACGACGAGCCCTGCGAGAGATGCCAGTACCAATTCCGGATTAGCCAGCCGCTGGAGGTCTGTCTGGCTTTCGAGGTCAAAATACGTGCATGGCTGCTGCGCGCAAACCATTCACGCCAAGGTAGTCTTGCCGACCTGCCTCGGTCCCATCAGCGCGACCACCGGGGATCGCCCCAGGGCTGTCTAGATTTGGTCCAAATACCGTTTGCGCTTTACCAATTGCGGGGCCATTCCTCGAATATTCGGATGTTTCCTCCGAATAGTAAAGGAAAAACTCAAGCATGACTGACCACGGGTCGGCGGTGGCGGTCATGCTGGAAGTTGCTCGTATCCTGCATGGCAGGCGATTCGCAAAGACCATTGTCTCCGTCGGGCGATCCAGGAACGATCAGGCGGCGTGTCGGGTCAGTAGGAATTCGACGGCTTCTGGGACGGTGGAGAAGACCTTGGTGGCGGTCTGGGTGACGAACACGGAGGGGTGCTGCTGGGCGGTCCAGATGACGTAGACTTCCTTGGCGGCTTCGTGGGCGTGCTGGAGCTCGCGCTCTACGCCGCTGCTGATGGCTGCACGCCCATCGGGCAGGGCCGGCACGAAGCTGATAATCATGTCCGCTTGGTCGATGAGCAGGAAATCGCGGGCGTAGATCTGGCTGTTGATGTCCCGCGTGATCTGGCGCACCTCCTCGACATTCAGTTCGATGCGCCGTCCGAAGGTTTCCACTTCCATCGTGTGTTGGCCGGAGGCGGCCGCCCGCTCGGCTTCGATCGGCAGAAACGCCTCCTCCAAATCGCCGGGATCGAGGCAGACGAATAGCTCCTTCATCTGCGTGCGAAATGCGTGGATTTCTTCCAGGACGGTCTCCAATCGCGCCACCGCGGTCATCGGGAAGCTCAGGTATGCCTTCCTGATCTGCGGCTCGAATGCCAGGCGGTAGAACGTCTGGGTGGTGTCGTCTTGCCCGCCTCGGGCCAGGCAGTAGAAAGGCATCCTGTCGTCGATGCCTTTGCACAGCATCTCGGTGCCGATGATCTCCTCCTCGCGCCAGACGATCAGGTCTTTGAGCGTGTGGTCGATCGCGTGCTGCTCCAGCAGCCGCTGGTGCATCGTCGGGACGCCGTCGATGAGACAGACATACATGTTGCCTTTGAGCTGGCGCATCTGGTCGAAATCGACCGCTGGGAACAGGCCGTGCCGCCAGCGGAAGGTCGCGTGCGTGTTGACGATGAGATTGGGCGCCTGGCGCGCCTTGGCGATGATGTCTTTGAACACGCTGCGCCGCAACGAGTGCAGGCGCTTGAGCGATATGTCTAGGATCTTGCCTGGCGGGATGTCCGGCGCCTCGGCGTACATCATGTCGCCGACGTTGCAGAGCAGCACCTCCTTGCCGTTCTGCTGCGAGAGTCGGCAGACTTGCTGGAGGTAGCTCTTCTTGTCGAGCCCGACCATTCCTGTGACGACGATTATCATACTCTTCGCCGAGCGCTCCTTTCGTGGCGAGGACATCCTGTCCTTGCGTGTCGCGGGCATCCCCTCGGCAAGCTCGGGGCAGGCTCTGCCCGCGATTCGAGGGCGAGACGCCCTCGACACAAAAGACCAAGGGCGAGACGCCCTCGACACAGAAGTTACAGGTTCTGCAACCGCTGCTGCCGGTCGTAGTCCCGCAGGGCCTCGATCAGTTCGCTCAGGTCGCCGGCGAGAATCCGATCGAGACTGTAGAGCGAGAGGTTGATCCTGTGGTCGGTGACGCGGTTCTGGGGGAAATTGTAGGTCCGGATCTTCTGCGAGCGGTCTCCGGATCCGATCATGGTCTTGCGCGCCGAGTCGCGCTCGGCTCGGCGTTTGCTCTCTTCGAGCTCGTAGAGCCGGCTGCGCAGGAGCCGCCAGGCTTTGGCGCGGTTCTTGTGCTGGCTCTTCTCGTCCTGCATACTGACGGTGATACCGGTCGGAATGTGCTCGAGCTTGATGGCGCTGCTGACCTTGTTGACATTCTGTCCGCCGGGACCGCTGGAGCGGCACACGTGCTCGATCACGTCGTCGGGGTTGATCTCGATGTCCACTTCCTCGGGTTCGGGCAGCACCGCAACGGTCGCGGCGGACGTATGGATGCGACCCTGAGACTCTGTGGCCGGCACGCGCTGGACGCGGTGGCCTCCGCCTTCATAACCGAGTTGGGTCCACACGCCGTCACCCTTGACGCTGAAGATCACCTCTCGAAAACCGCCCATCTCCGAGGGGCTGAAGTCGAGTTGCTCGACCTTCCACCTCTGGTCTTCAGCGTACCGGGTGTACATGGTGTACAGGTCGCGGGCGAAAAGGGCGGCTTCCTCGCCGCCGGTACCGGCGCGGATTTCCATAATGACCGAGCCGATGTGCATGTCGTCAGCCATCACCAGGGTGTTCTGCATTTCCTCGATGAGCTTCTCGCTCTGGGCGGTGAGCTGCTCGATTTCCTCCTCCGCGAGGGCCTTGAGGTCCGCCTCGGCGCCCGGGTCGCTGAGTAGTTGTTCCGCCTCCGCGATCCCGGCCACCGCCTTCTTGTACTGGCGGTATTTCGAGACCATCGACTTGAGCTTGCCCTGCTCCTTGGACAGCGCGACCAGCCGGGCCGGATCCTTGGCGACCGCCGGGTCGGAGATCTGCCGCTCGATCTCGGCGTGCCTGGCGTCGATCTGCTCCAGCTTCGCTAAGACGCTGTTACGTGTTTCGCCCATGGTCTTCCGCGGGTAACGAGGTGATCTGAACCGGAACGACCGCGAGCGCAAGGATTGGCTCGCGGCGTGTCAAGACAGCAAAAGACCCCTTGCTCGGCGGTGCGCCGGTCGGAGCGGGGCCCCAAGAGCCTGCGACGCTATTGCTTGGCGTCTTTCTTGCCCTTGTTCATGTAGGAGGTTCCGTACTTCTTCTGGAACCGCTCGATGCGGCCGGCGGTATCCACGAATTTCTGCTTGCCGGTGTAAAATGGGTGACACGCCGAGCAGATTTCCGCGTGGATCTCCTTGGAGGTGCTCCGTGTCTCGAATGTAGCACCGCAGCCGCAGTGAACCTCCACCTTGTGGTATTCCGGATGGATGTCTTTCTTCATTTCTTTAACTCCCAAATGGGCCCGAAACCCAACATTCTAGCCGTCTGGACGTATCCTGCAATAGAAATTTTCCGCTGACCGCGGCTTTGGACCGTTTATCCGCAACGGCTTGCCTCGCAGACGGTCGATAGCTACAATACCCTACGAGAATCATAGAACAGATACTTAGGTTCGGGAGCAAACGCAATGGCCGACAAGCGCAGAACGAACGGGACAGCTATCCAGCGGGGTGGGGGGCATTTCTGGCTGAGCAGCGTGGTTTCCCTGCTGAGCGCGGCTCTGCTGATCGCGCAATCGGGCTGCCGGGCCGAGGCGCGGAGTTCGCAAGGACCAGCCGCAGAATCACAGCCCGATAACGAGGTCGAGATGTCGACGCTGGCGTCGGCGCAGGAGCCGGCGCCGGACGCGCCGGTGATCAGTCTGGAGAAGACGGTCCACGACTTCGGCGAGATCGGGCCCGGCACGTCCCATACCGCCAAGTTCAAGTTCACCAACACCGGAAAGACCCCCCTGATCATTACCCGGGTCAGCGCCTGCTGTGGCACGGCTACCAAGGGCGTCAGGAACGGCCAGCGGTTTGCGCCGGGCCGTAGCGGCGAGCTGGAGGTCGAGTATCGGGCGAGTACCATGCCTGGGGATATGAAGAACAGTCTCTACATCTACTCCAACGATCCGGTCCAGGGCATCGTCCCGCTGACGATCCAGGCCAAGATCATGCGCCGAATCGAGACTGATCCGACCAACCTGAAGCTCTTTTCGAAGAGGGAAAACGCCGGTGCCAAGGACATCACGGTAACAAGCTTGGATGGCCGACCCTTCGCGATCACGAGCTTCCGTTCTACCGGCGACGCCTTGACGGCGAACTTCGATCCGGCCGTCGAGGCGACCAAGTTCGTGCTCAAGCCTCAGGTGAATATGGAGAGGCTCGAACGATATCCGCGCGGACAGATCAGGGTGACACTGACTCACCCGGAATGCCCGGAGACCGCTGTTCTGTACGACCTGGTGCCTGAGTACACCGTCACGCCGCCACAGATCATCATCTTCGACCTCGTGCCCGGCCAGACCTCGCGCCGTGAGGTTTGGATCCTCGGTAACTACGAGGACGACTTCGAGATCGAGTCGGTCACCTCCCAGAAGGGTATCTTGAAGCTGGCCGAGATCAAGAAGGTCAAGGGTGCGGCCCGCAATTGGGTGATTTCACCGACGGAAGAGCGCACGGTCACACGCCATCAGCTCCAAATCGACATCACACCGCCGGCGGAAGGTAACCCTGTCGTGCTCCGAGACGTCCTTGAGGTCAGGATCGAAGGCGGCGAAACGATACCGATCCAGTTTCAGGGGTACTTTGCGGGGAACTAGCCTGTCGTGTTGACACGGTGCGATTCCATCAGTGGACACGACAGGTCGCCGTCTCGACGTGTCGATGTAAAGCTTTACTTGCTAAGGTTTTGCGCATTGCTCGCGGGGCTGTCTTGCCCTGCGGAGAAGTTGGATCCGCCGCAGACGCAGCCTGCGCCGAGCGTCGAGCGGCTGGTGCTGTTCTTCTCAGGCGACACCCTGGGCTCGCTGAAGCCCTGCGGTTGCAGCGGCGGTCAACTCGGCGGGCTGGAGAAACGTCCGGCCATCTTCAGCGAGGTGCCCGCCTCCGAGCGGCTGCTGCTCGATACCGGATCGCTGGTCGAGGGTGACCGCGAGCAGGACCTTATCAAGTTCCGCATCCTTTTCCGAGCTTTCAGCCTGCTGGGCTATGACGCCATAGGGCTGACGCAGCGAGACGTCGAGATCGCTGAAAGCCTGGGTTTGATCGCAGGCCAGCAGCACCCGTTTGCGATCATCGGTTCCGACGGGGAACAGACCGGCGTCGAGCGACCGGCCAGTTTCTCCCGCAGCTTCAGGCTCAATGGGGGAGAGCTCGCAGTGAATGTTGCTGCCTTCGACGCCCGGAGCGACACTGCTGAACGGGCGGCGGAGCTATTCGCCTCGGCCCCTCGCGACTGGCGGCTGAATGTCCTGATCCTTCACAACAGCGATCCGGGGTCGGTGCTGCCGTGGACCCAGGCGTCGGGCGCCGACTGCATTGTCTGCACCTCCACCACGGACGAGCCCCAGCAGCTTAGTGAGCATGGCGCCAGGCCGTTGGTCTTCACCGTGGGTCGCTTCGGGCGTCACCTCTGTCGCGTCCGGGTGGCGCTTTCGGCCGCCGGGACGCCGACGCTCGAATGGACGGACATTTCCGTTACCGAGGACCTGCCCGACGAGCCGGCGCTGGCGCAGCTCTACCGGCAGTACCAGCAGATCGTCAGCGACAGCAACCTGCTCGAGAACTACCCGCGCGTGCCGTTGCCCGACGGTTTGAGGTACGCTGGATCGAAGAGTTGCCAGCCTTGCCATCTGTATGAGTACACTCTCTGGGGCAGCAAGGCCCACGCGAGCGCCTTCGCGACGCTCGTGGAGGTCGGCTCGGACCGTGACCCCGAATGCGTCATCTGTCACGTCGTCGGCATGGACCGCGAGAGCGGGTTCAT
Source organism: Sedimentisphaerales bacterium (assembly GCA_016927855.1). Lineage (GTDB taxonomy): Bacteria > Planctomycetota > Phycisphaerae > Sedimentisphaerales > Anaerobacaceae > JAFGLV01. The sequence goes on from JAFGLV010000041.1 coordinate 51,827, forward strand.
CTCCGCTCAGAGGACTCCCGGCCTCAAAGACGTCGGCTGCGAGGTCTGCCACGGGCCGGGATCGCAACACAATGCCTCGCAAGGACTTGCGCTGACCGTCGAGCCTAAGGTCGCTTGTCTGGACTGCCACACGCCCGAAAAAAGCAGCGGATACGCCGGCCACGAGGAAGAATACCTCGAAAAAATCACGCATTGGTGGGAACCCTAAGCCGTCCTCAGGGTCAAAGACATTGATTGAGGATTATGGATGATTGATGATTTGTGGTCGATGCTTCGGTGCGCGCCCTCGGTCTTTCAATCATCCATCGTCAATAATCAATGGTGGGCCTAGGCTTATGGTCAATACCTTACGCATAGCGAGTGTGGCAGCGGTCGTCCTGGCCGCGTTGGTTCTGGCCTCGGTCACCGGTCTCGCATCGCTCAAGAGCCTCGACGCCGGGAGAGACGAAGAGCTCAGCCAGATCCTCAGTGCGCCTGGTGTGGTCGAGAAGTTCCGCGAGAACCAGGCTGGCAGAGCGCCCACGGGACAGGGTGCCATCTCGGCGCTGGAGGCTCAGGCGCAGCAACTCGCCGAGTTTCTCAGCCCGCCGGTCGTCGTCAAGCCCCCGGAGGAGCGCCGGGGACCCTCGGGCAGAGGCAGCCTGATTCCATCACCACCGTCGGGCGGTACCGCCAGATTTGACTTGCTGGGCACGAGCTACTCGCCTGCCGGCCAGCAGGACTGTTTCGCCTACATTGAGATGCACGACGGCAAGACCAGCCGCTGGATTCGCACCGGCGACGTGATCGGTCAGTTGACGGTCAAAGAGATTCGGCGCGACTCGATCATCTGCTGGGACGGCACCTCCGAGGTCCCGATGTTCGTGCCGAACCGGCCCAGCACCTCCAGCTTTCTGGAAACGGGCGTGAGCGCCGTCACCGCGAGCGGTCCCGGTGTCCGCCCTTCGGCCGGCGATCGCATCACCGGCTCGGCGCGGACGCGGCGCACCACCGTTTCCGACGTCACGGCGGGAAGGTCGACGGTGCCGGTCTCGCCCGGGATCGACTCGGAAAGGTACAACGCGCTCGTCGAACAGATCAAGCGGCGCGGCACCAACCCTGAGACTGTCAACAAGCTGATGGAAGAGTTCCGGGCGGCGCGCGCCGAAGCCCAGCAGGCCGAAGCCGCGGCTGGTGCCGCCGAGCCAAACGGTCCGGTCATCTCGCCCCTCCAGGGCCGCCCCACAGGCGGACGCCGATTGAGCATCCCCCGCTAGAACCGCTGCTCGCAGGTTCCACGGGAGTACATTTTTCCCTTCGTTTGCCAGCGTCGAAACACGCTGTCATCGGGCCTCTGCGCCGGCGACGCAATCTGCGCGGCGATTATCGGCCTTTCGGGGCCGGCTTGCCGCGCTGTCCGGCCGCCAGCACTGAAAAGGCGATTCTTTGTGGGCGAATCGGGAACTCGGTACCGTCGCCATTGTCTCACTAATAGATGCCTCTGCTTGCCTGGGTCAGCTCGCCAACGGCGCGGGCTGTTGTTGTATACACGCAGGCTGCCTTGGCGCCGCAGGGCGTGTGGCTGTGACAACCGAACCGATGTCGTTCTCGAAGTAGTACGGAAAAGGGTGATCTTGATGCGGGGTGACCAGCAATGACGGGATGGACTTCTTTCTGCAAGAGGCAATGTCAGGGGATCGCGCTGGCTGTTCTGAGCCTCAGTATGTTGTGCAGCGGGCCTGTTGGGGCTCTTGACTTCGACGCTCTGGACGGCACCTCGCGGGCCAAGTTCGTGCCCTTGAGCCACCTGACGCAGGCGCAGGGCCAGCAGGTTCTGGCCCAGCTCAAGCTGGGAAGCGCGTCGCCGATGCCAGGCACGAACGCGCTACTGGTGACCGCCGATCCGGAGGTGATCCGCAAAGCCGTCGCGGTGCTGGACGTGGTGGATTGCCCCGAACAATACGATATCAAACAGATTGACGCGGCGTCCGTCGCGTCGGCCGTACCCAACATCCGGGAGATTGAAGCGGCGCTGGGCAACATCTGTATCGGAACCTTCAGTCGGGCGCCGGCGCAGACCGGCAAGCCCAGGGCGCTCGTCGACACCCATAACGGCGCGATCGTGGTCATTGCGCCAATGTTCCAGGCCCAGGACATCGCGTTGGCAGTCGAGCTGGGGACCCAGATCCTGAAACCGCGCAAGACCGGCGCCAGCCTCCTGGCCGATTCCGTGGTGCCGCCGACGGCGCGAACGAGCGCCATGTTCGAGTCCAGTTTCAATCGTTCGCTACGCCAGGACGTGCAGAAAAGGGTCCAGGAGATCCGGCCGCAATTCGGCCAGGCTCAAATCTCGCCCGCCGGGATGCGGCGCCCCGAGATGGCGCCGCCGCGGTTCTTCGCATCCACCGGCAATCCTCTGGCAGAGCGGCCGGCGCCGACCGAAGGCGAGACACCGGTGCCGCTGGTGCCGACGGGATTGAGCGAGCCCAACGCCGAATCCACCGAGGGGACCGAGCCGCAAGGTGTCGAACCCGTACTCGATGAGGCCGGGACGCTGGAACCGGGAGAGGTGGTTCCTGACCAGGCAGGTGAGTCGCTGCCGGCAGGGACCGAAACTGCTCCCGTGCCGGGTGCGCGGGTGCAGGCGGTACCCGATGTGGGCAGCTATGAGCCGAACGCGCTGCTCAGCAGCGACCGCGTCGTGGATTTGGAGTTGCCCGACACGGTCCCAGTCATCCACCTGCTGGACCTGGTGGGCAAGTACATGAATCTGACCTATCTGTACGACCCGGCCCAGATCTCCGGCGACGTGACACTCAAGCTCAACGGCGAGCTGCACGGCCAGATGAAAGTCAGGGACTTGTACCTGTTGCTGGAATCGGTGCTGAAGTTCAAAGGTCTGGCCATGACGCGGCACAAGGACAACGTGGTGACCATCGTGCCCATAGCCAATGCTCTCGAGGTTGATCCGCGGCTGGTCGGTCCCGGGGAGCCTGAACTGCGAGCCGGGGACGTGATCGTCACGCGCGTCTTCGACCTGAAGTATATCGACGCCGAAAGTGCCAAGAACCTGCTGGACGGGATGAAGCTGTCCGTTGATGTCACGCCCATCACCGAGAGAGGCACCTTGATCGTCACGGCGTATGCCTATCGCATGGCGCGTATCGAGCAGTTGCTACAGATGGTGGACAAGCCGGGCGAGCCGCGCCGGTTCAAGTATCGCCAACTGAAATACACAATGGCCAGGTCGCTCGCCGAGAAGGTCAAAGCACTGGCCGAGCAGCTCGAGAGCGTCTCCGTGACGGTCGGCGCGCCGGAGGCGGAGACCCCCACGGCGACCAGATTGCCGGGTGAGACGACGGCTGCCTATCAGGCGAGACTGGCTCGACTTCGCGCCGTCAACGCCGCGCGACCGCGCACGACGACGCCGGGGCAAGCCGACCAGGCCGCCAAACCAGGCGTCTATCTTGATGCCGATGAGAGGACCAACCGGATTCTGATGATCGGCATGGAGGAGCAATTGGAGGTAGTGGACGACCTGGTCGACGCACTCGACGTCGAGCAGCAAGACCTGCGCACGCTCAAGCTCTACCGCCTGGAGTTTGTCGATGCCGAAGAGGTCAGCAACAAGCTCGTGGAGCTGGGGATCATCACGCCGACGCCGGAGACGACCACGTCCACGCGGATCACGCGAACCGGAACGCCTGCGGCGGCGAACCCCGCCACGGCCGCGGCGTTGCGGGCCCAACAGGCGGCCCAGGCCGCCGCCGCCGCTGCTGCCGAGACCGAGGTGACCGAGGAAGGTCCCGTCGAGCAGCCTCAGGTCGTGGTCATCGAATCCACCAACTCGCTGCTGGTCAACGCGACCGCCGAGCAGCACGCCCAGATCAAGACCATCATCGGGTACGTCGACAGCCAAATGGAGGAGACGGAAATCCCTTACAAGATTTATCCGCTCGAGAACTCCTCGCCCGAAGGGCTAGCCACAGTGCTCGAAAGCCTGATCCAGGAGACGACCCAGAATCAGGACGCGGAAGGCAAGGTTGTCAGTACGGTAATCAGCCGGCGCGAGGAGATCAGGATCGTACCCGATCCGAACACGTACTCGCTGATCGTCTACGCCAGCAAGAAGAACCAGGAATGGATCTCCAACCTCGTCAAGCAGCTCGACAAACGCCGGCCCCAGGTCCTGATCGACGTGACGCTGGTCGAGATCACCAAGACCGACGCGTTCAACTATGACCTGAACATCATCCAGAGTCTGCCAGACCTGACCGCGACCTCGGGCCTGACCGGAGCCATCGCCGGGGAGATCACGTCAAGTACGATCCTCGACAGGTTATCGCAGAGCGGCCGCAGCCAATTCGCCGATGCTCAGTGGAACGGCGACCAGTTCACCGGCTTCTACGGCGACAAGCACATCAACGCCTTGCTGACCGCGATGCAATCCAAGAATTATGGACGCGTGCTGGCCAAGCCGAAGATCCTGGTCAACGACAACCAGCCGGGCATCATCAAGACGACCGACACTACCTACGTGGAGACGACCTCGTCGATTCCGTTCCGCTCAGGAACGGCGGGCGACCAGACCGACCTGATTACCACAGCAGTCGATTACACGCCATACGAAGCGGGGCTGGAGTTGAACATCACGCCGCACATCAGTGAGGGCGAACTGCTTCGCCTCGATGTCTCGCTCATCCGATCCGACTTCAAGCCGACCGCCAGCGCGGACAAGCCGCCGGACACGACTGCCAGCGAGATCAACACCGCCGTGACGGTCCCCGACGGCAGCACGATCATCCTCGGTGGATTGATCCGTCTGAACCAGAACAAGGGCGGCAAGAAAGTGCCGATCCTGGGCGATCTGCCCTTGCTTGGCGGGCTGTTCCGCAGTAGGAATAACTCGGACAATCAGAGCAAGCTGTATGTGTTCGTCAAGGCTGAGGTGATTCGACCCGATCAGAGTATCGCGCATGGCCGTGACGAGTTGGAAAGGCTGTCCGAGCGGAACCGCGTCGCCTTTGAGCAGCACGAGGCCGGGTTCCAGAACTATCAGAATTGGCCGGGTATCACGCCGAGACCGGTCGATCCGCCTAAAGTCCTCGATGCGCAGTAATGATAGCGACCTCAAGCACGGATTGTCGGACCTATGAAGGATTTGTTGATACGAACGGCCACGAGAACAGGGCTGATCAACGCTGCCCAGTTGGCCCAGTACCTTGATGAGAATGCCGGTCGAGGACGCGTCGATGAAGTCCTGTTGAGTTGTCCGTACTTCACCGAGGACAAGGTGCTCAAGCTGTTCGCCGAGGCGCTGGGCTGGGAGTACCTGCCGGAAATCTCGGGCTCGCTCGTGCCGCCCGAGTTCATCGAGTCTGTCCCGGCGACCTACGCGCAGCACCATTACCTGATCGGTCTCAAAGGGGAAGCCAGCAATGGCGAGCTGACGGTGGTGTTGTCGCGGCCGCTGGACGCCAACGCGTTGGACAACGTCGCGAAGATGACCGGTATGGCGGTCAAGCCTGCCGTCGCGACGCGCGCCGCCATCACCGCGGTCATCGATACCGCCTATGAGCAGCGGAACACCGTCATCGACGAGGTCGTGGAGGAGCTGGATTCGCAGAACCTCGACCAACTGGTCGATGAAGTCTCCGCCTCCGACGACCTGCTCGACGTGGTCAATCGGCCTCCGGTGATCCGCCTGGTCAACGACATCCTGTTTCGCGCTTTGCAATTGCGCGCCAGCGATATTCACGTCCATCCGTACGAGACGAAGATTCAGATCCGGTATCGCATCGACGGCATTCTTTACGACGTGCTGAGCCTGAACCGCAACACGCTGCCTCTGGTCATTTCGCGTATCAAGGTCATGGCCGGCATGGACATCGCGGAGCGCCGCATGCCTCAGGACGGTCGATGCAGCGTGCGCTTGGGCCAGCGCGAGGTGGACTTGCGCGTCAGCACCGTTCCGACCAGCTACGGCGAGCGCAGCGTCTTGCGCGTGCTCGACAAGAGCCAAGGAGTGTTCGCTCTGGACGAGCTCGGCCTGTGGGAGGATGACCTCAAGCGGCTCGACTCGCTGCTGGTGCGCTCGCACGGCGTCATCTTCGTGACCGGTCCGACCGGCAGCGGCAAGAGCACCACGCTCTACGCCTGCCTGAACCGCATCAACTCGGCGGAGAAGAACGTCATCACCATCGAAGACCCGATCGAATACCAGCTCGAAGGGATCAGCCAGATTCAGGTCGCCAGCAAGAAAGGCATGACCTTCGCCACCTCGCTACGGCACGTCCTGCGTCAGGACCCCGACGTCATCATGGTCGGCGAGGTGCGTGACGTCGAGACCGCGCGGATGGCCATTCAGTCCTCGCTGACCGGCCACCTGGTCTTCAGCACGCTGCACACGAACGACTCGGCCGGCGCCATCAGCCGTCTGCTGGATCTGGGCGTCGAGCCTTACCTGGCCAGCAGTTCCTTGATCGCCATCATGGCTCAGCGGCTGGTGCGCCGGGTCTGCCCCGACTGCAAGGAGCCCAGCCAGCCGACGTCCCAGGAACTGGGCGAGCTCGGCTTAGGGGCTCTGGAGGACAGCAGGGACGCCGAGTTTTTCGTCGGGCAGGGGTGCGAGCGTTGTTTCAACACAGGCTACCGCGGTCGAACCGGCATCTATGAGTTGATGCTCATCAACGAACCGATCCAGGACTGCATCTACAAGCAGCAGACGGCAGGTCAGATCAAGAGGCTGGCCCTCGACTCCGGCATGCAAACCCTTCGCATGGACGGAGCGCGCAAGGTCCTGGCCGGGATAACCACGGTGTCCGAGGTCTTGCGTGTGACGCAGGCCGACGTGATGTAGAACGGGCGCCGCGCCGGCCCCGGCCGGAGGCGGCGTGTTTGGATAGTCAGATTCTTCTATGCCCAGATATCAATACACGGCGATTGCCCTCGGCGGCAAGAAGGTCAAAGGCACGATCAATGCCGAGAACCCGTACGCCGCGCGCAAGCAGTTGCGGACGCGCAGCATCCACCCGTCTGCGATCTCGGAGGTCTCCTCCGCGGCGGAGAGCCAGCACGTGCTCTTCTCGGCCCTCCGCAAGGTCAAGAAAGCGCAGATCATCGACTTCACCAAGCAGATGGCGACCTTGCTCAGCTCCGGCATCAAGCTGACCGAGGCTCTGTCGGTCCTGACGCTCCAGACGTCCGACCAGCGCTTCAAGACCGCTATCACCGAGATCCGCGATCGCGTCGTCACCGGCGAGTCCTTCACCGACGCGCTGAAGGACTACGATGATTACTTCGACGTAATCTACGTCGCGATGGTCCGCGTCGGCGAAGTCACCGGCACGCTGGGCGGCAGTCTGCGGACGATTGCCAATTTCATGGAGAAGCGCCAGCGGGTCGAAGCCAAGGTCCTCACCGCGATGATCTATCCGATTGTGCTGATCTGCTTCTGCATCCTGGCGGTGCTCATCCTCACGACGAAGGTCATCCCCAAGATCGGCGCGCAGATCGAGCGGGCGGGACAGGAACTGCCCTGGATTACGCAACAGATGATGAACGTCAGCTACGTTTTGACGAGCTGGTGGGTGTTGCTCGTCATTGGCGGCATCGCGGCGGCGGTCTTCCTGCTCAAACGGTTCTTCGCCACCGAGCGCGGGGCTTACCTGCGAGACAAGTTCCTGCTCTCGCTACCGTTCTTCGGTCCGTTGATCAAGCAGCGCGTGGTGGCGCGATTTGCGTCGACGCTCTCGACGCTGATCGGGTCGGGCCTGGCGATGGCCGAGTCGCTGCGCGTGGTGGCGGAGACAACCGGCAACAGCTTGATGAAACGTGCCATTCAGCAAGCGCGCGAGCGCATCCTTGCGGGAGCGGACATCGCGACGCCTCTGCGTGACAGCGGCGTCATCGACCCGGCCATCGCGCACATGGTTGCGGTAGGTGAGAAGAGCGGCGAGCTCGAGACCATGCTCAAGAGCATCAGCGAAAACCTGGAGGC
>JAFGLV010000005.1 GCA_016927855.1 Sedimentisphaerales bacterium
GACATCCGTGTTCACTACGCCACGCCGGGGATTCTGTGGGGCCTTTGCATCCTGCTGCTTTACTGGATCTCGCGGACGTGGATGCTGACCCACCGCGGCAAGATGCATCAGGATCCCGTCGTGTTCGCCCTGACGGACCGGATCAGTCTGCTGGTCGGCGTCCTATCTGCCATCCTCATCGGCATGGGGACGAGGGACTTGAATTTCATCGTGCCCTTCAGATAACGCTACCAGCTCAGAGCATCCCTGAGCCCGCACACGCACAGACAACACCCTTACAACCATGCTCGGCCCGCCCCAGTAACTAAGCGCAAAGCTGTACCCGACGGATGCTTGTGCCGCGCATGGCGTTCGGGCTAAATGCCGCCCACCCGAGGGCAAATTCAACAAACTTCGTTCTGGAGTGAGTACCGTCCGATGCAGCTATTATCTCTAGATGAATCGCTGGACTTGGATGTCGCTACTGCAAACAAATACTACGCGGCACATTTGAATAAGTACCTGCTGCAGGTGTTCCGTATCCTCGGCCTCGACGAACTGGACATCAAGGGCGGGCAAGGGATCGAGATCTGGCTCAACGATGGGCGGACGCTGCTCGATTTCTCCGCCGGCATCGGCGTCGTCGGACTCGGCCACAACCATCCGCGCATCATCGAGGCGGAGCGCAAGTGCCACGAGCGCAAGCTCATCGACTGCATCCGCGTGGCGCCCAACAAGATCCAGGCGGCGCTCGCATACAACATCGCGCAGTGCCTGCCTGATCCCTTGAACGTCTGCTTCCTCGCCGTCTCGGGCTCGGAGGCCGTAGAGGCGGCGATGAAGCTGTGCGAGCGCATCCAGCTCCCCAAGCAGAAGTCGAAGTTCATCTGCGCGCAAGGGGCCTTCCACGGCAAGACCCACGGGGCGCTATCGGTGACGACGGCGGGTGGGTTCCAGCGTGGCTTCCTGCTTGGCGTACCCAAGGAGAACGTGATCAATGTTCCCTTCGGCGATGCAGCGGCCGTCGAGGCGGCGATCAAGGCGGAATCCTTCGGCAACATCAACCGCGTCATCGCTCTCATCGTCGAGCCGATCCGCGGCGAGGCGGCGCAGGTGCCGCCCGACGGCTACCTGACACAGATCCACCGCATGTGCCGCGAGAACGACATCCTGACGATCTTCGACGAGGTGAAGGTCGGCATGGGGCGTACGGGTAAGTTCTGTGCCTTCCAGCACGAAAATGTCGTGCCCGACGTCGTCACGCTGGCCAAAACGCTGGGCGGCGGGAAGCGCGCGGTGGGCGCGATGGTGACCTCGCAGGAGCTGTTCGACAAGGCCTACGGCAACAAGCAGGACAGCACGCTGCACACCTCGGGGTTCGGCGGACTGGGCGAGAGCTGCGCGGTCGCGATTGAGACACTCAACGTGCTGCATGACGAGGACCTGATCGGTCGCGCCGGCAGGCTCGGCGCCTACTTCGGCGACAAGCTTCTTGCACTACAGACGAAGTATCCCAAGATTGTCCTCGAAGTTCGCGGCAAGGGCCTGTTCCGAGCGGTCCGTCTCAACTTCCATCAGGAGGCGGTGTCGAAGCTGATCGACATTTCCACGAATCCGTTCTTCAAGACCTATCAGACAGTACTCGTCGCCGCGCTGACCCGCGAGCTCTACACCAAGTACGGCATTCTCGCGCACTTCCAGCCCGGCGCGCGCGACATCATCCACTTCATGCCGCCCTTCGTCGTCGAAGAACACCACATCGACACCTTGATCAAAGCCTTGGATGAGATTTTCAGCCGCGGTCTCGACACTACGATCTTGCAATTTGTTATTGGCAACCTGAAGCAAATGTTCGTCCGCACCGGCTGAAATGACCGACACCGGGATCGTCGACAACCTCATTGTCGGGTCGGGGCTGGCTGCAATTGCGACGGGAATGGCGCTGCATCGGCGTGAAGCCTCGTTCCAGGTCCTGGACGTCGGCTACGACCTCGATGCCGACACCGAGGACACCATCGCGCACATGGCCCGCCTGGATCCTCCGGCGTGGGACCGGCAGGCGCGCTCCCGTCTCTTTCCGCCGCCGCCCAGCTCGCCGAGCGGTCTGGAGGGCCGGCTTCTGTTCGGGTCGACCTTCCCCTACCGGGTACCCGACGAGCTGGCGCTAAAATTCAACGGCTGCAAAGCCGCGCTCACGCACAGCATCGGCGGCTTTGCCAACATCTGGGGTGCAGCGATGCTCCCCTACAGCGAGCGCTCGTTACGAACCTGGCCGCTGGGCACCGCCGAGCTGGGGCCGTCTTACAGAAACGTGCTCGATTACGTGCCCCTCAGCGCCGAAAGCGATGACCTGCGAGAGAAGTTCCCCCTGTACACGGAGCGGGCGACGGCGCTGGAGCGGTCCGAGCAGGTGGACGGATTGCTGCAAGCACTGGATCATCGCAAGACGTCTCTAACCAGCAGCGGAATTTCTTACGGCCGGGCCCGCACCGCGGTCAACTCGATCAATGGCAATCCGTCGGCGTGCCGCTACTGCGGCCATTGTTTAGACGGGTGCGTGTATGGTTCGATCTTCACTCCGCGGCTGCATTGGAAAGATATCGATGCCGACCAGCGCCGGCTGCATAAAGGCGTCTACGTGCTGGAGTTCAAGGAGCACGACGACGAGGTGCTCGTCACAGGCGTGAGCACGCAGGACGGCTCGCTCAGAAAGTGGCGGACAAAGCGACTGTTTCTCGCGGCCGGGCACTTCGCGACGACCCGCATCATCGCGCGCTCTCTCGGTCGTATCAACGAGCCGATCCGCATTCTCGACAGCCAGTACTTCTTCTTCCCGTTCTTGTCGTACCAGGGCTTTCCGCAGCCACCGAAATTCACGCTTGCGGAAGTGTTCCTCGAGGTTCTGAACGAGGAGCTGAGCAAGCACTTCGTGCATCTGCAGGTTTACGGCATGAATGA
>JAFGLV010000042.1 GCA_016927855.1 Sedimentisphaerales bacterium
CGCAGGACATCCAGGCCCGCTTCCGCGTGGCCGGAAAGGAAGCCGAACTGTGGCATCCTGACACCGGCGAAATTGAGCTGGCGGAGTATTCGACCGCCGATAACCTCACGACGGTGCCGCTGAACCTGGCCCAGCGCAAATCGGTGTTTGTGGTTTTCCGCCGCGCCGCATCGGCCCCATCACGCGCGTTGCCGCCGCGAGTGGCGATGACCCTGGCGACGCTGATCGGCTCGTGGGAAGTCCATTTCCCCACGGACCTGGGCGGGCCGGGGACAATCGAACTGGCGGAACTCGGGTCCTGGGCCGATCATGCTGAGGAAGGCGTCAAGTACTTCTCCGGGACCGCCACCTATACCAAGACGCTGCAAGTTGCACCTGATTCGTTCCAGGAGGGCGCGACGCTCTGGCTCGATCTTGGCGCGGTCCGCGATCTCGCCGAGGTCTGCGTCAACGGCAAGACGCTGGGCACGCTGTGGAAAGAACCGTACCGGATCGATATCACCGGCGCGCTGAAGCCGGGAGCGAACCAACTGGAGATCAAGGTCACGAACCAGTGGACGAATCGCATTGCCGGCGATCGCACGGTTCCCGCCGACAGACGAGTACTCTCGCAAAGCAGCCGCGGCGGATTTGGCGGGTTCGGCGGCTTTGGTGGCAGAGGGCAAAGGCTGGCCGAATCAGGGCTGCTCGGCCCGGTCACCCTGGTCTCGCAGATGGATCAGTAGGATGTAACCGAGGTTTCTCGAAAGGATGAGTCCCATGAAATCCATGCATTGTCTGTTGTTTGGCACTCTCGTTTCCATGACATTCCTGTTCGCCGGCGGCGTGCAGGCGCAGATTGAGGACTCAGCGGACGAGAGCATCGCCGGCATCCCGGTCAACTACACGGAAGCCAAGGCAGGCGACTACACGCTGCCAGACCCGCTGAAGCTCGCCAATGGCGAGCCGGTGCGCGATGCCGAGACCTGGTTCGAGAAGCGCCGGCCGGAGATCGTCAAGCTGTTTGAGGCGAACCAGTACGGCCGCGTGCCCGCTACCGCTCCGAAGGTCACGTGGGAAGTGGTTAGTACGGACGCCAATGCCCTCGACGGTGTGGCCATCATGAAGCAACTCGCCGGCCACATGGGCAGTCCCGACGGACCCGCGATTGACGTGACGCTCTACACGCCGGCCAAAGCCGAGAAGCCGGTGCCGGCGCTGGTCAGCATCAGCTTCAATTTTAGCCGTATGCGGATGCGCCGTGGGAACGCGACCAGCGTGCCGCCAAGAACCGTGATGGGTCAGGCTGCCGCGGGTCGCGCCGGTCGGGGCGCACTCGGTGCGAGCAGAGGCCCACGGGTAATGCGGGGCGGGCCTGCCGAACTGATTGCTCACGGCTTCGCCTATGCCCTGATCACGTACAACAGCATCGAGACCGACGCTGAAGGTCAGCCTAACATCAATATCGCCCGCAAACTGGCGCTGGCGCCGGGCCAGACGAAGCCGGCCGACGACGAATGGGGCGCGATCGCAGCCTGGGCTTGGGGCATCAGCCGTTTTGTAGACTATCTGGAGACCGACCCGGCCGTGGACGCCAAGCGCGTCGCCATCACAGGCGTGTCCCGGTTGGGCAAGACCGTGATGTGGGCAGGCGCCGCCGATACGCGGATCGCGATGGTGATCGCGAGTTGCTCCGGCGAAGGCGGCGCGGCGCTGAGCCGCCGCGACTATGGCGAGACCGTTGCCCATCTGACCACGCCGACGCGCTATCCGTATCAGTTCTGCGCCAACTACGCCACGTGGGCGGACAAGGTTGACGAGATGCCGATGGATGCGCACATGCTCGTGGCGCTGATCGGGCCACGGCCGGTGCTGCTCCAGACCGGCAACACGGACAAGTGGTCGGACCCGAAAGGCGAATTCCTGGCCGCAGTCGCAGCCGGGCCGGTCTACGAATTGCTCGGCAAAGAAGGACTTGGCACCGACCAGCTTCCGCCAGCCGGGGAGCCGATCCTGCACACGTTGGGTTTCATCATGCACGCCGGCGGACATGGCACTGTCCCGCCCGACTGGGACGTGTTCCTGAAATTCATGGAGACGCACCTGCGGTGATCGTTCGACGACAGCATTGATGTGGGTGAGGATTGGATCTCGGCAAGCTCCGCCGCCGGGTGTGTCTGAAACGCCTGCTCCTGGCGGGGGAGGCTAGGACCTGTCTATCACGGACAGGTCCGTATGGACCTGTGACTGCGCGTCGGGAGTCGCGCTTGCAGGAGTGTCTGCAAGCAGCCGGATGGCTTCGTTGCGGACCTGCTCGTCCGGGTCGGCGGTCATCCTCTCAAGCAGGGCGTGGGCTTCCTTTGTGTTCATTCTGGTGGCCGTCTGCATGACCGTGATGCGTACCGCTGGCGCTGGGTCGTTCCACATGCTCCACAGCAGCGCCTTCGCCTGGCGATGCGGACTTCGCGCCAAGGCAATGGCTGTCGCATGTCGTATTCCATCCGCCAGTCGCGTCGCCACCTCGGGCGTGGTGCAGTTGCCGATATCCGCGCCGCGCGTAGCCATGCCAATCTTCAGTCCGGCCAAGGCTTCGTCCCCATCGAAGCGACTGAGCCGATCCAAGGCGGCGAACTTGAGCTTGTAGCTGTTGGTTCTGACCGCCGCGACGTACCAGGGAACGACGGGCTCGTCGTAGATGAGAGACAGGGCCCGCTCCGCTCGCTCGCTTGCGATATTGTGGGGGTTGGCGATCATCGCGCGACCCAACTTCTCGATCCGAGACCCCAGCACATCCGGGTCCATCGGTTCGGGCTGCAACGGAATGCGAGCCGGCGGCAGAGCAAGCCGTCCGTGCCACGCCTCGGCGGTTGTCTCACGCATCTCGAGCGTGACGTGGAGGAAGTACGGTCTCTCGTCCCGAGGGATGACCCAACAGTCCTCCGCACCCAGGTCGATCAGCGCCAGTTGGTCCGGCCCGACCCCCAGTCCCGAACGCGTAAGCTCTTCGGATAGCGCGCCGCCGGGTGCAAGGGAAAGACCTTTCGGTATGGGGATCATTCCGTCGTACACGCTTTGAGCTCTGGGTAGTTCATGTCCGTCCGCACCGACAACCCGGAAAGTCAGCTTCCGTCCGGCAGGCACCGGCAAGGCTCTCTCCGGCCTGGTGACGTTCTGCAAATCGAGCCTGGTAGAGATAATCGGCGTGCCGTTGAATACGTGCGAGCGAGCCAGCACGACTCTTGCCCTCAGCCCATTTACCGGCGCAGACCACTCGGTCTGGGGCCGCTCGCCTGATGACTGCGCGGCCTGCGTAGCTTGCTTGTCGGATCGATTGCCATCGGGTACACGGTCCTCCACCACTGCTTGGGAGATTGGTGGCGCGGAACGTACTGGCTGACTGCCGTCAGATGGGAGCCGGTTCTCGGCCCTTGCGATACAGGCGGTGACGAGGATCACGACCTCCTTCTCCACCTGGCTGCTTGGTCCGGCCATTGCCACGGTGCCGCCGTCCTGGATCTTACCGGTGAGTTGGACCGTTCGTTGCGAAACAACGGGAGCAGCGCCATCGCGCGGGAGGCTATGAGCAAGTTCGACGGACGTACTGAGCGTGATACTCTCGCGATCATCGACATCGACCGTTATGGTCAGGGCCGTCATGGAGTCGACGCCCTTCGAATCGTCTCGTGACTGCAACGCGAGCGGTGTGTCCCACGCAGGCCAATGCTCCACGCCACCTCTGATCTGCGACGGCCAGCCTTCGAGGGCACACATTTTGCCATGCGACATGACGTCCGCTTGTCCTGAGTCACCAAGCCGCCTCATTACCGTAAGCAATGCGTCTGTCGCGGCTTGGTCGTCCGCGTACGCCATCCGGATATTCTCAGGGGCAGGCCGGGTTGTCCAGTCCAGGCCCAATCGCACGAATGCGTCACGATCCACCGTCAGTACGCGCAGATCCAGCAGCACCGATTCCGGCCGCACGTCCATCTGCTTCAGGTCCGCGACAATCCGGTCAGCGAGTGCCGACGGAGCGGTCACAGTGACGTAATGGCTCCGTGGGTCCCCATCGGTCTGCACGTAGCGTCGCAATTCCAGCGGCAGACGACCCTTGGCGGCTTCTGGCGCAATGTAGTTCAAGAGATGGCGATGAGCCTCGGTTTCGAGTTGCCTGGTCTGCGTTTCGTCGAACTGCTGCTCCGACTCCTTTCGTATCTCGCTGATACGCGCCTCCAAAGCGGCGATGTGGTTCCGTATCCTGACCAGTTCGGGATGGCCATCGGCCTTCGTTTGCCGAGCTTCTGACAGTTCCACCTCCAGCTTGGCGATCTCTTCCCTCAACGCATGGATTACGGGGTCGCTGTCTACGTATTGCCGGCGCGCGAGCGACAGCGGATCGGTCTTCAAGGTCGTTCGCACTGCGTCGATACGCTCATTGACCGCTTCGATCTGGCGTTTCAGCCTGACGATATCGGGATGTCGTTCCGTCTTGATCAGTCTGGCTTGCGCCAGCTCCACTTCCAGCCTCGCGAGCTGCTCGCTCAAGGCGACAGTCTGCGCGTTTGCGTACTGCCGCGCGCGTGCCGACAGTTCTGTTGAAGGCGTGCCCACTTCGTCAAGTCCGGCCGGGTCGGGTGCGATGATCCTGGGCTTGACCATCACGAGCAGCGATTCCGGGTCCTGGGCATCTGTGCCATCCGTCTTGTCGGGCTGGACCAGGAACGAGACGTACTGTTCGTCCAACACGGTCACGGTCGACGCGACCTCGGTACTGCGAACGCCCGGCGGCTCGACGCGCAGTGGCATCCGCTCGGTGTGCTCCAGAGCGATCTCCAACCTGATGCGACCGGCAGGCGGATCGAGCACATGGGGTTTCACACCAACGAAAGCCCCATTTCGATGCGCCGCGGCAGCGATCCGGGCTCGGCGGCCGGCTCATAGTAGTCTCCAGAACGGATGTTGATCTGGGCCTCCCGGTTATCCACTACCGTGACAACGGGCTTGGCCAACACTTTCATGTACCCTCGTGAGACCAGTACATCCACCAGAGCATCGGCGGTCGCTTCCGGCAAGAGCTTCTGCGCCACGTACTTCTGGAGGACTTCTCCCAGAGTGACTGTCCTTGTCGGAGCGGCGATGTCGTCGGCGCCCTGCGGGTCTTCCTCGGCCAGAAGGGTAGCGACGGAGAATCTGGTCTCTTGATCCAAGGTCGCGCCGATCAGCGCTTTAGCGAAGACAAAAGTCATGTGTACCTGCGTCTCGTTCGGCTCGTCTGCATCCATTACACCGGTTCTGCTGCGCTGGCCCCGAAAGAGTGTGGGTGGGAGGGGATTGCCTGCGTACCCACCCATATCAGGCGGTCGAGGGTAGTGGACCTGAGGACTGACCAGCAATAGGCGCACCGATTGGCCAGGGCCGTGGGTGCTGCCGGCGACAAGCGCAGCGTACTGTTCGTGCGGGACCACGATGGTGGAGGCGATCTGCGACACGGACGTCGGCGCATTCGGATCATCAAGGTCGCCTATCGGACGCCGGTCGAGGTAGTCGATGGTCAGCCGTGTTGCATTCCGCTCGTGCAAGACATGTGCTGTCACGGTCATCTTCATGCCGCGTCCCGTGGGGACATTGGGGTCGCCCATATTGCCCACCACGATCGAGGCCGGCTCGTCCTCGGACGTCAGGATCTTCGGCCTGCTCATTATTCTTGCGTACCCTCGCGCGACGAGCAGGTCCGCAAGCTGCTTGCTCTCGTCCTGGATCGGCACGAACCTGGCGAACACCTCACCCAGAGGCTCTCGGAGCTCTGCGAGCGTCGGGACCGTCGCAGAGGCGACGGGCAGTTCCGCAGTGCTGGCCGGCAGCCGTGCCAAGAGGCCCTGCACGACAGCGGCGGTTTGAGGATCGAGCACTCGATCCGTGGCGATGTCTACGATCTGGAAACTGAGCAGCACCTGGGTGCACGGGATAGCACCCATGACGACGATGTCGTCAGATGAATCCTCCGGGATGATGCCTGCGTCCTGGCTGTGAAAGACCTGGGATTCTGTCCGGTCTTTGGCGACAGCTTGGAGAGGCGGTTCGTCCGCAGCGACGATAGTAGACTGGACCTGCAGAAGCAGGAATGTCTCGGGCGACAGAGTCGTCGAACCGGTCCCGCGGTCGGCGCCGAGGGGGAGGCAGTACAGGGCGTACTCGCTGGAACGAAGGCTGAGTTGGCCGTGAATGGCCACTGCTCCGGCGCTGAGCATGTCGGAGTTGGTGAAGGCAGTGAAATTCGCGGCGCGGAGCTCGAAGGACATCAGGATCGTGTTGACGTCCTCAATCGTTGGCGTGACCTTCATGTTCACTCGGAAGCCGTTGGGCTCGTCGGGGACAAGCGCGAAGTCAGGACCAGGATGCCCGCCGACTACGAGCTGTGCCGGTTGTCCCGGCTGTGTCAGGATGATCGGTGCGCTCAGTATCCTGGCGCCTTCTTGGGCGATCAGCAGATCCGCGAACGCCTGTGCGGCGTCGCCCTTCAAGGCGGGCTTGGTCGCGTATTGTGTGACAAGCTCCAGAAGCGGTTTCTGGAAGTCTCCGACTGAGGCCGCCGCACCTGCAGGGTCGCCGGTTCCTGCGAGGATCGCCTTTGCTTGGCTGGCGGCATCAGCGTCCAGGGTCGCATCCGACGGGACCTCAACGACCATGCAGCGTATGAGTATCTGCTCCGGTTCGTTGGGCGTCCCGGCGTTTTCTGGCTCGGTAAGTTCTGAGGGCGGCAAGACGTTGGACGTCGGTGCGGCTAGAACCAGGGCGGCGGGGATGACGACGCCGGCGACCAGCAGCAGAGCGACCAAACCCGGCAGCCAGGCGAAGCGGCTTCTCGCCGGGTCGGGCAAACCGATCAGTCGTCCGACGCGGCCGGCGAGGCTGCCGCCTGTCGCGGCCATGGCCAATTCCGCACCGCGATGGCGCATCTCTTCCAAGTGCGTTAGCGCCTTGGCGTAGCGTACCGAATCGCCGCAGACGTGGACCGCCAGGTCGTCGCAGCAGTTTTCACGTTCGTCGCGAATGCGATGCGAGATCCACCAGACCGCTGGGTGATAGAAGCCGAGAATGTCCACGACGGTTTGCAGGATGTTCACGAGATAGTCGTATCGCTTCACGTGCGCCAGCTCGTGCGCCAGGATCGCTTCAAGCTGCTCGGCGCTCAAGCCGGTCAGCACGCTGGCCGGCAGCAGGACGACGGGTTTGATCCAGCCGACCACCGTCGGCACCTCGACGAGCGCCGATTCGAGTAGTGTCACGGCGCGCTTGACACCCAGCCGCTCCGCCAACCGGCTTGACTTGTCCTGTAGCGGAGCGGCGACCTTCTGCACCATCCGTCGTTTCAGACGCTGCAATTGCGCCCAGCCGCCGAGGTGCCAGGCAGAAAGGCCAAACACGCCGAGCAGCCAGCCGAGCACCAGGTAGGGCAGAGCCGGCTCGAGCGTGCCGGCCACCCGCTGCCCCCATGGCACACGCACGGCAAACTCGCGTGCCTCCGGAAGTGGACCTTCGAAAGACGCCGGCGGCAGTTCGACCACCTCGACCACCTGTAGAGACGCAAGATTTTGCGTCTCCACCGCGAGCGGGGTCGGCGACGGGCTCACCTCCGCCAGCGGGCCCGACACCTCCACGAACTGCATCGTGACCAGCGGCAGCGCGACGATCAGCACTAACGCCAGGCACGAGACGATGTAGCGTGCGTTCGACGACGCTCGGCGCAGCAGGTACAACAACGCCGCCAGCAGCAGCGCGACCGCGGCCGCCTGCCACACGAAATGAACCAACGTCCAACCCAAGCGTTGGATGGTTTGCTGCGAAAGGAGATTCATTATGGTTGACATGGTTATGCCCCCTCGATCTTCTCAAGCATCTCGCGAATACGTTTGAGCTCTTTGGCCGAGACCTCTCTGGCGGCGAGCGCTCGCATCACCAGCTTCTCCGCGGAGCCGGCGAAAACCTTGTCCAGCATGTCTCCCACGACCTGCTTCTGCGTTTTCTCTTCCGAGACGGCGGGCCGGTACACATGTTGCCTGCCCGCGTCCTTACGCACGAGCAGGCCCTTCTCCGCCATGATCTGCATGAGCTTGAGCGTCGTCGTATAGCCCGTCTCGGTATCCGCGTCCGCGTGCAGGGCCTCGTGAACGTCCCGAACGGTGCAGGGACCTTTCGCCCATAGCACACCCAGGATGGCTAACTCGCGGTCCGTCGGTCCCAGTGTCTTCTTTCTTGCCATGTTCACCTCAATCGTCATAGATGTTCGGGTTTGACGGCTCGTTTCGTCTGTCGACTGCGACGGGCCCGCACAACGCTCGACGTGACCCAAACGAGCTGCGCAACCGCAACCGCCAAACGAAGCCACGGTATCTATCGGCAAATCTACGAAGGAATTCGTAGTAAATCAACGAAAAAATTCGTAGATGGAACGAGAATTCTCGCCGGGTGCGGGGAAAAGGGACAATAGAAAAGGACCTCCGAAAGCGTCCGCCCTCGGAGGCCTGGTTGCAGTAAGGTCAATTGGGTGTGAGGTTTACACTTATCTGAGCGAGATCAATTCTGCACTTGCTCGGACCGCTCTCTCTGGGCGAGCAGGCGTCTGAGCAGATTCTGCATTTCCTGCATTTGCTCGTTCAGGCCGTTGACCTGGCCACGAAGTTCCTCTATTTCCGCTTCGAGGGCGCGACCTGCGGCCGGCCGCATGAGGGGTATGGGTTGGGCCGCGCTGAGCTCGCGATCGATCCGCTCGATTTCGGCACGCTGGTTCTTGAGCATCTCGCGAAGCCGTGCGGCTTCCTCGCCATCCTTGTTTTCGAGTTGGGCCAGCCGTTCCTCGAGAGCCGCTGCCCTGGCCTGCGATACCTCTCGTTGCGCGCGCAGTTGGGGCATCCGGGTTGCGGCAGCCCGCGCCCGCGCCGGCGGGACGGCTTCTGCTTCACGCGCACTGCCCGCGACTGGTCGCCTGGGCGCGGTAGCCTGGGCCGAAGCCGCCGCGCGGCCGATCTGCTCCAGCGCCGCGTGCAGTTCCTCAAGTCGGCGGCGAAGCTGTCCGGCTTCATCGCCGTTCTGGTTCTCGAGCTGGGCCAGCCGCTGCTCGACGGCTGCCATCTCTTCCTGCAACTGGGCTCGTCGCTGGCGCAGAGCAGGCCTGGGCGCTGCGGTGGCCCGCGCACGGGCGCGAGGTCCGGGTATTGCCTGTTCGATGCCAGGGCTCCCGATTCGCAGGGCGTGCAATTCATCGCGAAGTGCCTCGTTCTCCTCACTGTCGGACATTCCCTGTTCCCGCAGTTCCATGAGTCGGACCTCGATGTCTTCCATACGTTGCCGGACCTGATTGGCTCGGTTGCGTCGGCGCTGGGCCTCCGCGGCTTCGCGGCGAACCGGTTCCAGCTCCTCGACCATCTGGCGGCGACGCTCACGAGCTGGGGACTGAGCCTCCGAAGCCTGGTCCCGGGCCTGTGCGACGCGCTGGCGGAGTCGGTCCAATTGTACCTCGGCAGCGTGGATCTGTTGCTCTGTTGCCTCCAGAGATTCGCGCAATTCCTGGGCTCTCCGACTGTCGGCATCGTCAATTCCACTGAGCGCACGGCGTGTCTCTTCGGCTTTGGCGCGCAGGTCGAGCAGACGTGCGTTCTCGAGTCTGGCTCGTTCCATCATTGGCCGCGCAGCCGTAGGAGGTCGATCCTGCGCAGGCTGATTGAGGTTGGCGAGTTGCCGTTCTGTCTGTGCAATCTGGTTGCGCAGCGCTGCCGACTCCGCGCGAAGGAGCTGACGCCGCTCGGCCGGCATCTCACGTTCTTCGCTCAGCAGCGTCTCGGTTTTGCGGACTTGGCCCCGCAGTTGGTCCAGCATCCGCTCCAGAACGTTGCGCCGGCCTTCGAGGACCAAAGCCTGATCACGTGGCGGTCTCTGGTCGGGCTCGGCGAACGGCCGAGGGTCACCCGGCTCGCGCGGCGCTCGCCCGGGCTGAGCGAAGGCTACTGTCGCGGCGACGCCGATTACCAGGACGGTCACTCCCAGTGTCCACCGCTTGCCGGTTGTGGGGTTGGCGCACCGGTCTTTCACAATCCTGCGAATTCTTTCCTTCATAGCTCTCTCCTTTCCGACTACGGTTGGCACAAACGCCGGTTGGTTTTGAGGGGCCAAATCCAGCAGGGATTCGGCATAATCAACTCCAATATGTCCGCTCGCCAGGACCCAATCGTCGCAGACTTCCTCGCTCAGGCGCGACAGGCGGCCCTTGGCCCACCAAGCCAGAGGGTGCCAAGGCAGCGCCGCGACCAGCAATTCCGCCCACAGACCGCTGACGTGGTCGAGCCGCTTCCAATGGGCCAGCTCGTGACAGAACACGGCCGCCCAGTCCCGCGCCTCTCTGTCTCGCGCGGTGTGATGCACGAGCAGGACAGGCACCCGTCTCCAACACCAGATGATCGGACTGCGCACGCGCTCGCTGGAGCGCAGCTCGACCGGTGTGGCGATACCGGCTCTTTCCCTGGCGGCGCACAACGCGTCACGCAGTGCAGGTGTCTCGACCGGCTCGGCTCGGCGCAGCAGGTGCAGACCGAGACTGAAGCGCAGCAGCAGGCGGGTCAGAAGCAGCGTTGTGCCCAGTGCCCAAGCCCAGAGCAGGATTGCGACCCAGGGAATGCGGGGTGCCGGAGCAGTATGGGCCGGGCCCGGTGCCGGAGACTCTGGTAGTTCAGCCACCGACGCCTGCGATGCGACTGCCACGGCAGGGGGGCTCTCGACGGTGACATCATTGATAACGAAGCTGCCGGGCTGTGCGTCGTACAGCGTTGCCGCCTGCGGCGGCAGTACTCCTAATCCAAGGTGCCTAGCCAGCAGGTACGTTGCCGGCACGAGTGCAGACGCCAGTAGGCCGGTCAGGAGAACCTGGTGTGCTCTCGCGGCATATCGGCGCAACAGGTAGCTGCCTGCCATACCCGCCGCCAGGCAGACGGTGCACTGCGCCAGCAGCAGCCAAGCGACGCCTTCGGAGAAGATCTCCCTGGTCATTTTCTCATCTCCTTCCGTTTCTCCTCGATCATCTTCCTCACCTCACCCAGGTCCTCTTCGCTCAGGTCGCTTTCGCGGATCAGGTGCTGGAACATCGCGACCGCGTCGCCCTCGAAAACCTGCTTGAGGAACCGGCGCACCGAGCCGGCGCCGGCCTGTTCGCGACTACGCGTCGGCACGTAGATGTAGCTCTTGCCTTCGCTGCGATGGGACAGCCAGCCGGCCTTCTCGAGCTTCTGGAGCGTCGTGAGGATCGTCGTGTACGCCAGCTCTTTCTGCCGGCTCAGTCGTTCCCGCACGTCGTGGACACTGGCTTCACCTCGTTTCCAGACGACCTCCATTACCGCCCGCTGAAGCTCGCCCAAGCTGTCCAGTGATGTCCTGCTCATCGCGTTAACCTCCGTACGAACGAAGCTGGGGGCCTCAGGCCGCAGAAGGGAGGGTTTCCTCCAGCCTGCAGCCTCAGGCCTACCGCCTGTTCAGCGATTTCTTCCTACGGTCAGCTATCGTACTATTGTCCGTAGTAGATGTCAACAGAAAAAGAATAAAAAAAAGTATCTCCTGAAGCGTGAAGCGTATCTCGCTGCTCGCTAATGGCTTGGCGAGATACGAGCAACCAGATACCAAGTCTTACGTGACGCTTCACGCTTCACGAGGCCCGCTTCACGTGCTGCGAGCGACGAGATACGCGTCCACGACGATCAGTACTGGTAGTACAGTCGGAAGTTGGGTTGCCAGCCGTAGTCGTAGGCGGCACTGCCGATCGTGCCTGGGCAACGCGGCGCCGCCAAGGCGTTGACGCGGTCCTGGGTCTGCGCCAGGCCGTCGTTGAGCCGGCTGACCTCGACGCCGAGTTGCTCGACTTTTTCGCTGTTCCGCTGCACCTGTGCCTGGATGTCGCCCAGTTGCTCGCGCATCTCCATCACCGGTCGAGCAGGCTGCAACATCATCGTTCCCTGTCGTTCCGGCACGACTCGGCGCCGTCGCATGGGTTCTTCGCCCAGGGGTTGCGACTCGCGCATCGGCCGGGGCATCTGCTCACGCAGCCGCAGGACAGGCGCAGGTCGGCCCACGTCGAGACCACGCAGCTCCATTTCCAGGCGGTGCATCTGCTCACGCGTCTCGGCCAGGGAAATCTCCAGTGCCCGGCCGCGCTCGCCATCGCGCTCGCGGAGTTCTGCCAGCGTCCGTTCCATTTGCTCGGCTTGCTCCTGAAGGGCCCGCAAACGCTCCGTCAGCCGAGCCGATTGATCCTGGGCTCGTGCCAGCAAACGGCGTCGGGCTGCCTCGCGTTGCCGTTCGAGCTCGACGAAACGGGCCTCCATGTCCGCCAATTGCCTGTGGATTTCGCTTAGTTCCGCTCTGACCTCGCGTTGCCTGGCGATCCTGGCCTCCTCCAGCTCGCGCAGTTCGTTCTGCCTGTCGCGCGCCCTCTCGGCCAATTCCTCGCGGCGTCGATTCAGTTCGTCGATCCGCTCCGGCGCCGGCTCTTCCCACTCAACCGGCGGCGGAGCGACACGCCGGGGCGCGCGACGGGGGACCTGAACGACCTCCACTTCCTCGGCTTCCATGACCTGTCCCCAGGCGGCACTTTGCAGCCCGACCCCGAGGACCACCAAGGCGACGACCACCACTCCCATGATCCCTGCTCTTCTCTCTTCCATGACTCTCTCCTTTCCGTACCGTTCGTGGTATGAACGAGGCAACCTGCAGGATGGGCCCGGCCCACCGGCGGTGCCGGTGTGCGCGACACACCCTACTACTCCGACTACCCTAAAAAGGTGTGTAGCCAGTCACGGCCAGTGTCCGGCGGTTGTGCAGCTCGTTTCGTCAATCGCTTGCGTCAGGCGGCGCCGTTGTACGCCAGACGCAACCGAAACGCGCCGCGCAACCGCAACCGATCTACGTGTCTTCGGGCACTGCCCACCAGATTAGAGTGGACGCAGTACTCCGGCTGGCCTAATCAGCGGCATTGTACCTCCGGACACAGCCGCCGTGCCAGAAAAACCTACAGTTCGGCCCGAGAGCCAGTTCGCAGGCCCTGCGAAATGGGCAAAAGGACAGCCGCCGGCCCTCCGCCTCGCGACCGGCGGCTCAAGGAGACGCACATGCGTACGCGATCAGGTATCGCTGTCTTCGACCGCGAGCCAAACCTCACGCGGCTGCTTTTCGACCTTGAAAGTCAAACCGGTCTGCCTGGCGAGATTGTTCAGCAAGGCGGGCAACTCCTTCTCCATATCGATCGGTTTGGTGCGCGTTGCCGCGAGAAGGTTGTAGTCATATAGATACTGAATCTTGGCTGTGGTGGTCCGCTCCGCTCTGTCTTCGATCGCGACGTCGATTTCGTCGGCCATACGCTCGAACAACCGCGCCAGTGATTTGGCTTCCTCCTCATGCATGTGAACACTGTCATCGGTGCAGATAACAAGTCGAGTCGGGTCTTTGCCGGGCCACGGAGTAAATGCGTACCGTCCCGTTACGACAATCGTGTCTCGCTCGACCACCCGCTTCTCGAAACGGATCGACCGATGCATCTCTGCCTGGATGATCCTCTCCAAGGCCCGCAACCTCTCCTGAGTCGTGGTCTCTTTTCGGACGACATAGTCACCTCTCGGGAGTATGACTCGTTGCCATTCCTCTGGGATGCTGATATCATAGTCCGGGATTTGCAGGATCCAATTCACGACATGCTTCATCCTGGGCAGGAAGCTGCCAGCCCAAGCCGCGCCGCGAGTCAGTCTGCCATCGTCCTCGACGTAGTAAGTGAGGGTCAGGTACGGGGACGCCTGGACGCAGTATTCGAGCTTGCCCTTAGTGACATCGAACATATTCTCCTGGCGGACCGGTGGCAAAGGAGGCTTGACCAGCCGCAGGACCTCACCTTCGCCAAGGCAGAAGGCTTGTTGAAATGTCTCGCGCCAGTTTGCTTGGGGACCTCGCATCACCCCATCCGGTGTCGCAGGATCGTCAGGCGATAGGGTGATCTTGCCGACATCGATGGTTCTCTTGCCTGTGTCTGTCGCGTCCACCAGGAGTTGCGCGGTCTCGTACCCCTCGGCGCGAACATGAAGCGTATATGCATGCCCGCACGGGACGCAGGAAATTGAGAATATCCCTGCGTCGCGGGTGATCGCCGCAGCGACTGGAGCCCGACACTTGAACTGCGCGGGCAAGGAGATAATCGCGACGGCGCTGGCGATGGGCTGCCCGTCGGAATCGACCACTTCACCGTCAACGGCGATGGCCGGTTCGAGATGCACCGTTACCGGCAAAGCGAGATCGCGAATCGCAACCAGCGCGGCCAGATCCCGCCTATCCCCGACGTCCCGACTGACCAGCAGATAGGACTCGCCGCTCTCGGACGCGAACGCGGGTGACCAAGGCACCCGGAAGTGTCCCCCTGAATCGGGCTCGACGGCATACGTTGTCATCGGCAGGGCTGTCACGCACACAGCGTAACGTTCGATAGGTTCGCCGTTTGGGTCGAGGACCACGCCTTCTATCATCCTGGCCGACGGCAGTTGCTCGACAACGGCGCCGTGGCCCAGGAGGGTCTTGACCATGTCGGTGGAGTGAGAGGCTCCCGCTTGGGCGAGAGCGGTCGCCGCGGCCAGACAAGAGGCGAGAATCGTTGCCGCCAAGGTCCAGCGCCGGTCGCTGTGGGGACTGGCGCACCGAGCGGTGATGATCCGGCGTACGCGACCGGCCAGACCCTTCCTGCTCGAGACCACCGCAGGCACGAGAGCGGCGTGGCCTTGCGGCGTCAGGCCCAGCAGCGTGCGCGCGTAGCGGGTGGGGATCTGTCCGGAGGCGACGACCCAATCATCGCAGGCCTCCTCGCTCAGGTCGATCAGTCGTTGTCGGACCAGCCACAACAGAAGCTGCCAGGGCAGCGCGCAGGCCATCACTTCCGCGAACAACGCGGTAAGGTGGTCGCGTCGTTTCCAGTGCGCCAGCTCGTGACAGACGACGCTTTCCCAGTCGATGCTATCGCAGCGCTGCTGTTCGTCGGGCACCAGCAGGATCGGTTGCTTGCCCCAACACCAGATCACCGGGCTGTGAGCGAGCCTGCTGCGACGTACGAGGACGTCCGTCTCCACGCGCAGCTTGCGTCTTGCCGTCTTGATCGCGCCAGCGATCTCTTCCGACTCACTCGGTTCGGACCGGCGGGCAAGCCTCCAGCCCAACGAGAAACGCATCGTGCACCGAGCCGCCAGCAGGGAACTGGCCGTGACCCAACATGCGAGCAGCAACTGTGTGGGTGTGAACCCGACGTTGACCGGCGCGCGCAAAACGGTCGAAGCCTGGATCGAGTCTGCCGGGACATCTATTGCTTCCGGACCGACAGTCGCTTGCGGAGCTGGTGGCGCATCGGCGAAAACGAAAGGCCTGTGTCCAAGTCGTACGACAACGGGCCGGGCGGCCAGTAGGCCCCATCGATGCTGCCGGACCAGCAGGCTCATTGCAGGCAGGAACACCGCTACCGCCAAAGCCAACAGCAGCACCTGGTGCGCGCGGACAGGCCTGTTCCTTAGAAGCCAACTCACCGCCAGCCCGACGGCCAGCGACGCGGTGCTCTGCCAAGCCAGTGGCCACAGCCAACTGTATTGCGACAACATTTCCCCAATCATCACAACCCCTCCTTTTCCCTCTGTTCGATCAAGCGTTTCAGTTCGGCCAGCTCATCCGCGCTCAGTGACGTTTGCTGGATGAGATGCTGGAACATCGAAAGCGCGTCTCCCTCGTAGACGCGCTTGAGAAAACCCTGGAGCGAGCCGGCGCCGGCCTGCGCGCGGCTCTGGGTGGCGAAGTAGACGTAGCTCTTACCTTCGGCGCGGTGGTCGAGCCAGCCGGCTTTCTCCAGCTTCTGCATCGCCGAGAGCACCGTCGTATACGCCAGCTTCTTCTTGCGTCCGAGCGACTTGCGGACCTCGTGGACGCTCGCTTCGCCCAACTCCCAGACCGTCTCCAGGACCGTGCGCTGCAGCTCGCCCAGGCTATCCAATGGTTTCTTTTTCATGGCCCTTCTCCTTCCATATCGGCCGGTCCTTCGCGCTACTCCAATACAAAGTACTCCGATCCGTAGTAGATGTCAAGACGAAAAATGAAAAATGTTTCCTATTTTGACATTGGCCCACAAGCATGGCCTGAGGAGCGGGCATTCGTGAGGCATTGGGACGCTTCCTGCGTTTGTAGTGGCCCGAGGGGATCGGTAGGGGCGAATAATCATTCGCCCTCCGCGCGTCGAAACGAGCAAGTGGGGTCGCCAAAGGGCGAATGATTATTCGCCCCTACAGGCGTCACGCCGTCAGTGCCGCTATCCGTGACGAGACCGTCTGATACGCTTTCGGAAAAGTCCTTGGGTAGCACCGTTTGTCATCCTGAGGCGAAGCCGAAGGATCTGGCCACCGCAAAAGAGGGCCGCCCCGCCCGCAGCCCGGATCCTTCACTCCACTGCGTTCCGTTCAGGATGACAAAACGGAGCGCGCGAATCTCTCCGAATCCCCATGGAGCGGGCGGTGCCGTCGTCGGGAAGACGACGGCGCCGGCGGCGGGCTGGAAATGAAACGGGCCCGTTTGCAGTGTGCCCGTGAATCATGGACGAGACGCCCATGCTGCGAGAGCGCTACAAACAGGCCCGTATGAGGGGCTGAGCTTCTGCCTTTAGTCCTCTTCCTTCTTGCGGGTGTACTGAGCGGCGATCTGTTGTTGGACGTTGGGCGGGACCGGCTCGTAGTGGCTCAGGGTCATGGAGTAGCTGCCGCGACCGCCGGTGACGCTCTTGAGCTGGCTGGTGTACTGGGTCACTTCCGAGAGCGGCACCTGGGCCTTGATCGCGATGAAATTGCCCGGCAGCATGTCCTGGCCGACGACGCGTCCGCGCTTGGAGGACAGGTCGCCGGTGATATCGCCGACGTTCTCGGCCGGGACGGTGACTTCCATGTTGACGATCGGTTCGAGCAGCGCGGGCTTGGCTTTGCTCAGCGCGTCGATGAACGCGCCTTTGCCGGCGGCTCTGAATGCGACTTCCTTCGAATCAACCGGGTGGTATTTGCCGTCGTAGACGGAGACCTTGACGTCCTGCATGGGAAAACCGGCGACGACGCCGGAGGCCATCACATCATTGATGCCTTTGATGATCGCCGGCTCGAATTGGCCCGGGATGGTGCCGCCGTAAATGTCCCAGCTGAACTGCATCGGCGGATCGCTGTTGCGCTCGGCCGGCTCGACGCGCAGGTAGACCTCGCCGAACTGGCCGGCGCCGCCGGTCTGTTTCTTGTGCCGGTAGTGGCCTTCCGCCTTGCCGGTGATGGTCTCGCGGTAGGGGATCTTGGGCTCCTTGGTGTGCACCGACAGCTTGAAACGTTTCTCCATCTTCTCGAGCATGACGCGCAGGTGCAGATCGCCCAGCCCGTGCGCCACCAGTTCCTTGGTCTGAATGTCGCGCGTAGTCTTGAAGCAGGGGTCTTCCTCGCTGAGCTTCTCGAGGGCGCCGCCGATTTTCTGCTCGTCGCCCCGCGAGACGGGCTCCAATGCCAGTGAGAACATCGGGTCCGGCACCGGCGGCATCGCGAACTTGCCTGCCGCGTGGCCATCATGAATGAGATCGCCGGTCCGGAGCTCGTCGACCTTCGCCAGCATGACGATATCGCCGGCGACGCCGGCGTCGACCTCGCTGTTGTCGCCTCCCTGGCTCTTGAGGATATGGCCGGGACGAATCCCCTTGCGCTCGTCGTTGCGCAGGAGATTGGTGTCGGACTTGAGGGTGCCACTGAAGATGCGGATGTTCGCATACTTCATGTTCGACTTCGGATCGAAAGCGACGCGGAAGACCAGTCCTGCCAAGGGGCCACTGGGGTCGGCCTTGATCGGTGTGACGGCCTCACCGTCTTTGAGTTCGGCCGGCTCCGCTTCGGCCGGCGACGGCGTATACTTGGCGATCAGGTCCAGCAGTTCCGAGACACCGACCTGGTTGCGCGCGTCGGTGAAGACGATCGGAATGAGCGTGCCGGCCTGGAGCGCCTTGACGAGCACGCCGGCAACCTGGTCCGCCGAGATCTCCTCGCCGCCCAGATAACGTTCCATCAGGGCGTCGTCCGCTTCGATAGCGCTCTCGATCAGTTCGGTATGAGCCTGCGCGACGTCCATCAGGGGGGAATCGCCCTCCGTATTGACGATGCAGTCGACGACGGACTTGCTGTCCGCTCTAGGCAGGTTCGCACACCGGCACTGAGCACCGAACGTCTCCTGGATCGCCTTGATCAACTCCGGCATCTCCACGTTGTCGGCGTCCATCTTGTTGATCGCGATGACGCAGGCCCTCTTGGCGTCCCGGGCCAACTGGAGCATTTTCCGGGTGTTCGTCTCAATGCCCGCGGGGGCGCTGATGACGATAATTGCCGTTTCCGCGGCCGGGATGGACGTGATGGCCGGACCGGTAAAGTCGGGGTAGCCAGGCGTATCGATCAGGTTGATGAGCTTGCCGGCGTGCTGAACGTGGACGATAGCCGACTGGATCGAGTGCTGGTGCTCCTTCTCCTCCTCGTAGTAGTCGCACGTGCTGGTTTTGTCGTCAACGCTCCCCAGCCGGTTGATCGTGCCGGTCTTGTAGAGTATTGCTTCGGCCAGCGACGTCTTGCCGCTGCCGCCATGTCCTAACAGGACTACGTTCCGAATGTCGCCCGTTGCTGCCACGTTTCAACCTCCAAAAAGGTATTCACGACTTCCGTCCTTCCTGCCCCGAAACCCAGCATGTTATAAGAACCACAGCGGGCTTCTCAAGAGGTTTTTCGGTAATTTGCCCGTTCGCGTGGGCTTGCTGGGGCAGAAATCGAGCCGGGCGGCGGTTTGCGGTCAGCATCTGTCTACCAGCCGGTAGATTTCCTTGTAGGCCGGTACGAGCAGAGAGGTAATCTGGCAGCCCTGGCAGACCCAGTGAAACAACGGCTGCTCCTTGTGGATCGGGAATTCGTCTGGCGCGTAGTGATGCTTGACGTATTGGGCGACGCAGCAGGGCGGATAGCCGAACAGGAACCCCTCGATTCGAACCGTCTCTGCGGAGCTGTCCACGGGTCGGTGGTCAAAGTGCGCAGCGTAGATATCGAGGTATCCCGGCGCGCAGGCGAACACCGTTTCATTGAACGACTTATCCATTCTGACGGTGCGGCGTATCTTTCGCGTCTGCAGGCCGAGCTGTCGGAGGGCCTCAAGACCGGCGCCGGCGAGCGGCTTGCCCCAGCGGCTCATGGGTTTGAGCCCCCGGTGCGTCAGGAGGGCCAGAAAAGCGAAGTCGAAATCGATGGCCTTCAGCACTCGAATACGCTCACCGGTTGCAGAATCCAACTCCAACGAAGCACCTTCTCTATGTTGGCTAAGAATCACTGTCGTGTCGGCTTGGGCGTTATCGGCCTGGATGCAACGAATTCACCCGAGCAGTTGCGCCCGCCGCCTGGCTTTCTCGGCATCTTGTCTTTTTCATCCTCTCTTTTATCGCCAATTTGCCGGAGGGCCATAAGCGGACAGATATTATATCGGCCCGGCAATGGAAGGTCCACGGTTGCGGACCGCGGCGGTTACCGGACGCTTTCCCTGCGGTGCCTCCCTACAGCGGTGCCCTTGGAGGTAGCCGCTGAAGGTGTCTTTCATGGGGATCGAGGCCAAAAAACTCGTGGCGCAACCAAGTTTTTCAGCGACCGTGATGGCCGGTGGCATGTCGGATTTTATTGGACAGATGGACGTGTCAAAAAACGACCGGGTGAAGCGTCGCCATATATAGTGGTGAGAGCCGACAACGCCCGTGCATATCGTGGGTCGGGTTATGGGGCTTGGCGCCGGTGGACGAGGTGACGGCTAAAGTAAAGGCACATCTCATGCCGATATGCCCCACGTCATTTGACGAGGATCACCGGCCAATAAGGACTTTTGCAGATGGACAAGACGGAACTGATTGACAGCATTCGCGAAATCAACAAGACCGCCAAGCGTGAGTTCCTCGCCGAATTCTCCGAGGCCGACCTCAACGACTACCTCGAGCATCTGATGGAACGGGAGCCGGAAGCGCTGGCGCCCTGCGCGTGAACGGCGCGACGACGGCTTGGTTTACTCGCCCATCAGTTCCTTCCTGGAAATGTCGCGACACCACGTGACATTCACTTCGTGCCTGCCACGGCCGCGTCCGGCCCAAGAGCCAAGGATCATCCGCGGCCGCGGGTTGAATGGCGGTCAACGCCTCGCCCTCGCCCGGTTGTCACTGCATGATGTCCTCTTCCAGCGCGCCGCCGGTGAGCGCGGTGCCCAGGTTGCTCAGTCCGCGGCCGTCACGGTCGCTCTCAGTGGATGACGTAGAGTCCGATTCTCCCGTGGGCTGCCGGGTTTCGTCCGTTTCTCGAGAGGGCGGTGACGTTTCCTCGCCTTCACGTGTCGGTGCGGCGTCGTCTGCCGCCGGACGCAGGGAGACTTGCTCGAGGTTGTTGCCCTTGAGTCCTAACAGGGTCGGCGTCAGATGCGTTGGCACGAAGAACGCGAACTCGACGTTTCGGGCACCGCCTCGTCGAGGAGCTTCGATCGTAATCTGCTCGCTGAGCGGCTTGAGCACGAGACTTCCGTCAGACGCAATGTACCCGACGGGATAGAGCGCCTGTCCCTTCCCTGCCAGGCGTGCCTGGTCGGCCCCCTTGGGACGGCATATCAGCCGCACCTGTGAAAGGGTGAGCTTGCCCGCCTCCACAATCTGGCTTGACTTGAAGGCGACGGTCACGAGCGTCAAGGTCTCGCCCGAACGGCTCGGTGGCGGATTTCCCTCGGTGTCCCTCAAGCTGGCCGGTGCTTCGCGCACGGCGCCTTGACGCGGCACTTCGATGGCGGCCGCCTTCGTCCTGAGTGGTACTTCCTTGGGGCCCTTGAGTCGGTTCAGATAGAGTTCATTCAAGAACCCGGCGTGCAGCATGGCGAAGCTCTTGGGCTCGCCGATCGCGCTGAAGCTGCCTTTGCTGATCGTCGCGAACAGGCCGACGACGAACCCATCCGGGTTCAGCAACGTCTTGCTCGGTTGGGATGGATTGGTTCCACGTTCGCTGAAACGAGCGTAGGGATACCCACTTGGCAGCGGTGCCAGCGCGGCGCCGACCAGCAGTTGGCCGGCGACGATGTAACCGAGGATCAGGCCGCAGATGACTCTTCCGACCCGCTCCGGCCACAGCCCCAAGTCGATTTTCTGTTTGTGCAGTTGCATGGCGATCGTTTGCAGGACCGCGAACGCCAAGACAAACAGCAACAGGAAGCTGATCGTCTGGGCCCATGCTGTCACAGCCGCGGCGTACTTGGCCAGCAGCCCGGCCACCAACTCAAAGAACCCGAAAGCGATGAAGCTCGCCAAGATGGCGTTGAGAATCATCATGAGCCCCTGGGCCAGCGTCCCCTTCAAATACAGCACCGCTGCACCGCCCGCCAGGACTGCAAGCAACACTAAACTGACCATTCCTTTTACTCCAATCTTCGCGTCGACGTCCGTCGGCGCCGCGCTCTTGGGTGTCTACTGAGACGCCGCCTCGGGTTGCTTCTTCGAGTGCGACAGCACCCGCAACATTTCATTGATGGCCGTCGTTCCGGCAATGACTTTTCGCAGCGCTTGTTCCTGCAAATACAGCATCTTGGCCCGGCGGAACTGCATGCCCAGCTCCGGCAATTGCTTGACCTGCTTGATGGCCTGGCGCAGCTCGTCGGTGAGTATGATGGTCTCAAAGACCGCGGTGCGTCCGACGAAACCGGTCCCCTGGCAATGCTCGCACACGCTCGGCTTGCCTCGCTTGTCGTAGACCTCCTTGCCGGGGCGGAACAGGACCTTGGCCTTTTCGGCCGGCAGGTTGAATTTCTTCAGCAGTTCCTTGTTCGGCGTGTAGCCCTGTTTGCATTCCTCGCACAAGACACGCATCATACGCTGGTTGCTGATGCCGACGACGGTTTCGGCGATAAGCCGTTTGTCGCCCACCATCTTGATCCATTTGCCTAGCGTCTGCAGGACACTCTCGGCGTTCATGACGACGTAGACGAGCTTGCCGTCCTTGGCGGCCGCACTGGCGACCTTGGCCGTGTCACGGTCTTCGCATTCACCGAGGCCGATGATGTCGCAACCCATACGCACCAGGGTCTGGAGCCTCTTGGCATACGTTGCAGTCCCAGAGTCGGTCAGCGTGAAGACGTTCTGCGTGATATTCTGCAGGTGGGCCGCCGGCTGCTTCTCCAGTGTATGGATGCTGTTGAGAAAGGCATCGTGGTTGCGCATCAGAGCGTAGAGTGTGGTGGTCACGCCGCTCCGCGGGGGGCCGCTGACCAAAAACACGCCTTGGCGAATGGCCGACATCCGATTGAGTTGCTCCTGCTGGTCGGGGGCCAGTCCCAACTCATTGAGTCTCAGGTCGTGCTCTTTGGCAATCTGTTTGAGGCGGACCTGCTCGCCGGCGGTTGAGCCGGCCGTGACGACCTCCCAATCGACGTTCTGCTTATTCTGGCAGGTGCGGAATTTGCCTTTTTGGGGTTTGCGTTTCTCGTTCGAATCGAGGCCGGCCAGCTCTTTGGCGAAATGAATCAGGTATTCCGTCTGTTCGCGCGGCGCGGCTGGTTGCTTCGTGGCAGCACCGTCAATGTAGTAGGTCACCTCGTAGTTCTCGCCTTTCGGGGCCAGCGCGATCGTACTGGCGCGGCGCCACATCGCGTCGGTCAGCAGATCGTAGGCGGTGCGATAGCCGAAGAACATCGGCGTGCGTGGTTCGGGGGGAGGGACCTCGTTGTTGTTGGCGGTGATAAAAAGGAAGTTCTCCATCGCTTCGAGCTTTTCCGATCTGGCAACCAGACTTTTGATTCGCTCGAAGCTCAGCAGGCGGTCGTAGTCGAGAACGCGTCCGTCGCGGTGTTTGATGTACGCCAGCGCGACGGCGCCTACCAGAACGATGTAGGCAATCAGTCCGCCGATGTAGATAGGAATCATCAGCCACCAGACCAGAGCACCGAGCGCCCCGACGCCGAGGAGCAGTCCGATCCACAAGGTTACGTTGGTGTCCACGGCCACGGCGTCCTTGTGAGCCCACGCGACCAACAGAAGCCAGAGGACATACACCGCCAGGAAAACGACCAGTTTGACGATTGAGATGTAGCCGCCGTATTCGACGGATACCAGTAGGATACTTGGCATTCAATGCTCCGTTATCACGATGTCACGATCACACATGCTACAGTAGTAAAAAGGCCGCGCGGCGCTCTAAAGGATACCTCCGGCGGTCGTTCGAATTCCCTTGAGGGCCATCTTCAACTCCTCCTGGTTGGGCGCGGCGGGATAGGCGTCCTTGGGATCGACCCAGCCATCCTGGATGAGCTTTACCAGACTATCGGTCAGGTCGATCATTCCCTCGCGCTGGGCGCCGCGGATCACGCTGGGCAGATCGGCCTCCCGCCCTTCGGCAATCAGCTTCCGCACGGAGGGATTGGCCAGCATGACCTCCGTCGCCGGCACCCGGGCGATGCCTTCTATGATGCACGGCAGCAGCGCCTGACTGATAATGGCTTTGACTGCCAGCGCCAGTGCCTGTCGCACCAGGTCGCGTTCGTCCTGGGGGAACAGGTCCAGCAGCCGGTGGATGGCCTGTGAGGCGTTGGCCGAGTGCATGGTGCCCATCACGAGGTGGCCCGTCTCGGCGGCACGCATCCCGGCGGTGACGGTCCGGGCATCGCGCATTTCGCCGACGAAGACCACATCCGGGTCCTGTCGCATCAGGTACGTCAGCGCCTCCTCGAAATCCGCGACGTCAATCCCGATCTCCCGTTGCGACACGATGGCCTTGTGGTCGTTGTACAGGTACTCGATCGGGTCTTCCACGGTGACGATGTGACAAGCGC
The DNA here is from genome assembly GCA_016927855.1 of Sedimentisphaerales bacterium. Taxonomy (GTDB): domain Bacteria; phylum Planctomycetota; class Phycisphaerae; order Sedimentisphaerales; family Anaerobacaceae; genus JAFGLV01. Next base: position 23,902 of record JAFGLV010000042.1, read on the forward strand.
GGACTCGCGTGATGTGGTCGAGCATGGACGCGATGGTCGTGGTCTTGCCCGAGCCGGTGGTGCCGACGACGAGAACCAGCCCCTGGTGCGCCTCGGCGATGGTCTCCAGGATGGGGGGCAGATGCAGGCTCTCGAACGAAGGGACGGTCGCGCTGACCCGGCGGGCCACCAGGCTGATGAGTCCCCGCTGACGAAAGACGTTGATACGGAACCGGTGTTCCTTGCCGATCTCGTGCGCGAAGTCGAGCGTCCCGTTCCTGAGAAAGAAATCCTTCTGGGCCGGACTCATGATCTCAAAGACCAACTCTTCCATGCGTTTCTGGGTCAGGGGCTCGCCGGTCGTGTTCTTCAACTCACCCTTCATGCGCAGCTTCGGGGGTTGGCCGACTTTCAGGTGGATGTCGTTGGCCTGCGTTTTGATCGCGACCTTGAAGTACTTGTTCAACTGGGGCTCGTGATCGAGCACCTTATGAGCATCCAGGGGTTGATCCGGTGCCATGCTACTCCTTACTTCCCACAGCTACCCAGGTCGGTCAACCCATGTTTGCTGACACCGCGCACAAGCTGATTTGCCGACCGCTCGTTCTGCTGTAAGATTCGTGAGAACAGACCTTTGCAAACCTATATTATAAGACAATAAGACGGGCTGTCAAGCTCGATACCTTCTCGAATCGCTCGATTATTCACCCCTCTTAACAGACGCCGGCCTTCCAGAGCGTGGCGGCATCGGTCAGATGCCCGCGGAAGAGTGAAGCCCTATAATATGTCAACGCGTGGGCAACAGTCGCCTTCGAGGTTGCCTCTTGTCTATTGCGATGTTATAGTACCGATCGAGAGTGGGGGCAGAGGGCCGGTGGGCACTCCTCGTGAGAGAGAGACATGGCATGGCCAAAGGCCTTTTTTACAGTCTGGGCAGGAAGATCGGGCCAAAGGTGCGCAAGGCCAGGTGGGTGTGGGAGTCGCTGACCGGCACCGAGGCAGACGCTATTCGTCTCGAACAACGGGTCGGTCTCGACCTCGCGCAACAGGCTCGCGCCCAGCTCCAGATCGATCGCGAGCCGGGAACGCGGCAGGTCCTGGACGATGTCGGCAGCCGTCTGGCGGCGCGCGTGGGCAACAAACTGCGTTCGTTCCATTTCGATGCCTTCAGCGCGGGCGAACCGAATGCCTTTGCCTTGCCTGGAGGGTTCATCTTCGTTAGCCGTTCCATCCTGGCGCTTTGTGAGGGCGACAGAGATCAGGTGGCCTTCGTTCTGGCTCACGAGATGGGCCACGTCATCAGTGGTCACGCGATGGAGCGAATCGTGGCCAATTCCGCTATCTCGGCGGCTTCGCGCGCTACCCCGGTGCGGAGCATCCTGGGACCCTGGTTGCAGCGCGTGGGTGTGCGGTTTCTCGAAACCGCCTATTCCCGGGACCAGGAGTTGGGTGCCGACCGATTGGCGGTGCGGCTGGCAGAAGCGGCCGGCTACGACCCCCTGGCCTGCGTGACGCTGTTTCACCGCCTGGCCGCATTGAGGACGTCTCCCGATCCTCTCAGCCTGGGGCAGTACCTCTCGACCCATCCCAGCGTCGACGTTCGGATAGACAGTGTGCAGCGCTTCGTCAGGGAATGTCCGGCGCGACCGACCTGATCGACAAACGCCGCCCAAGGCGGTGGGAGGCGCGTTATACCCGTGCAAGCCAAGAAATGGTTGCGATCAGCCTGTACTTGACATAGAATCCCGCTTTTACCGGAGATTTGAAAGGACGGATGAATGAAGTACGACGTGGCAGATCTGGGATTGGCCCCGGAAGGGAAGAAACGGATTCTCTGGGCCGACAACGACATGCCGGTGCTGCGGGCGATTCGCAACCGTTTCGCCAAGAGCACACCGCTCAAGGGCAAGAACGTCTCGGCTTGCCTGCACGTGACCGCTGAGACCGCCAATCTGATGCGGACTTTGAAAGCTGGTGGCGCGAACGTTGTGCTCTGCGCGTCCAACCCGCTGAGCACTCAGGATGACGCCGCCGCGTCGCTCGTGAAGGACTTCGGGATTGCGGTCTTCGCCGTTCGAGGTGAGAACCGCGCCACGTACTACAAGCACATCAACGCGGCCATCGACCACAAGCCGGTCGTGACCTTCGACGACGGCGCCGATTTGGTCAACGAGATGCACACGAAGCGGAAGAAAGATGGGACACGTGTGATCGCCAGCATGGAAGAGACGACCACCGGCGTCATTCGCCTGCGTGCCATGGCAGCCGAGGGCAAGCTCAAGTTCCCCGTCATCGCGGTCAACGATGCCAAGAGCAAGCACCTGTTCGACAACCGCTACGGCACCGGCCAGTCCACCATCGACGGGATCATCCGCGCGACGGATTACCTGCTGGCCGGCAGCAAGGTCGTCGTCGCCGGCTATGGCTGGTGCGGGCGCGGCTTCGCCATGCGAGCACGCGGCATGGGCGCGATCGTGACTGTCACGGAGGTCGATGCTGTCAAAGCCCTCGAAGCGGCGATGGACGGTTTCCAGGTCATGCCGATGGCCGAGGCCGCCAAGGCGGGCGATCTGTTCGTGACCCTCACCGGCAACAAGCACGTGCTGCGCGCCGAGCACTTCCGTCGGATGAAGCACCGCGCCACGGTGGCCAACAGCGGTCACTTCAACGTAGAGATCGACATCCCCGGTCTGAAAAAGCTGAGCCGGAAGGTCAACCGCAACGTGCGGCGCTGTGTCGATGAATACGTCATTAGCAAGAACAAGAGCCTTTATCTTTTGGGCGAGGGCAGATTGATTAACCTGGCCGCGGCGGAAGGGCATCCGGCGTGCGTCATGGATATGAGCTTTGCCACGCAGGCGCTGCAAGTCGAGTATGTGCTCAAGCACGCCGGCAAGCTGGCCATCACGGTTCACGATGTTCCGTTGGAGATCGAGGAGCAGGTTTGCCGATTGAAACTAAGGTCGATGTCGATCGGAATCGATACGCTGACGCCGGAACAGGTCGAGTATCTGGCCAGCAGTGGCGAAGGAACCTAACGTACACCTGCACGATGCCGGCAAGGAGGCTCGCTCACGGTGCCGCCAGGCAAATGCGAGTCGGACGATTCCTGCATGATGGAAGCCAAAGAAACGGAAAAGGCGCCCAAAGCGTCCAAGTCCTTTCTGGCCGTCGGTCCCACGCTGCACTACAGCCATAGCAACGTGCAGCGCTGCTGGCTGCTGGCCGTGATCGCGTTCTGCATCACCTGCCTGGTCTGGTCGCGCATCGTAACCGGCACCTTCTGGGCCTTTGATCTGGATTCGCCCAAGGCGCCCGATTTTTGGCGTCTGGGCCAGGCGACGATGGGCGGCGCCGGCATCTTCGAGTATCCCTGGCAGATCGTGGTGCTGGGATTGCTGATGGGCATTCTGGCGGTGGTGCCCATCCTGATCTCGCAGATGATGAGCTTCGGACACAGCTTCATCTTCGTGTTGGCGGTCTTCTTTCTGGCCAGCCTGCCGGGCTTTGCGCTGTCGTTGCTGGTGAGCTGCTTTCTGGTCGCGTGCCGGCCGTTGCGCTTTCGTTCGCGCATCATCGCCATCGCGCTGTGCACGGCGCCGCAATTGCTCTATTGGGGTTTCCTGGGAGCGCCGCGCGGCGCCGAGCCGCTGGAATGGGGGTTCTCCTTCGCGCCGTGGGTCTGGGCGTGGATCGTGGGCCTGACGATCGCCGCACTGGTGCTGGGCATCGGCCATTACACCCGCTACCGGCCGGGGTTGAACTGGATCTTCACCACGACGACGCTGCTGCTGGCGCTGGCGGTTTTCGAATGGCAGATCGGCTTCGACGAGCTGGACTATCAATTCTACATCGCCGACAACAACCCGGAAGAGCTGGCCGAGTTCCACGACCACAACCTGCGCGAGGTGATCGACCGCGCTATCATGGACCCCGCCACGCGCCAGACCCTGACGGGATTGTTTCTGCCCCAGGACCCGATTGCCTTGCGCGAAGAGACCAAGAGAGAAATCCAGATTCAGTTGAGCCGCGACGACCGCTGGCCCCGGTGGTTCGAAGCGGTCATCCCGGACGATCTGAAATACCAGGACAAGCGCGACTGGCTGCACGAGCAGTACGACCGCTTCCTCAATCCGACGCTGTCGTGGTGGATGCCGTCCTGGCTGCACCAGGAGATCGTCGCACGCCGCTCCCAGAGCGCGCGAATGCCCATCGCGCTGTACTACGAGGCTCTGCTGAGCGAGCTCAGTCCCGATCTGCCGCGGATCCGCCAGGACGAAGTGCTCCATTTTTACAGCGATTACCCGCACGAACGGTCGGGTGACCTTTGGTGGGCCCTCTATCGCGACTTCGGCTCGGCGCCGGAGTCGGCGGAGGCGCGCTGGCGGATCGCCATGCTCCTGGCCGGATGGGGACGTTTCAGCCAGGCCGGCACCTTCCTCGACCAGGCGCAAGCCATGGTCCAGCAGCAGCTCGACCAGCGGCAGGAAGGCCCGCCGGACTCCGAGTCGCTGCTTAGCGCCTTCAGGCCGCCGGCTGAGACGGTAATGACTCCGGTCAAACTGGGAGAGCTGCGCCGACGGATTTATGAGTTGCAGTCGCTTATCAGCGAGGAGAATCGCTCCGGCGCCGACGGAGCGCCCGAGCGCCTGGCCCGATTCGTAGCCCTCAATCCGCACAGTCTCGACTACGCCGGCCAGCTTGAGGCACTGCTGACCAATGTCGGGCAGACGGACGGTCTGCGCGACAACGTCCTGCTGGCGCTCGCGCTGGCGACGCTCGATCCGGCCGACGAGCGCCGCGCCCAGCGTCTGACCGAGTTGAATCAGGAGTATCCGGACACCGACGGCGGCATGAAGGCGCTCTACGAACTGACCCATCTGAAGATCGGACTGTACCAGCGCGAAGAGGAATCCGATCGGGAGAAGAGAAGGCTTCTGGGCGAGGCGCGGGAGACGCTGGCCGGGTTCTTGGAGCTCTATCCGGACAGCTTCTATGCCGACCAGGTCCGGGGCAATCTGGACTATCTGCCCAAGCCTGAATAGCGGGACGCTCAGCGTCTGGCACCATTTGGTTTGATCTTTCGTGCGAGTTCTGCTAACATGAATTTGAGCAAGCCTGCGGAACATCGAGCAGGAGCTTGTCGATTGACGGTAGGTAGGGGAGCTGCGAGCATGGTGGAAGGTGATTCGGCTCGTCATCCGTGCGTCCTCGTGGTGGGCGATGCGCTTGACGAACTTGTCGCGCAGACGTTGCGCGTAGCGAACGAGTACGAGGTCGATGTCACGCGCTGCGACGATATCTATTGGGCGGTGGCGGAATTGGCGGGGCGCCGGCATGGCAGCGTCCTGCTGGTTGGGCGATTTGGTGCGTTGGCGCGAGAGCATGGTCGGCTGTTCGTGGTGTCGGTGCGCAACGGGGCCCGCTGCTGCTGTCTGTTAGATCGGGACAATCCCTCCGGGCAGGACCGCCTTCTGGCCGCCGGCCAGGCCGGCGTCGTGTTCATTGGCCGGGTCGAAGAGGTCGAGTCGATTCTGGTCGATTGGCTGGCCGGCCATCGATGTCGCGACGGAGTCGGCGGTTGCTGGCTCACGGATGACGAATTTCGCGCCACGGAAGCCGAGTTGAACGCCTTGTTGGGGCGCGAGGTGGATGACTAGCGCTGGAGATACCAAGTCTCCACAGGAACGCGTGACGAAGGTTCTCTTGGTGGGTGACATCCAGGCCGCTTTCCTGGATGCAGGCAACGCCGACCAATACGGCTGCGTTGTTCACGCGAATATCCTGGATGCCATCGACGCCGCGGCCAGAAGCAGGTACGACCTTGTCGGCGTTGTGATGGAGTCTCGAAATCCCTCGGGATCGGGTCAGCTTGCGGCGGCCTTGAGGGCGCTGCGCCGGAGCACCAAGGCCAGGATTGTCCTATTGGCGCGGATGTATGAGGAACCGATTGCCAGGCGGCTGGCGGAGGAGGAAAGCGGCCCCGAGAGACTCGTCGATGGGTACGTGGTCTGTCCCACGACGCTGGCGAATCTGTGCAGCCGTGTTCCGGTCGAGGCAGGTGGCGTGGCCGTCGCTGAGGATCGAAGTTGCCCGGCTGCTCTGGCCGCCAAGATACGCCATCTCGAATGGCTGGCCACGACCGATGACCTGACGGGATTGAAGAACCGACGCTACATTCGCGAGTTCACCCGGCAGATCCTTGAACGCGCCAAGCAGACCGCCGGACGCGTCACGCTGCTGGTCTTCGACATCGACAACTTCAAGCACTATAACGACGTCTATGGGCATCTGACCGGCGACGCTATACTCAAACAAGCCGCCATCTTGATGCGACGGTCCTGCCGCCCGCACGACGTCGTCGCACGCATTGGCGGCGATGAGTTCGCGGTGATATTCTGGGACGACCCGCACCGCCAAACGGCCGACAGGCAGCACGACCGACGCTCGACCGCGACCGAGCATCCCACCGAGGCCATCTTCATCGCCAAGCGCTTCCGCAAGGAATTCGGCAATGCCGAACTAGCGCTACTGGGACCCGAGGGCCAGGGCGTGCTCACCATCAGCGGAGGGCTCGCGAGCTTCCCGCGTGACGGCGCCACCGTTCAGGAACTCTTCGAGCGTGCCGACTCGGCATTGCTCGATGCCAAACGGCGAGGTAAGAATCGCATCTACCTCGTGGGCCAGCCTCAGAACGACATCGCCGACATGTAAGCCGGCAAGCCTCAGTCTGGGAGTGATTGCCGTTTGCAGGCAACGTCCCCTGCCCAGCCTTGCTGTCACGCCGAGACGGGTGGGTTCTCAATTTCGGCTGCTCGGTACGCGATTTGGACGATGCCTGTTGCGATCGGCTCGACGGTTCAGAGCCTTTGGAAGAGTCGCCCCATTTTGGCTGATGCCTGACCTCCGTGTGCGTTTGAGTCTCGGTATGGGCCGTCCGAGACACGCGGCTCCCGGGGCCTGTTTGCGACACGGGTCCGACGTCTCCGGCAGGTCGGAAGGAGGGGTATGATCGGACTTGACAGCGCCAGGCCGGTGGCTGGGGTCGATAAGAAGCTGGCTCTTGTGCATATTATCCACATTTCCTCATTTCCCTGTGAATCCTTTTGCCTATATTTCCGACATAGGGTAGAATTACATATTGCTGTATGGATGGAGAATAAATGGGGATTCTGCCGGCACCTCGCCTGGGGGTAGCACTCACTTCGCACGGACCGCGAGCCTTGGACAGAGGGCAGAGCATTATGGCATTGCGGGAGAGCATGATGAAGACGAAGTCAGGTTCCTTCAGGGTGGCGGTCTTGGCGGCTGCGATGGTATGGGCCGGCGGCACGGATGCGGCAGTGCGGTATGTAGCGCTCGACGGCTCGGGTGCAAATGGGTTGAGTTGGGCGACGGCCTATCGGACGATCCAGGACGCGGTCAACGATCCGGGCATCAGCTCCGGCGACGAGATCTGGGTCAAGACCGGCACGTACGTGCAATCGGTTCCCGTTCAACTCCACAAGGCGGTGAAGATCTACGGCGGCTACACCGGCTCGGGCTCGACGCGTGACTGGGAGAACTCGCCGACCGTGCTCGATGCGGCCAACACGGCCAAGCGCGGCTTCGACGTCTACGCGAATGCTGTGATCGACGGCTTCACCATGACGCGCGGACACGCCTGGGGGATTCCGCCCAACGAGGGTGGCGGCGTCTGGCTTGAGGAGTGCGCCGCGACGGTGACGAATTGCACTTTCTATCGTAACAACTCCGAACTCAACGGGGGTGCCATTGGCACGCTCTGGGCGCACGGCTCGACCATCAGCAACTGCGCGTTCATCGAGAACCGTGCCGACTACTACGGCGGCGCCATCTACAATTACAATTCGAACGTGACCATCACCGGTTGCACTTTCACGGACAACGGGACGCTGACGACGCCCGACGACGTCGGCGCTGACGACTCGATCCCCGGCGGCGGAGGCATCTACAACGAATACGGCCACCCGACGATTTCGGACTGCACCTTCAGCGGTAACATCGGATATTATGGCTCCGGACTTACGAACTACTTCGCCAACGCGGTGATCGAAGGATGCACGTTTGCCGACAGCGCCGATGCGACAGAGGCTGGCGGCGGAATCTACAATTACGGCGGCTCCAACGTCATTCAAGGCTGCCTGTTCTGTGGCAACCACGCCAGTTGGGAGGGTGGCGGCGCGTTCGATATCTCGACCAGCACCTACCTCAACTGCATCATGTGGGACAACTACGGCTTCCGCGGCGGCGGCGTAGGCGTGGGCGCCTCAACCGGGGACGCCACGTCGCAGGCGGTCTTTATCAACTGCACGATGTACGGCAACGTAGCCGTCAAAGGCGGCGGCCTGTACAACGACAACGCTACCCCGACCGTAACCAACAGCATCATCTGGGGCAACTCTGCGTCGACGGATAGCGACGGTCCGGGCATCTTCGATTCGAAATTGAATTGGAGCGGTTCCGGCGCCACCGTGACCTATAGCGACGTGCAGGGGAGCAGCACCTTCGAGGGAACTGGCAACGTGCGGGTCGAGCCGGGCTTCGTGAACGCGGCGGTGGGGAATTTCGAGCTGCCGTTCGGCGCGCCGTGTATCGACATCGGCACGAACGACGTGACGGGGTTGCCTACGGTGGACTACGAAGGCAAGCCGCGCGTCAGAGATGGCGATGAAGACGGCGTCGCGATCGTGGACATGGGCGCCTTCGAATTCCGAGGCCGCTATATCAACGACTACCTGTTGCAGGCGCGGATCTTCTACACGAAGATTTACGACAGCCCGAGTGACGGAGAAGCCACAAACGCCTTCGTGCTTGAGTGCGAGACGTTTGGCGATGTCGACCACATCTCGTTTGACACCGCCAACGGCCTGCCATGCACGATTCCGAGCACGCCGTACAATGGGGCGTTCGTCAAGACGTCCCACACCGTTGTCGACGGCAGGCACCTGTGGCGCTACTGGGTCCAGTTGAACCCGTTGAACCCACCGGGTGATTACGGCGACGGCACGTATACCATCCGCGTGCACTATCCGGACAGCGTGCAGCAGGAGACGGACTTCTGGTACGGCGTGCCGGGCACGAGCACGTATCTGACGGCGCCCAGCCAGAAGCCCAATGTCACGTCGCCGAGTTACGCGGGAGCGACCGCATCTCCTGCCACGCTCACCTGGGACGCCTGTACGGACCCCGCGGCCAATCACGTCTCCGTGACCATCCTCGACGCGGGCGACGACGTGGTCCTCAGTGACGTGCTCGATGTCGGCGAGACCAGCTCCGGCGCCTACACGCTAAACGAGGGCCACTATGCCGCAGAGGTCGCCTTCGAGCGTTCGTACGAAGTGACCAACGCTGACGGCATCCCGTTCGATTATGGCAAGGCTGTTCTGGTTGGACACGAGATGGAGGTCGTCTACAGCACCATGTACCGTTTCTGGTCCCATACGATGGGCCGTCACTTCTACACGATCAGCGGGGCCGAGCGGGACTACGTCATGGTTACGTGGCCGGTGGACTGGACCTACGAAGGGCCCGTCTACCACGCGTATGCCACCAACTATGTACCCGGTTTGGCGTCGGTCTATCGATTCTGGTCGCCGACGTTGCGTTCGCACTTTTACACGATCGACCTGAACGAGAAGAACTACGTGCTCGCCACGTGGCCGGACGTATGGACCTATGAGGGCGTCGCGTTCTACGCCTTTCCACCGGATGGGCCGCTCCCGGCGGGCGTCAAGCCGGTCTATCGCTTCTGGAACGAGCAGGGCGGCTCGCATTTCTACACTATGAGCGAGGTGGACAGAGCTTACGTGCAGGCGAACTATCCCTTCTTCATTGACGAGGGCATCGTCTTCTACGCTTACGAGTAATCGCGCGGCCGCGTCTCGCGCCGACAGCCAGGCGTGAAGGTGGCCGCGTCAGGCTTTGCTAACCACGGGCCTTCGGTGTCCTGCTATCGGCATCGGGGGCCCTTCGTCTTACGCGGCCCGGTCTGGGCCCGAGCGGACGGCCGCGCCGGTATAGGTGGCGCGTTGCCGAATCCAGGAATCCTACATTTTTGTGAAATCGCGCTCTAGTTTCTACAGGCTTGTTGGACCGAACAATCTCGGCGTCCATTCTGAGAAGCCCCGCCGCACGGGAAGGCACAGAGCCGGCGCTGGCACACGGTTTGCGTGAAACCCTACAAGGCAGCCAACGTGTCGAAGGCAGTTTCGGCAGGGAATGAAGGGCGCAAACGTGCATCTCTTTGTCTATGGGTCGCTGATGTTCGAGGAAGTCTGGTCTCGACTGGTACGAGGTTCGTACGTCAAGCGGACTGCGCGCCTCCACGGTTTTTCCCGCCGCAAAGTCCGCGACGATGTTTACCCGGTGATCTTCCGCAGTCACGAGCCCGACTGGGTAGACGGCTTGGTCTACCTGCACGTAACGGATGAGGACATTCGAAGACTGGATTTCTTCGAAGGCGACGTCTACGACCGCCAGAACCACACGGTTTTGGTCGAGCAGGCCGAGAAGATCGTCGCGGCGGTTTACGTTCTGAAGGACGATTACTACCACATGACCGATGCTACCGACTGGGACCCAGCGTGGTTCGCTCGGGAGGGTTTGGGCCTATTCCTGGGTCGTCATCGGGGGTTTCGCTAGTCGGACTCGCCACCCCGCCTGGCCAGAGACTCTCAAGTATCGCCAGCAAACGACCGATAGGCTTTCCATAGGGCGGTCGTAACCGGTGTCGTGACGACGCAGGGAGAAGGCGCCCGCAACGCAGATTCTGGGTGCAGCGCGAAGATGAGAACCAATGCCATCATGTCAGGCATCGTCCTGGGTGCGGTTGCCGTCGGCGCAAGGGCAAGCCAGGCCGAGCAGGACAGCGAGCGGAAGAAAGCCGAGTGGTTTGTCGGAGCAGGGGCCATCGTTACCTCCAAACCTCACACCGGGGTGGATGCAAAGGTCTACGCCGTCCCTCTGTTCGGCTACGAAGGCGAACGCCTGTACCTGCGCGGGATCATCGGCGGCTACCGTCTCCTCAAGGGCGAGCGCTGGTCGTTCGGGCCCGTCTTGCGGCCGCGTCTGGAGGGCTACGACGCCGACGATAGTGCGGCTCTGGCGGGCATGAGCGATCGCCGCGCCTCGCTGGATGCCGGCGCGGAGTGGTCCTGGCTGGCGGACTGGGGCCTGATCGGTGTTACGCTCGTGACCGATGTGCTCGGCCAGCACCACGGCCAGGAACTGGAGCTCAGCTACACCGCGCTGTTTCCTTATGGCGGATTCGAATTCATCCCGTCGGTGGCGCTGCGCTGGCGGAGCAGCAACATGGTCGATTACTACTACGGAGTGCGCCCCGAGGAAGCAATGGCCGGCCGGCCAGCGTATGCGGCCGACAATACGTTCACCCCGCTTCTCCGGCTCATGGTGCGGCGTAAGCTCTCGGAGAAGTGGTCCGCCCTGGGCGCCGTTCAGTACGAGTGGTTCGCCAGCGAGATCACCGATAGTCCCATCGTCGAGGATGACTACGCTACATCGTTCATGCTCGGACTGACGTATACCTTCTGAGCATCTCCAGGGAGGTATCGCGTTACGGTGTCTGAACCGGCTCGGGGTCCACGTTCACAGGCTCGAAACCGATCTGCTCGTTGATTTGCGCGATGCGCCGCCGAACGGCCTCAGCCGTATCCGGATCGACCCGGCCACGCAATGTGCGCCGATACTCCTCGCGGGCCTCGCGCAGTTGACCCCGCGCCAGGAGAATCGTACCCAGCATGTGTCGAGAATCCCCGTCGGGATAGACAGACAAGGCTTGCTGTATGCTCTCGTAGGCCCGGTTGAGGTCACCCTGCATCAACGCAAACGCGGCTTGCTGGCTGTGATAGAAGTAGCTGTTCCACGATTGGGCCTCGGGTTCCGGGATTTGGCCCAGGAGGGCCTTGGCCTGCCGGAATTGCCTGTTCCGCCGCAGCGCGTTGACGAGGCAGAGCTTGCCGAAGAGCGAATCCGGCCAGAGCTTCAGGCCGGCGCGGCAACGAGCCCACTCCGTATCCGCCTGATCGCGCGCAAAGCAAAGCGCTGCGACGGTCTTGAGATCGTCCAGCGCCTCGAACTTCTGATGCGGCGCGCCGAACCAGGGCCAGGAGGGGTCGACTAGCAGTGCCCGCCCATCAGCGAAGACCGCTGCGCATGCATGGTGGATCACTCGGCCGTGCGGGTCGTGGCTCACGTAGACGTAGTACGCGTTCAGTCCTGCCGCCCGCGCCAAAGCGACGAAGAGCACCGCGTGGTCGCCGCACCGCAACGGAACCTCCGGGTTGCTCCAAGCTGCGAAGACTTCTTCCGCGGTTCTGACCGCCGGCAGGCCGACGGCTCCCACGCGTTTGGAGAGGGCATCGAATAGAGCTTTGGCTTTGTCGAGGTCACTGTCGGCGCCTTCCGTCAGTTCTTCGGTCCAGGCCTTCATCTCGACGCTGCACATCAGCGGGTTGACGGCCAGTCTCATCTCCTCGTCTGTGAGTCTGTCGTCGAGCGCGGCGCTCAAGCTCTCGATGGTGTAGGACGTCAGCATTGGGACATTGATGAACGTAGGCGTAAGGTCGCTCTTGAGGCGTTCGATCTTCCGCTCGAAGCTGTCGATCATCTCCGGGTTTGCCTTCAGCGTTTTGGCCGTCGCCACGAGCCGTTCGAAGTGCGTGATAGCCTCGGATTTCCTGCCCAGCAGCTCGCAGGTCTGTCCCAGCATCTGCTCTGGCTGCAATGCGTACACGCCCTCCGGTTTGATCCGCTCGACCTCCTTGATCCCCTCCAAGGCCTGGTCGGACATGCCCTGGATTGCGTAGACGAGGGCCAGGGAGGCGTGGACGTCGGCGTTGGTCCGGTCGAGGCTTGCGGCGGCTTCCAGGAAATCCGCTGCTTGGTCTCGCTTGCCCTGCATCATGCTGATTTGGGCCAGCAGCGTGGGATAATCTGCGCAATCCGGGTCGAGGCGCCACGCCTGTCTGATCAGTTTCTCCGCTTCCGCCGGCTGTCTCTGCAGCATGACGAGCCGACCGAGAACGGCATAAGCGGTGTGCAACTCGCTGTCAATCTGCAGCGCCCGGCGTACCGCGTCCTCGGCATCGCTGAACTTGCCTTCGCTGGCGAGTGTGCTGGCCAGGCCCGCCAACGCGCTGGCGCAATTGGGATCGTCTACGAGCACCCGGCGCATCAGGCGCTGCTGCTCCAGGACGGGCTCGGCTCGCTCCTGCGACGCGTACGCTCTGCTGTACCATTCGAGTGCTTCGGCCGAGTGTATCCAGCGCTTGGCCATCTTTTGCCTCTCGTCGGCGGACGGCACGATTCCCAGTTCGGTCAGGATGCACTCACTCAGACGGTCCGCCAATTCAAGCCAGTCTCCCCCGGTCGTTTTGCCCAAGCGAGACGCGTGTCCCGTCGCGACGTTCAGGACTGACGCCTCCACGCGCCACTGGTCGTGGTCACGCCAATAGGCTCCCCAGATCACGCGCTGGGCCTCGATGATCTCGCCGATTCGGCGCGCCGCGTTGGGGTCGACAGGGTCGCCCGCGTGCAAGCCGACTTGGCCGACGCCGTACCGATCAGCCTGTTCGGATAACATTCTCAACCTGGTGACCCTGCGAAGCTGCCGAGCGAGCAAGGCGTCCGCTGAATGGCGCCAATGGGCCAGGTTGGGATCGTCGGTGCGATCTTCGAAGGGCAGGACCGCCACGGCGATCCGTTTGCCTTGTAGGTTGGGATCGGATACGACTTGAAGCTCGTCTGTCGGCGTCTCGGCAGCCCAGCCGGACGCCGCCCAGCAGATGAGAGCCACCAAAAAGCACCCGCCGGCCCGACGAGGCATTTCTGCAAGGGTGGTCATGCCTGCTCCTTTCCGCGCTTAGATTCCGCTGTGGTGACCAGGATGATAGCGGAAAAGGCAGTCGAGGAAAATGGAAATGCCGCCGACTCCGGCACTACGAGAGCATGGGCGCGGCGCGCTTGACGAACTGGATGGCCAGGCCCCAGGGATCGCGCAGGACCGCAATTCGGTCGCCTTCGGGGGTGGAAAAAGCTTCGCCGACCGGGGTGGCCCCGGCGGCGATCAGCCGCTTGCAGACGGAATCCACGTCATCAACCATGAAGGCAACGTGGAGCAGGAGGGGGTCCGTCGCGGCGTAATCGGGCACCGCGTCGGGCGGGTTCGTGTACAATTCCATCATCATGTGCCCGGCGCGGTCGGCCAGGAAGCGTGCGTTGGCCGGCGGGGGCCCTTGGCGGACGATCCGCATGCCGAGGTGGTCAGCGTACCACTGGGCGGCGTTTACAGGGTCGCGCACATTCAGTCCGAGGTGTTCGAAACGGGCCGGGGTCAACCGCCTGGATGGATCCTTCATCGGCTCCCCTTCACTCCCTTCTATGTCGTTCCTTCAGCCTCGTTAGACAAGGCCCAGCGAGTGGTTATCCCCCAGCGGAAATACCGTGTGAAAATAGGAAGAATGGCTGGATTCGGAGTTATTCGGCCCCTGCTTTAATGTGAAAATGGGAGGCAGAAAATCAGCGCCATTCACATCCTGATCTGGGTTTCCGAACCGAACGTTGCATGAGCCTGCCAAGTTTCTGGCGACCCCTGTCCGGCTTGCTACTTTGTCGTGACGCCGACTAGGAACAGCAGCATCACAAACACCGTCAGGAATATCTCGTTCATAGCTTACACCACCCCAAAAAATATACACGCGTAGTGTACCAGAAAACGAGCCATTTGTCAAGCTTCTGTCCGGACGGTTTCGGGTCAAGAACGGAAATTTCTGCGAACAGGCGCGCCGAATGGGAATCGGACCTTCTCGGGTGAAGACCAGGCGTGTGCTCTGCCGGTTGTAGGGATGGCAGCGGTCGCGGCGCGCTTTGGCCTGAATTAGAAGCGGGTCGGAGCGAACGTCCGGTTTGGGGTGGGCGTATACACACGACCGCGGGCAGTGTTTGATCTTTGACGGGTCGGTGTGACTCTGCTATACAGGCGACGTCAAGACCGCTACTTTGGCCTCGGAGGCTGCATGAAACCTAGCGTGGACGGTGTCATCGGACGTCGGCGCCCTGAATCGCGGCGGATGGCGCTAATCGTGGGAGTAGCCCTCTTTGCGGTGGCGCTGGCGGGCGGGTGTTCGCACGTGCGCGTGACGGACCCGGCGCGAACGGCGACCGAGCAGTTCCTGCTCTCGCAGGCGGCCATCGCGGCAGTCAAGCCGTTGTCATTCGAGGCGCTCCACGGGCGTAAGGTGTATCTCGACGACAAATACTTCGCTGCGTCCGAGCGCGAATTCGTCCTGGGCGAGCTTCGCGCCAAGCTGCTCCTCTCGGGGGTTCAGGTCTCGCCGCAGCGCGAGGAGGCAGAGATCGTGCTGGAGGTCCGTAGTGGGGGAGTCGGCATCGACCGCTATGAAAGCTTGTTTGGCCTGCCTGCTATCGGCGCTGCGGCCGCCGGAGCGTCCGCCGCGACCGGCGTGCCGGTCCCGAGCATCGTCACGCCGGAAGTCGCCATCACCAAGGAGATCAAACAGGTCGGATTTGCCAGTGTCGCCTATGTGGCCTTTTGGGTCGACACCGGAGAAGTGGTCGCCAGTTCGGGACCTTCCATCGGTAAAGCCTACCGCGACGACTGGTGGCTGTTCGGGTTTGGTCCGCGTACGACCGGGAACATCCCGCCGGTGGACCACCGGATCGAATAAGCGCCGACGCGGCATGGGGGCAGCCTGCAATACGGCACGTGACGATAGCAGCACGGTATGAAGCTGATGAAACGTTGGGTCATTGGAATTGTCGTATGCGTCCTGGTGCTCGTGGCGCTCGCGGCGCTCGTCATCCAGGTGGTCTTGCTGACCGACCTGCCACGTCGAGTCATTCTGCAGGCGGCGGCGGACCAGACCGGATTGGACGTGCAGGCCGAGTCGGTGGCCATCCGCTGGAGCGGCCGAACCACGATCCGCAAGCCCGTTGTGAGGATGCCACTGAGCGACCGGGAGTTCTTCACCGCCGACGCCATCGAGCTGTCGCACACTTCCGTACCGGTGCTGCTCATAACGCGCGCGTTCAGGCTGCGCTCGGTTCGGATCGCGCGCCCGCATGCGTTTCTGTGGCAGGACGAACAGGGTCGTTGGAACGTGCAGAACGTGGCGGATCGCGTGGTGGCGGTCGCCGGTTCGTCCGAACAATCGGACTGGAGCATGACGTTGCCAAACGTCGGCGTCGAAGGGGGCCTGATCGAACTGGCCGAACCGAACGGGCCGGGACGCACCGTAGGCCCGTTGGCGTTCCAGGGAATCGCAGAGAAAGGATCGGTCTGGAGGTTCGCATTGCAGGGTCCCGACGGAGCCGCCTTGCACGGCGAGGTGGCCCAGGGGGGAAACTGGGCCCACCGGGTCGAGTTCGTGCTGGAGCCCAACGCCGTCTGGCTGCAAACGCTTATGCCGGAGGTGGCCGGCGGGATTCAAGCGGCAGGTCGGTGGGACGGCCGCGTGGAGCGCAACGGCCTGCGCGGCATGCTGCGACTCGATCCGCTGCGCGCGGGCCCCGTGTCCCTGGCGGGTACGGTCAGCATCGCGACCCAAGCTAATGGGGTCACTCTGAGCCCCGAAGGCCTGGTGCTGAACGAGCCGAATCTCCTGGGCGAGACGATTCGTCTGGCAGGGGGGAAGATCGAGTTCGGCGCGGAGGGTCTGGCGGCCAGCGCGATGGGCGTCCGGACGGAGACCACCGCGGCGCAGTTGAACGGGCGGTGGGACTTTGACGCCAGGCTGGGCGAATGCACCGCGACCTGGGCGGGACGCCTGCCAGGGCAGGAAGGCGAGCACAGTGGCACGATGCGTGCGGTGCTCAGGTCTCCGGTTCATGGACTGAAGGAAGCACAACTCACTGCGACCGCCGACGCACAGACCGCGCTGGGCGGCTGGCGGGTGGCAGTGCAGACACAGGGGGCAGGCAGCGAGTGGGACAAATCGCTGTGGCGAACGTCGGTGGGGCAATTTACCTGGACGCGCGGGACCCACGAAATCGACTTGAGCGGTGCGGCGGCCGAAGTTGCCGTCGACGGCCCGCAGTTGCGCCTGGCCTTCCTGTCACTGCCGAACGCCGGGCAGGTAAACGCCGAGGCCGAACTGAACCGCCAGTCATGGCAGTGGACAGTCCGACTCGACGCCAGGGATATTCGCCTTTCCGGGTCGCGCCAAGCCGGCCTGGACATCCGCCTTCACGGCGCAGGAGACACCCGCAAAGCGGCGGTCTCGGAATTGCGGGTCGCCGAGGGCCAGACTGTCGTGACCGGCAAGGGTGAATTGTCCGTGCCCTCTCGTGAGATTCACGATGCCCATTTTTCAGCGCGGTGGCCTGACCGTGCGCCTGTGCCGAACGTGACGCAACCTGCGCAGGCGCCCGCTCGGGGCCAGTGGACCTGCCAAATCAACGTCGCCGGAACCGCCCAGCCGCTGGCGCTGGACACCAGCGGGACCCTGACCGGCCGGGATGTCAGACTGGGCAAACGCAAGGTCGCACAGTTGGAGGTCCCGGTCCTGGCGCGGGTCGATACCGAGCGTGTCGAGATTGCGACGTCTCCTTTTGTCCTGCTGGGAGGCCGCTGGCAACTGAGTGGCAAACACGAATTGGCGGATCCGCAAACGGAGCTTCACCTCACCATCCAGGACCTGTCGCTTCAAACGGCTGCGGAGATGGCGGGTTCGCCGATCCACTGCCAGGGACAGGCGACCGCCCAGCTCCAGTTATCCGTGCCGGGTTTCCACCTGGAGAAGGCTTTGGCGTTCGGAAACTGGGACGTCACCGATCTCGACGTTCCCCCGTTCGAGGCTCAGAGCGGCAATGGGCGGATCCGCATCGCCGATGGTCTGGTTCGCTTCGACGAGATCCAGCTCGTGCAAGGCCAGGGCCAGGCGCGCGGCGCCATGCAATTCCGGCTCGACCAGCCTGGGCGGCTCTCGATCAAGTTTGCCCTGACAGACTGGCCGCTGCGCTGGGAGTCGCAGCCGGCGGTTCTCGTGACCGATAGCGAGATGGAGGCACAACTGGACCTGCTCAAGCAGTCGCTCGACGGGCAGGGCCGGCTCGCGAGCCGTCTGTTGCTGGAAGAGCAGGAGTTTGGCCGGATGGAGGCCCTGCTGCGGGTGCGCGAACGGACCCTGGAAATCGACGAGTTGAAGGCCGAATTGCTGGGCGGCTCGGCGGAAGGGTCCGCGCGGGTTCCGCTGGACCGGCCGACCGGTAGCACAGGGCAGTTGCAGTGGCACGACCTTCAGCCCAACCAGCTCGCGCCCTGGTGGCCTCAAGCGGCACGCGCGGGCGGCAGGTGTTCGGGTTCGCTCAAAGCGGTGCAGACCGACGAGAGAGCCCGGCCGCTGGAGCCTTTGCGTATCGACATTCAGGGACACGTTGCCGACGGACGTTTTGGAACCGCGCAGGTGCGGGACTACAGCGTCGTGGCCTACCTGGGAAGCCGGCGGTTCCTGATCGATGAATCGACGCTGCACCTGCTCGGAGGCGCGGTCAACCTGCGGGCGCGTGTCAGTCCTCATGCAGGCCAGCAATACCTGGCGGTGACCGCCGACGTCAACAGCGTCGATCTGAACCAGATTGCTCACCTGACCGATCCCAATGCCGCACCTGTCGTTGGCAGGCTCTCGGGCCGCGGCACCCTGCTGACCAGCGCCGACTGGCGACGTCTCAGCGGCCAGGCCGACCTGAGCGTGACGCAATCGGACCTGGTGAACAACCCCATCGTCCGCACGCTGTACGACGCGATGAGCCTGAACCTGGGCCAGACCAAGCCCGAGGGCAACGGACAGATCGACGTGCTCTTCGATGGCACGCGTGTGCGCATCCCCAGCTTCGTCTATTTCAACCGAGGCGTCGAGATTCGCGGCGCCGGCACGATCAACGATTTTGGCCTCGGTGCTGCCAGTCCCGTCGAGGGTTACGCCGTCGGCTCGACCCGCGTGCTCAAGGGCGTGCAGTTGCCCGGGGTCAGACAGCTTGACCGACTGATGTCCTCCATGCAGGCAAGCGTCGCGTCGGTGACGATCGGTGGCACCGTTGGCCAGACGAAGGTCACTGTGGTTCCGCTGCCGGTGGTGGGCGAGGCTTTTCGCGGCCTGCTCTGGAGGCAACTGCGCGAGCAGGAGTAGGTCCGGGTGGTCACAAATGCCAGTGTCATCGCCCGTTGAGCAGGGCGACGAAGTCGTCAGCCTTCAACTCTGCGAAACGGTCGATGATGCAATCGGCCTGGGCGAGGTCCGCGCGGCGGCGCGTCGTGGTGATTGCGACGACCGCCATTCCGGCGCTGACACCGGCTTGCAACCCTGCCACGGCGTCCTCCACGACCACGCACGCGCGCGGCGGCAGGCCCAGTTTCTCGGCCGCCTTCAGGAACGTCCGTGGCGACGGTTTCCCTTCAGCGACCTCCTCCTTGGTCACGCGCGCGTCGAAATAGCGCGCCAGCCCGAGCGGGTGCCAGAAGACGTCGAGGTTCTCGCGCGGCGCCGAGGAGCCGATCGCCAACCGGAAGCCGTGGCCTTTGAGGTCCTCCAGAAGGGTTTCAACGCCATCGGCCAGTTCCAGGCGGTCCGCGAGGATCGCGCGATAGCGCTGCTCCTTCCAGTCCGAGAGGCGCTCAAGTTCCTTGGGCCCAATCCCGGGCTTCAGCCTGGGGATGATGGCATAGTTCTGCAGACCGAACGTGTCGCGAAAGAACTCGTCCGACATGTCCAAGCCTTCCCGCTGAGCCAAGTCGTACCACGACTGACGATGCGCCCAGCCGGTATCTACCAGCACCCCATCAAGGTCGAAGATCACACCACGTCCACTGCCAGATGACGCCATCTGCCGGAACTCTATTCACAAAAGGACCCTCATCCTGGCTAAGCTGCCCGTGAACGCTACAGGGCTGTCGCTGAGGGGGCGTTCATCCTACCGAGGTGGAGCAGGCCGTCAAGGGCGCAATCGTATTTCTGGCAGGTGGTATTGCCTGAGCGCGTTATCCACCGGCGGGGGTGTACCCGAGCTTGCCCCAGGCGCCGCGCTGGACGCGGTAAAGATCCTGGTTGCCGGCGGACCAGTAGCTGGTGCTCAAACCGGGGCTGAACTGCTCGCCCGCGGCGACGTTGGTCCGGCCGATCTTGACGGTGCGCGGGTCTTTCCATTTCCAGTACTCGCTGTGTCCGTCGGCGAAGGAGAAATTGGTCCCGTCGCCGTGGCGGCAGGTGATCGCATCCCACCACAATTCCTGGAGGTAGTAGACCGTCCAACTGGACGCGGTCAGGCGGCCCTCGTCGAGAAAGACGACCTGGATTTGCGGGTTGCGAATCTGCATGCGCCGCTTCAACGGCGGGATCGTCGCGCCGGGGATCTCAAGGTGTCCGTTCATGTAATCGACGATCGAATAGGTCACCATTTCCCCGCGCAGGCCGGTCGGGCAGCGGTAGAGCTTCTCATTTGTGTTGTAGCGGTACAGGGCGCCTTCCCTAAGGCCGTCAAGTTGCTGCTCTTCCGTCCTGCCGGGCTCGTAGTAGACCCACGCCGTTCTGTCGTGGGTATTGGCGTTGACGATCTTGTCGTTGTTGTCGTCGGCGTAGAGGATCCACGCCAGCGCCAACTGCTTGACGTTGTTCAGGCAGACGGCGCGCTTGCCTTGTTCGCGGACGCGATTGAGCGCCGGCAGGAGAATTCCCATCAGGACCGCGATGATGGCGATGACGACCAGCAGTTCGATCAGGGTAAATGCCTTGGTGGTACGAGTCATCGGCTTCTGTCCTTTCTCGAGCGAGCGATGGGCGCCCGATGCGTCCGGCCGGTACGACCTCTGGCTGTAGCGACCGGTGCTTGGCCACCCGTTGTATTCGGCCTAGGCAACATCCAAAGGGCTCAGGACCTGCCAACCACTATAGGTTTGGCTTGAGCCAGGTGCAAGGGGGAAGTACCCACCGGGTCGGTGAAGCGGCGACGCACCGGGGTCCGGACTGCGTTGACCGGACCCCGGCACGTGGTGCCGTTCTCTTTCCCATCTGAATATGCTCTGCTACTCGACGGAAACCGGTTTGCCTATCCGGATATCGTCGAAGTACATGAGGCCTGTACTTCTGGGCGGCGTGCCTCCGCCAGCGCCAAAGCCCAGCGCCAAGGCCTTGATCTGCGTTAGATTCACGCCGAAGTCGGCCAAAGGCACATCCCACCGTGCCCAGGCCGCAGCGGCCTGGTTGGCTGCATCTTCGTCAGCGGCAAGACCATACGTGACGGTCCCCTGGCTTCCGGCTTGATCTGTCAGCCGGACCCACAGGGGTTCGTCGGCGTTGTTGGTCGTGACACCACGGAAATACACCGTCAGGATCGTTGCCCCGCCGGTCGCCCAGTCCTGGGGCGTCTCAAAGGTTCGCACGGCAACGGACGAAGTCGCGCCGGTGTTATCGTAACTTACCGGCATGGACTGGTCACCGCTGTAGACGATCGTCTGCTCCGCATACGGCGGAGTGGCATTGCCGACGAGCGCCCCATTCGTTGGGTCTTCGTACCCGTCGAGCCACGTCTGCCAGATGGCCTCGCCGGCCGCGTCATCGTCGGTATAACTCTCGAAGTCGTCCACGATGAGGTAGGGCGCCGTGGTGAAGTCCCAGATAGCGCCTTCCCAGGCGCTCGGATTCTCCGCCTCGTTGACCTCATTGACCTTCCAGTAGTAAGTCGTGCCCAGGTCGAGAGTGCCGGGCATGTACTGGCTCGCGGTGACAACGTCGATGAGCGCGGTGCCGTCAATGACCGACTGCTCATCGGCGCTGACGTAAACCTCGTGGGAGGCCGCTTCCCGTCCTGCGCGCCAAGCGAGCGTCACGTCCCGGGTTACGTTAGTCTGGCCCGAGGCCGGCTGAGGTTCCCAGGCATGGGTGGGAATGGCGAGGAACCGGACTTCGCTCAGGCCGTACTGGTTGCGTCCGCTGAAGTTGCTCTTTGCGGTCAGCCTGACGTGCCTGGCAACCACATCACCGAATTCCAAGGCCGTGTTGGCAGCGTAGCCCGCTTGGGACGGACCCTGACTGAACTCAAAGTCACCGAGAGCGGTCCAGTTCTCGCCATCCATCGAGTATTCCACTGTGACTTCCTTGAACCCGAAGCCGACTACCCGCTCGACCTGCACGTTATAGTTCCAGACCAGCATCTGATGGAGCTTGTAGAGGCGGTCGAACTCGTACTGGATCCAGGCCGGCTCGCCCTTGGCGCTGAGCCACATCGTCTCCGCATTGGTGCCATGCAGATCGTTCTCGTCCAAACCGGAACCATTGACGGTGTTCTCGGGCCCGGTATTGCTCTTGTTGGAACTGGACGCGGTGGCGGTCACCTGCTCGATGGGGAAGGCGAAGGGAACGGTGAAGCTCCAAATGTCGCCTTTGTAGATGGTGTTATCCGGTGCAGGGCTTACCTCGTCCACGCGCCAGTAGTAAGTCGCGTCGTATGCCAGGCGGCCCGGCGGATCGTACGTGACGGCGTCTTGATTTTGGCTGACCAGCACGCCCAGGGGATTGGCCCGGCTGGCATTGTTGACGTCTTCGAGCACGATGCCCAGATAGACGTCGTGCGTGGCGGCTGCAATTCCCGGCGTCCAGCCCAGGGCCGCGTCGGGCCACACGTCCGCCGCTCCGTCGACAGGCGTCGGCATGGAGGAGTATTCCGGCCGCAGCATTTTCCGGATTTCTTCCTGCGACAGCGCCCGGCTGTAGATGCGCACGTCGTCCATGGCGCCGCTGTACCACCAGCGGTTGTTCGAGTCGCCCTGACTGTTTCTACCCAGGTTGACGTAGTAGTTGTCGTCTCTGTTGATGGTCCCACTGGAGGCGGTGCTGGCCATTAGCTCGCCATCAACGTAGAGCATCAAGGCGCTGCCGTCATAAACGCCAGCCAGGTGGTGCCAGACATCGTTGAAAGCCTCGGTTACCGGCGTTTCGATGGACTGGTAGCCCGTCGAGAAGATGCGAAACTCCAGATTGTTGGCGTTGGTGAACCTCAATCCGTAGGTGAATTCACCTTTCAGCACCAAGGCCTCGTTGGCACCGTTTCCCACATTGGCGGTACGCACCCACAGCGTTACTGCTAGAGCGTCCCTGATGTTGAGGCTTTCGGATCGACCGAACTCAACGTAGTCGCTTGCTCCGTTGAACTGCAGCGCGCCGTTGATCCGGCCGTCGGTCCACGCCAGGGTGGTGCTGGCCAGGTTGCTGTCATTCTCGTAGCGACTGGAGTCGGAGATTTCCGTCCCAGCCCCTTCGTCGAGTTTCCACCAGGCGACGAGGGTCGGATCGGCAGCACCGATTTGCGCGTTGACGTCGGCGAAGCCGAACTGAGACACGGCTAACACGAGGATCGAGTAGATCAGATAGTGCGATCGTTTCCGCATAGTATTCCTCCTTCAAAGCAGCTCCGCGCAACGCGTTGCGATCGCCCGTCGATGGGCGGCGCCACCATGGCCCCGGGGTCTTCCGGAGCCACGGTTTGCCGCCATCAAGCAAGACGATCACCCAAGCACAGGGTGCGCGCCCGATCACGGCGTCACGGGAGGTTTGCCTACCTGGACGTCGTCGATGTAGACCCGCCCCGTATTTCCTGATGGGACTCCGCCCACCGAGCCGAAGCCGATGGAGATCGTCTTGACACTGCTTACGTCCACACCGAAGTCGGCGAGCATCAGTTGCCACTCATGCCATGACGCGACAGCCAGATTGGCTGTGTCCTCGCCGGGCGCGGTGCCGTAGGTGATGGTGCCGCTTTTGCCGCTTTGGTCGGTCAGTTTTACCCACATGGGCTCGGCCGGGTCATTATCGGCGTTGCCATAGAAGAACAGCCTCAGCGTCGTGGCGCCACCTTGCGCCCAATCCTGTGGGGCTGCAAACGTGCGCTTGGCCTCGGAGTAAGCGGCGCCGCCCGTATTGACGTAGCGTAATGGCATGGACTGCGCGCCCTCGTGGAAAATCTCCTGGTCTGCGTAGGGCGGGGTGTCGTTGCCGACCTGCGAGCCGTTGTCGTCGCTCTCGTAGCCGTCGATCCAGGTCTCGTAGATGAGGTTGCCTTCATCGTCCGTATAGCTCTCGAAGTCGTCGACGACGAGGAAGTCCGTCGCCGAGAAGCTCCAGACGTCACCCGTCCAGACGGTGACGGGCTCAGCTTCGTTGACCTCATCGACTCTCCAGTAGTAGGTCTCACCGAGATTGAGCGGGCCGAAGGCGTAGTAGCTGTCGCTGGTGGTGCCCGCCAAGGCAGAGCCGTCGGCGACTGCTTGTTGGTCGGTCCCGAAATAGACGTCGTGCGTGTCGGCCTCACGCCCGGGACGCCACCTCAGCACGTCCTCCAAAGCCACACCGGTCTGACCGGCTGCCGGCTGGGGATTGCTGGCGGCGGTGGGAATGTACAGGAACCGCACCTCGCTCAAACCGGGCTGGCCCATCCCACCCCAATCGCTGTTGGCGGTAATCTTCACGTAACGGGCCGCGACATCACCGAAGTCAATCGGCGCGTTGTGTTCGTAGCCCTCCAGGCCGGTGCCCTGAGCGAATTCGAAATCCCCCAGTGCCGTCCAGGCGTCGCCACCGGTGGAATACTCGATGGTTGCGTTCTGTATACCGAAGCCGATGATGTCTTCGAACTCGCCGTTGTAGTTCCAGACCAGCATCTCGTGGAGCTGATAGGTGCGGCCCAAGTCGTACTGGATCCAGGCCGGCTGCGGGCCATCCATGCTGCTGAGCCACATGGTCTCGCCGTCGATGGAGTGCAGGTCATCGGCATCCAACCCGGAGCCGTTGACTGTGTTCTCGGGTCCGCTGCCTTCCTCGAAGCTGGAGGCGGTGGCTGTGACGTGCTTGACGGGATGGACGAAGGGCTCGACGGTGAAACTCCACACCACACCTTTGTATACCGTGGACGTCGGTGGGGCGTTGACCTCGTCGATGCGCCAATAATATGTCTGGTCGAATTCGAGGCGGCCCGGATCGTAACTGCTGGCTGGTTGGCCTTGACGGACCAGCACCCCGCGAGGATCACCTCTGGAAGCGTTGCTGACATCATCCAGGACTGTCCCGAAGTAGACGTCGTGCGTGGCTCCGTATTGTCCCGGCGTCCACGTCAGGACCGCGTCGCGAAACGCGTCGTCGGCCTCATTGGCCGGGTCGGGATTCACCGCCAGTTCCACGGCAAAGGCGATTTCGCCCTGGAGGTAGGTGCCGCCGGCAATGCCGCCCTCGTTGCTTTCCTTGGCGCGTAGAATGGCGGAGGCTTCCGGCTGGGGTGGCGCGAACAGCAGTGTGATGATCCCGTCCGTATCGCTGTTGATGAAGTCCGCCAAGGCCCGGCTCGTTGCCGTCGATGCTCTGACCTGGTTGTCGGGACAGTCGAAAGTCATCAGCAGGTCGGTCAGATCGTCGGGGTCCAGCTCGATCGGGTCGCCGACCGGCGGAGCCGGGTCATTCTTGACGCCGGGCGCGTTGTTCCAGACGAGCTCGGTCTCCGGCGGAAGATTGTCCAGCTCCTCGATGACGCCATAGACGTCGATGTTGCCGCCGCCGGCGCCGAGATTGCTGAGACCGACGTTCTTGACGTAGGCGCCGGGTGCTTTCAACTCGCTGATGTCGAAGCTAAACAGTCCGACGCGACGCCGCGCCGAAATGTCACGAACGTGCACGCCGATTTGTTGTTCGTTTTGGTTGGGACCCACTTGCGCGTCATTGCAGACATGCTGGTCGAGAAACGCCATGACGCTGAAAGGTCTCGATGCGGCGTGGGTGGGAAGGGCTGTAGACAACAACAGTACGAGAACAAATGCATAGACCACTTTCTTAGACATCGCTGTTGTCCTCCTTCTTTTCGCGACGAGCGTACGTTGCCTCCGGAAACTCCTGGCCCAATCGAGCCGTCCCTGACGGCGGGAGACACCCGCTGTTTGGCTGTGTCAGCACGCCACGAACCGGCTCATGCATGCCGCAGGTGCGCGTTTCACCCAAACGGCGGCATTCTGGCCTTGCTGGCACAGCGGCAAGATGTGTAACACTCTCGGTCGGACAATCTCGACCGATTCGTTCCGTATGTTGCTTGTCGTTGCTCGTGACCTATTTGCTCATAGGCGGTCCTCCACCAGTTGTGCCGTTCGCGGTTACGCGGCGCATTTCTCCATTCGCGTTCACCGCCTGGCGGCAAGACTTGGGACCTGTGCCGTGCGGACACAGACCCCAAGATACACTGTCACGGCCGCCAAATGCGCGGGTCCGGAGCCTGCGCCTGTTTTCGGCTTACCTTCAAGGCGACCAACCGCGAGCCTACTGCTCGGCGGCTGGGCGGCCGACCAACAGGTCGTCGATCAGCAGCGCGCCGGACGCGTTAGCGCTGGCCTGGTTGCGGTCACCGACCCCGAGATACACCTTCTTGATGCTACTGGTGTTGACCCCGGCGGCGCTGAGCGTGCTCAGCGGGACGTTCCACTCTGTCCAGACGCCGGCGCCGACGGCATACGGGTCGGGATTGACGACCGTTGCCTTCCGACCGCTGCTGTCCTCGACGGCGACATACAGCTTGTCCACACCGTTGCCGGCGGGCTGATCGACGGTCAGAGAGACCGATTGCCACTGGCCGCTCACGTTGCCGGTCGTAGCGATCTCGGAGAGCACCGCCTGTGTAGAAGTGGTCGTCACGTGGCTGGTCACGGCGAGGCCGACATAGACCGGGTCGGCCATCGTGATCGTCTGGGGATTCGCAGGGCTCGGAATCCAGGTCGTCGGCGCTTCTGCGGTGGCATAGAAAGCGTTGAACTGATTGCCACTGCGTTCGAGCTTGAGCCAGACCGGTATGTCGACCGTTGTCTGCTCCGGCGTCGCGGTGCTGGTATCGCTGGCGCCCGTGCCGCCGATGGTGGCGCGGTTCTGGAAGCGGAAGCGGTTGCCGTCGCCGGGAGCCCAAAGCGAATAGGCCCAGATCGAGTCCGGCTGCAGCGTCTGGCGGATCATCACGCCGGCCTTGGCCCACGGGTCGGTGGCGTCGAGGCGATCGACGCGCGCGACGATCGAGCCGTTGCCGCTGAGCTGCTTGTAGACGAAGCGGCCTTGGTCGGCAGTGCTGAAGATGTCGGCGCCCATGCCGTTCATGACGATCTGAGTCTGCGAAACCTGCAGGAAGCCGATGGGATCGCCTTTGTACCACAGCGTCAGCGTATCGGCGCCGTTGCGCGTCCAATCCTGTGCCATCTCGAGCGTGCGTGCCGCTTCGGAGACCCTGACAGTGCCGGTATTGGTGTAGGAGAAGGGCATCGCCTGCGAGCCGCCGTGGACGTCGCTTTGCTCGGTGTAAGGCGGAAGCGGATTGCCGACGATCGACCCGTTGTCGTCGATCTCGTAACCGTCGAGCCAGGCCGAGAAGACCTCTTCGCCGGCGTTGTCGGTATAGCTCTCGAAATCATCAACGGTGAAGTACTGCTTCGTGGCAAAACTCCAGACGTCGCTGGGCCAGATGCTGGGCGTCGCCGCCTCATTGACCTCATCGACGCGCCAGTAGTAGGTCTGGCCTAGGATCAGAGCGTCAGGATCGAAACTGCTGGTTGCCACGGTACTGGCCGGTGCTGTCCCGTCAGCGACGGCCTGCTCGTCACTGCTGAAATAGACGCTGTGAGAAGCCGCCTCGCGACCGGCGCGCCAACTCAGGACCACATCGGGGTCCATGTCCGCCGCACCGGCCGCTGGCTGGGGCTCGCGCGCGTGCGCCGGGATATAGTAGAACTGGGCCTCAGCGAGACCGTATCGCAACTGCGGCGGATTCGACGTGCTCCGGTTGCTGTGTATGTCGATGCGGATCGCCTGGGCCGGAACGCCGGCCAGGTCGAGCGTGATGCCCTCGTAATCCACCGCACCCGGCGCGCGATCCAGTACCTGGTCGCCCAAGGCGATCCACTCCTCACCGTCGGCAGTGTATTGAAGGGTCACTTCGTTCAGCCCGAGGCCCAGGATGAACTCATAGGTGCCGTTGTAGTTCCAGAGGCGCATTTGGTGCATTTTCAGCGTGCGCGGGAAGTCGAACTGGATCCAGACCGGCTCTCCCGCGACCGCGTCACCCAGCCACATGTCCGCCTCTTCCGTCGAATGCGTTCCATCGCCGAGCCCGGAGCCGTCGATGACGTTCTCCGGTTCGCGACCCGCAGGGGACGTGGTGGAGGCGGTGACGGTCACGTTGGGCACGAGGTACGCGAACGGCTCGGTAGTGAAGCTCCAGACGTTTCCGGGGAAGACCATGAAATCGGGAGCACCGTTGACCTCATCGACGCGCCAGTAGTAGGTCTGGTCGAACTCCAGCAGCCCGGGCGGATCGAACGTCGTCGTGGGCTGATCGGGGCCGGCCAACACGCCCAGTGGATTGGTGGTGGCGGCGGTGTTGACGTCGTCGAAGGAGGTGCCGAGATACACGTCGTGCGTGACCGCATAACCTCCTGCGGTCCAACTCAGTACGACCTCGCGCGGAATGTCGGTCGCCCCGTCGGTCGGTACCGGTTTCGAGGCGGTGGTGGCGCTGCCGCCAATATCGCCCAGCAGGCGCGTGCCGCCATTTTCACCCATCTCCGTGGTGCGCACGATAGCCTGGTTGCCCGGCTCGGCCGGTGCGAACAGAAACGCGACGAACCCGTTGGTGTCACTGTTGAGAAAATCGGCCAGCGCTTCGCTGGTCTCGGTCTCCTCACGCACGCCCATAGCCGGCGGGGTAAAGACCAGCAAGACGTCAGTCAGATCCGCGGGGTCTAGTTCGACCGGTGAATCCAAGGCCGGCACTGGGTTGTTCTGGACGCCTGGACCGGTGGCCCAGTTGACCCCCGGCGCCACGACGTCCTCGTAAGCTTCGAGGACACCATACACGGCGACCGGATTGCTCAGATCGTGTCCGTAGTTGCTGAATCTCACGTTGGAAAAGAACGCGCCCATCGCCTTGACTTCAGAAATATCGTAGGTGACGTAGGCAACGCGGCGTCGGCTGGAGATGTCACGTATGCCCATACCGGTGCCGTTGCTCGACGAGTTCGGCCCCACCTGGGCGTCGTTGCCGATCTCGGTATCGAACGTAGGTAGCAAATCGAATGGTTCGGCCCCGGCGCCGCTCGCCAGAGCGAAAAGCACCGCCAGGGACATGACAGAAATGGACTTCATTAGCATGCGGATGACCCTCCCTTTCTTGGAATCAGGACCCAATCTCCTTCTGCGACGTACGAGAATCCCTTCGCCACAGACACCGGCCGGGCATCCGCTGTCTCAGCGCCTTTGCCCCGGGCCTCCCGTGTATAATGACAGAGCCTGTACGGCCTTTGATTTCCCCCCGGTTTTCGAATCACTCCTCCCCCACGAAGCCGCTTTGGCGGTCTATTCCCTCATAGGCAGATCTCCACAAACGCACCCGATCGAGATTGCCGGCGCAACTCCCAGGCCAACAAAACACCCACACAGGCTTATCCTATCACTAATGGGGCCATCCCGTCAACGGAAAAAACCGCGTGTGGGCCGGGCAAACGCGGAGTGGCCAACGACGAGAGCAGGAGATTCGATGGCACGACGTGAAAGTGGGCCCGGCTGGATTCGAACCAGCGACCAAGGGATTATGAGTCCCCTGCTCTACCGCTGAGCTACGGGCCCGCGCCTGGCGATTGCGCCGCCACGGCAAGGCATGAGCAGTCGGCAGATCAGGTCGTAGGTTACCTGCGCCGGCGCGGCTTTGCAAGCAGATAAGCCTCCAATGGATCGGACGACAGCCAACAGGTGGCGGGCGTTTGCCAACGGCGGGGCGGTGCCTTATCATGCCCGCCATGCGTGCGCAGCCGACCTCAGCCAACCTGACCGCCGGACCGATCGGCTCGACCCTGGCCCGGCTCACGGCCCCGATGCTCGTGGGGATCGTCGCGATGATGGCGTTCAACGTCGTCGATACGTTCTTCGTCAGCCGCCTGGGGACGATCCCGCTGGCGGCGATGACGCTGACGTTTCCCGTCGTGATGGTCATCGGCACCTTCACGCTCGGCCTGGGCGTCGGCGCGATGGCGGTAATCTCGCAGGGCATCGGTGCCGGCAACGGTGGCGGGATTCGCCGCTGGAGCACCGACGCGCTGACGTTGGCGGCCGCGTGTGTGGTTGTGCTGACGACCGTGGGGCTGGCGACCCTGAAGCCGCTGTTTCGCCTACTGGGCGCGACCGACGCGATGATGCCCTACGTCGAGCAGTACATGGTCATCTGGTATCCCGGCATGGTCTTCTACGTCGTGCCGATCATCGGCAACAACATCATCCGAGCGACCGGCGATACTCTCACGCCCAGCGTCGTTATGCTGGTCGGCGTCGCGATCAACGCGGTGCTGGACCCCCTGCTATTGAGCCTTGAATAGTTCATTAAAACATTCCGTTTTTGCCGATAACTGCTCACATGGCGATGCACGGATCACGCAAGGATGC
>JAFGLV010000043.1 GCA_016927855.1 Sedimentisphaerales bacterium
ACTGATCGTCTTTACTTCCGACAACGGTGGCCAGCTCGGTGTCGGCGCCAACAACGGTGCGCTCCGCGCCGGCAAGCAGGACATGTACGAAGGCGGCATCCGCGCGCCGATGTGCGCCGTCTGGCCGGGCAGGATCGAGCCAGGCTCGCGCAGCGAGCGCGTGGCGCTGACGATGGACATCTTCCCCACCGTTTGCGCCGCCGCAGGCGTGAACGTCACGCACGAAATCGACGGTTCGAGCTTCTTGCCGACGCTGCTGGGCGAGAGCCAGCCCGACGAGGACCGCTTCCTTTTCTGGGTGCGGCGCGAAGGCGGGCAGTACGGCGGCCAGGCCTACTACGCCGCACGGTACGGCGATTTCAAACTCGTCCAGAACAGCCCCTTCGAGCCGCTGGAACTCTACAACCTCGCCGCCGACCCAAAGGAGCAGACCCCGCTCAACAGGAAGCACCCGATGTACGAGAGGCTCTTCAGCGCCCTGCGCGACCACATCTGCAAGTCCGGCGCCGTCCCCTGGCAGAAATACCCGGTTGACCTCAATGAAGCGCTGTCGCCATAGAGTGCGGTAGGCGCGCACAGCCAGGCATGGGCAAACCGGGAAAGGCAGGATCGCTCTTGGTCCTTGTGGATCTCAAGTGCAGCGGGTCATCGATGTAAGCTCAAGCCCATCCTGCCACCTTCCGTATCAGCGTTCCGGCACTAAGAGCCTCTAACAGAATGATCTGTCGCGTTACGGACGTTGTAGGGGCAACCCCCTGTGGTTGCCTTGGGCAGGCACGGGGACCTGCCCCTACCCATCCACCGGTCATTCTGTTAGGCGCTCTAAAGCATTGTTCGCAGCCCGCGAACGTCACCCGGGCTCTTTAGGCATTTCTCTCGTCCAGATAGAGGGTTTTGCTCGTAGCGAGACGCAATCCGGAAGGCATACAGTGAGACATGTGGGCGGCTGTTTTTAGAGTTTCACAGTCTCCCCCATCTAGAATGCAGATGAGGTGAAACATGTGCAGTTGCCAACCAACTGCTTGTTCGAGTGGGGCAATCGTCGTCCTGGCGGCAGAAGAACCGCCCCAAATGCGTATCGACAAGATACTGGATATCCGGCGACAACTGGGCGAAGGGCGGTACAACATCGCCGAGCGGCTCGACGTTGTTGTCGAGAGACTCCTGCACGTCCTGCTCACATAGCAGGAGCAACTCCGACGCGTCCAGGCAAACGGCGCCACGGGCACTGCGAACGGCGGAGGCGGCGCTCGTCCGGGCCCTCTTCCAGTCAATTCTCACGTCAAACAGCCGCACAGACCAAGGGATTGCACCCGTACCCATTCTCGGCTATAGTACCGTCTGGCATCGAAGGCGCGGTGCCTTCGTCAGGCGGGCGACGGCGCCCGCGACAGCGACATGCAGAGGGCACGGAGAACGATGAAGATCGCACTGGGCACGGATCACGCCGGTTACGAATACACGCAGCGCATCAAGCAACACCTGGTCGAGCACGGCCACGAGGTCACCGACTTCGGGACGGACTCGGCCGAGTCGTGCGATTATCCCGATTTCGTCTATCCCGCCGCGCTGGCGGTCGCGCAGGGCCAGTGCGAGCGTGCGTTCGTGCTTGGCGCCAGCGGCAACGGAGAAGCGATCGTCGCGAACAAGGTCCCGGGCATCCGCTGCGCCCTGTGCTGGAACGAGCGCGGCGCTCGTCTGGCCCGCCAGCACAACAACGCCAATGTCATGTCCATCGGCGCGCACATGGTCTCGATCCAGCAGGCGCTCGAGATGGTCGAGATCTTCCTGAGCACCGATTTCGACGGCGGCCGGCACCTCCGCCGGATCAACAAGATCGCCGACCTCGAACGCTCGTAGCATGGGCGTCTCGCCCATGAGTGGCTACTCACGGGCAGGATGCCCGTGCTACTATGCCCTTACGGGCACACTACGAGCCCAGAATTCGCGTCCATTCCCCTGGACAAACCCCCGCCGATATGCTATGATTGCCCATGAAGTCGACCTGTGTGTCCAGGGAGAACAACCATGCGGAGGATAGTCCTGCAAACGCTGCTGGCCGCGAGCCTGGTCGTCGTAAGCACCAGCGTGGCAGTCGCACAGAGAGTCATCTACGTCGCCCATGACGTTCCGGCCGACTTCAACACGATCCAGGCCGCCATCGACGGCGCCAACGATGGCGACGTGGTCGTCGTAGCACCCGGCATCTACACCGGCGACGGCAATCGGGACATTGACTTCAAAGGCAAAGCCATCACTGTCAAGAGCGAAGCCGGACCGGAGACCTGTGTCATCGACTGCCAGGGTTCGCCGAACGAGCCGCATCGGGGGTTCTATTTTCACAGCAGCGAAGATGCCAATTCCGTCGTACGTGGCTTCACCGTGACCGGTGGTTTCGCTGTGGGGGACGATTCCGTCACCGCTGCCGGTGGCGGCATCCTGTGCGACGCGAGCAGCCCGTACATAGCCAACTGCATTGTCACCGGCAACGTAGCCGTCTCCGGCGCCGGGATTGCGTGTATCGATTCGAATTCAGTCATCACCAGGTGTGTCGTTTCCGGCAACGACGCCAGCCCTCCTCTTGTATCATGGGGCTATCCACTACCTTGGTGGAAAGGCGCCGGAGGGGGCATCCGCATCGAAGGCACCTGTCCAATGGTCATCAACTGTCTCGTAGCCGGCAACCGCGCTAACCGCCGCGGGGGAGGCATTAGCTGCGCCGGGAACTTCGTCATTCGCAACTGCACGGTTTCAGGAAATCGCGCGCGAGACATAGCTGGCGGTCTTATCACCAGCGACTGGAGTGGGCACCCCGTAGGCGTCGTGATCGGTTGCATCATATGGGATAACACGGCCGCGTCATGCACGCAGATCACGCCTATGCCGGTCGGTTTTGCCGGGGGAGGGACTGCCCTACGGCTTCGCTATTGTACGGTGCAGGACATCGATCTGTGGTCGTGTATGTACGGCTCCCAGGATACTTGGACCAGTGTCGAGCCCGTGTTCGCGAATCCCGGCTATTGGGACCCGAACGGAACGCCGGATGATCCGGACGATGATTTCTGGGTTGATGGCGACTACCATCTCAAGAGTCAGGGTGGACGATGGGATCCGATCGGGCAAGAGTGGGTCATGGATGATGTCACCAGCCCCTGCATCGACGCGGGTGATCCGACCGACCCCGTTGCAGACGAGCCTGAACCCAACGGCGGCCGGGGCAACCTGGGCGCATACGGTGGCACCACCGAGGCCAGCAGGTCTTACTTCCCTGACCCTGGCCTCATCAGGATCATCTATGTGGACGACGACGCCACCGGTGCTGACAACGGCTCGTCCTGGCTCAATGCCTACCGCCATCTGCAGGATGCCCTGGCCGATGCAAGTACCGGACCGCTGCCGGTCGAAATCCATGTCGCTCAAGGCTGTTATCAGCCGGACCGGGGAGCAGCCGTCATGCCAGACGACCGGGAGGCGACGTTCCATCTCGCTGGCGGCATAACCCTCAGGGGTGGCTACGCGGGCGTCGGGGCGCCTGATCCGAACGCGCGTGATGTGGGGCTCTACCGGACCGTCCTCAGCGGCGATTTGGAAGGCAATGATGCGCCTGCCGGCCATCCGCTCGACCTGCTCACGGACTCCACGCGTGCCGACAACAGCTACACGATAGTGACAATGGCGCGCTACGGCTATTTCTCCGGCGTGCTGGACGGACTCACGGTCAGCTCGGCCACGGGCGGTCCGGCCTTGCTAGTCAGTCTCCCACACGCATCGATTCAGCACTGTACGTTCATCGACAACGCCTGCGGTGCCGTGGTAGTAGACCTCGGGGACGCACGCGTAGAGTTTGCCGGCTCCAGGTTCGTGCGCAACGCGACCACGGAAGGCGGCGCCATCAATACGACCGGAGGTCGCGGGTATCCCAACCCGGCGGCGATCATCGTGAATGGATGTACTTTCACCGACAACCACGCAACAGACATAGGTGGTGCAGTACTCTTGCACGCGCAGGAGACGCTATCCATCCGGCATTGCACCTTTGCGGGGAACTCGGCCGGGTACGGCGGTGCCGTCTGCCTGGACACCCAGGCCGTCACGGATATAGCCAATTGCCTCTTCGCCGGCAATCGAGCCGCTGTGAGAGGTGGGGCCATATATCTTCAAACGCAGAGTGTCCACGTTGGATCGTGTACCTTCGCCGACAACCGGGCCGAAGATGAGAAGGTCGTGGGAAGCGAACGCGGCGGAAATCCCCTTCGCGTTACGATCGTGAGTAGCATTCTTCGCAACGGCAGTAGTGGTCTCTTCGGTGGTCGTGGCGGGCTCGCCGACGTGACATACAGCAGCGTTGAGGGAGGCCGCCACGGTGAAGGCAATATCGATGTTGACCCCTTGTTTGCCGATCCCGGCCATTGGGACTCGAATGCCACAGCAGACGATCCAAACGACGACTTCTGGGTGGATGGGGACTATCACCTCAAGAGCCAGGCGGGACGTTGGGACCCGCACAGCCAAAGCTGGGTCATTGACGAGGTGACTAGCCCATGCACCGACGCGGGCGATCAGCACAGCCCCATTGGACTTGAGCCATTCCCGAACGGTGGGCGCATCAACATGGGTGCCTACGGCGGCACGGCCGAGGCGAGCATGTCGCCTTTCTTTGATCTGGTTGTTCTGACGCCGTAGAAGTAAGGTTCCTCACGAGACTCCGAGGTGCGGCCGGGATAGGGTGGCGCAGAAGCGGACCCAGGTCACTGGGGGCCAGCCCCCAGACCCCCGACATTCTGCGCATTGGACCAGCAGCATGGCAGTCTCGCAGGTCTGGCGTGCCGGTCATGCCGCTCGTTTGTGGGCTGCGGTTGTGTCGCGCGCTTCGGCAATCGGTGGCGTCGCGTGGGCATCCTGACGCCTGACGACTGACGCAACCGTAACGAGCCGCGCAACCGCAACCTCTGCCCCGGAGGCCCTGGGAGTGCCACGCCGTCCCCTTCCCAGCGCGTCACCGCTGCCACCATGTCTCACCTTCTCTCTTCTCATGCTGCTGGTCCAACGCGCGAAATGCCGGGGTTTCAGGGGCAGAGCCCCTGAGAGAGAAGGTCAACCTGCCTCCGGGCTCGGGTCCGCCATCGAATGTCGGGCGCGTTTGTGATGTGGAGGCGGATTTGGTATCATAAAGTAGGTCGTGTGTCCCGCACGACAGGCGAGCGGGGATGCTCGCGCTGCGGGATTTCGCGGCGCGGGCGACGCGTGTTGACAACCGGGGACCTCAGACTAACGGGAATATCTGGTTTTGGACGTTCAGATCAGGCCGATAGACGTGGAGCACCTGCAAGGCGGGAGCAGTCTGTTCCAAAGCGGGTTCTGGGGGATGTTCAAATCGCACTTCGGCTGGACGCCGCGAGGCTTCGTCGTACGCTTCGAGGGCCGCGAGAGAAACCTGCTCGTATTGCTGCGCCGGGTCGCGGAAGGTCTTTGCATGGCCTACGTGCCCTACGGTCCGACGCGAGAACTGCCTGACGAGAGCCAGGCGTTTTTTCTGAAGGACCTCGCGCGCGAACTGGAGCCCCTTCTGCCTGACGACTGCATCTGCTTGCGGTTCGACCTGCCTTGGCAGAGCCCATACGCTGCGGCTGACGGGAGCGACGGCGCTCTGCGGCCGGCGACGCGAATCCGCGAGATGCGCATGAACGCCGGCACAGGCGATTGGAACCTGCGCAAAGCGCCGACGGACGTGCTGCCCTGCGACACCGTGCTGATCGACCTGGCCCGTGACGAGCGGGAAATCCTCGCGAGTATGAAACCCAAGACGCGCTACAACGTGCGCCTGGCGGAGCGCAAAGGAGTAGAGGTCTACGATGCACCGCCCGACGAGCTATCCGTCTGGTACGACCTCCACGAGCAGACGGCGCGGCGTCATCGCATCGTCAAACGGGAGCTGGAATATTTCCGCGAGCTACTCAAGCTCAACGAAGCGATGGCCACCACCGCTGTCGATCTGCACCTGCTCCTG
Organism: Sedimentisphaerales bacterium; assembly: GCA_016927855.1. Classification (GTDB taxonomy): domain Bacteria; phylum Planctomycetota; class Phycisphaerae; order Sedimentisphaerales; family Anaerobacaceae; genus JAFGLV01. The sequence continues at coordinate 6,008 of JAFGLV010000043.1, forward strand.
GCGCGGCACGCCGGCGAGCCGGTCGCGGGCATCATCGTCGCGCTGCACGGCGGCTGCGCCACGTATCTCTATGGGGCTTCACGCCGGAGCAAGCGAGACGTCATGGCGACCTACCGCCTCCAATGGCGCGCGATGCGCCTGGCGCGCCGGCACGGATGCACCCGCTACGACCTGTTCGGCATTCCGCCCACCGAGCGCGCCGCCCATCCCATGCACGGACTCTATCGCTTCAAGACAGGCTTCGGCGGCACGAAGCTGCACCGCCGAGGCTGCTGGGACTACGTGTATCTGGCCGACCCGTACAACACATTTCGCGCCATCGAGCTGGCCGCCGAAGGTTACCACGATAAGTAGACCGTAAGTTTGTAGGATGGGCAACTCGTTGCCCATGCGGAACCCGCATCGAACAGCATGGGCAACCAGTTGCCCATCCTACACCTTCACACTTCAAACTCCAACCCGCATCCCTTCCAAATACGGAGACCACCACCATGACCGACACAGCACCTCTATGCGCCCAAATCCAGACGAACCCCGGCGTGTCACACGCAACCACCATTTACGAATCGCTGCGGCTCACCCGGCCGCGCACGCGCGCGGACCTGAGGAATTACCTCAAGGTCTTTCTCGGAGTTGACGTGCCAGGCAAGAAGATATGTCCCGACCACAGCAGTCCCTTGGACTATCTTTGGCACAGCTACAGCGTTGATTTCGGATTGGCGATTGCGGATTGCGGATTGAAATCCAAAGGCGAAGCCGCAATCCGGAACGCCGACTGCATCATCTGGGCCAATCGTGCCGGCGGCAAGACGGAGCTGGCGGCGGTCGCGACGCTGCTGGACGGGTTGTTCAAGCCGCACTGCCAGATCCGCATCCTGGGCGGCTCCGGCGAGCAGTCCAGCCGGATGTACGCCTACCTGACCGCGTTCCTGCAAAGGGGCTTCGAGTCGGCGCTGGCCGGTCCCATTCGCAAGGAGAAGTGCTGCTTCGCCAACGGCGCCGCGGTCGAGGTCCTCACCCAGTCCGCCACGAGCGTTCGCGGCCAGCACGTGCAGAAGCTCCGCTGTGACGAGGTCGAGCTGTTCGACGAGGACGTCTTCGCGGCCGCCAAGTTCACCACGCTGAGCACGCCTCAAATCCGCGCGGGTATGGAGCTCATCAGCACGATGCACAAGCCCTACGGGATCATGCAGCGCGAGGTCTCCGCGGCGACGAGTGTCGGCGTACCGGTCTTCAAGTGGTGCCTATGGGAGACCATCGAGAAGTGTACCGAGCGGAACTGCTCGCAATGCCCTCTGTGGGACGATTGTCGCGGCCGGGCCCAGGGCGCCGGCGGCTACCTGAAGATTGACGACTGTATCGCCCAGATGCGACGCAGCAGCCGGGCCGGCTGGGAGGCGGAGATGCTGTGCGTCAGGCCCTCCTTGGAGAACGTCGTATTCAGCGAGTTCGACCCTGACGCGAACGTCAAGCCGGTGGACTACGATCCCAATCTGCCTCTCTATCGCTCGCTGGACTTCGGTTTCGTCAACCCGTTCGTGTGCCTGTGGATTCAGGTGGATAGCGACGGGACGGTCAGGGTCATCGACGAATACGTCCGCAGCCGGGCCACCATCGACGTCCACGCCGAGCAGCTCAAGGCGCGAACGCCCTGCCCTGAGGAGCGTATCGCGGCGACGTTCTGCGACCCGGCCGGCGCCGGTTCCAGCGACATCACCGGGACCAGCGTGGTACGGGAGCTGCGGGCACTGGGGATTCCGACGCGCTACCGGCGCAGCGGCATCGTCGAAGGCGTCGAGTTCATTCGCCGGGCCATCCGCGCCGGCGACGGCACCAGCTCGCTGGTCATCTCCCCGCGCTGCGTCCGCCTGATCGAAGCGATGCAGTGCTACCACTACCCCGACCCCGGCCCGGCTGCCGCCAGCGAGCTACCCTTCAAGGACGGCGTCTACGACCACCCCATCGACGCCCTACGCTACTTCTTCGCCAACTACCACCACACCGCCAAGACCACCACCCGCCGCTACTAAGCGAAGAATGGAAGGGAGCCAAGTGTTGCCACATCGCCGAAATTTCTGAAATACAGAATATTTCTCTTGCACAAGGCCGATATGATCGTGTATAGTTCTATTAGAACGAAGGAGGTAAACCATGCAGATCGGGGAAAGACTCAGACTTGCGCGCGGTGCTCTGGGGTATACCCTTGATAGGGTCGCCGCCGAGACGAATATCGGACAGTCTTCGCTCTCCGACTTTGAGAACGATAAGCGAGAACCCCGATTCTCCCAACTCAGCAGATTGGCCGAGCTCTACAGACGGCCGGTGGAGTTCTTCCTGGGTAAGGAACCGGTGGTCGAGAATGTCATGCTCTGGCGCGACGCTCCTGACGTAGAGGACCAAGTTAAAGCGACCCAAGCCAGATTCCGCCAGCTGTGCGAGCAGTACCACAGCCTCGAGTTGCTCTGCGGTGAACGAAAGAACATCACTTGGCCCCAGCCCGACGTCAAACGAAGCGCGTTTTCATTCAGAGACGCTGGCTCGCTTGCAGACGACTTTGAAAGGAAGTACTTGCTCGGTGATATACCTAGTGCTTCGCTCAAACAGGTCCTGGAAGAGAGATTCGGCGTGAAGGTCTTCCACTTGGACTTTGCCGGCAGCGCGATCTCCACGTGGTCTCAGACGTGGGGACCCGCCATTCTCTTGAATTCAAGAAGCAAGTTATGGCGACGCAATTTCGACCTTGCTCATGAGTTGTTCCACCTTCTCACTTGGAGCGTCTTCAGAGATGCTGGCTGTCCGACCGACGAGCCCGAAGATCATGAGGAGGAACTGGCAAACGCGTTCGCCAGCCGTCTGCTGCTGCCTACCGACGTAGTCAAGGCCCGCATAGAACAATCGGTAGATGGTGAGGGCAAGATCAACCTGGAGACATTGGATGAAGTCGCGAGAGAGTTTGGGGTGTCACTCGATGCACTCCTTTGGCGTATGGTATACCTCTACAACATGTCGGTCGAGGACATCCAGAACCACATCGAACACGCAAGGGGGATCAGGCGCGCTCGTCCGGCACGTCAAACGGATGGGCCCGACATGTTGCCCGAGCGCTATTGCAGTCTCGCGATCAGGGCCCTCAACGAAGGCAGGTTGTCTCTCACTCAATTCGCCAAGTTTATGGGCCTCAGTTATAAGAGAGCGCAGGAATACCTGATGGATGAGGGAGACCTGACGGATGAAGAAGTTTCAATTCCTGTTGCTTGATGCCGGACCGATCATAAAGCTCTTTGAACTGGATCTTTGGGACGAATTCATTACTCGATGCGATGTCACTATCTGCAGGACGGTAGCGGAAGAAGCCAAGTGGTTCGTCGATCCAGTGGAAGACGCTCGCCACGATGTTGATCTGGAGGTGTACGAACGGCAAGGCGCCATCCACATTAAAGATATCAACACTTCGCTCGTAGGAGCCTTTTTCGACAAGTTTAACCTAACCTACAAGGCCCAGCTCGATCCCGGCGAAAACGAGACCTTGGCGTTCATGGACACGTCCGGCGAACCGTGGTGCATGTGCTCATCGGATGCAGCCGTGTTCAGAGTCCTTGGGCTTCTCGGGAGGGCCAACAGCGGCGTGTCACTGGAGGAGGTGCTCAGACGGATCGGTCTTGAGCGCTCGCTAGACTGGAAATACTCCAAGCGATTCCGGGAGAACTACACAAGGTTGGGTCAGACGGATGCTATTCAGGGTCAAGGTCTGCGGTAGGTTATTTCCATTCATGTCGGGTACGCCAAGAACAGCGGGGTTCTGCAGTTCCTGTTTCTTTTGACGCGGGATCATTCAGGGGGTACACTTCGAAGACATGATTTCCTGGCCGAGGGAAGAATGAACTACGAGTTCAGTACCGAGAACGTTTCGCAGCATATCGTCAAGTACGGCGTGGATATCCGGCCGGCCTTGGCGCCGGAGCAGGACCGGACCAAGCTGCAGGACTATGGCAACTGGCTGGTCGAGCAGTTCCCGGTCGTCTTCGAGACGCTTCTGTCGGGGCCGCGACAGTTGCGGGTCCAGCGGACGTTCCTGCTGCCGGACGCCAAGCGGGTCGAGCTACCCACGTTCGTGCTGACCAACCGTGGGCCGGTCTTCACCTTCCCCGAGCGGCTCTACATCGACCGGCCTCACGAGCTGGACATCCCCGAGAAGGACAGGATCTTCCGCAAGGCGTTCGATGAGCTGCGCACCCGCTTCGGCGAGCGCACCGTCCCGCGCGTCGGCGTCGTACACGAATTCGTCTTCGATACCGGCTACGTCGATTCCCTCGAGGTGGTCGCCAGCAACCTCAAGCACGAGCAGTGGCGGCGCAAAGCCCGAAACCTCCGCATCCTCCTGGAAGCGCCGAGCGACGGAAAGAACGTCAACATCGAGGTGCGTCCGACCTATCTGCAACGCAGCGGTCCGCCGACGGAACCCGGCGCGCCGGAAGCGCTGAAGTACGGCATCGTCGTCAACGTCGATATCAACAACCAGCAGGTCACAGGCGATCTGACCAAGGCCCAGGTCAACGACATCCTGGTCTTTGCCAGCGACTACGTCCCCGAAGAGCTTATCCGCTTCCTCAACAACGAGGAGTAGTCCTCCGGGAGATTGCCTGGCTTTTCCCGGTGATTCAGGTACACTTTCGGTACCGGAATGCCGATAGACAGGCGGACCGGGAATGGCCGGGGCGGGCGCGCTGCCCCACGTATTCGGATGAGGGTGATTGGCGGGGTAGGTTATGCTGACAGACAATATCCTGGAACTGATCGGAAATACACCTCTGCTGCAACTGAAAGGCGAGCGCGTGTTCGCCAAGGCCGAATTCCTCAACCCCGGCGGTAGCATCAAGGACCGAATTGCACTGGCGATGCTGGAGGCGGCCCGCCGGGATGGGAAGCTGCGCGCCGATTCGATCGTCACCGAACCGACCAGCGGCAATACCGGGATCGGTCTGGCGCTCGTGGGCCGGCTGATGGGCCATTCCGTGCGGATCGTCATGCCGGAGGGGATGAGCGAGGAGCGCAAGAAGCTCATCAAGGCGCTCGGCGCGGACTTGGTCCTGGTTCCCGACCACGAGGGCATCGCTGGCGCGGTCCGCCGCGTCGAGCAGATGGCTGCCGAGGACGAGCGCGTCTTCGTGCCCCAGCAGTTCGAGAACCCCGAGAACCCAAAGGTCCACTACGGACAAACCGCGCGGGAGCTCTGGCACCAGATGGGCGGCCAGATCGAGTGCTTCGTGGCCGGCGTCGGCAGTGGCGGGACCCTCCAGGGCGTCGGCAAGTTCCTCAAAGAGCAGAACAAAGACGTCAAGATCGTCGCGGTCGAGCCGGAAAACCGCTCGGCGCTGCTGGGCCACGAGCCCGGCCTCCACCAGATCCAGGGTATCGGCGATGGATTCATCCCGGCGGTGCTCGATGTCTCTCTGGTCGATAGCGTCGTGGAGGTCTCCGACGAGGACGCGATCGAAACGACCCGGCAGTTGGGCCGGGATTTCGGTCTGTTGGTCGGCATCAGCTCCGGCGCCAACGTCTGGGCCGCACGCAAACTCGCGACGACCATCGAGGGCAACATCGCGACCGTCCTGCCCGACCGCGCCGAACGCTACTTCAGCACCGCTCTATTGTAGCACGGGCGTCCCGCACGATCTTGACCACGCTGACGATGACCACGAAGAACTCGAGCCGGCCCAGGAACATCCCTACGATCTCCGTCCAGAGCACCAGGGCAGGCGCCTGCGCACTCGTGACCCCCACGGACAAGCCCACCGTGCCCAACGCGGAACCAAACTCGAAGAGAGACTCCTTCAGCCCAAAACCATGGGCGGCGACGATGGCAGCGCCAACGACGTAGGTGGCCAGGTAGAGAAACACGAATGTGCCGACCTTTCGCAGTTGGGCCTCGGTGACGAAGGCCTTGCTCTCACCCTGCCAGATGTGATTCTCCACCACCGCCGTTCTCGGCAGCAGCGCCCGGCGAATGTCCCACACGATGGTCTTGAACAAGACGTAGACGCGGTATTGCTTGATTCCCCCGGCGGTGGAGCCAGTGCCGCCGCCGATGAGCATCAGGACGATCAGGATGAGAATGCCCTCCGAGGTCCATCGGTCGTAGCTGACGGTAGAGAACCCCGTCGTGGTCAAGGCGGTGAAGGTCTCGAACACCGCCACGCGCAGGCTCTTTGACAGCGTCGCATACAGCGGCAGGCACACCAGAAAGAGCAGAGCGAGCACGCACACCGGCAGCAGGACCGCGATGAGCCGGACTTCGCCGTTGCGGGCAACCGCCCGGAAGCGGCCGCGAAAGAGCAGAAAGGCCGTCAGGAAGTTCATGTTGCCCAACACCATCAACGGGATGGACACGGCCTCTACCGCGGGTGAATCCCAATGGCCGATGCTATCGGGCTGGGTGGAGAATCCGCCGGTCGAAATAGCGGCAAAGGTATGGTTGATCGCATCGAAGGCATTCACGCCCGCGAGAATGTATGCGATCACGCCAGCGGCGGCGTAGCCGGTATAGAGCAGCAAGACCAGCTTGGCCGACTGGCGTACGTGCGGAACCAACTGGTCGGTCCGGCCTTCCGCCAGGGTCAGTGCCGGGCCGACGGGACCGACGAGGGCCGCCAGCATGATGATGGCGAATCCCGCCCCTCCGGCCAGTTGCATGATGCTGCGCCACAGCAGGATCACGTGGGTGCTCTGCGTGACGTCCACGACGGAAAGGCCCGTCGTCGTCCAGCCGCTGACGGACTCGAAGAAGGCATGCGTGAAGCTCATCTTCTGCACGACTGCCAGTGGCCACGCGCTGAACAGGCAAACCGTCAGCCAGCTCAGCAGGATCACGACGCCGCCGTACTGAATGGAGAGGTCCCGTGCGCGGGCGGCGCGGAAAACGCACCACAGGGCTCCACCGCCGAGGCAGAGCACGGTCGCCGGGACGAGAAAGGCCGCCGCGTGACGGCTTTCCTGCGGCCATGCGACCAGCGCCAGAAGGGGAGACAGCATCAGCAGGCCGCCCACGACGAGGATCAGCCCGGTATAGCGGAGAACACCGGCATATTGCTGTGCTAAGCTGCTCCTGACTCGCACGCTCGCTCCTTGGTCTTACGTGTCGTCCCCGGTGAGCGCCCTGAGCACCTGGCCGTGGTTTTCTGGAAGCGTTATCACGATGAGGCGGTCCATAGGATTCAGGATGGTCGAGCCGCGCGGCACGATGGCTTCGCTGTCGCGCAGGATGCACGCAATGAGCGAATTGGCCGGCAACTGGACATCGACCAGCGCCCGACCGGCCACGGGCGAAGTGGGCCGGACGAGGACTTCGGTTACGTTGACCTTGCCCTCGGCCACGGACGTCATCGCCGTGATCTCCTCGAACCCCGCGCGTTGTTCGATCAGACTGGAGACCAGGTGGGTCGTCGAGAAAGCCGTCGTGACGCCGAGCTTCTGAAAGGTGGCTTCATTGTCCGGGTCGTTGACCAGGGCCAGGGTCCGGGGCACGCCAAAACGCAGCGACGCCAACTGACAGATCACCAGGTTGTCCTCGTCATTCGGCGTCGCGGCCAGGACGGCCTCGGCGGTCGCGGCGCCCGCTTCCTGCAAGATGCGCGGATCGCTGCCGTCGCCGAATACGACCGTGGCCTTCGACTGCCGCGCCAGCCACCGGCACTCGGCCTCGCTGCGGTTGACAAGGGTGACCTGGTAGCCCTTGGCCAGAAAGGTGCGCGACAGGAAGTACACGAGCTTTCCGCCGCCGACGATCACGGTGTGCATAGGTCAGCTCTCCCTCGGCGCCGGGGCCGAGGACCCTCGTACCGATGCGAGGATGCCGTCGCCCGCCAGGGTGGTCGGACAGATCGTAGCGATGCCCAGAGTATGGCAGAGTTCCTCACGCTGGGGCTCGAAGATCCGCGCCATGACCTTGGGCACATTGAAGATCTTCCGCGCGATCTGGGCGATCATGAGATTGACGTTGTCGTTGTGGGTGGCGCCGACGACGATGTCGGCCTCGCTGATCTTGGCCTGCTTGAGCACGCCCAGCTCCGTGGCGTCGCCTTCGACTTTGAAGCCGCTGTACTCGGTCGAAAGGTTGGCGAACGCCGCGTGATCGCTGTCGACGACCACCACGCTGTGGCCCTCGTGGCTCAGACGATCGGCCAGGTAGACACCGAGCCGGCCGCAGCCCACGACAATGACAAAGAGGCTCTTGTCCGTCCGCATTTACTCGCCCTTCTCCACGTCCGTCTCTTCCTCGACAAATGCGACGGTGCCGCCGGGCCGGGCTTTTGTCGAGCGGTACAGATTCCTCCGCGCTGGTTCATAGGTTGGATCGATGGACAGCGCGGTGCGGAAATTCTTCTGCGCCTCCAGTTGTTCGCCCCGAAGGTCGTGGATGGCGCCGAGAAAGTTGAATGCTTCCGGTCGGCCTGAGTCGATGGCAATGGCTTTCCGTACGTGCTCGGCGGCGGCATCGAAATGCCTCTCGGCCACGCATTTCTTCGCCATTTCGATCCGGCCGGCATAGTCGTCAGCTTGGGGCTCGGTGAGCGTCTCCCGGTCGAGAACCTTCGAGACCAATTCGCGAATCTCCTTTGGGGAGAAAGGCTTCTGGATGAAGTCAACGGCGCCGTACTTCATGGCCTCGACGGCCGAGTCGATGGTCCCGTGGGCAGTAATGATGATCACGCGCACGTCGGGACGATTCTCGCTGACCCAGCGCAGCACCTCCAGGCCGTCCATGCCGGGCATCTTGAGGTCCAGCAGCATCAGGCCGAAGCTCTTGTCCTTGATCTTGGCCAGCGCCTCCTCGCCATTGACGGCTGAATCGGTGTCCAGTGCCAGGGCTACCAGCGCCTGCGCCAAGGTCAAGCGGATATTCTTCTCGTCATCGACTATCAG
>JAFGLV010000044.1 GCA_016927855.1 Sedimentisphaerales bacterium
CGGTCACTGGTCACGCAGGGCGCCGCGCGCCTTTAGGCTACATCTGGGCTGCGGCCGCGCTTCGGTCGGCCTCTCAGTCACACTTGGTTCGTTCGCGTGTGTCAAACCTGCGCTGTCACCGAGAATCGAGCTCGAGACGAAGGTAGTCGTATATGATCCCGTTGGTCACGCCGCCTGCGGGAACCGTCAGCACCAGGGTATTCGTTCCGGCCCTCATGACAGAGGCGTCGAACGACAGCTCGCGCTCGAACCAGATTCCCGCGATGCCGTTACGACCCAGGGTTGAGTCGCTCACCAGGTTGTCGACCGAGCCGACCGGTTGACCATTGACCGTCACGTCGATCTTGCGCGTACCGACGCCGCAGATCGCCAGCCGCAAGGTCGCGCGTCCGTGCGGCGCGTCTGGAAGTTCGAAGACCACGGACCGAGGCGCCGCCGTGCCGTTGCCGCCTGGATTGAAAAAGGTGGCGCGAGCATTAGGGTCTTCCGCGTGCGGGACGTGCTCGAAGTACCAGTCGCGCGCGAAATCGCTCTTGCCGATGACGAAGGTGATGTCGTTGGGAAAGAGCCTGGCGTATTGCAGCGGCATGCCATCGTGGAAGTAGTCGTCTCCTTTGAAGAACTCCTTGCCACTGCGGTTGGCGATCCCAATCTCCCAGAGCTGGCGGCCGCGCCGCACGGGTTGCCATCGCAGCGATCCCAAGTCCAGAGACTGGCCGGCCCGAACCGCGACGTCGGTCTTGACGAACTGGCCCAGCACGCCGTCGGCGAAGGCATACAGGGTATAGTCACCAGGCCGAACGTTCGGAATGTTGAAGCGGTCGTCCCGCTGGCCTTTGGTCCAGAACTGGTAGTGCTTGGCGTCCGTTTGCCAGTCGATGTGTCGAGTCATCTGGCGTCCGCCAAAGCCCAAGATGGTGACGTCATACTCAGGATGGGTCAGGCCCACCCGCAGGTTCGCCAGGTTCGTAGCGTCTACGATCGGATCGTCGAGGACGAGCCGGCCACTGACCTCGACCCGCTCGTCACGCCTGGGATAATCCACGCCGGCTACCCAATCGTACGGCCATTTCGCGCTCTCGGCTGCCTGTTTGGCCTGGGCCTGCCGATAGATGTCTTGCGGATCGGTTCCACTGTTGCAGTAGATCAGCATGGGCCCGATGACCTTCGTCCAGTGCTCGCCCTCAGCGACGCTGACCATGGCGCCGCCGTAATGGCTGCTGCGCCAGTAGTTGAGCACGCAGGGTGCGGCTACGCGGTTGGTGTCGCGGTGGCAGAGGAACTCCACCTTCGTGGGCCCGCCGCTCATGTACTCCATGGAGGCGTTGACCAGGAAGCAGCCGACGTTTTCGCTCGTGCTCGCCCATCCGAACGCGGGGTGTTCGTATTGATTGGTCGTGTAGTTGTACTTGTTTTCTTGAAGGTCCTTGGGGTACAGCTTGTTGCGTTTGACATCGACCAACATCCAGTCGAAGAAGTCATTGAGCTTCATGCAGAAGCGTGCCTCGGTGATCGTATCGGCCGGGTACTGGGGCTTGTGCTCGAAGATGCAATAGGTGTACACACCGCTCTCGCCGCGTTCCATCGCGTGGCGGATCTCGACGTCGGCGTAGAAGTCGCCATCGCCGCGCGCCGCGCCAGGGCCGGTGCCCATCTGGCGGGTGCCGTTGGACAGACCCTTGACCGAGACCTCGGCGCGCCGGCCGCCGTTGTTCTTGGGATCGATGGTGATATGCGCGACCGGTGCCGGTTCACTGCCGCGCTGGCCCATCGCGTCGTGCGACCAGAACCCGTACTGATGATCGGTCATGCCTCGGTTGAGACCGTTGAGGTTCTCGCCGGGCGGATCGCGTTGCAGATCGGGCTCGCCGTCTGCCGTCAGGAACGTGGCGAACATCTCCTTGCCCTGGTAGCGCAGCGAAACGAGATCGCCGGAGGCCTTGGCCACTTGGGTCCTGACGATACCGTTGTCGAGCGTATAGAGGTCTGCCGTCTCGCTGAGCGAGACCGGCGCGGGAGCCTGCTCCGCCTGACTGGCTTCATCCAGTTCCAGCCGCACATAGTCATAGACGACGCCGTCGTTCAGCGACCCGGCCGGCACCGTCAGCGTCAGCGTATTGCGACCAGCCTGCAGCAGCGAGGCATCGAAGCCGAGCTCTCGCTCATACCAGATTCCCTGCACCTGGTGACGTGTGATAACGCCGTCGCCCATAGCCAGCGCGATCTCGCCGGCCGCTTTGCCGCTGACGCTGACGCCCAACGTGCGTGCGCCCGTGCCGCAAATCGCCAGCCTCAAGGTTGCCTTCCCGCGCACGGGGGCCGGCATGTCAAACGTGACGGTGTAAGGCGTCGCTCGTCCCTGGCCTACCACGTCCCGGAAGGGAGCGATGCGCGCATTGCCGTCGGTATTGTGAGGAATGTGCTGAAAGTACCAGTCCTCGCTTGCCTTGCTCTGCCCGATGATAAAATTCACATCGTAGGGGAAGAGCCCGGCGTACTTCAGTTGGGCGTCGGGCTCGAAGAACCGGTCGCCGCCTTTGAACTCCTTGGCGCTGCGGTTAGCGACGCCCACCTCCCAGAGCGGCCGACCACGACGCGTTGGCGTCCATTCCAACTGGCCGAGGTCGACCACGTGCCCACCCGGCGCGACCGTGACGTCGGGTTTGACGAATTCGCCCAGCACACCGTCGGCGAGCGCATAGAGCGTGTACGTTCCCGGCCGCACCTCCGGAATGCTGAACCGACCGTCCTGTCTTCCTTCGACCCAGAACTGGTAGTGCTTGGCGTCCGTTTGCCACGAGATCGTGCGCTCGAACCTGTTGGCGACCGAAACCGCGTAGGGTGCGTGCGCCAGACCGATCATCAGCTTGCCGCTGAACGCCGCGCCACCCGGCATCAGCGGGTCGTTCAGGACGATCCGTCCGCTGACCACGCTGCGCTCGCTGGCGTTGGGGTAATCGACTCCGGCCACCCAGTCATAGGGCCACTTGGCTGCTTCGCGGTCGGCCTGGGCTCGCGCGTCGCGCCACAATTCGAGCGGCTCGCCACCTTCGTTGACATACAAGAAGGTCGGCCCGATGACCTTGGTCCAGTGCTCGCCGGCGGCGACCGTGACGTCCGCGCCGCCGTAGTGACTGCTGCGCCAGTAGTTGAGCACGACGGGCGCCTGGACCGCCGTGGTGTCGCGGTGGCAGAGAAACTCGGGCTTGGTGGGACCGCCACTGAGGTATTCGACGGAGGGATTGATCATCCACCAACCGATCTTCTGGGTCGTGCTGGAAAAGCCGAACGCGCGGTTCTCGTACTGCAGCGCCGTGTAGACGTATTTGTCCTCGCCGGGCTCGCTGTTCGGGTAGTGCTTGTTGCGGTACTCGTCGACACTGAGCCAATCGAACATCGCGGCCAGCTTGCAGGCGAAACGCGCCTCGGTCATCTGGTCGGCTGGGTAGCTCGGCAGATGCTCGAATTGGCAGTAGGTGTAGATACCCGGCTCGCCCCGACCGAGGCAGTAGCGGATCTCGACGTCGGCGGGGATGTCGCCGTCGGCTTCGGCGCCTGGGCCGTGCCCCATGCCGATGCCGCCGCTGATACCCTTGACCGATACCTCGGCCCGCGCGCCGCCGTTCGTCGCCGGGTCGATCGTCACACGTGTAACCACCTCCTTGCCACCCGTCGTGTCATGCGACCAGTAACCGCCGGCGTGGCCGGACCGGTCGGTGAACAGCTCCTCGCCCTTGTAGGTCATGGAGCGAATGTCACCGTTGCTCTTGAGCACGCGTGCGGTCACAATGCCGTTCGAGAGCGTAAATGATGTCTCATCCTCCTGCAACGTCACGGCATCTGCGTCGCTTGCCGCGCGAGCGACAGACAACGGCGCCAGAGCCGCCACGGCGAGCAGCAGAACGGTCCTCAGCCTGCGGGTGCTGCGTGCGTGTCGATACATAAGACAGTCCTTTCCATCGGCCGATGTCACACGAAGCCGAATTGCTCCTACTTCAGTGTCTCTTTCATCCAAGCGATAATCGCGTCTTGTGTGATGGTGGGCAACCGGGTGTAGTCCCATGGCTCACTCAAGTGGAGTTTGTCGTTTGCACCGTGAAGCCGGTAGACGCCCCGGGCGCGCTCGACCGCAGCCCGCACGTCCGCCGGCGTTCCATCGCGGTCAAACTGTGGCTCCACGATCATCACCGGCCGCGGCGCTATCGCGGCGATCAATTCATCGTAGTCGTAAGGGACTCTCGCTTCGTTGCCGAGGAAAAAACCCAGTCGCGGAATCAAGCCTCGCTTGTGGCTGAACCGCGCGATGCCGCCGGTCCCTTTGTCGGCCGTGTCGGTGCGCATCGGTGTGAAGCCGGCGATTGAGACAACTGCCTTGATCCGCGTATCCAGCGCCGCCGCGTGCAGACCGACCATGCCGCCCAGTGAGTATCCGAACAGATAGACTCGCTCGCCATCGACCTGCGGGTCTTGCTGCAGCGCCGTGACGGCTTCGCTGACGTCCTCCACCAGCCGGCCCATCCTCGACCAGTGCGGCCAACGGTCGTAGAACGGCTTGGTTTCGTCCATCCGCTCGCCGAACCCGGACTGGTCGTACGCCAGCACCGCGTACCCCTGCTGCGCCAGCGCCAAGACCGGATGCACGTCGCGCCGGTAGACCCACATGTAACCGATGGGATAGCTGTAGCTGTGCAGCCAGATCACGGCCGGCAGTTTGGCGTCCGCGGCGGCGTCTTTTGGAGCGTACAGCATCCCTTGAATGTCCCCGTAGCCGAATGTCACCGGATGTGCCTGCACGGCGCTGCGATCCGGCTCGCGCCAGCCGAACTCGCCGCTGTTGCGATTGACTACCCAGCCGGGCACATCAGGCTCAGTCCGGCTCGGTTCGGCCGCGCGGATGCCGGCGGGCGGGTCGGCAGGCCCTTGCGGACCGCCGCGTCTCATGAACCTGCGAAAGCCCCCACGCCTGGCCTGCCGAAGCAGCGGTGGCTGTTCACCCAGCATGAAGCGCACACGCTGACGAATCCCTTGTGCCGCCTCGTCCCACTGCGCTGCTGTTGCGATCGTGCCGCTGGATGAGGCCAGCAGATCGGTTTCGCTGCGGTCTGGATAATCACCAGGATCGATGGACTCGCCGGTCTGTGTCCGCCAGGTGTCGTAGTCCCAGGCGAAAAGCTCGTCGTTGTCCCACCGGGCCGACGACCGTCCCAGTGCGATGTCCATGAAGTCCAGGCCGGTCTCCAGGTCGAAACCGCTGCTGTGGAAGCCAGGACGCCGCATGATTCCGACCTTTTCCGCCGCGCCCAGCCACGCGTATACGCGGCGTGCATCGCGATAGCAGGCCTCGTTGCCGTAGGTATTGCCCACCTCGTCGTTGCGGTTGTAATGGATCAGGCAGGCGCGAGGCGCGATCAATGCGATCAGCAGGTTGCCGTCGACGGGCAGCCGGTCGGGCCGCCCACTGAAGAAGCGCAGACGCGGATGGAACCAGTCGGGGAACATGCGCGTGGTCGATTCGATGGACTCGGCCTGATTGCGTTCGCCCGCCAGCCGATAGGGAAGAGTGCCGCCTACTCCCGTGCTGCCGGCCAATACGACGTCGATCCGCTCGTCGATCGCGCCGGCGATGGTGACCTGCTTGCCGTCTCGTGAGTATCCGTAGACTCCGATTCCGTTCATGTTGACCTCGGCAACCGTCTCCAGATAGTCCAGGACGATGATCGCGGCCCACGCTCTGCGAGGCAAGGTCGCTACGTCGGAATTGGGGTACAGAGACTCGACGACGGCGCGGGAGCCATCGTTGAAATCGCTGCCGGGGTAGGTCACGCCGATGTATCCGCGCCGCAGCAGGATGGCCGGATTCGCACCACCCGGGCTCATCAGGACCGGGAACGGACCTGTGCCCTCAGGGATCGTCATGGAGAAACGCAGTGGCGCCTGGCCTTCCGGTCCCAGGTGCAGCGTTACCGTGCGGGTACGATAACCGTCCTGCTTCGTCTCTTCCACGTCGACGTGGTGAATCGTGGGTCGCGGCGGGATCCGGCCGAACACGTATTCCTCAAACAGGGCGCGGATTTCGACGCGGCGCGCCGCCCACTCCTGGCGCGTCTAGACCGGCCGACCGTCCAGGAACTGACGTGGATCGGGCAGGCTATTGTGGCGTGGCAGGGCGTCGAAATCGGGCGGCAGCTCGCCCGACGTCTCCAACCATTGCCTCCACGAGGGCACCTCCGGCAGGATCTCCTGCAACCGTTCCAGATAGTCACGACGCTCCGCGAGCGTCATCGATGCTGCCGGTCGCGCCGGCACGGAAAGAATCACGCTCATACACGCGACTGTCAACAGCACGGACCTGCTACTTTGCCGCACGTTATGACGCATCAGCTACTCCTTTTGATGAACATCCAGGTCGTGCCGTCCTCGAAAGAACGGGGGTCGCTACCAAAGTGATGCCGAGTCGTCCCGGTCCATCCTCCGGTCAGTCTTTCAAGACCATGAAGTCGAACAGCGAATAACCCGTGGGTGCCGACGTGGGAGTGGCGGCGTCTCGCCTGCGGCGACCAAAGCCCCGACCGCGAGGGAGAGGAGCCCGCTCGGTAGCGTACGTGCGGACGTACCTGGCTGTCGTTGTCTTGAAGGTCTCGTCCGTCACGGTATTGGACGCCCCGAGATTCGTGCTGAAGACGTCCGTCCAGTTGGTCGCATCGGTGGACGTCTGCACCTTGAAGTCCTTGGCGGCGTTCGCGTTCCACTTCAGAATGACACGGTTGATCTCGGTTGGCTTCTCCAGGTCCACCATGATCCATTGCGCGTCGTCGTCGGCGCTTTGCCAGTAGGTGTTGACGTAGTCCTCGTAGGTTTTGCGGTCCGTGACGTGCTGAGCTACATTGGACCCGCTCTCCGAGGAAGCCGTAACCGCCTTGCCGGCGGCCAGGTTGCGGGAAGGATCGAATTCGCGCCAGGTGCCGGCGCTAAGGTTGATTTCCCAATCCTGGTAGTAGTTGAGAATCGGCGTGTCTCCGTCAAACTCCATCGGCAGGAATATGTAGTCGCCGTTTCGACCCTCCTGAGGGTTCTTGATCCAGCGATCTCCGAAATACAGGTGGACCGTTCCTTCCTTCCCCTGGAGGGGAATGATGGAGTCCACCTGAGAGTCCCAGGAATTGGTCGAGCCGGGGGTGGGCAGCGGCGTCGCCGGCGACCAGGGGCCGGCAAGGTCTTCGGCGGTATAGTAGCTGGTACCGGAGGATTGAATCCCTGCGGTACGAGACGTTCCGTAATAATAGATGCCGTTGCGCTTGAAGATATGGGGAGCCTCGCGGCTGCGGATGTCCCAGAGGTGAATCCGCTTTGCGAGCGAAAGGTAATCCGGCGACATAAGGTAGATGCCATGCTGGGCGTTGGTTCCCACGGCCCAGGAAACGTAACAGAGGTAGGCCTTTCCGTCCTCGTCGATATAGACGGAGCTGTCACCCATGCGGGCACCGTCGACGAGCGTTTGGCCCTGGAACGTGAAGGGACCCTCCGGCTTGTCCGCCGTGGCGATGCCCAGGTGCGCGCCGTTGCCGTCGTACTTGAGGACCATGACATACTGCCTGGTTGTCTGGTTGAACACGACATCGATGCGGTTGGCCTCCACGTTACATCTCAGCACCACGCCCTTGCTGGTCCAATGCACCAGATCGGTAGATGTATAGCAATACTGTGCACGATGGAGATCGGCCTGGGTGCCGCCGTACCAGTAGTAAACGCCGTCGAACTTGCAGAGGCAGCCGCTGCGGGTCCATATGCGCTCGCCATTCTGATCCACCCAGAAGAAATCATTATGAATTGTCCGATACCCTCCTGGCGCAGCCGCTGCTGATCTGGCCGCAGCAGGAGCCGCCGTTTCTGCTGCATTCAGATTGGAGCCTGCACAGCAGATGGTGCCGACTAATATCGCTACTGAATACCTCTTCATCATCACATCATGCTCCTATTCACACGCGTGTGGCCCTTCGTTGAGACCGTATGAGACCCGACCTTATTCTATGCCACGAATGCGCCGAGGGCCAGATAGAAACAAATGGGCCATCGACCAATTCACAGCGAAGGGGACCACGCGTTAGCGGCAGACCCATGGCCTGCCACGAAGTCATGTCGCCTCGTGCTCACGACCTGGCCGGACCCCGCCGAGCGGATGAAGAGGGTTTTCACCGAGCGCCGGCAGGACTCCCAATCTTCGCGCGGCGCGGCGATCGCCATGGGTGCTGCGACCGCCCCGCGCGGACCGCCGGACCAGTGGCCCAGGTCGAGCGCGAGGATCATAATCCGTATGAATCGCTGTCGGCTATGCCAGCGAGGAAGAGGCATTGCATGGAGGTCTTCAAATAGGTTGAGATGTCTTATGATCCGGCCCGATGCCACAGTGCGTCGAATCATCTCAGCCCGGCCCGACACGAACGGCGTTTTGAGACAGAGCAACCGATCCGCGTGGACCTGGAAACCTGGTGTGAGCGGTTCCCGCGCCCACGGTCCACAGGGCAGGTCGCGGCATCCGTCTGCTCAGGAGCAACGTCCACGGTGGCTGCTTAGAGAAAGACGGAGGCTTCGTGGTTCACATACGGTTCGACGGCTTTGCCCATCAGAGCCAGAGACTCAACCTTCAATGCCACAGCGTGCTGGTACGCCACACGGTCATACTCTGCGACCGTTGACGCACAGCCGCCGCCCAGGGTGACCACCAGAAGCGGCCACCAGACCAGGTGCGCGTAACGATGGATCCTGCATTCGATCATGACTCGTTCTCCTTAATCTCTTTGCTCAGGCGACTAGTGGTCACACGCTACGTTCTTGCCACCGCCGGCGTCCGTCCGCGGGTCGTTTCAAACAACGATTTTCGCGCCGATTGGGGCCGACGCAAGCCGGCCCGGCCACCGCTTGGCAGGTCCATTGGGAACCAGCTCACCATGAAGGCTGCCCTGCGTGGGTGACAGTTCTGCTCGGCATGAGCCCAGGCAGTCATGCTTGTCCAGCGCAAATCCCACCAGCCACAGATCCGTGGTCAAAGGGTCCTCGGCAATGCCTGTGAAGCAGCACATGGGGGACGTGACGATCTTGCACACGTTGATCGTCGGATCATCGCTCTCCCAGAAGGCCCCCGTCACACGCGTAAGGTAGCTCTGATTGGGCCACTCGGCAGGCCCGGACTTGGCGAAAGCAAGGAAGACAGCCTCGTCAGAGGGCGAAACGTAGAACGCCGTCAGCGTGTCTGCAATGCCCAATTGCGTGCCAAGACGCAACTCCCGGACCAAGGTCATAGTTGGTGACATCAAGAACAACAAGCGACCCTCTCTTCCGGCGATTTCATCGCCGCCTGCGCCGCACAGGGAGCCATCGATACAAGCCATCTGTATGAAGGCCGCGTCGTCTACTGTCACCCTGCCATCGGACGAGAACTCGCCATCCAGGCAGGATGCGTCCGCGTCGCTCAGCGTGTACGGTTCACCCGTCTCGGGGTCATATGCGTATGTGTGTACCGACTCGAGACCGAGACCGGTGTGCAGGATGGCTGCCAGAAAGTCTTCCGGACCTGTGACGCAATGGATCTTCCCGGCGATGTCTCATTGAGATCCCAATAACCGACGAGGTGGGGGGCGTCCGAATCGGGGGCCATCCAGCTACCCCGCGCGATCTCCTCCTGTGACAGAGCTCGATCGTACAACCGCACATCGTCGACCTAGCCTGCGAACGGCTCGTGAAAGTCGCCGCCTCGCCCTACGAACAAGGTTTCGCCTATCGCTTGCCAGACGTCCACGTGTGTAGTCCCGCGTCCTTCCAGTCGGCCCAGTCGTGTCGCGGGCAAGGCCGCAGACCGTAGCCCGTGGCTCGTGGCCCGTGGCTCGTGGCTCGTGACCCGGATCACGGAGCACGCATCACTGGTCACGGATCACTGGTCACGGATCACGGGTCACGGGTCACGGGTCACGCACGGCGCCGCAGGTCTGCCGCCTCCAGCCTCCGGCCTGCCGCGCATCCTACAGCCGCTCGAAGGTGC
>JAFGLV010000045.1 GCA_016927855.1 Sedimentisphaerales bacterium
ATGCGGATGAGAGGAGTCGAACCTCCACGGGCCGAAGCCCACAGGCACCTGAAGCCTGCGCGTCTGCCAATTCCGCCACATCCGCGGGAACTGGCGTTATTATGGCCGTGGGCTCGATGGACGTCAAGCCCCCGGCCCCAGAAATCTGCGTAGTCTCCCGCAAATGCAAAACCCAGGCAGGTTGGTCGGGGTAGATTTCGGCGGTACAATGGCGCCATCAGCCAAGCCAGCCGGCCACAGGCAGGTTGGGACGATCCAGTTCGCAGGAGGCCGCACCATGGACGAGGTGATTGTGGTAGACGTGAAGCCCCAGAGGGTGGTCGGGATGCGTAAGCGTGGCACTTACGCCGAGATCGGACCGATGATCGTGAAGGTGCACGAATATGTGACCGCACACAAGGCCAACATCGCCGGGCGTCCTATGTTTGTCTGTCACGAAACGCCCAGACAGGCGATGAAGGCCAACGAAGAGAGCAACGCGGATGTCGAGGTCGCTATCCCGGTGGCACGAGAAGTTGAGGGGTCCGATGAAATTGCCTGCTATGACTTGCCCGGCGGACAAATGGCGCGGATCGTCCACAAAGGCCCTTACGAGCAATGCGCCGCGACGTACAAGCAGCTTTTCACCTGGATCGCCGAGCAGCACAAGAAGATCGTCGGGCCGACGCGAGAAGTCTACCTCAATGACCCGCGAAAGGTCCCGCCGGAAGAGATTTTGACCGAGATCTACGCGCCAATCGGGTGACCCAAGCCAGCCCGAGGACGCGGCCACGGAATGAGGGGATCTGGTCGTCAACTACCTCGGCAGCATCAGCGGGGAGATGTATCTATGCGGCGAACGACACTCAATTTCATCGTGGATGCGACGGCTTTCGCGAACCTGCTCTGTTTGGCGGCCACCGGGATCATTCTGAGGTTCATCCTTCCGCCTGGCTCCGGCGGAGGACACGGCTACGGCTATCGCGGCGGACGCGGGCCCGCCGAGGTCAGGGCGCTGCTCGGACTGGGCCGGCACGACTGGGGCGACGTTCACTTCGTGCTTGCAGCGGTGTTCGTCATTTTGATAGCCGTACACTTGTTCCTGCACTGGCGCTGGATCGTGAGCTGCGCCGCGACAATCCTTCTGCCCTCCCGCAACGCCCCGTGCGGACCCGAGGATGAGGCTCAAATGCCGTAGCCGCCCAGCCTTGTCTCAGGTGACATCTTGGCCGGAGCCTTCCCCGTGCTCTCTCCTGCGGAGGTGTTGCCAAGCCAGCGGCATGCCCAGAGCAAGGTAGGCACCGACGATGATGAGGTTGATGGTCCCCAGGCTGACGTCGTTTATCGGGTCGTAGGACGACATCTGGCGGTAGGCAAGCATCCAGGCGTTCCAGCGAAGATTGACGGCCGCCAGTGTCATCAGGCCCAGGCCAGAGAAGGCTAGGAAAGCCGCTGACCAGAACCGGTCGGGACGACGCAGGCAGATGGTGGTCGCTGCCCAGAAGATGATGATGTCACAACTGATTATCACCGCGAAGGAGGTCCAGTCGCGTGCCAGCCAGGTCAGCACAAGCAGCCAGGCGGACGGACCGAAGGTGCTTCCGGCGAAGCTGCCATAGACACCCGACCGGGTGATGCGCCGCGGCGTGTATTTGCACGGCCAATACGTGCCGTCGGCAATCTGAATCTGCCTTTGCCGCGCATTGCCCCAGAGAATGAGCGGAAAGAGAACGACGGAGAACGTCGTGAAGCACACCCAGTAGGACGACCTGGGAATGAGGCCAGTCAGCATCAGTACCAGCGGCACGCCGACCAACAGCAGCAGTGACACCCATACCAGAGCAACCATCTTGAGCACGAATCGGCGCTCACGCGGCGAGTCGGTATTCTTGATACTGCACCAGCAGCCAAATACCCCGCCCAGCAGGCCCAGGATCGGGCCCAGGATAGCGCCGGACAAGCCGGTCGCAACGAGTGTCTTGGCGGCCGGGGCGCCTTTGACGGTGGCGCCGGCCACGGCGGCGCTGGCAGGCGGCGCAATCAGCGCGGGCAAACCCGCAACGACTGCGACCGCGAAGGCCTTGCTCGGGCCGGAGCGGGTTAGCGTCTCTTCCACCAGCGAAGAGAGTTCGGCTCTGATGAGCTGACGACCCCGGTGGAGCCGTTGGCGGACGGCGTCCTCGGACAGGTCCAGGTCGGCGGCGACCTCACTGACGGACCGTTGGCGGCGGTAAAAGAGGATGAGCGGCTCGCGGTATTTCGGATCGATACGCCGGACCGCGTTCCAGACGACCTCCCGGCGCTCCTTCTCTGACGCGATCTCATCGGGCCCCGGCACGGCTGCGGAGAGCGGAGCCCCACGGTCCAGCCCGCCGACGTCTCTGCGGCTGCTTCGAACGAACGAATGCGAGAGATTTCGCGCGATCGCGCACAACCAGACGCGGAATTTTCCCAGACTGTCGAGTTGCCGTAGTCCTTTCCAGGCCCGGATGAACGTCTCCTGGGCCAACTCCTCGCTCTTGCCGATGTCGCCCGTGGCGCTGTACGTCAGCGCGCAGACCAAGGCCTCGTACCGCTGCACAACCAGTCCAAAGGCCTCTTTGTCGCCCGTCAGGCTCGCCTGAAGTAGCTCGGTTTCGCTGGTTGTGTCGTCCATTTGCCGTTCCTTGTACGGGTCGGGCCATTTCGGCTCAATAACAAAGACTACACACCGGCCCAACAGGTGACAGATGCGGAGATCTGCGGGGGAATTGGGCGTGGAGGCGCAAGATGTCGCGTCTCTACAGACGGGCGCCGGGTGATGGCACGGCTACTTCAGTTCAACGGACCAGTAGGCATGGTCGAGGAACTGCTTCCACGAGCGGTAGCGGTCGGTGCCGAGGTGGACGTGCACGAGCGGGTTGTGCCTGGGCTTGACGGGTTCGCGGAAAAGATGCATGCCGGCCTGCTTGGGCGTGCGGCCACCCTTCTTGACGTTGCATTTGGCGCAGGCGCAGACGATATTCTCCCAGGTGGCTTTGCCGCCCATCGCACGCGGGACGACGTGGTCTAACGATAACTCACTTGTGGGGAAGCGTTTGCCGCAGTATTGGCAACGGTTGCGGTCGCGCGCAAAGATGTTGCGCCGGTTGAATTTCACCTCAGTGCGGGGCAGACGATCATAGAACAGCAGACGGATGATCCGGGGCACCGCAACGTAGAAATTGACGGTGGACACCCAGTCGTGGCTGGCCGGCTGGAACTGCCGACGGAACTGGCTGACCTCGCACCAACTGCGGAAATCGTAGTTGGCGTAGGTCCCCTCTTCGAACGAAACCACTTCCGCCAAGTCCCGGCAAAGCAGGGAAAAGGCCCGTTTGGCGCCAATGATACGGATCGCCATGTAGTGCTTGTTGAGCACCAGGACGTTGCAGTTGAGACCGGATTGACAGCTACCGCTAAGCATAACGTTCTTTCGTCGTCCGTTACTCTGATCATACCGGCTCGGGGTCGTGAATGCAAGACGCCCGATAAAGACAATACAGACCGACGAACGTTTCTCGGCTTCGAGTGTGACTCCTCCAGGTTGTCGCTTTCCCAGGGCCTGGCAAGGACTCGACCCAAGGGGGCGGCCGTGTCTGGACGTGCCCCTCCCGCGACCCGGCGGCGGTCTACGTCGCCTGCTGTCTTGAAACGGACTTGAGCGTCACGTTTGCCGCGCGCGGCCCTTTTTCACCCTCGACCACCTCGAACAGCACTGTTTCTCCCTCATCCAGCGTCTTAAACCCTTCGGCGGCGATGCTGGAGTAGTGGACGAAGACGTCGCGGCCGTCGGGTGCCTCTATGAAACCATAGCCCTTGCGTGGGTTGAACCACTTGACCTTTCCTTCCAACATAAGACGCTCCCTGGCTAGGACTGGGCCGGACCGCCGCGTCTGGCGAGTGCCGGCCGCAGGGCCTGGCAGACGGTCGAAGCGAACCGGTACAGGCCGCTGAAGGCTCGCTCGTTAGAGTCCCTTCTTGGCTTGGGCCGATTCCGACGCCGACGCGCCGAGGTTCTCTCTCATCAGGCGGCCCATCTTAAATTTGACCGTGCGTTTCGACGGCACCTCCACACGTTCCAGCGTCTTGGGATTCTGAGCGGTGCGCGAGGCACGCGTTCTCGTCTCAAAAACGCCGAAGTCCCGGAACTCCAAGCGGTTATCCCGACACAATTCACTTATAATCTCATCAAGAAAAGCTTGAATGATGCGCTTGACCGAAACTCTCTTCGCCTGCGTCCGCTCGGAAATGCGGTCAATGAGTTCTTTCTTCGTCACTGTCGCCATACACTACCTCACTGGAAGGAAAGAGCGATTCGAGGACAGCAGCAAGACGCCGTTCCGCTCACCATTGTCCGACAACAGTCATCCGGGGTTCGTCCATCAGCACATTCCAAGCCACCTGGAGTTCCCACAACCTTCTTGACCGCCCGCCCTCCGCCGTCCGCGTCGCCGGACGACCTCGCGGCACGCGCGGCACTGACCACCGGAACAGGAAGGATGAACGCCTACAACCCACTATACAGCAAAGACTTCTATGCCTCAAGCACATTTGCCCAAAATTTTGCTCGGTTCCGGCCCGCTGTCACCGGCTTGGTCGTCCGGCGTCCGGCACCACACTGCCAATCGCGGCCGGCGGCAACGGTCGCTGCCGCAAGAACCCCGACACGAGGGTTGACCGGCGCTGCCGGCGCGGGCATAATCATGGCTTTACGTGAACGCCGGCCGTCCAGGCGGCGCGAAGTCGGTCGTGCGCGCGACGCCGATCTGACGCCAGGGTCGTGTCGGGAATTCCGTTCCTCCCCGTCGCCGCTACGGGGCAGACCATTGTTGAGGACGTACAGGACTACGCTTAATGGCTGCAAGCACCCCTCCCAGGGCCGGCAACAAAAGGCCCGTCCGAAAGAAGAAGGACCGAGCGGCGGAGATTGCCAACACCTTCGAATGGCTCATAACCGCTTTCATCCTGGCTTTCGTCTTTCGGGCCTTCGTCATGGAGGCGTTCCGCATCCCGACCGGCAGTATGGCCGATACGCTGATGGGTGCCCATTGGCAACTGCGCTGTCCCCAGTGCGGATACCGGTATGAGTTTGGCTATACCTCTCCAGGCCGGTCGCGCGGCGCGGAAGACACGATCCCGTTGGGGCCGAGGCCAGTGGGCCAGCCGACGCGCTGCCCAAGCTGCGGCTACTATACCCCTCCCGACGGCCAGGCCATGACCATCCCGGTCGCCAACGGAGATCGCATCCTCGTCTTCAAGTGTATCTATCAGTTCACCGATCCGAAGCGATGGGACGTGATCGTCTTCAAGAACCCGACTGACCCCACGGAAAACTACATCAAGCGGCTGATCGGCCTGCCCGGCGAGACGGTCGAGATCGTCGACGGCGACATCTACATCAACGGCCAGATCGCGCGCAAGCCGGCCCAGGTGCAGAAGGAGCTCTGGATGCCGGTCTACGACAACGATTTTCGGCCGGTCAATCCAAACCTCCAAGGCGCGTTCAACGGGCACACCTGGCGCCCGCCTTTCGATTTCGGCGCATCGGCCTGGAAGATCGACGAGCAGAACCCGACGCGGCTGATCCTGGACAGGCCGGCCGACGAGATCAACACCCTGACGTACGGCGCGCCGTCGGCGAATGACTTCACGGTCGCGTACGCGTACAATGAACTGGGACTTCTGAGCCGCGCTCATGACTGCAACGATTTGATGATGCGATTCTACGTCCGGCCGCAGGACCGTGAGGGCCAGATCGGCATATCGCTGACCAGCCATGGCGTGGAATACCAAGCCTCCGTTCGGCTGTCGGGCACAATGACGCTGGCCAAGGTCGAGGGGAATAAGCCCACGGAATTCCTCGCCATGTCCATCAAGCCACCTGCTCCAGGGGAATATACGCTAATGAAATTCGCGGTCGTGGACCGTCAACTTCTCTTCGCCTTTGGTGACGCCGAGATGAAGAAGGATCTGGGTGGCGCCCGGCCCACTGATGCGCCGCAGCCGGCCCCCAAGATACCACCAGGCGGGGCGATCTTCGGCTCCGGCAAGCTGACGCTCTCCCACGTCGCGCTCTTCAGGGACATTTACTACACTGACGGCTCCGAGAATCCGGTGACGTCCGCTGAGCGCGCCATCGAAGGTAAGCCTTTCACTCTCAACGCCGACGAGTTCTTCGCCCTGGGCGACAACAGTCCGAATAGCTCGGATGGGCGATACTGGCATCAGCCTGCCCCGGCCACCAAGGGAACGGAGCCGCCGCGAGCGGGCGTCGTGCCGCGCTACTATCTCGTGGGCAAGGCGCTGTTCGTCTATTGGCCCAGCGGATTCGAGTTCCCGTGGCCGGCCGCCTTGAAGATGGGTCTATTGAGTCACGTCGAAGCCAATCAGCGTAATGCGCCCTTGCGACTGCTGTACACGCTCGTCTCGCTGCGCTGGATCCCGAATTTCGGCCAGATGCGTTTCATCTACGGCGGCGAGAACGGCCAGGACCAAGAGACGGTGGACTGAGGACGGGAGGCCAGGGCAGCAACCTTGTCCCTTTTCTGTCATCCGCTCTTTACGCTCAAGCAATGGAGGCTAAGCCATGAGAACGAGGACGTTCATCCTGTGGGTCACAATCTCATTCGTGGGCTCATTCTACTGTGCCGACGCCAAGGCCTTTTTGCCCTGGTTGTTCCAGTCGGGCGGGCTGACGGTGGACAACCTGCGCTGTGAATATCGCGTCCATCCGCTGGGCATCGGCACGCCGGAGCCCCGCTTGAGCTGGACCGTCACGTCGAAGCGTCGGGGACAGGCCCAGACCGCCTACCAGATCCTGGTCGCAAGCAGCGCTAGGTCGCTCGCCAGTGGCACGGCGGACCTGTGGGACAGTGGCATCGTGACTTCCGACCAGACGACCCAGGTGGTCTATGGAGGCGACCCGCTGACCTCAGGCGTGCAGTGTTTCTGGAAGGTCCGCGTCTGGGACCAGGACCGCCGGGGCTCGTCCTGGAGCAAGACCGCCTCGTGGACGATGAGCTTGCTCAACCAGGACGAATGGAAAGCGCAGTGGATCGGCTTCGACGCGTCGCGCCGCCGCAGCCCGGTCCAGACAGCCGTCGATCTGTCCCGGGCCTCCTGGGTCTGGTATCCCGAAGGCGATCCCAAGACCTCGGCGCCGGTGGCGACCCGCTATTTCCGCAAAACGTTCACCCTTCCCGGGGCGCGCCGCGTCGAGTCGGCGGTCTGCGCCGCCACCGCCGACAACAGTTTCAAGCTGTACGTCAACGGCGTACAGGTCGGCGAGGGCACCAACTTCCAGCAGGCTTCTGTGGTGGACGTCAAGGAGCACCTACGCGTTGGTCGCAATGTTCTGGCTCTGGAAGCTTCTAACGTAGGAGACGCGGCCAACCCGGCCGGCGTGCTGGCGATCCTGAGGCTGCGCTTCGCCGGCGGCCAGCCCTCCGTCGTAGCGTCCGACCCGACGTGGCTGGCCTCACAATCCGGCGCGCCGGGCTGGACGGACGTCGAGTTCAGCGCGCGCGACTGGCGGCCCGTGATGGTCCTCGGCCTGCACGGCACCAGCCCCTGGGGCCGGGTGGACGTGGGCTCCGGCCAATTGTTCCTGCCTCCGGCCCAGTTCCTACGCAAGCAATTCGTTCTGGACAAACCGATCAAACGCGCCACGCTGCTGGCGTCGGCTCTGGGCAACTACGAGCTTCACCTCAACGGCAAGCAGGTCGGCGACGCCTATTTCGCGCCTGGCTGGACCGACTACCGAATCCGGGTCTACTACAACACCTACGACGTCACGCAGCAGTTGCGCAAAGGCTCCAACGTCCTGGGCGCGATCCTGGCGGACGGCTGGTACAGCGGTCACATCGGCTGGGGTCGCAAACGCGACCACTACGGCCGGGACCCGCGCTTTGCCGCCCAGTTGCACGTCGAGTTCACCGACGGCAGCTCCGGCCTGCTCACCACCGACGGGACCTGGAAGGCCGCGACCGGGCCGATCCTGGAAGCCGATTTCCTCATGGGCGAGACGTACGATGCTCGCGAAGAGATCGCCGGCTGGAGCACGACAAGCCTTGACGACGCGGATTGGTCGCCTGTCGATGTGACCGCGCGGATCGAGGCCCTGATAGAACCACACCCCGGCGTTCCGGTCGAGCAGTTCCAGACGATCCGGCCGGTGGGCGTGACCGAGCCGGCGCCGGGAACGTTCGTCTTCGACATGGGAACGAACTTCGCCGGCTTCGTGAAGCTTAAGGTCGCAGGCGCGAGAGAAGGTCAGAAGGTCGTCCTGCGGTTTGCCGAACGGCTCAATCCCGACGGCACAATCTACACTACGAACCTGCGCGGCGCTCGCACCACCGACACCTACATCTGCAAGGGCACCGCCAGGGAGACCTGGCAGCCTCGCTTCACCTTCCACGGCTTCCAGTACGTCGAAGTCACCGGTTACCCAGGCACACCCGGTCTGGGCGCGATTACCGGCGTCGAGTTGACCTCCGCAACGCCACCCGTCGGCGACTTCGAATGCTCCGACGAGACGGCCAACACGCTGTACCACAACATCTGCCAGACCCAGCGGGCGAATTTCATCGAGGTCCCGACGGACTGTCCTCAGCGGGACGAGCGTCTCGGCTGGATGGGCGATGCCCAAATCTACGTGCGTACCGCGACCTACAACGCCGACGTGGCGGCTTTCTTCACCAAATGGCTGGTTGACGTCGAAGACGCTCAACTTCCCAACGGCGCGTTCACCGATGTGTCTCCACGCATCGTGGCCGAGGGGGGCGGCACGGCTGCCTGGGGAGACGCCGGCGTGATTTGCCCCTGGACGATCTACCAGGTCTATGGCGACAAACGCGTCCTGAGCGAGCATTACGACGCCATGACCAAATGGATCGACTACTGCAAGGCCACCACGGAGACGCAAGATGTTGCGTCTCTACTGCGTCCGGCCCAAGGCTACGGCGACTGGCTCAGCATCCAGGCCGACACGCCCAAGGACGTGCTGGCCACCGCCTATTTCGCCTACAGCACCAAGCTCGTCGCCCAGACGGCGGAGGTGCTGGACCGGCAGGCCGACGCGATCAAATATCGAAAGCTCTTTGCCGACATCCAGAAGGCGTTCAACGACGCCTACGTAGCCGCAGACGGGCGCATCAAAGGCGATACGCAGACGGTCTACGTTCTGGCGCTGGCCTTCGACCTGCTGCCGCCGGAGCGGAGAGAGCAAGCGGTGCAATACCTGGTCAACGACATCCGCCATCGCAACTGGCACCTGTCGACCGGCTTCGTCGGCACCAAGGACCTGATGACCACTCTGACCCGCTTCGGCCGGACCGAAGTGGCGTACAACCTGTTCCACAACGATACGTTCCCCTCGTGGGGCTTCTCGATCGCCCAGGGCGCCACCAGCATCTGGGAACGCTGGGATGGGTGGACGCCGGAGAAAGGGTTCCAGGATCCGGGCATGAACTCCTTCGCTCACTACTCCTTTGGCGCCGTCGGCGAGTGGATGTTCAAGACCATCGGCGGCATCGACACCCAAGGTCCCGGATATAAGCATCTCATCATCCGGCCCTGTCCCGACGGCCGCCTCTCCTGGGCCAAGGTCAGCTACGATTCGATCCACGGGCCCATCGCTGCCGCCTGGAGGATCGAGAATCGCCGCCAGAGCACCGGTTGGGACCTGCTTCATCTCGACTCCAGCAGCGATCGTATACCGACGCTGATTCTGGACGTGACGATCCCGGCTAACACCGATGCGACGGTTTACATCCCCACGCGGGACCCGAGACGCGTTACCGAAAGCGGAAAGCTGGCCTCACAGGTTCAGGCGGTGACTTTCATCGGCACCGAGGGCGACAAAGCGGTCTACCGGATCGGTTCCGGCCACTACAAATTCACCGCCCCGCTGCCGTGAATTGGGAGTACTGTGGCAATGCCGTAGGGGCGAATAATCATTCGCCCACGCAGACGCAGGATACCTGCGTCTGTGCACTGCCGGCCCAGGAAGGGCGAATGGTTATTCGCCCCTACGAGCAGGCTTTGAAGCTCTCGCGCGCCGCCTGGATCGTCCGCTCGACGTCCTGCTCGGTGTGCGCCAGGCTGACGAACATGGCTTCATAGGCACTAGGCGCCAAGTAGATGCCACGCTCGAGCATCGCGGTGAAGAAGCGTTTGAAGCGCGCGATATCCGTGGTCTGGACGTCGGCGAAGTTGCGGACGGGCCGGTCCGTGAAAAAGCAGCTCAGGATCGAGCCGACGCGGTTAAGGGTAACGCGCACATCTGCTTCGGCCGCAGCCTGGGTCAGCCCGGTTCCGAGGGCCGCGCCGGTCGCTTCCAGACGGTCGTAAGTATCCCTCTGCGTGAGCAATTCAAGCGTCGCGTTGGCCGCGGCGGTGGCAATCGGATTGCCACTGAGTGTGCCGGCCTGATAGACCTTCCCGTTCGGCGCCAGCATGTCCATGATTTCCGCCTTGCCGCCGAAAGCCGCCAGTGGCAGTCCCCCACCGATGATCTTGCCCAGGCAGGTCAAGTCGGCCTGCACACCGTAACGCTCCTGGGCGCCGCCGAACGCAACGCGGAAACCGGAGATCACCTCGTCGAAGATCAGCACGGCACGCTGGAGGTCGCATATCAGCCGCAGAGACTCCAAATAGCCCTCTGCCGGCGGCACGACCCCCATGTTGGCCGCGACCGGCTCGACCAGCACGCCAGCGATTCGGTCCCGGTGGGCCTCGAACGCCGCGCCGACAGCATCCAGATCGTTGTAAGGAACCACGATCGTCAGCGCCGCCAGCGCTGACGGCACCCCCGGACTGGAGGGAAGTCCAGGATTTGCTCCGGCCGAGCGCCTCCGCTCCGCTTCCGCCACCCCTGAGCCGGCCGCTACGAGTAGCGAATCGCTGTGCCCATGATAGCAGCCGGCCATCTTCACGATCAGGTCCCTGCCGGTAAAGGCTCGGGCCAGGCGGATAGCAGTCATCACCGCCTCGGTGCCACTGCTGACCAAACGCACCTTCTGGATCGACTCGAAGGCACCGATGATCCGCTCGGCTAACTCGGTTTCCGCCTCGGTCGGCGCTCCGAAGGAGGTCCCTTTGTCGACGGCCCGGTGGATTGCGTCGAGCACGGCCGGGTGGGCATGACCCAGGATCATCGGGCCCCACGAGCCCACGTAGTCGATGAACTCGTTGCCGTCGATATCACGGATGCGGCTGCCCTGCGCCGACTCGATGAAAAGCGGCTCGATGTCCACACCGCCGAACGCCCGCACGGGGGAATTGACCCCGCCGGGCAGAACCCGACAGGCATGGGAGAAAGCCGCTGTGGATTTGTGATTTACCATTTACAATTCGCTCGCTTTTCTTTACCATGTAGTTTTTTCTGTTGCCCGTCGGCCAGCAAGCCGTAAAGGCACTTAGAGCGCCTAACAGAATGACCGGTAGATAGGTAGGGGCAGGCCCCCGTGCCTGCCCAGGGCAACCACAGGGGGTTGCCCCTACAACGTTCGTAGCGCGACAGATCATTCTGTTGGAGGCACTTAATTCCGCCCAGCGCGGATGATAGGTCATAGACCGTAGGCTGTAAATCGCAAATACGTACCGGGACCGAATCGATATGAACTTAGTCAAGTGGTTCAGGAAGAACAACACGAAACTGATGGCCGTGGTGGTCATCGTCCTGATGGTTGGCTTTATCGGCGGCTCATCGCTGAGTTATCTTCTGCGCGGCAGTGGGGGATTGAACAAGACCGTGGCTCGTTATGGCGAACCGCGGAAGAAGATCACGCCTGCCGACCGTCTGGAGGCGCGCCAGGAGCTGGAGATCCTCCAGAGCCTGCGTCTGGACCGCGTGCTCCAATCGCAGGACTTGCGTGGCCTGCTGCTGCACCAATTGTTGTTTACCCAAAGCCAGGGCTCGGGGTCGATCATGGAGCTCATCCGCCAGACGATCCAACAGAATCGCTACCGCATCAGCGACGCTCAGCTAGAGCAGATGCGCGTGCGCACCGTGCCTGGCGACATCTACTGGCTGCTGCTGCGCAACGAGGCGGAAGCGGCAGGCTTCCATCGCTCCATCGAAGAGATGGGCGAGCTGATGGGCCAACTGATCCCGCGCCTGTTCGAGAATCAGAGCTACGCTACCGTGATGAGGGCCCAGGTCAACCGCTTCGGGGTGCCCGAGAGGACCATCCTGGCGACCTTCGGCCGGCTGGTGGCGGTCCTGGAGTACGCCGCGGCCATCTGCTCCCTGGACAGCGTCACGACGGCGCAAACGCGCTACCTGGCTGCCGTCGAGGGCGAGACGATGGACATCGAATACGTGCAAATCGACGCCGAGACGTTCGCGGACGCCAACGCGACGCCGTCCATGGAGGAGTTGCAGACGCAATTCGACAAGTACAAGGACTCCTTCCCAGGCCAGGTCAGCGACGCGAATCCGTTCGGCTTCGGCTACAAGCTGCGGCCGCGCGTCCAAGTGGACTACATCGCGCTGAAGCTCGAGGATGTCTCATCCGTCGTCAAGGCACCGACCGCCCAGGAGATGGAGACCTTCTACCGTGACAACCGCGACGTCCTGTACACGCAGCAGGTACCGGTCGATCCAAACAAGCCCGAAGGGGAAACCGTCGCACAAGTGCGCAGGTACCCTGAGGTGGCTGAGAGCATCCGCACCCGCCTGTTGCGTGAGCGGGTGACCAGCCGGGCCGAGCAGATTCTGCTCGACGCCAGAGGCCTGGCCGACGCCAAGCTGGCGCCCGGCGGCGCGGAGGAAGACAAGCCTTCGCTCGAGGAGTTGGCCAAGACCGCTGGTGATTATGCGAAGATCGCTCAGGACCTCGGTCAGAAGTACGGCCTGGCTATCTACAGCGGCCGTACCGGCCTGCTCAGCGCCGCCGACATCCAACAGGATGAGCACCTGGGACGGCTCGCACTGACCGACTATGGGTACAGCCCGATCCGGCTCAGCCAGATGCTGTTTTCCGTGGAGGCGCTGGGCGACGACGCCGTGACGTTGCTGTCGGGGCCGAGCGCCGAGATGTACCGGAGCATCGGACCGGCCCGCGACCCGGCCGCCGCCGCAGCCAGGGACATGTCGGGCAGAATCATGGCGCTCGTACGCGTTGTCGATGCCAGGCCGTCTGGCGTGCCCGACAGCCTCGACATGACCTTCAGCACCAAGACTCTCGGCCTGGGCGAAACCCCCGACGAGGCCGATGACCTCTACTCGGTCAGGAAGAACGTAACCGAGGACGTGCGGAAGCTGGCCGTGTGGGACAAGACCAAGACCAGAGCCGCGGAGTTTGCCGCCCTGGCGGTCCAGGACGGGTGGGAGCAGGCGGTCAACGAGTTCAACGAGCTTCATGGCGAGCGGGTCAAGGACGACCCGAACGATCCGAACGTCTTCAGCGTAGACCGCCTGGTCGGCCTGCAACCCATCGCCAGCGAGCAGTTGTCCGCGATCAGGGCCCAGACGGCCAACAATCCGTCGGCCGCCAGCTTCGTCGAATCACTGTCAAACCAGCGGCGGTTCATCAACCGGCTCTACGCCCTGGTCCCGCCGGGCGCCGACTCGCTGCCTGAGTCTCCGGTCGTCCTGGAATACCGGCCGGACCTGAGTGTCTACTGCCTCAAGAGCATCAATATCCAGCGGCTCACGCAGGAGCGCTTCCAACAGATGAAGGGAATGCTGCTGCGTCGCGATCAATACACCGACGCGCAGACGCTCGCGATTGTGCACTTCATGCCGAAGAATATCCTGGAGCGGATGCAGTTCGATTTCATCGAAGAGAGCGTGGTGCCGGTCGAGGATGACACGCCGCCACCACCGATAGAGGACGCGTTTTGATGCCCGACTCGTGGAAGGACAACCACGCTCTGTACCTGATCGTTGTCGGCGCGCTGGCCTGGTTGGTCCCCGGTGCCGGCCACTTCCTGTTGGACAAGCGCCGGCAGGCTATCGTCATCTGCGTGGCGGTCCTGCTGACGTTCCTGGTCGGACTCTACGTCGGCTCGGTGGGTGTGATCGATCCGGTGGGCGCCAAGCCGTGGTACGCGGCCCAACTGATGAACACCCCGGCCGTGGCACTGCTGGCGCGCATCAGCACCGCCGGCAACTATCCCGTCTACGGACGGCCCAACGAAATCGGCCAGATCTACACGAGCATCGCGGGGCTGCTGAACCTGCTGTGCATCGTCAACGCTATCTATCTGGCGCACTTGCGGGGCGTGGAGAAGGCGCGTGCTTAGGATGACGTCAGAGCTCTGGGGCCTGCTGGGCAGCTTCACGACGCCGATTCAGATCGACACCACCGCCTCGTCGATGCTGTGGCTGGTGCCTCTCGTGGCATCCATCGCAATCGTCTACAAAGCCACCAAGGTCTACACGATCCGCTGGAAGGCCTTCCTCAGAGAGTCGGCGGTCCTGTTCGGGTCCATCATGGTGTTCATCATCGCCGCTGCGCTCATCATCCAGGCCGTGGCATGGCTGGTCACCGAGCAACTGCCTCGCCTTCTGGGCGGACCCAGCTTCTAGCCGGTGACCTCTTCCGTCGCCTTGCGCAGCACCCCCATCTCCACGAGGGCATTGTAGGCAGCCTTCTGCTCCGCTTCCTTCTTGTTCGCGCCCCAGGCGCTGGGGAAATGCCGCTGGTCGATCACCACTTCCGACTCGAAGCACTTGTTGTGATCGGGCCCCTTTTCGTCGAGCAGCACGTAGACCGGCGCCAGGCAGAACTGCTCCTGGGCGTACTGTTGCAGGAGAGACTTGAAGTTGCCGTGCGCTTCCTCGGAATCGATCTGGTCGATCAGGTCGGAGAAGTTCTGGAGGATGAAATCACGCGCCGTGTCGAAACCGCTGTCGATGTAGAGAGCCGCGATGATCGCCTCCAGCAGTCCGGCCGCCAACGAGGACGGCAGCGCTTTGTTGGAGATCATCCCTTTGCCCACCGTCATGAATTTCGGCAGGCCCAGATGACGCGCCACCTTCGCACACGTCCCGCGTGAGACCAGCATGCTCTTCATCTTCGTCAGTTCGCCTTCCGCGTAGTTGCGGAACATCTCGAACAGCCGCTGACAGATGACGATCGAGAGAATCGCGTCGCCGAGGAATTCGAGCCGCTCGTTGCTTTGCAGGCGATTGTCCACCGCCGACGAGTGCGTGAAGGCCTTGGCCAGCAAGGCACGGTCGCAGAATCGGTGTCCCAGAATCTGCTCTACCTGGTGCAGAGTGTCTTCGTCCATTCGACGTCACACCGCCTCGCGCCTCGTAGACAGACGCAAAGCGCTACAGAGTTACCTTCGGACGTGCCGCGAGCAGATGACGAGTATCGCTCCTGCGAGCGATCTTCGTGACCCACTCCACAAGCTGAGCCCTTGTCCTGATCGACGGTGACGACCGCCGGCTTGCCCCTGCCCCCCCGGCAAGGTTCAACGGCCCGTCGGCCGGCTAGCCGACCATCTGCAAGCCTGCCAGCGCGACGAACTTATCGTCCACGATTTCGAAGATGCCGTCAAGCCCGGTAATCGTAAAAATACCCTTGGTCGCCGGTGCGACGCTGCAAAAGACGAGCCGGTGGCCGCAATCGCCCACGAGTTTTCGCAGCTTCAACAGCTTCGAAAGGCTCGAGGAGGTGATGATGTCGACGTTCGAGAAGTCGATGACCATTTCGCAATCGCCTCGGTCGCGGACCAATTCGGTGGCGGTCTTGAGCTCATCGCCGAGCTCGGGCTCCGGCGGCAGATCCACCAGAATAATGTCTTCGGACCAGTTCTGAATCCCCATGTTCCATCTCCTTTAGCATGACGACGTTTCACGGCGTTCACCGGTATATCGGCGCGCAGATGGAACGGGTTAAACAAAATCAGCCGCTTTCTCGACCCCTCCCCCATGGCCTGATAATACCGCCACTGTCGCACAGTAACGCCGGCAAGAGACGATCTCCTGCCGGCAACCGCCGCGATCAGAGCTTGCGATCCAGCTTCCGATAACCGATGGCTTCAGCCACGTGCTCCGAGCGGATGTCGGCGGCACCGTCGAGGTCTGCAATCGTCCGCGCGACCTTGCAGATCTTATCATGCGCGCGGGCGCTCAGGCCCAACTCGATCATCGCCTCTTTCAGCAGCATCTCGCCGCCGGCGTCGAGCTTGCAGAACCGTTCGAGCTGGCGGTGAGTCATGTGCGCGTTGGTCATGGCGCGTCCGTCGCCGAAACGCCGCATCTGGATCTCGCGGGCGGCCATGACCTCGCCCCGCAGCGTATCGGAGTCGATCTGCCGCGCTCTCGACCGCAGCTTGCCGAACGCCACCGCCGGCACGTCGATGTGGATGTCGATGCGATCCACCAAAGGCCCGGAAACCTTCGCCAGGTACCGCGCGATCTGGGTGGGCGTGCACTTGCAGGCCCGCAGCGTACTACCAAAGTAGCCGCAGGGACAGGGGTTCATCGCCGCGACCAGCATGAACTGGGCGGGAAACTGGATGGTCTTCTTCGCGCGTGAGACGATGACGAAACCATCTTCCAGCGGCTGGCGAATCATCTCCAGCACGTGACGCGGAAACTCGACGAACTCGTCGAGAAACAGGATCCCGTAGTGGGCCAGGGACAGTTCGCCGGGACGGGGGGACGAGCCGCCGCCGATCAGCGCCGGACCGCTGGCGGAGTGGTGCGGTGCACGGACGGGCCGTGTCGCCAGCAGCGCCTGATCTTTGTCCAGCAGACCGACCGCCGAGTAAATGCGCGTCGTTTCGAGTGACTCGCCCAGGCTCAGCGCCGGCAGGATTGTCGCCAGCCGCTGGGCCAGCATGGTCTTGCCGGCACCAGGTGGCCCAATCATCATGATATTGTGGGCTCCGGCCGCCGCGACCGTCAGCGCCCTTTTGACGCTTTCCTGACCCTTTACATCGGCAAAATCGACCTGGTAGTGCGATGCGACGCTGAACAGTTGGTCAATGTCGGTGACGGTGGGATCGAGCGGAAGCTGCTCTTGCAGGAAACCTGCTGCCTGCGCGAGCGAGCCGACCCCGAAGACCTCGATATCCTGCACGACGCCCGCCTCCTGGGCGTTCTCCAGCGGGACGATCATCCGAGGGAAACCATGGGCCGCGGCCGTCATCGCCATACTCAAGACGCCGTTGACAGGCCGCACGCGCCCATCGAGCGCCAGCTCACCCACGATGACATAGTCCTTGATCGCCGGCGCCGTGAGCACGCCTTCGCCGATGAGCATGCCCAGCGCGATGGGCAGATCGAACGCCGGTCCGGCCTTCTTCACATCGGCGGGCGCGAGATTGACGATCGACTGGGTCTTGGGGTAGGCGTAGCCACAATTGCAGATGGCGCTGCGGACCCGCTCGGCGCTCTCCTTGACCGCCGCGTCGGGCAGCCCGACGATGATCGGCTTCTCGAATCCCCGCCGCGCGACGTCCACCTCTACCTCGCAGAGAACCCCCTCGATCCCTTCGAGGGTCACACTGTGCAGCCTCGCCAGCATCTGGCTCCTTGTCTTCGTTGTCGCCCCCCGACTGCTCGATTGTAGAGACTCCCTCACCCCACCGCAAGGAAATTCACGGCCCTTGTGACCGATTCGGGCACGCAGAGGCGCTTGACGCTTGCCCTTGGCGTGTCATTTGCCTACAATGACGATTCAGATAGGAGGCCACCATGAGTGAGGTCGAATGGCTGCCGGGATTACATAGCATTTCTCCCGTTAGGTTCATCCGGCGTACCAATGCGGACGGCGCCGAGTACTGGTCAAGCCGTGACTTCGCCCAGGTGCTCGGATACTCGGATTACCGCAACTTCGAGCAGGTGGTGAAGAAGGGCAAAACAGCCTGTTTCAACAGCGGCCACCGCATCAAGGATCATTTCGTTGACATCACCGAAATGATCGAGATAGGCAAGAGGATCGAAGAAACGACGTGCGATGCATACCCTGCGAGGCTGCGCTGTGGACACGGGACTCACTAAAATACGAGAAGTGTGGCGGGCTCCACTAACGAGTGAGATCAACGAACGGCGTCGCAGACGAGTCCTACAGAACTTCCCCGAGCTCTCCTCCTGCGGACATGACGCCTACCTGGCTTTGGTGAAATACCTCGATGGAATACCGGAACGATTCTACTCACAGGAATCCCGAAACGCATACGGCGACCTCATCGACAGAGAGTTCACCGTCAATCCGGCACGACTTATCAAAGTGCTGAACGAAAACGCAGATGATATCGACAGGGCCATACTCACGCTAAATGAGGTCGGACGGGAAGATTGGCATGACGCGCCGATGGAAGACGAAGAGTACGCATTCATGCGACTCTGTGATCGAAGGCTGCATCCGGCATACTTGAAGCTGGCTGAGGGGGTGCTTCATCGACTCATCTACCCTCTTGCCGTCTGTCTTCGCCTCGAAAGAAACAAATCAGCTACTGACCTCTGGAAGCTCTCTGCCTGTATCGAGGAGATGAAACGCGCATCGTGTTCACTTTTGGTAGCCCACTGTGACAGCATCGTGCGTAACAATATCGCTCACGGACGTGTCACATACCGGCAGAAGGAGGTTGTCTACGCTGATAGGGATGGCAGCAGTCGGATACATTCCAACCGGACCGTCATGGAGATGGTGGACGGTCTGATGGACACATGCCAGGGCTGCGCGCTGTCTCTGAAGATGTTCTATCGCCTACATCTTCGCGATGGGATTGAGGTACCGCGGCAAGTCATGCTGGAGGAACTACAGGCGGACACAGAAACCCCTTGGTGGCATGTTGAAGGCTGCCTCGTCTCCGAACTGGCAGGCAAGTCACAATTGGTAGTATATGCTCGTCCCGGCTCAGGCGATATCCACAAGATTCAATACATGATTCTCTATTCGGGGATTCTGGCAGAGCACTTTGCCCCCGGCTTTGATCGCTACATGATCTCCCTCCGCTCGCCTACTGGTTGGCCAGGCTTTGCGGCACTTGACGGCCGGAAGCTCAGAGATATTCGCATGAGTAGCGGGCCTCGGTCCCTGGGAGACTATGCAAATGTGGTTGAGAGCAATTTCGTTTTCTACAAACCCAAAATAGCATTGCCCAGACTCCTCTGCAGACTGGAGACCCTTCTGATGAGTTTTCGCCTGCACATGCCCTTGGCCTGGGATGATATGCAAAGGACCCTCCAGAGGATTCGAGTCACCGCTCGCCGAGCAGAGATACACCGCAACGGTTGGCGCACAGTCGTGAACGGTTGTGTAGTTGTTGACGTCACCGGCGAGCGCAACCCTAAAGAGGCTGTGAGGCAGGCACGCAAGAGAATTATCAGAGCTACGAAGAGACTGGGACGCAAGAATCTCAAATGGCACAACATTGCCAAGTATCTGCCCGTAGGCTACGCCCGTGTCGGTGTTTTTGAACACGACCGCCGATGCCGCCAATTGTACGGACTTGATTCAGACCTTGTCGGCACTGTTCAGATACAATCCATCCCCCGAATCAAAGCACCTGACATCGCCGGCTCTACCATTGAGACTGTTGGGCGATACCGTATCGCATGGAATAGGGCGTGGTTGGATAGACTCCAAACATAGCGTTCCTGCCAGAAGGAAGCGATGTAGTACACCCGCTGGGAGACTACGCGCTGTTCAGCACACCTCCTCCGGTTCGAGTTCGGTGTGGTCAATCACGGAGTGGCAGTACTGCAGAGCAGCCGTGACCTGTTCGGGCGAGAGTTCCGGATAGCGATGCACTACTTCCTTCACGAACCCGGTTTCGGCGAGCTGATCCAGGATGACGGTGACGGGAATGCGGGTGCCGGAGACGACAGGCTTTCCATTGCAGATGCGAGGATCGACGGTTATGTGGCCATTCATCGCGTATCTCCACAATCAACTTGCGACGCCATGTTTCACGTTTGCCGGAGATGCAGTATATCACAAGCAAGCAACGAGAACAAACCGGATATGCCAGCCAGGAACTCCTTCTGCCAGGGAAGATGGCCGCGTTCAGTCAGCGACGGCGGTGAGGAAGCGGTAGGCGGCGGCTAGGGCGAAGATGGTGGTGCTGGCGAGGATGATGCAGGCGCCGGTCGGCAAGTCGTAGCGATAGGAGAACAGGAAGCCACCGACGGCACTGAGGGTGCCGAACAGAGTGGAGGTGACCACAACCGCGCGGTGGCCGCGGCAGATTCGGTGGGCGGCCGCGGCGGGGTTGGTGATGAGGCTGAAGATCATCAGGCCGCCGACGAGCGGGAGATTGACCGCCAGGATGACGCCGCACAGGGCCAGGAATAACGCGTAGACAAAGGTCTCGTGGACTCCGGTGGCGGAGGCGATCGTGCGGCTAAATAGCAGGACCTTCAGCTCCTTGTTGAAAGCGAGAGCGAACGCAGCGAACACCAGGGCCGCAACGGTGATCGTCACCACGCTCTGTGTGCGTACGAACAGGATACTGCCCCAGAGCAGCGCCATGATCTCGGTGCGCGTGCCGGTCGTCAGGCCGATGCCGAGAAACGTCAGGGCCGGGCCAACGCCCGCGCAAGAAGACCGATCCAGCCGCAGGCCCTTCCGCAGAGTGACAACGACAATTGCAGCGTGTGGTCAGCCACTCAATTTCGGGCAGAAGAGGGCTCACTTGCAGAACGACGCGTCCTTTTCAGGCAGTCGTCGCGCGATCTCACCGAGCCGATAGCCAAATCCGGGGCCGGTCACGGATGACAGGTCCACCTGGCCGTCACGACGGCGGTAGAGTCCCGGATGGACCACCTCTTCCGGTGCCGACGCGGCCGGGTAGAACTGCATCGCGTTCGTCTCGACCCCCATGATCGTACCAGCATGTGCTGCCAGGAGACAGTGGGGGATTTGAGCCAGCATGGGGTTGGTCAGGTCCTGGACCATCAACGTCATGCCATGCGCCTTCGCCCAGCACAAGCTCAGCAAAGCGCCGGTCTGAGTTTTGCAGGTCTTCAACGCCACTCCGGTCCAGCCCAATTGGCGACCCAGGCACACCAGGCGCCAATCATGCGCGCTCTCGTCCATGAACAGCGGCTTGCGCGCCGAGACGCTGTGTACGTCGATCTGGTTGGCCTCCAGATCGTACGGGAAAGGCTGCTCGACGTATAGAATCATCTGGTAGACGCGCGGATGCTCGCGCATCAGCTTGTCCAGGATTGCGTTGACGTAGTCGGGCTCGGTCACGGTGCAATTGAAGTCACTGGTCAGCCAGACGACGCCGTGGTCGAGGCCGATCTGGCCGACCTTGACCAGCCGGTCGAAATCCCAGGTCGCGTCGTTGCCGCGCAGCTTGACCTTTAGACACGTGAGCCCATCGCGGCGAATCCAGTCGGCCAGGAGCACCGGATAGCCGTCGTCGGGCTCGTCGCCGGTCAATTCGGAGACATCGAGCAGGTCCTTGCCTCCGACGAGATGCCAGGCGCGTAAACGCCGGGCAGGCGGGAAGGTCAGGAAGTCGCCAGGATACCGGCCGGCAAAAGAGACGCCGCTGCCGTCGGCCGGCTCAAGGTAGTGACTCAGGTCGGCGTTCATGAACTCAGCGTTGTAGGTCGTGTACACGTCTCGCTCGACGAGACAGCCAAAGGCATCGTGCAGCGCGAGGTCGAAAGCCGAGCAGCAAACCAGCGCCGCCAGCCAGGGCATCGGCTCAGCGCCGGCGCCCCGCTCCGCATTCAACTCGTCGAGCAGGTCACCCAGGACCGACTCGATGAACCGATGGCCCAATTCCATTGGGTGACCCGCCTCCGGGAAGCCAGCCCAGGCTTGCGCGAGCATCATGCAAAAGCGCCGCATCGCGTCGCAACGCTCCTGGTAGCTCAGGGCGCTGGGCCAGACCCACTGCACGCTCAGCGGCGTCTCGCCCCACCCCTGCGCGCGCCGGCCCTGGCGATCCGAGACCGTCACGGCGGCGCGGGCGCAGATGACGGATGTCAAGGTCTCCGGCCCGAACTTGAGGGGAATGCGCGTCTCGACCGGGATGAAGTACAAATCTACAGAGTCTGTGCGGATGTCTGTCTGCATGCTGCCTCGTCACCATGACCTGGAGGGGTCCCGATTGAGTCCGTCGCGACGGCGTATGGGAGGTCTTACAGGCACAGGCTCGCCTTGTCAACCGGAAGTCCCCGGTCGCAACTAAGAGGGCGCGCTGCCCATTTCGTCCAGTTCGAGCCTTGCGGGCCGGTGCCACGGCAAGTATATTGGTGCAGTTCACGGGCCGGGTCGCCCGCTTGGAGGCCGCCTTTGCGGTTGTGTTGCCAATACTGATCCCTATAATCGACAAGGGATTTCGTGCAAGAAACGCCACGTTTTAGGCAGGTAGCTTGTGCACAGCAGAACACCTGACAACCTCCGTCCACGGCAGAAGTTGAATCGAAAGGAGTAGGTATGGCAGTCAACCGGAAGTTGAAAATGGGGATGGTCGGCGGCGGGCCCGGCGCGTTCATCGGTGAGGTGCACCGCAAGGCCGCACGCATGGACGGCCAGATCGAACTGGTCGCCGGAGCGTTCGACATCGATCCAAAGAAGTCCAAGGCGACCGGCAAGGAACTCTACCTCGACCCGAAACGCGTCTATGGCGACTACGAGGAGATGATCGCGGCCGAGGCGGCACTGCCTCCGGGCGAGCGCATTGATTTCGTCGCGATCACAACCCCCAACAACTGGCATTTCCCCATCGCGCGCGACTTCCTCAAGGCCGGTTTCCACGTCATGTGTGAGAAGCCCATGACCCTCACCAGCCAACAGGCCAAAGAACTGCAGAAGCTGGTCAAGAAGAGCAAGCTCGTGTTCGGTCTCATGCACAACTATACCGGCTACCCGATGGTCAAGCTGGCCAAGGACATGGTCACGAAGAACGATGTCGGCAAGATTCGCAAGGTCGTGGTCCAGTACCCCCAGGGCTGGCTGGCCACCGCGCTGGAGAAGACCGGGCAGATGCAGGCCAGTTGGCGCACCGACCCGAAGCAGAGCGGCGCCGGCGGTTGCGTCGGCGATATCGGCACGCACGCGGCCAATCTGGCGGAGTACATCACCGGGTTGAAGATCACGCACATCTGCGCCGAGCTGACCTCGTTCGTGCCCGGCCGCTTGCTGGATGATGACTGCAACTGCCTGCTCAAGTTCGACAGCGGCGCCAAAGGCGTGTTGCACGCCAGCCAGATATCCCACGGCGAAGAGAACAATCTGGCCATCTGGGTCCACGGCGAGAAGGCCAGTCTCGAATGGCATCAAGAGCATCCCAACTACCTGTACGTCCGTCGGCCCAGCAAGCCGGAGGAGGTCTGGAAGCGCGGCAACGACTACGTCGCGGCCTACAGCAAAGCCGCCGCACGGAACACGCGCCTGCCGTCGGGCCATCCGGAGGCTTTCTTCGAGGCCTTTGCCAACAACTACGCCAACTTCGCGGAAACCGTCAAATGCGCGATTGAGGGCAAGAAGGCCGAGGCGCTGGCACTCGACTTCCCTGGCGTCGACGAAGGCGTTCGCGGCATGCTCTTCATCGAAACCGTGGTCGCCAGCAGCAAGAGCGCCAAGAAGTGGACCGCGTTGAAGAAATAGGAGGCCCCAGATGAAAAGGCCACAAGAGACTTGTCACGACGATCAGCATTCTCTATCCCGGCGGGCCTTCATCGGCACCGCCGCAGCGGCCGCGTTCGCAGCTTCAGCCGTTGCACCCAAGGCGAGGGCTGCTGAATCCGCCAAGAAGTTCAAGCTCAAATACGCACCGAGCCTGAGTGCCTTTCGCGCCAGCGCCGGCAACGACCCGATCGACCAGATCAGGTATATCGCCGACCAGGGCTTCTCCGCGATGTTCGACAACGGCCTGATGGACAAGCCGGCCGACGTGCAGGAGAAGATCGGCGCGGAGATGGCTCGACTGAACATGACCCTCGGACCGTTCGTCCTCTACGCGGACTTCGGCGCCAGAACGATGGTGACGTCGGACCAGGAAGCGCGGGACATGCTGCTCGGCAGGATGAAGGAAGGCGTCGAGGTCGCCAAGCGCACCGGCGTCAAGTGGGCGCTGATCGTTCCTGGCCGATTCGACGAAAGACTCGAATGGGACTATCAGACGGCCAACGTCGTGGACAACCTGCGGCGTTTTGTCGAAGTGGTCGAGCCGGCGGGCCTGGTGCTCGTGCTCGAACCACTAAACAGGCACGACCATCCGGGATTATTCCTGACGAAGATGCCTCAGGCCTACCAGATCTGCAAGGCGGTCAACAATCCCTGCTGCAAGATCGTTGACGACCTATACCATCAGCAGATCACGGAAGGCAACCTGATTCCGAACATCGACCGGTGCTGGAGCGAGATCGGCGCATTCCACCTGGGCGACAACCCGGGACGACGCGAGCCCGGCACCGGCGAGATCAACTTCAAGAATATCTTCCGCCACGTCCACCGCAAAGGGTACGACGGCGTGCTGTGCATGGAACATGGCACGAGCCGACGCGGCCGGGAGGGTGAACAGGCCCTGATCGACGCCTACCGGGCTTGCGACGATTTCGAGGTCTGACACCGACGACAGGGCCGCAAACAGAAAAGCATCGGTCATAAGTTCAGCAGAAAGGAACCACGTATGAACCAAAAGCCAAGCAATCCATTCGACAGCCTCTCACGTCGAGGGTTTCTCAAGACGTCGGCCGCGGGCATGGCCGCCGCCCTGGCCGGCCAGGGCGTCGTTTTTGCCGGCTCGGCGCCGAGGAAGTTCCGCGTCGCCCTGATCGGCTGCGGCGGCCGAGGCAACGGCGCCTTGGGGGACTGCCACGAAGCCGCCAAAGTCCTCGGGGTCGAACTCGAGGTGGTCGCGACCGCCGACTGGTTCAAGGGCAAAGCCGAGGACACGGGGCAAAGGTATGGTGTCCCGGCCTCACGCTGCTTTGGAGGAGCCGAGG
This sequence comes from Sedimentisphaerales bacterium, assembly GCA_016927855.1. Taxonomy (GTDB): domain Bacteria; phylum Planctomycetota; class Phycisphaerae; order Sedimentisphaerales; family Anaerobacaceae; genus JAFGLV01. The sequence goes on from JAFGLV010000045.1 coordinate 24,884, forward strand.
GCTACAAGAGGGTGCTGGAGGCCAACCCCGAGGTCGTGCTCATGGCGACCTCGCCCAACTTCCGTCCGGTCCATCTCATGGCAGCCGTCCAGGCCGGCAAGCACGTCTTCATGGAGAAACCGGTAGCGGTCGATCCGCCCGGTGGCCGTAAGGTCATTGAGGCAGGCCGGTTGGCCAAGCAGAAGGGATTGGCTATCGTCGCCGGCACGCAACGACGCCACCAGGGAAGCTACCTGCGCATCCACCATCAGGTGGCTCAGGGCGCTATCGGCAGCATCGCCGGCGGCGCCGTCTGGTGGTGCGGCGGCGCCCTCTGGTACCAGACGCGCAGGCCCGACGAGAGTGACGCGGACTACATGGTCCGCAACTGGGTCAGCTTCACCGAAATGTCGGGCGATCATATCGTCGAGCAGCACGTCCACAACATCGACGTCGCCAACTGGTACCTCGGCCGCACACCGTCCTCGGCGCTGGGCTTCGGCGGTCGGGCCCGACGCAGGACCGGCAACCAGTTTGACTTCTTCAGCATCGACTTCGACTACGGCGACGGCTGCCGCATTCACAGCATGTGCCGTCAAATCAACGGCTGTGACGGAGATGTCCGCGAATTCTTCAAGGGGACCGAAGGCGAGACCTGGGGAGACGGCGGTCTCAAGACCAGCAAGGAAATCAGCGTTCCTGATTTCCCCAACCGCGGTCCGTACGTCCAGGAGCACGTTGATCTGCTCCGGAGCATCATGGACGAGAAACCGATCAACGAGGCCGAGAATGTCGCAACCTCGACGTTGACGGCCATCATGGGCCGCATCTCCGCCTATACCGGCAAGCTGGTCCGCTGGCGCGACATCATGGAAGTCGAGGAGTCTCCCTACTACAGTCTGACGCTGAAGCCGACCGCGGAAGACTTCGAGACCGGCGAGGTTGTCGCTCCGCCGGACGACGTCGCCGCGGTCCCAGGGTCAGAACGCCGCTCCAGGGGTTAGAGCCGGCTCGACACACACACCGGCGCCCGACACATCGGACGTGCAAACGAAAAGAAGTCGCGTCATAACCGGCGCGACTTCTTCTTTTTGTGGACTTTGCGGACCCGGAACAAGACCAGGCGCCATCTCGCACGTCTATTCCTCGAGCGGCACGATGTCTGTGAATTCGACGAAAGCTCGACCGGTGGCCGGATGCGGCCGAATATCGCCCACCAACCCGACCTTCTTACCGATCAGTTTGCTCACATCCTTGCCCACCGCCGGACCCGTTGGCGACACGTAGCAAATCGTCTTGTCCGAACCATCAAGGATGCGATACCGTTGGGCCTGGCCTGCGGGCGTCGTCGAGGCGTACAGGCTCGAACTCTCGAGCTTCCCGATGACCGCAAACCGCCCCATGTTCTCGATCTGGGCCAGCCGCGCTGCTCGCGCCTCGTCGATCTTGTCGGTGATGTTCGCCAGCTCTTTCTTCTGCAGCGCGATCTCCTTGGCTACGATGCCGGCCAACTCGTACCGCTCCACCTGCGCAAGCGTGAATTCGGCGTAGCGCGCGGCGCGTCCTGCCGCCTGGTTGGCTGCCAGCTTGGCAAGCTGCTCCTTGATCGGAGCGTAGTTCTGATCTGCGGTGGGCTTCTGTTGTTCTTCCTTCACGAGCTTGCTTAGCGCGTAGTAGGCATCGAGCAATTCCGACTCGCTCGCAGGCGACGTGCTCGTCCCCGGCGTCGGAGCGGACGTGCCCTGGGCGGGCTCGACCTCGACCGGTGTCGGCTCCTGGGCAGACTGCGCCGGCTCGACATACTGGCTGCTCACCCAGAGATAGGCCCCCTGCGGCGGCGCGATCTTGTAGTACTCATCCTTCTCTTCATTGAGCAGCCGGACGGTCTGACCGCGCTTGAGGGTAACTTGTTTGCTGCTCGAATACATCGGCTGGACGAAGTCGGAGCCGGCGTATACACCGACGTTGTCGCCGGTGACGATACCCATCGTCGGGTTGGACAGATTGATACTCACGTATTGCATCGCGATCCAGGAGAAGCACCCTGGCGGCGGCACAATGCAGGACCAGCCATCCTGGGTCTGGACCACCTGCACGGTGTCGCCCTTGTAGAGCTTTCCGCACTGGTAGTAGTTCGTGGCCGGACCCGAGCGAATGAACACATCGTTACCGGTGATCTCGCCCACGAAACCTGCTGCCATCGCCGGGGTCGGTTGCGTTCCTTGCATCCCCGTGCCCGGCACATTCACGTCGGGCTGGGCCCAAACCGGCCGGCCGGCGCTCGACACTGCGATGACAACCAACGTCACCAGTAGACACCTCCGAAACGCTATGTACGTCGCACGTCTGGTAGATTTCATGCGAGCTTGCATCTGTTTGCCTCCTATTCAAGACGTTCCCGTCGCTGCCTTAGGAACTGCCCGCTGGATGGGGCGATCCTTCGTGGGCCAACTTATCGGCTCGCTCTTGCCTTGTCAACCCCCAAGTCATCCGGATGACCCTCCCAAGCATCGAGGCCGCGACAAGGGATTGCCGGTGCCAGGGCCATCAGTATAATGCCAAAAGCAGGTTCGGCTTGGGCCGGATCCGGAGACGTGGCTGGAGGAAGCAGAGCAAAGGAGCTGGCATGCAGGTGGAACGCATTGGACAGTGGCGCCGGAGTCTCGTGTTGTTGGTGATCGTAGGGGCTATCATGCCCTGGGCTGCGGCACGAGGACAGGTGATGCACCGCTTCACGATTGGCGAGCGGGACTTCCTGCTGGATGGGCAGCGGTTGCAGATCCGTTGCGGCGAGATTCACTTCGCCCGCGTGCCGAGGGAGTACTGGCAACATCGGCTCAAGCTGTGCAAGGCCATGGGCCTGAACACGGTGTGTGCGTACTTGTTCTGGAATTACCATGAGTGGAGCCAAGGGCAGTTCGAGTGGTCGGGGCAGGCGGATGCGGCCGAGTTCTGCCGGCTGCCAATCCCGTGATGACGATCGCGCGATTCGAGCTCGGCCAGTCCGCTGCGATCTTCGACAACCTGCCCGCGCCCGTGGAAGACAAAACGCCGCGCAACATGGAGGCTTACGACCAAGGCCGCGGCTGTATCCTGTACCACACGACCCTGCCCGCGGGACCCGCAGGCCAACTCAGTGCGAAGGAGGCCCGCGATTTCGCCTGGGTCTTCCTGGACGGCTCGCCCGTCGGGGTCATGGACCGACGGTCGCAGCAGTACCGCGTGGCAATCCCGGCGCGCCAGGCGCCGGCTCGCCTGGACATTCTGGTCGAGGCGATGGGCCACGTCAACTTTGGTCCAGAGGTGCATGATCGCAAAGGGCTGCACAGCCCCCTAGTTCTCACAACAGCGGTCGGTGACGCCATAGAGCCAGACGCCTGGGATGTGTATCGTCTGCCCTTGGACCAGCCGATGCTCGCGAGCCTGAAATGGAAGACAGGCAAAGCCAACGGACCAGCTTTCTGGCGGGGCGAGTTCGCGGTGGACCGGCCGGCGGATACCTTTCTGGACGTGAGCACGTGGGGCAAAGGTGTGCTGTGGATCAACGGGCGGTGCATGGGTCGGTACTGGAACATCGGACCGACGCAGACGATGTACGTGCCGGGCCCGTGGCTCAGGCAGGGACGCAACGAGGTGATCGTGCTGGACCTGCTTGGCCCGCAGGAGCCCAAGCTGGCCGGATTGGAGAAGCCCATTCTGAACCAGGTCAGGCCTCAACTCGATTTCGTCAAAAAAGTCCAACAGGCTGCGTTGGCGCTCGAAGGCGTGCAGCCCGTCCACACCGGCACGTTCGCGCCGGGCCCCGCGGCCCAGGAAGTGCGTTTCGCCGAAAGCGTCGAGGGCCGTCAGTTCTGCTTGGAGACACTTAATGCGATCGACGACAAGCCTTTCGCCGCCGTGGCGGAACTCGACTTGCTCGACGCCGACGGCAGGGCTATCCCGCACACGGTATGGACCATCGCCTACGTGGACAGCGAGCAACGGGTCAGCGAGGATGGCTCGGCGCTGAACGCCATCAATGGCCAGACCGCCGACTTCTGGCACACCGAGTGGAGTCAAGCTCAGCCGGGCCATCCCCATCGGCTGGTCATCGACCTGGGAAGAACCGAGGTCGTCAGCGGTTTCCGTTATACACCCCGCCCGGGTGATGCCTCCCACGGCGGAAGAATCAAAGACTATCGGGTCTACATCGGGTCGTCCCTGGCCAAACCGATCCAGCCGTAAATGGGGATGGTCGGGTATGGCGGCCTTCCGACATGGACGGAGCGGAGGAGGTGAACAGCACGCAACCGGCAGACAAGGTCGCGTCCCGAGCCAGAAGCGCGCTCAAGCCTGGAGGCGGGCGAGTTCTTCCCGGCACAGTCTGACTTGGCCGGGGTCGGAGAGACGTTCAGCAGCACGCTGGAGGTGCTTGACGGCTTCGTCGGGTTTGTGCAGATAGCGCGAGTAGAGGATGCCCACCATGAGCTCGACCTGCTCGGCGTGTTCGTACGTGCCATAGTGGGTCAGAAACTGCTCGTAGGCCCAGGCGGCTTCGGCGGGCCGATCATTGCTGGCCAACTGGTTGGCGATGTCGAGCAGGTACTGGCGAGGCAACAACTGCTCGCTGTCGACCTTCATCAGCTCCACGTACAGGTTTGCCGCCTCGCCCAGGTTGCGCTCCATGATACGCCGACTGATGGCGGTGCGCAACTCGCGGACCTCAGCCTCTTTCTGCATCTGGGCGACCGTCTTCTTCACGGTTGTGGCAACGACCGGTTGGCGCGAGCCGGCGCCGCTGAACGGATCGTACCCACCCGCCACCACGTCACGGTAGTGCCGACGGCGGTTCCACCGCTTGAGCATGGCCCACAGATCGAAGTTGCTCGTGCCGACCAGCCTGGTGGCCAGGAGGATCATCGTCACCACGATGCCGAAGGCGTAGCCCGCCAGGTGTGCGTCATAGGCGATGCTGCCTCGTCCGCGCGAGAGCACGTTGTCGAGCAGGATCATCTTCAGCGCGATGAAGTACAACGCCGGCACCTCGATCGTCCCGATGAAGAAGAACCAGTAGACGATGGTCAGCAGCGTCTGAGGGAACAAGACGAGATAGGCTCCCGTTACAGCCGCCACCGCGCCGCTGGCTCCCAGCGTAGGCGCCGGCGGCGAGACGTGCAGTACCGCCTGGCCTAATCCGCCGACGACGGCGCCAAAGAGGTAGAACACCAGGTAGCCCCAGTGTCCCAGCTTGTCGTTGACGTTGCGGCCGAACAAGTACAGGAAGAACATGTTGAAGAAAATATGCCAGAAGTCGTGGTGCAGAAAGGCGTAGGTCACGAACGTCCACCAGGGCGAAACCCGCGGGATGAGCATGAAGTCGCGGACCCACGTGCGGTACCCGAGCTGGCCGGTCTGCGAATCGACACCGAACTCGAGCATGAAGACAACGACATTGACAACGATCAATGCGTAGTTGACATAGGGCGTCCGACGAGGCAGAACATTCGTTCGAATCGGCAAGAACATAAAGGAGACTGTCTACCAATGAATTAGCAAATCTTATCGAATCGAGGGTCCATTCTAATGCCTGTGGGTAGAACGAGCAAGCCGGAAATGGAACCCAGAATGCGAGAGGATGCACTGCACGCTTGTAGGTAGCTTGGACAATCTAGATTCCACTGGCCGGTGGTCGTGCCTGTCATTTCGACTGGAGGACTGCCGCAGGCAGGCCGGAATGGAGGAATCTGGGTGAGGACGACGCGGCTGTCTCGTGCGCACCCAGATGCCTCGACTGCGCTTCGCTCCGCTCGACATGACAAAAGGGTACCTTCAAACGTGCAATGCACCCTGGGCGGGTCGCGAATTGTCTTTTCTTTTCACCAATATCCTGCTAATTAACAGACACGGCTGCGTCGACCAGCCACAAGAATCCGAAACTGGATAGGACGTGACATGAAGATCGAAATCATCCGCCAGCGCGTTGGGAGCATTCGTCGGCAACTGCGGAAGAAAGGTATCGACTGCCTCATTCTCACCAAGCCCGTCGACGTCACCTATGTGACCGCCTTCGCCGGCGAGGACAGTTGGGCCGCCATCACCAAAAGCGCGGTTTACTTGATCACCGACAGTCGCTATACGGAACAAGCGCAGAAGGAATGCGTCCAAACGTCCATCGTCGAACGCAAGGGCGCGATTGCCGGCGCTGCCGGAACGCTGGTGCAGAGACTCAGAGCCGTGCGGACCGTGGCCGTCGAGAAATCCGTATCACTGGGCGCTTTCCGGGACCTGAAGAAGAGCTGCGGCCGTCCCCTCAAGACGGTCTCCGGCATCCTGGAAGCCCAGCGCAGCATCAAGGACACTACCGAACGGGCCGCTATTGAGGAGGCGGCGGAGATTGCCGCGACGGCGCTGAAGAACGCGGCTCGCTACTTCAAGCAAGGCATCCCGGAGAACGAATTGGCTGGCATCATCAACCTGGAGATGCGCAAGCTCGGCTGCACCAATGGCTTCGAGACGATCGTGGCGTTCGGCGCCAACGCCTCGCGGCCGCACCATAAGCCGACCCAGCGAAGGCTCAAGCAGCGCGACACGATCTTGATCGATTTCGGGGCTCGCTGCCGAGGCTACTGCTGCGACATCACGCGCTGCGTCGCCATCGGCAAGCCGACCGCTGAGTATCGCAAGGCGTGGGAGGTCGTCGAAAAAGCCCAGGCGGCAGCCATCGCCGTGGCGAAAGCCGGAGCGCGCCTGGTGGATGTGGATGCGGCGCCGCGCCGGGTGATTCGCGACAGCGGCTACCCCGTCTACGGGCACGGCAGCGGACACGGCTTTGGCCTGGAGATCCACGAGATACCCTTCCTCAAAGAGGACGCCAAAGGCAGGCTCCAGGCAGGCCAGATCATCACCATCGAGCCAGGCATCTACCTGCCGGGCAAACTGGGTGTTCGCGTCGAGGACGACATCCTCATCACTGAGGATGGCTGCCAGGTGCTCACGCACAAGTGCCCGCACGCGCCTTGGCGCAACTGACCTGGCATCAGCCAATCGCTGGGCTCTCAGCGCGGCAGCCCTTTGGTCTGCACGGGCTTCTGCCCATCGGGCTTGGGCACGAACATGTCGTCGGCGGTCAGGCCGCAACGGCGCGCCATCATCCGGCTGTACGCGAGCTGGCCCAAGTCGCGGCCGGCGTTGTTCGTCCCAAAAGCGAACTTGGCGCCGGCGGCCTTGGCCTTCCTGATGAGACGCTCGCTCGGAATACGGTAGCGCGCATTGATCTCAATCGCAACGTGGTTCTTGACCGCCGCGTCGATCACCCTCGCCATCCGCTCGTCGGTCCACAGCGCGTCGTAGTCGTCGGCGATAACTGCGGGCAGGAAGGTCGGATTGACATAGATGTCGATGGGTTCGTCGGTGAGAATCGACACGATCTTGTCGACCAGCATCTCCATGAACGCCTGTGGATCATCGACCTGGACCTCTTCGGGAATCCACAACCTCGTGCGCCGACCACGCTGGTCGGTGAAGGTCATGGCGTCGGTGAAAACGTAGTCGAATCTCGCGATCGTCTCGGTAGAGAAGAGCTTGACCCATTCGCGGCCCTCGGCCTGCATGGCGCGATAGATGGGCCGACCCTCCAGCTTCTGCAGAAACGCTTCGAGGGCCTGGTCGTTGGTCGTGGGGAATCCGAGGCCGCAGTTCTCCGCGATCCCGAACTTCACGCCTCGCTGCTTCGAGATCGCGATAGCTTCGTCAAGCGTGAGCCCTCCCTTGAGGTGAACGTGGTAGTCCACGATGGGGAACTCCAACGGCGGCAGCGGCTTGACGTAGATGTTCTTGTAGCGAACGGTGCTGATCGGATCGTGACCCTGGAGGGCGAAGGTGCCGTCGCCCAGGACCCTCTCCGGCATGTCCGCAGGCGGCTGCGGCGGCTCGGGCTGCGTCCAATCGACCACCGTCCTGTCGTCGATCCGGATGATGACGCTTTTGCCTCGAACGATGATATGCTCGGTAAACCAGACACCGTCCTTGACGGGTGAGTCCGACACGTCCTGGACCATGTAAAGGCTGCCGGTTTTGCGCGGGTCGATGAGATAGCTGTTGTTGACCTGGGCCTCGAACCCCTGGGCAGGCCAACCACGCTGCTGGTACTGGGTGTGGAAGTAGATCCCGCCATTGGAGGCCAGCTCCGTCATCACATCCACCTTCAGCTCGAAATCGTGGAAGTTGGCATCCTCCACCGGACCGGCGTAGAACAGGTGGCTGCGTCGTCCATGCGCCACGATCGCGCCGTCGACGACCTCGAAGGTTCCCTCGTTCTCGCTGGCCTTCCATCCATCAAGCGTCTTGCCGTCAAAAAGGCTCAGCCACTGCGGGTCGCCTACCTGGGCGACGGTGGGAGCCGCAACCAAAACCGCACATACGATAGCGACCGCAAACAAGTCTTTCCTGATCATGAGACACCTCCCTGCGCGGTATTGCCAGTCTTTGGGAGAGACGCATCGGTGTGCTGCGGCAAACGAGGCGAGCATCGTCCGACGCGACTATGAAAGCAGATCGGCGCCCTGAACGCAAGCGCCTCGCGATGGTCTGGGGTGAGAAACATGAAGGGGCAAGGGTGCACGCCAAACGCGCATAAAAAAAAGGAGACGAAGGCGACAAAGTACAACTTGTTGTAGGCCCGTCTCCTTGTCGCGGAACGCCTTCGTGCACTCTACCGCGGGTCGTGCTTGCGAGACCAACTGATCTCCGTATGCATCCGCGACATCCATAGTATACGCCAAAACCGCGCGCGGGTCAAACGATTTTCGCGCGCGGCTCGGCAGTATTTTACGTGCGCCACTTTTCAGTCCACCAGACGACCGGTGAGGCGCAAATCATCATCAAAGACCTTGATCTCCACGTGCCGCAAGCCGATTTCCTCGACCAGAGCAGCCATCGGCTCGCCCATGTAGACGGCCCCTTGAGCCCCGAGGATCTTGGACGCGACATAGACGCACACTTCGTCGGCCAGGCCCGCCTTCAGGAACGACGTCAGGACCTGGACGCCACCCTCAACCAGCACCTGCTGGACGCCGCGCCGGCCTAACTCGTCGAGCAGAAACGGCAGGTTGGAGGCACCGTTCGTTTCGCCGTAGGCGAGCACTTCAGCTCCTCGTTTGGCAATACGCTCGGCGTGCTTCGGATTGACCCCGGCGGATGCCTCGCGCGTGTAGATCAGGATCGGGCTGGCCTTGGGAGTGCGCAGCAGGCGGCTCTTGAGCGGGATCCGCAGAGAGTTGTCCAGCACGACACGGATCGGCTTCCTGCCTTTGGCCGGGCGCGGCGTGAGCATGGGGTCATCTCTCATGATGGTGTTGATTCCGACGACAATCGCTCCGACCCGGCGGCGCAGTTTGTGAGCGTCTTTGCGACTAAGCTCATTGGAGATCCAGCGCCGCTCGGGCGCTTGCTCGGCGTAGGCCATCTTGCCGTCGAGGCTCTGGGCCCACTTGAGCACAACCCAGCACTTGCCGGTCGAAGCGTATTTGAGGAAGGGAGCGTTGAGCTGCCTGGCTTCGGCTTCGCACAGGCCCACCTCGACCTCGATGCCGGCCTGCTGCAATCGCTCGATTCCCTTGCCGTTGGCGTGCGCAGACGGGTCGCGCGTGGCGACGACAACACGTGCAAGCCTTGCATCGATGATAGCATCTGTGCAAGGACCGGTCTTGCCCTGGTGGCTGCACGGTTCCAGCGTAATGTACATGGTGGCGCCATCGGGCTTGACGCCCAGCTTGCGGCAATCGTCAATGGCGTTGACCTCCGCGTGCGGCCCTCCAAATGCTTTGTGATAACCCTTGCCGACAAGCTGGCCGGCCTTGACGATCACAGCGCCGACCGCGGGATTGGGCTCGACCGAACCGATCCCTTTGGCCGCCAGTTTCAGCGCCGACTGCATGAATTTCTCGTCCTGAGTGCTCACGTCATTTCCCCTCATTTAAAAGCATATCCATGAACTGTTTCTCGTCGATCACGTCGACTCCCAGCGCACGTGCTTTGTCGAGCTTGCTGCCGGGGTCCTTGCCGGCCAGGACAAAGCTCGTCTTCTTGCTGACACTGCCGGAGGCCTTTCCTGCCGCCTGCCTGATGGCCTGCTCGGCCTGTTGCCGGGTGAAGTTCTCGAGCGCGCCGGTTACGACGACCGTCTTGCCTTCCAGGGCGCCGCTGCGCCGCCGGCGCGATTCGACCTGGGGTTGAACGCCGACGGCGAGCAGGTCGTCTATGACGGCGCGCGAGCCGGTGCTGTGAAGGTAGGTATGAATGCTCTCGGCCATGACGGGACCGATCTGGTCGATGGCTTCCAATTGCTCCTGGCTGGCACCCAGGAGGGCCTCCAGCGAGCCGAAATGCTCAGCAAGGACCTGGCCAGATTGGCTACCGACATGGGGAATGCCCAGTGCCGCGAGGAAACGCCACAGCGGCCTAGTCCGGCTGGCCTCAATCCCGTCGAGCACGTTCTGGGCGCTCTTGTCGGCCATTCGCTCCAAGGCGACCAAGTCCTCCTTCTGGAGGCGATAGAGGTCGGCGAAGCTCTTTACCAGACCGCCATCGACCAACTGCTCGATCAGCGATGTGCCGAGGCGCTCGATGTCCATCTGGTCGCGCCCGGCGAAGTAGCGCAGGCGCTCCTTCAACTGACCCTGGCATTGGGGATTGCGGCAGCGAACGTACACTCCCGCTTCGTCCTTAGTCACGTGCGAGCCGCAGATGGGGCACTTCTTCGGGATGGGGAAAGTCTGAGCACCTTTAGGTCGCAGGTCTTTCTTGACCTCGACCACCTGCGGGATGATCTCGCCGGCCTTCTCGATCAGCACGGTGTCACCGGTGCGCACATCGAGCCGTTGCATCTCGTCGAAGTTGTGCAGGCTGGCCCGCTTGACGGTCGTACCGGAAAGCTGGACGGGTTTGAGGTTTGCTACTGGCGTAAGGATGCCGCTCTTGCCTACCTGGACCGCAATCGATTCGACCACGGTCTGGGCCCGCTCGGCGGGGAATTTGTAGGAGATACACCAACGCGGCGCCCGGCCGGTGGCGCCGAGGATGTCACGCTGGTCGAACCGGTTGATCTTGACGACCATGCCGTCGATCTGATAGTCGAGCCTGGTCCGCCTCTCGCTCCAACTCAGGCAGGTATCGATCACCTCGTCGATGTCACCGGCCCGTTCGATGTGAGGATTGACAGGCAGGCCCAGTTCCTTGAAGCGTTCGAGCGTCTGGAAGTGATCGCCTGCCAGCGGCTGAGAGACCGCGCCGGTGGCGTAGGCAAAGAACGCCAGGTTTCGCGTCGCGGTGATGCGAGCGTCGAGCAATTTCAGCGAGCCGGCGGCGGCGTTGCGCGGGTTGGCGAAAGGCGGCTCGCCCGATTCGGCCCGCGCCTCGTTGAGCGCGGCGAACGACCGGGTCGGCATGTACGCCTCGCCGCGAACTTCCAGCACGCTCGGCACACGAGCGCCGTCGATGAGTGACAAGGGGACGGACTTGATGGTCCGCACGTTGGCGGTGACATCGTCGCCCACCTCGCCATCTCCGCGCGTCGCGGCGGTAACGAGCCGACCGTCCTCGTAGCGCAGGCTGATCGCCAAGCCGTCGATCTTGGGTTCGACGACGTAACTGTAATCCGCGGTGTCCAACTGCTTTCGGACGCGCTCGTCGAAGGCGCGCAGCTCGTCGGCGTTGTAGGTGTTGTCCATGCTCAGCATGGGCACGGCGTGCCGGACCGTTGCGAAGCCTTCCAGAGGCCGACCGGAAACGCGCTGCGTCGGTGAGTCCGGGGTCACCAAGTCGGGGTGCTGTGCCTCCAGCGCCTTGAGCTGGGAGAATAGCTCATCGTACTGCTGGTCCGTGATCTCGGGCTGGCTGAGAACATAGTAGAGGTGGTCGTGCCGCCGGATTTCGCGCCGTAACTGTTCAATCCGTTTTTTGACATCGCCAGCCATAGCCACCTACGCGCATCGCCCCGTCTGCCTGACACCGCCGTCTACCGCCCGAACGGTTGGGACCGGATTATAATCGACAGGCGGCGGCTCTCGCCACGATGAAATCCGATCGGATCGCTGTGCCGGCGGCGTGACGAGGACAAAAAAGAACCGCCGCGACTGATGCGCGGCGGTAATGTGGTACAAGACCACCCTCCTCCGTCAAAACCGGTCAACGGGACGTCAACCGGATGCGGACTATGTATAGCGTTGTCGGCGCTTAGCGGCTCGGTCGCGAGGGGCCAACGCCCCAACCGCCGCGAGCCAGATTGTACACGTGGTTGCCTCGCGTACGCGAGGAGATCAGCACGTGGCCTCCGTGGACGCGCAGCAGTGCTTCAACCCGGTCCCTAACAAGGACCCGCGCAGCGCCCGACAAGAGCAAGGCATTGTGCAAATCCGCCCCGAGGTCGAGAACCTGCTGGTCGGTGAAGCCGATCCGCTTGGCGACGCGTACCACGTCGTCGGGGCTCAGATCGGCGACCTCCTGGCCGACCACGGGCTCGATCCTCAGCGCACTGCGGCTTCTCCTGACGGTGCTGGTGGCAGGGCTGCTCCGTTCCTGGCCCAACTCCGGCCACTCGACGGGCCGGGCCTGGCAGCCTGTCAGCGCCAGAGCCGCCGGGATCAGCAGCACAACCCTAACCGCCACAGCCAGAATGTATCGTGGTTCTAACCGCACAGTTCACCTGCCCCTTGGCGGTCCGCTCAATACCCGTTCTGATTGGCGAGACTGCGCCTGAGCTGCTCTGTGTAATCGGGCGTGGCCGGTACCGCCGAAGTTCTCTGTTCCATCGTGCTCTGCGGCGCCACCGCCGGCTGGTACGAATCACGTGCCAGGTACGCCGTGACAAACACCGCGACCTCCTTCGTGGCCTGGTCCTCGTCGGTATTGCGGAACAGCCCTCCCAGCAGAGGCAGGTTGCTCAGCCCAGGCACGCGTTTCTCGGTCTTCTTCGAGCGGGTCTCGGTCAAGCCGGCCACTGCCACCGTGCCGCCGTCGGAGACCGTCGCGCTGCTGCGCGTCGTCCGGCGCGTCACCCTGGGCAGGTCGGTGCCCTGTCCGCGCGGGATGCTCTCGCTGACTTCCACCGCCAGTTCCAGCATGATGTCGTTGTTATCCATGATGCGCGGCGTGATGCTCAGCGTTGTTCCCGACGTAACCGTCACGAACTCCGACTGCACGTAGAAGTTCGAGGTCTGAGGGCCGCTGAGTACGTAGTGGTCTTCGATCACATTGCGGATCTCCGACTGCTTGCCGTCCATGGCTAGGACCTGCGGATTGGAAACGATGTCCGCCTGGCCGTTCTGTTCCAGCAGGTTCAAGGCCATCAGCAGTGAATCCGTGAAGGTCCGATCGGGCGAGTATCCCACTTGAATGCCGTAAGGCCAGCTCGTGCTGACGTCGCCGATGGCCTTGTCGCCGTCGAGGAACGAGTCAGTGAAAATGCCGGCGCGAATCTGCGGGAAGCTCCACTCGATCCCCATGTTCAGCAGGTTGCTGCTTTCCATGACGACCACGCGGGCATCGAGCAGCACCTGCCGCGGACGGATATCGAGCTGCTTGAGGTTGGCCACGATGCGGTTGGCCATGGCCGGAGGCGCCGTGACCGTCACGATGTGTGAGTTCGGGTCCGAGTCGGCCATGACATATTTGTCGAAGGCGCCGGACAGAAGCTGCTTGGCCCTCAACGGGGTAACCCAGTTCAGATAGACCGTACGGGTCTCTGTAACGGCGTGGAATCCGCTCGGATACGTGACGGCCGTGGCTTCCGGTTCGATGGCCATGCCGCTGGCCACCAGGAAATGAGACCCCTGGTTCATCGCGACATACGGGGTGCCGTCCAGCACAATGTCTAAAGCGGTCCTCAGCGGCACCGCATCCAATTCGGCGTAAACCGAGCCGGTGACGGTCTCGTCTGTGACGATGACGACGCCCGCGGTCGAGGCAATCAGCGGCAGGACTTCATCCCGCAAATCCTGGCCCAGGAAAGTCTGGGTGATCGGACGATAGACCAGGTAGAAGTCGCCTTGTTTCTTGAACTTGTATTCACCCTGCAGGACAGCCTCCAGCGCCGACTCCAGCGGCATGCGGGGCATGTTCAAGTTCACCGCGGTGACGCCGGGTTTGACCGACTCGTCTCCCGCGATGGGAATACCCGCCTCCATGCCGAGCTGCTTCAGGACGGTCACCAGATCCTGCTGGACGAACGTACCGCTGACGAGCGGACCCGCGGGCGCCTGGGCTGGCGGCATCGAGGGGATCGTCACATCTTGGCCCTGCTCCGGCTGAGTCAGACGACCCGTCCGCAGCGTCTCCATCTCGCGGCGCAACGCTTCGATCTCCTGCCGGAGACGCTCCTGCTCGATTTGGGCCGGCGTCAGAGGTCCTGTCGTCGTGCCATCCGGTGTCGTCTCTCGAGGCGTCGGGGTCGGCGTCGTCTCTCGTGGCGTCGGGGTCGGCGTCGTCTCACGCGGCGTCGGGACCGGTGTCGTCTCTCGCGGCGTCGGGGCCGGCGTGGTGCGCGTCCTGTCGGTGTCCTCGGTCACATTCGTGTAGAACCTGCGGTCGTCGGCGATGGTGATATTCCATCCGGGCTTCGTCGCGGTCAGTTCACCGGACCAGCCGTAAGGCACCTGGACGGTAAATACGCCTTTGCCATCCGTCTTGGCGGTGTAGGAACCGGGTTCGGCGGTGATGACCACGTCTCCAAACGGCTCGCCGCCAAAGACGATGCTGTCTGTGATGGACATCATTTTGGGCTTGGCGATGAAGCCGTTGTTGGGACTGTCCAGGATGATCGGCCCGACTTCTTTGCTCTCCGGGACGAAAGTATAGCCCGCCTTGTCGGGTGTGAGTTTGCCCCTCCAGTTGTGATCGACCACCAGGCTGTACCGGCCGTCGGCGTCGGTCGTCGCGGCGCCGTTGAGGACATCGGTGGCATAGACCACCACGTCAGCGACAGGCTGGCCGCGGTCGTCGGTAATGCGACCGCCCACGGCGTACTGCTTGATTCTATGGAGATAGTGCTCGCTCGTCATATCCGAGGAGACCTGGGCATAGTCCCGGCTCTCCGGCTCGAACGTGTAGCCCGTTTTCTTGGGCGTGACCTTGCCGCTGAACTCGAATCCCACCTTGGCGGTGTAGGAGCCGTCCTGGCCTGAGTAGACCGGTCGGCCCGGCTGGCCCAGACCATCCATCAGCACCTGGGGCAAGCCCACGTTGCCGGAAATCGTGTACGTAATCGGTGTACCGGTATAGTTCTGATTGGTCTGCTCCATCGTCAACTGGTTATACGTCTGACTGGGCGGCTGGAAGGCGATGCCCCGCTTGACGGGCGTAACGGTGCCCGACCAGCCCCAGTCCACCTGGGCGCGGTAGAACCCCGTCTGGTCGCTGACCACCGGGTCGGGGAATCCCTCCATCTGCACGCCGGGCATACCCACGCGGCCTGAGATCATTAGCCTGATAACTGTACCGCTGAAGTTCTGCTGGTCGGCATCCGCCGTGACCTTGGCATAATCCTTGGAGGGCGGCGAGAAAATATAGCCAGGCAGGGAAGGCTTGACCGTGCCTTTCCAACCGTAGGGGACGATAGCCATATAGTAGCCATTGCCATCGGTCATGGTCGGGTCGGGGAATCCCTCCATCGTCACACCCGGCAGACCGGCGGTCCCGGATATCCGGTACGTGAATACCTCCGCGCCATAGTGCTCTGTAGTCATGTCCACCATGACCTGGCTGTAGGCGCGCGTTTCCGGAGTGAAAGTGTACCCTTCCTTCGTGGGCTTGACCGTTCCTTCCCAATTGTAGGGCACGTCCGCGCTGTAGTTGCCGTCCTGGTCCGAGGTCGGCTCGCCGAACAGGCCGGCCATCTTGACCCCTGGAGCGCCGACGTTGCCGGCGATCTTGAACGTCAACTCGACCGGCTTGAAAGTAATCGACTCGTCCTTCTTGACCTCGGTCAGCGCCATACTGGGCGGCTCGAACCGGTAGCCCGCCAGGTCGGGGACAATCGTGAGGGTCGAACCGAACGGCACGACGACACTGTAGCGCCCCGTCTCTTCAGTTATCGGATCACCTGGCAGACCGATCAGCTTGACTCCGCTTCGTCCGACTGAGCAGGTGATCGTATAGGTCAGCAGCGTCGCCACATAGTCCTGTTCGGTCTGGTTGGCCTTCACCTTGTCGTATTTGATCTGGGTGGGCTCGAACGTGTAGCCGGAACGGGTCGGGATGACGGTGCCGCTCCAGTCGTAGTCGACCTGGGCGGTGTAGACGCCGTTTTCATCGGTTTGCGGCGCGCCGGGCAGTCCCTGCATCGTCACGTTCGGCAAGCCGACGCTGCCCGTGATGGTGAACTGCTGTCGCGTTATCGTGTAGCCACCCTGGGCATGGGTATCCGGTGGGAACCCGAATACCATGCAGAGCGCCAGCACTCCGCCCGATAAAACCCTACCGATACGTTTCCTTGCCATAGGTCAACGTCCCTTTCTCCAGCCGTAATTACGCCATCCCACGGCCTTCCAACAACTATCGGCAATCCCGCGCCCTGCTTTAAGCAAAAACCACCCCCCTGCGGCCTGCTACAATTTGATCTCGACCACGCCTCCGACAGCATCCATCTCCAGCTCGCGCAACGACTTGACGCCCCCTTCCTCGACCACTTCGAACCCTCGTTGCTGCTGGGCGTTGCCCTCCTGCAGGGCGTTGCCTTGCTCGTCGTGCGTGAGGATCACGCCCAGACGGTATCGCCCGACGGGGAACGTACTGACGTCCAACACTCCGGAGAACATCCGGTGCTCCATGGGAAGCATCGGGCCGAACGACTTGTAGACGTCACTGGTCATCTCGAACCGTGTCATCTCGACATCGTCGGGTAGAGGCGTCCTGACCACCGCTCGACAGCGAGGTAAGATGCGCGTGGTTCCCAGATTGACGCCTTGCGCCACGACCAGGTAGCGAGAAGCCGTCGTCTCAGCGGAGAACGTCACTTGTGTAAGCTCGACCCGAGGTGTGACCTGCGCCCGGTTGTTTTCCACGTAGATACGCCCCGTGGTCGTTCCGGCATCCTGGCCATCGGGGAAGACGGCCCGCAGCTTGACCTGCGCGAAGTACTGGGGCAGGTTCGTCGCGTTCTCCGGGATATCGCACTGGACCATCACGTATTGTCGCCGGTAACCGGTCAAGGTGAATTTCGACGGCTGGAACGACAGCCACTTGCTGCAATCGAAGTGCTCGCCGCGCAGGATTCGTCCCTGCTCGTCGGCAGGCAAGCCCGCCGCGACCATATGGTCGGGCAAGGCGGCGCTCATGTCGACCACGACGGTCTCTTCCGACGCATTGAAGACAACGAGGTTCTTCATGCCCACCCGGCCCGGCGCTGCCGGGACAACCAACTCAATCGGATCCAGGTCCAAGGCCGCGTCCGAGGGCAGGTTCCCCAGAGCACGCATGTCGCCCTCAAACATGAGCTGCTTGTCCAGTTGGTCCGTCACGCGGCCGTCCGCGTACAGAAACCCTTGAACCTGGTACTCACCCTTCGACAGCGGCCGGCCCACGTCGATAGCCAGGTTCAACGTCACGCCAGGGATAATGCCCAGGTCGCCCTCCGCCGGGATTCTCTGTTCTGTGATCCGGCGCCAGTGACCTCCCAACTTCTTCGAAATCCGAACCATCGCCTCGAGACGAGAAAAGGTCAGGCCCGCGTTGCGGATCGTCATGGTCGCCAGGCTGGCAGGGTTCGTCGTTGCCGTCTGACGCTGAAAGGTCAGCCCGACGTCTTCGACCGAGATTCTCTGCGGTAGCGCGCGACCTCGGACCTTGACGATGACAGGAATGAGAAACTCCAGGTCCATGCCGGCGCTCCAACCCTGCACGGCGCCCGGCCTGGGCTGCATCGAGGCAATGATCGCTGCAAAGTAGTATCCCGACACGCCGCGCGGCACCGTGATCTGCACTCGCGCCGGCGCTCTCTGACCCGGAGGCAGATTGACCGACGACTGCTGCAGCAACAGCCAAGAGCGACAACTGTAGGCGCCTACCTTGTCGGCGTTCGGGTCGTCGACCTCGATGCGCCTCCACACTCCGTCGGCGCCCTGGGTCAGGTCCACCAGCTTCAGGTCCACGACCTGCGGCTCGTCCAGGGTGTTGTCGATCGAAATGGACGCCGTCTGCTGCCGCCCCGGCGACATTTCCACGCTGACCTTCATGGGGTTGACCAGGAACTGGCCGAAGGCCGAGCCGCCGGCCGAAAGGACCAGACAGGCAACCCCGATAATACGTGCCAAGGGTCTACCGGTAAGGCCTAACGAGGTGTGCGCGCGACGCTCTGAAAGGTTCGAGGGACTTTCCACAAATTGACTTCCAAATGCCATGACTACACTCCGTCTCCCAAGCTGATCTCGATCACTGTTTCCCGACACGTGGTCGCAGAAGCCGGTCTTCTGTCATTTTTGCGGTTTTTCACCTCTTCGGCATTCCAAATGAGACACTTGTTCGATTTCTCGCGATTTCCCGATGAAGCACCCCCATCCTAGAGTTCCGCCTCCCCTCAGGATTCCTCTGGGGGACCCTGAAGATTGCCCTATTAGGATAGAGGTGATATTAGCATATTTTGCCCAACTTGTCAATGCCTAACTTGCCCACCCTAACAAATTTACCGCGTTTTACTGACGTCATATAATATGGAAGGTCTATACCCAGTGGACGCGACAGAACAGCCAAATGAACGCAGTTCGCACCGCCGATTCTCCGCTCACCTCCGCCATCAGACGGAAACACCAGTCCTTTGACCGGTTACGGGGCCGCCCGCCGACAGCGCGTCCCCACAAACAGAAGAAGGGGAGAGACGGACTTGTGCATCCATCTCTCCCCTTGACATACTGCTGCTGGGCAGCTTGACGCTTCGGTCAGCTCAGGCCCCAAGGAGGGACCGAAGGACCTCCGCGTCCCCGCACCGAAGGTGCCGCCGTGTTAGGCTCTCGGGACCACAAAGAGCTTCACGTTCGCAACCCTGACGTTCTCTCTCGGGTTGCTCTTCTTCATGTCGGCTTCGTTCAGGTACGCACAAACCTTGACCTTCTGCTCCGAACCCGTGGGATCCAGATCCACCGAGCTGACGCCAGGTCCGAAGTCGCAGGAGTACTTGCCACCGATATCAACGATCGAGGTGTCCTTGGAGATGCTGCAGGTCATGGTCAGCGCGAAGTTGGTCTCCACCTTGACTTCGGTGCAGCCGGAGAAGTTTCTCGTATCAACCTGTTTCAAGGTGATCCCCAGCTTGTTCTGGTCCTTGACCACGACCCAGTAGCCAACGTCCATATAGACCGGGATGGTCGCGATTTCCTGCGCGACGAATTTTGTCGGCCAGGTGTGGACCTTGATCTCGCCGGCCTGAGCCGACACGGCCAGCATAGCCAGTGCGGCGGCCACAAAAAGACTCTTCTTCAACATCTTCACTTCCTTTCTAACTTAACCCTCGCTCCTGGTTGGCCGATAGGGCCCTGTGGAGCTAACCCAATTGATCCGGTCAGGCACTACGGACGCCTGAGCCGCACAGTGTAGCGGGCACACCACATCAACCGACTCGTTCGGACTTGCCCGCTCCATGTCCAAACGGTCGCGGCCCTGAAAACCAGATTCGACCTGCAATTTTCATTCCCACTTTAGCATTTGACATCGCCCTACCGCCCCAAGAGAGGGCCAATCTCCCGGACGACTCGCAGTACTGTCGCCAGCCTGCGAGATGTCACTGCGTCATCACCTTTACCTCCTTTCTCCCCTATCCCTACTAGAGGGGGCCTCTAATGGGGTCGTACCTTTCCATAGGTTCCGGGCAATAAGCTCGATGATACCCGACCGACAGAATCAGTCACAGGACCCGGTCATTTCGCCCTTGACCGATCACGGCGCCGCCATGATCGTCAGGACCAGATTCCCGTTGTACCGTCCCGCCGGATATGTCGATAGACCCATGAAACCCACCTGGAGGTCTACCGGGACATCCTCACCTGCAGGCCCAGTCGGCCTGCCTGACTGCGCAATGGTGACTCGTCCCGTTCCAACAGGCGTTTCCTTGCCATTGATCGCGACCGTCAGATGCTGCGGCAAGACCAGCTTGCCGCCGTTGCCGTGACGAAGGCCCGTGAACGAGGCTTCGATGTGATAGGGACAATTCGCCACGACATGGGCGGTCAGGTGCGACTGGAGGTGATGCCAGCCCGGTCCGACCACCTCACCCAATTCGAGCGGCTCGTCCGTCACTGTCACGCCAACGAATGGCCCCGACTGATACAGGGCGTTCGCAGCATTCGCGGCGGCCTCGAAAGTCCGGCGTCGCTCGCGTTGAAGGAGTTGCGGCCGACTCACGGCGCTTACGGCGTCCGCGGTCGCCAGGCATACTGCGACGATCGCAAAAGTCTTCGCCAGATTCCACATTTTGTCACCCCCCTACGTCAATCCCGATCTCTACCGGGACGCTTAGCGCGCCTGCGCTAACGTTGCTCTGGCAAAAGCACCCTAACGAGAACACGCATATTCAGTTGTCTGAGAACTGCATCGTTGTAGTCGGGCGGCGTCTGACGCGGCAACCGACGGACACGCCGTCCTGACAAAGAAATCCCAGAGGTGAGAGACTCGGCAAGCCACCGGACTGCAATGCCGACTCTTTTCTTTCCTCCCCACCTCACGGTCCTTTCAATGCGGCCGCCTCGACGCAACCACCGCATTACGGCGCTATGATACACACCACAACCGAACCTACCAGTTTGCCCAATCTACCACGTTTATCAGATGGTGTCAAGCACGTTTTTCGTCAAAGCAGTGTTTTTACCCTTGTTCTGCATCTATCTCAACTTGTGTATTCTACCCCACTGCGGTTTGAATGTCAATACTAATATGCCCTTTTCCAGCCCTGCCCCTCAAGATATCGGGCCTTCCTCGGAATGGAGGCAGCCTCTTGGGGACAGATGCGGGCCAACCAGCGTGAGCGCTGCCAGGATTCGTTAGGAGGAGGATCCGACCTGTTTAGACGTAAATATCTGTCAAAAATAGAGATACGCAGAATGAGCAGGCGAAAGAGGCCATTGGCGTAAGCCTCCTGTGGGTTTGGAGAGTGTTAGGATAGGGCCCTCTGGCAACTCGGTCCCGCCGACCGATACCTTCTTTTCCAGGCCGGTGCACATTACCCGCGAAAATCTCGCAGGGGGTAATACCTCGGCATGCACCCAACAGCTTCTGCGGTCCGCAGACCGCCAACAACCATGCATTCAGGTGTTCTTTCGAGGCGCGCTGGTCGGCTGTCGCCAGACTGTGAGGGCAGGTCCGGCCATGCCCGTGCGCGTGGTTCCGGCGCGCAGCACGCGTGCCTGGCGCTTGTGGACCGGTCGCCCGGGTGGGAGAGGAACGGCCTGCCTCCGATCCCGAAACTCCCCGAGTAGGACTCGAACCTACAACCTAGCGGTTAACAGCCGCTCGCTCTACCGATTGAGCTATCGGGGAATACGACCAAAAAAATAAGGCCCTCCACGCGGTATCCGAGGCCTCGGTGGAATTATCGTCAAAGTGCTCAGAGAAAGCAACTGTTTTGTCAAGATTTCTCGTACATTGCCGATAGGAAGGCACAGCGGCACTGGACAAGGACCGGGCCTTGCAGTACCCTACCCGCCCGGTGGCCGGTGCGTCAGTCTGCCTTGTGCCAAGCCGAGCGCCCGCGTGGCGTACCGCTGAGGACGGATGTTGAGGTCCCGCATGGAACAGCGGAACATCGGGTCGATGCGGCGCATCTATCTAATTTATCGGAACAATCACGGACTCATCAGTTCGCTAGGTTAACACGGGAATGGCCAAAGACATACTCAGTGTGGGGGAGTTCACGATAATTCGACGGATCGGCAACGGGGCCCGTAGCACGATCTATCTGGCCACTGACGAACAAGATGGGACGCTCGTGGCCCTCAAACGCGTCATCGTGGAGAAACCTGAGGATTACCGGGTCATCGAGCAGACCGAATTGGAGTATAGGGTCGCGCGGGAGATCGACCACCCGTACATCCGCAAGTGCTACAAGCTTCAGAAGATCCGCAGTATGTTCAAGGTGCGTGAGCTTCTGTTGTCGATGGAGCACTTCGACGGTAAGACGCTGGAGGATAGTCCCACCCTGAGCTTGGGCGACGTCCTGCTGGTTTTTCGCATGGTCGCTTCCGGGCTCAGCGCCATGCATCAGCGCGGCTACGTCCACTGCGACATCAAGCCGAACAACATCCTCATCAGCAAGGGCGGCACGATCAAGATCATCGACCTGGGCCAGAGCTGTCCGATCGGCACGATCAAGACGCGGATACAAGGCACACCGGACTACATCGCGCCCGAGCAGGTCAAACGCAAGACCCTCACGCCAAAGACCGACATCTTCAATCTGGGCGCCACCATGTATTGGGCCTTGACTGGCAAGAACGTCCCGACACTTATCCCGAAAGCGAAGAACGGTATCGGCCTGCTGGAGCCGCCTCGCTGCCCTGCACCGCACGAGTTGAAGAGCCAGTTGCCCATCGGCATTTCCATGCTGGTCATGGATTGCGTGAAGAACGACCCGGCCGAGCGCCCACCGAGCATGGCCGACGTGATCGCCGGGCTCGACGCCATGATCCACACCATCTTTGGCGGCAAGATCAGAGCGAATCGAAATGCCTCGAACAACCATCGAGCTGCTCAATAAAGGGATCACCGCCAATCAAGCCGACCGCTTTCGACGGGCCAACCTCGTCCGTCTGCCCGCACGGGGTACGCTGGTCGTCGGAGGCGATATCCACGGTCACCGCCGCAACTTCGAGCGTCTCGTGACCTATGCCGACCTGGCGAACCATCCTGACCGGCACATCGTGCTCCAGGAGATCATTCACGGAGGACCCGAGGACGACCGTGGCGGCTGCCTGTCCTATCAGCTTCTCCTGGACGCCGTGCGCTTCAAGGTGAGCTTTCCCGATCAGGTCCATTTCGTCATGGGCAACCATGACACCGCGTGCATCAACAGCTCCGAGGTGATGAAAAACGGTAAGGAGATGAACCGTGCCATGAGCTTGGCCCTGGAGCGAGAGTTCCGCGATGCCAGCAACGACGTCAAGCTGGCGCTCAAGCAGTTCCTCTTCTCGCAACCGTTGGCGGTGCGGTGCAGCAACCGAGCGTGGATCTCGCACTCGCTGCCTAGCGATCACTTCGTGGACAAGTTCGACCCGGCCGTGTTCGAAAAGGAGCTGCAAATCGCCGACTGCGCCAAGCCGGGCTCCGCCTACCTGCTCACGTGGGGTCGGCGCCATAGCCAGGCCACGCTCGACAGGTTGGCCCGACAACTCGATGTGGATGTCTTCGTGCTGGGACACCAGGCCCAGGCCCAGGGCTGGAAACGGGCCGGCACAAACCTCATCATCCTCGCCTCCGACCACAATCACGGCTGCCTGCTCGAAATGGACCTGGCGAAGTTCTGGTCGGCCGACGAGCTGGCCGCCAAGATCGTGCCGTTGGCCTCGATCTCCTGACGACCGCGGCGCGTCGGTACGTCGAAGCGCCTCTGCCACCGGCGAAAATCGCTGGCGTTTTTCCGGGATTTGACCTATTGTGGCTGCACGCCGTGTCCCACCACGTTCAATGCGAGGGGACCGTCGCCGCATTGATGACGGATGATTGACAACTGAGAAAGGTCTCTGCTGGCCCTTCGATCATCCGTCACCGATCATCAATGATGGAGCACAGCCCTTTCCGTATGGAATGGTATGATTGGATAGCCTGGACCGCGATTGTAGTGCAACTGTTCTTCGTGTACTACGCCGTCCGCAATTACCGCTTCGCGCTGGCCAAGTACGACCGCAAGACGGAGCCGGCCTATCGGCCTCGTGCTGCTTTGATCGTCCCCTGCAAGGGACTCGATGCGCGCTTCGACAGCAACATCCGGTCGCTCCTCGAGCAGGACTACGGCAATTACCGCCTGTGCTTCGTCCTGGGTGACAAAACCGATCCCGCCTACGAGCGATTGCAACGGCTCGCGGCGCACCAACCAGCGAGCAACTGCACGCCGGAGATTCTCATCGCCGGTCCATCCACCTTGTGCAGCCAGAAGATCCACAACCTGCTCTACGCGATCGAGCGCCTGCCGGCCGACGTCGAAATCCTTGCCTTCGCGGATTCGGACGTGTGCGCGCGTCGCGACTGGCTGGGTCTGCTGGTCTGGTCGTTGCGGCGACCCAAGTGCGGCGTCGCCACCGGTTATCGCTGGTTCGTCCCCACGCGCAACAATCTCGCCACGTTGGCGCTGTCGGCAGTCAACGCGAGCGTCGCGCAGTTGCTGGGCAATAGTGCGTTCAACCATGCCTGGGGCGGCTCGATGGCGGTGCGCATGGAGGACTTCAAACGTCTGGGCCTGCCCCAGACCTGGAAGACCACGCTCAGTGACGATTTGTCCCTGAGCCAGGCGGTAAAGAAGGACGGCATGGCGGTGACCTTCGTGCCGGGGTGCCTGGGCGCTTCGTACGAATCGACGACCTGGCCGAAGTTGTATGAGTTCTGCCGGCGTCAGTTCCTCATTACTCGCGTCTACGCGCCTTCGACCTGGTGGTTGGGACTTGGCAGCAGCCTCGGTTCCGTGCTGGGCCTCTGGGTCACCGCGGCGCTGGCTTACCACGCAGTCGTTATTGACGCTCCACACCTACCTCTATACGTGTCGGTCCCGATTGCCTTCTTCGTCGGTCATGTCATTCGAGCCATCCTGCGCCAGGCGATGATCGTCCAATTGCTGCGCGAGCATGCCCCTCGGCTCAAGTGGGCCATCGTCGCCGACGTGCTGGGCTTCTGGCTTTGGTCGATCGTCCTGCTCGGTTTCATTCTCTCGTCGGCGTTTGGCCGCACCATCCGCTGGCGCGGCATCCTCTACCGGCTCGTCAGCCCCACCCACACCGAGGTCATCAGCCAATAGCCCTGGGCCGGGAAACTGGAGGCGCTGTGGCCAGGAGCCTACAGCCTTCCGTCAGTAGTCTCGTGCGATCACTGCGTCCCGGCCGACCAAGTACTGGTGCGAGTCCGGCACCACGAGGTTGTAGACGGTTCCTACATGAAGCTCGCGTCTCCTGGTCACGCTCGCAACCGCGACCGAGCCGGTCCTCGTTCGAAGGCGCGTACTGCTCACCTCATCCAGGACCCAGACGTCATGCTCCGGCCAGTAGCGGCCGCGCTCGCTGCGCAGGTGATAGTCCCCGTTTTCGGGATCGACGAAGAGCGGATCAGCGCTGAAATCGCCTTCGCCGTCGGCCTGGCACTCGACGCAGCTATACGTGGCAGAGCAGCCGTATAGATCGCTTTCGGCATTGCCCCACAGGATGCAGTTGCTGACGTGCGGATGGGCCTCGCGGTAGGCCTCGATACCCAGGTCGTTGCCCACCACGGTGAGATTCACCAGTGTGGGCGAGCTATCGGTCGCGACGACGCCGACGTAGCTGTTGGCGATGACGAAGTTGCGCAGGATCGTGTCCGGCCCTTCGCCCATGTAGAACGACACCGCGAACCGACCCGGCGCCGTCAGGACCGGCGCATCGCCTGCGGCCTGGACCGTGATCGCCTTGCCCTGGAAGTAGAGCTGCTCACGATAGACACCCGGATACACTTTCACCACTTCGCCATCAGTAGCGACGTCGATAGCTTTCTGGACGGTCGCAAACGCGGTCTCAGGGCTGCGCCCATCGTTCGAGTCGTCTCCTTCGGCGGCATCGACATAGTAGCATGGCACGGCGTAGCACACGTAGATGTCCGAGGCCCCCTTCCCATCCGCCTTGGTGAAAAGGAACGTCTTGCGGTCCGCGCTGATAAACGGGTGCGTAGAGCCGCTGTCGGGATTGTCAAACACCGCCAGGTGTGCCGGCGGTTCGAATGCACTGTCCCTGGAGGATCGGGTGGAGCGGAATATCTGGAATTGGCCGTTGCGCTTCGATCCAAAATAGAGTGCCAGTCCATCGGCGGAGATACACGAATGCATGTCGTCCGACGCCGTATTGAGCTGATGCAAAACCGTAGGCTCCCCAAAAGGCGAGTGCCTGTCCGGCCGGCTTGCCATCCAGAGGTCCCACTCGCCTTTGCCGCCGGGCAGGTTGTACCCGCTGAACACGATGATGAGCTCGTCGGCAGTGAGCGTGGGATTGGCCAATGTCCCGTAAGCGTTCAACTCCTCGATATTCCGACCGACCGGCCAGGGAGCATTGCAGGAGTCTCTTTCGGCCAGCTTCAAGCGCTTTCCGCCGGCTTCCGTGCGATAGTAGTACATCCGCAGATTGTCCGGTGACACCCAGGGAGAGCTTACATGCCCACCCACGTAGCTGAGCGCGACGATCTCCTCGGCCGGAGCAAAAGGCCCGTCAGGCTCTTGACGCACGGCTTGGAAGATACGCGTATAGGGTCCTGTGGAGCCCTCCTGTCGCACGAAGTAGAGCGTCATGCCGTCGAACGACAGGAAAGCTGCGGTGTTCCAACGCTCGGTGTCGATACCCGGCACGGTAACGGGAGACGTCCATTCACACGGCTCCGCCCCGCGCGTCACCGAGACAAGGGAACATACTGTCACCAACACCCACAGCACAGATACGAGAAAAATCGACTTGCTCATCCTCTTCTCTCCCTTCGACATCTTGCACCCATAGTCTGCCAAGAAGCTCCAAACCTGTGGACCGCACCAACAGGCCGGCTGCGCCGCATTCACTCGCTTTTGGCTGGATGTCATTGTACCACAGCAAACCGCCTTCCCAACAGGAAAATCCCAGCGGCCGCATAGGGCAAGCCTCCCCTGGTCACCGCATCCGGGGAAATCGGCGGTTCGCTACGAATTTTGGCTGGTCGCGGTCACATTGGTCGCGATAATGGCCCAGTGCTCGTCGCGCGACGAGCGACAAGGGACGAGTGACGAGCAGGCAGATGGCGGTTGCTGACAGAATAAGACGGAATCTCAGTCAAGGCAGAACGCTGCTGACGTTCACTTGCCTCCAGGTTGGCGGCCAGGCACTGGGAATGATCGCGCCTCTGGTGATCGCGAAGTTCTCGTCGGAGGCGGTGTTCGGCCGGTACTCGCTGGCGCGGATGATCGTGTTCTTCTTCACCTCGACCCTGATCGCGTCGACGCAATCGCCTTTCGTGGTATATGCCAACCAGGAGCGCGAGAGGACGGGTCGCATCAGCCGGTCGTTTACGGTGCAATGTCTGTTCTTTGTCGTCGGGCTGGCTCTGTATGTCCTCGCAAACAGTCTGTTCGTGGGGCCCATAACCTCATTTGCCGATATCACCACCAGCGAGCTGCTACTCGTGGCGGCAGCGTTCTTCGGAATGGCGCTCAAGGCCTTCCTGGTAAACCTGTTCATGGCCTTGGGGCGGAGGGTCAGAAGCTCGCTGGTCGAGCTGGTCTACGGCGTCCTCGTGATGACGGCAGTGCTGGCCCTATGCACCGCCGGGCGTTTGACACTGGGCTGGGTGTTCCTGACGTATTTCCTGGCGGGCATCGGCGTGACGGCCCTCTTCGCGCCAATGGTCAGTTTCAAAGCCGTTCTGCCATTCGAGCTCGACCGCCGGCATTGCAGGGACATGTTCGACTTTGCCAAATGGATCGTCGCGGGCGCCGCGGCGGTCTACTTCATCAACTGGGGCGACAACCTGATCCTGCGACCCTACGTCTCGATGGCCGCGATCGGCACCTACAACCTGGCGTACCAGATCTTCAAGGGCGTACTGACCGTGGCGCTGGCTTTGTTCGCCTACTTCCTGCCCTTCATCAGCCAGCACATCGACGATCCTGCAGTAATCCGAAACTACCTGTTCAGCAAGCGCCCCAAGATCCTCGTGCTGGGCTTGGCAAGCATCGGGCTGCTGTTCCTCGTGGCCCCGGGCCTCATCGGAGCCATCTACCGGGATGCCTACGCAGGCTCGTTCGCAGTTCTGAGAGTTTTGCTGATCGGCTCGGCCTTCATGCTCTACGCGGTTTTCTACGCGCCGATTCTCAATGCCCTGAAGCTCTACAAGATCGCCCAGGCCGTCAACATCCTGCAGGTGACGGTCAACATCCTGCTGGACCTGGTCCTCGTGCCGCGTCTGGGCTATCAGGGTGCGGCCGTCGCCACCTCGATTGCATATTTCTGCCACGCCGCTATATTGGAGGCGTACTTCCACCTGCGGCTCAAGCAGAAGCTGGGATTGTGAGCGATGACCGAATCGATCAACGATACCTCCGAGAGACCGACGCGGTATTACGAGCAGACGCGTCCGGAGATGCTCAAATACGTGCCGGCCGACGTCAAGAGGACCCTGGAATTGGGCTGCGCGTTCGGGGGTTTCTCCGCAGCGGTGAAGAAGCGGTTCGGCGCCGAGTGCTGGGGGATGGAACTCGATCCGGAGGCGGCCCAGGTCGCAACCGGCAGGCTCGACAAAGTCATCGTAGGCGACATCGTCGAGCATCTCGGCGAGCTGCCGGACAACTCGTTCGACTGCGTCATCTGCAACGACATCCTCGAGCATCTGGTAGATCCTTACACGCTGCTGATGGACTTGCGAGCGAAGCTGACAGCGGACGGCGTGGTGGTGGCGTCGTTGCCCAACATCCGCTACTGCCGGATCCTGTTCGACCTCGTCGTGCGCGGCAACTGGGACTACAAGGAACACGGAATACTCGACAAGACTCACCTGCGTTTCTTCACCTACAAGAGCCTCAAGAAGGTCTTCCCGAAACTCGGGTATGAACTGCTGACGATCGCGGGTCTTGAACCCGAGCCCACCTGGCCGGCACGGCTCGTCAAGATTCTCAACCTGTTGTTGTTCAACGTTTTTGTCGATACGCGGTTCCATCACTTCGCCTGCGTTGCCAGGCCGGTGCGATGAGCCAGGCGGGAGAGCACCCGATGATCAGCGTCGTCATCCCCGCCTATAACGCCGAACGGTTCATTCGACGCACGATCGACAGCGTTCTGGCGCAGACCTACCGCGACTTCGAGCTGATCGTCGTCGACGACGGCTCGACGGACGATACACGCGAGGTAGTGGAGAGTTACGGATCGAGAGTCTGCTACATCTACCAGAAGAACGCCGGGGACGGTCCCGCGCGCAACACGGGCATCGCGGCCGCCAAGGGCGAATGGATCGCCTTTCTGGACCATGACGACGAATGGCTGCCGAACAAGCTGGAGCTCCAAGTCGCGCTGCTCGAAAGGAACCCCGAGCTGCGGTGGTGTGGCGCGAATTTTGAACGCTCGTGTCTGCACGTCAGGCAGGCGGCAGGCGACACTGAGAAGCTCACGCAAACGATGGCCGGACGCGACTATTTCGACAACTTCTTCACTGCCGTCGCGACGCAAGGCTGTGCGCTTGTCACCATGACGATGATCGTCCATCGCGAGGTCTTCGAGCAGGTGGGCGTTTTTGACTCGTGCTGGGCGTTGTGCGCCGACTTCGACATGTGGTGGCGCATCACGTACCGTTTCCCGAAGATCGGCTACCTGCCGCAGCCCTTAGGCATCATGCACCTGGACGCTATGGGTGTCGCGGCCGCTCGCTATCACTTGGCGGGCAAGAGCGGCGACGACGCCCGCCGGCTCGTCGAAAAGCATTTGAAGCTGGCCGAAGCCAACGGGATGCTCGCCGAGTTCACCCCCTTGGGCCAGAAGGTCCTGCGTAAGAGCCTCGCCACGAACATCTTCCATGGCCTCAAGGCCGACGCGCGAAACACGGCCCGTCAATTCCCCACGCTCCTGCCCTGGCATCTGCGTGGGGTTGCCTTTCTGCTGACGGTCTTCCCCAAGCCAACCTCCGCCGCAATGCGCTGCCTCGTCCACCTGGCCTACCGACTCGGTCTCAAACGCGATGCCTCCCGTGGTCGGCTTTACGTGAAGAAGGCCGACGGTTAGAGCCCATGCGGGTCCTGACGTTTCCGGGCGATCAGGACGCGCTGGTCGGAGCATCGGTCCTTGTACTGGCTGTAGACAGCCGGGTCGTATAGGCTGCGGCAGAGCAGGTAGTCCTGCTTGAGGACGACCTCCCAACCGCGTTCGGTCAGGACGCGCTCGATTTTGTCCCATTCGATGTGGTCATCGGGCCAGACGTGGATGTCTCCCTCGCGTTTGTAGCGCGGATTTAGAAGGCGCCGAACGATATGAACGTAGCCGGGGACATCGAAAAGCAGTCGCAGGTACCGTCTCCAGTTGACCCGCGGCTGGGCCTTTCGGAGGAACTCGACATACTCAGCGGGCCGGCTGTAGTAAGCTTCGGTGGCTTCATGGTCGATGTAGACCACGCCGCCCGGTTTGACGACGCGACACATCTCTGCGACGATGTGGAGATAGTCCGGCACGTGGTGGAGGACGGAATAGGTCGCCACCAGATCGAAGTGACAGTCCTGGACACCGGATAAGTCCGCTCCGTTGATCTGGAGCGTGCTCGACAATCCACTTCGAGAGAAGTCCTTTTCAATCAGCCTCAGGAAGTGCTCCGAGACATCGGCCGAGACCGTTTGCAGGCCCAGATCGATCAGATGTCTTGTCAGATTACCGGAGCCGCATCCGTAGTCGAGGGCGGTGAGCGGTTGCGAGCCGGTCTGGATCGTCGCAACCGCGCGGCGCAATGAGTCGTGCAGTCGTTGCTGTTCGACCGGGTTGAATATCTCACCGTGGATGCGTTCGTAGCGGCGCGTCGCGTGCGCATCGTATGAGACAGTCGGCTCTTTCTCAGGCATGGGTGGCTCCGTCCTCTTTGCGAGCGCGAAGCACGTTCTCATAGACGCCAACGATCTGCGCGACGGCTGCATTGGCGTCCACCGTGCAAGAATACTCGAAGCCCCGGTCTGCCAGACTCTTTCTCAGGGCCGGGTCGGCTCGGAGCCTGCGGATGGCGTCGGCGATATGGGTCGGCGCAGGATACTCCAGTATGATTCCAGTCCGGCCGTCTCGAACCAGCTCAGGCAGTCCTCCGACAGGCGAGACGATAACGGGGACTCTCATGCGCATCAGTTCGAGCGCTGCGATGCCAAAGGCTTCGCGCCGGCTCGGCACGACCGCCAGGTCGAACGCGCTCATGACCTCGGCTGGCTTCTCCGACAAACCGGCCAGTGTGACGGTCTGCTCCAGCGCCAGCCGTCGAATCTGCTCCTCCAGGTGCCTTCGCTCGCTCCCTTCGCCGACCAGGAAGAACCGGTACGCATGCGGCTCGTCGCGCAGGCACGCGGCAGCTTCGATGAGCCGGTCGGCGCCTTTGGCTCGGTCCAGGCGCCCGACGAAGCCAACGACGCAGGCATCGTTGGCGAATCCGAGCTTCCGCCTCACGATGCGGCGGTCGTATCGATTGGGATCGAACTGCTCCAAATCCACGAAGTTGGGGACAACCACGACAGGTACGTCACTGCCTGCCAGCGCGCGCTGCACGGCGGTCTTCGTGGCTTGTGAGTTGGCAATGATCGTCCCGGCCCGCGCGCCCAGCAGCCTCAGACACAGGCGATAGACGCAGCCGGTGCCGTGCCGAAAGACCGGGCCGTGTTCGTGGAGGACCAAGGCTGACGCGAGGCGCGGCGCCGCCAGCAGACTGCTCATGACCGCCTTCTGCAGATGCGCATGGACCACGTCGATGCGGTGCTCCCGGCAGAGCCGGGCAATGGCGCCGATCGCGGCGAGACTGTACTTGCGCGACGCGAGCGTCACGACCTCGGCGTCGATCTCGATCGCGCGCGCGTTCGGGCGCAGCGCGCAGACGATGCTCTCGATCTCGCCGACCGGCATCCGCTCGACAACATTCTTAACGACCAGAGGCGCCCCACCGTAGCCGAGATGATCGATCACATGGAGGACGCGGACCGTCATTTGACCTCCGCATAGAGTTGGAGATACGCCTGCGCCACCCGGTCCCAGCCGAAGCGCTCGGCGTGCCGCCGGGCCGCGACAGCCATCTTGCGGCGCAACGGGAGATCCTCCCGAAGCGCCTTGACGGCTTCCGCCAGCTTGGCCGGCTGCGGATCATCCACGACGACACCATTGTCCACGATAAGCTCCTGAACACCTTCGCATCGGGTCGTGATGATAGGCAGGCCCGAGGCCATCGCCTCCAGCATGGCGTTGCTCATGCCCTCCTGGGCGCTGGCGCTGACGAAGACATCGTGCTCCCGATACAGGCCAGGCATCTGGTCGCTCTCGCGCCGGCCCATGATCGTCACCACGTCGCGTAGGTTCTTCTCGCCCAGACTCTGGCGCAGCTCCGCCTCGAGCGCCCCGCCGCCGACGATGGTCAGCGTCGCGTTCACCTCTTCGGCGTGCAGCATCTCCATCATTTCGATCAGCAAGGGCAGCCGCTTCGTCAGGGATAGCCGGCCGACCGTGAGCAATCGCAGCGGCTTGGTGTTCGCGTACGGCTCATCACCCGGCGGTTCCGCCCGGCCGGGAGAGAAACGCGCCAGATCCACGCCGTTAGGGATGACGTCGATCTCGACCGACGGCAAGAACCGCAGCGCCCTGGCCTTGAGTCCCTCGCTGCACGCGACGAGGCGTGCCGCGTGCTTCCAGATCGGCTTGAACACGAGCGGACCCAAGAATCTGTACTCCAGCGCCAGTCTCGTATTGCAGCCGGGCACGTCGGAGCCGCGCAGCGAGACGATGTAAGGCAGCCGTCCGGCGGTGCGATAGCAAAGCCAGCCGGTCGGAAAGCCGAAGAAGGCGTGAACCAGATCGTAGCTGCCCTCGTGCAACAGGCGACGGTAAGGAGGCTTGGCCTTGAGCAGCCAGTCGATGACCTCCGCTCGGTGCCAATAGTGCATATCCTTCTTGGGAATGCCCACCTTGTGCAAAGTGATACCGTCAGCGAATTGCTCCACCGAGAGCCCCGTGCCGGTGCCTGAGGTCAGCACGTCCACCGTCAGGTCCTTGCGGCCGGCGTATTGCGCCAGCAGAGACCGGTGGGCCTGTCCCCCGCCTCCGCCGATCGGCGGGAACTCGTAGTTGAGCATCAGGATCTTCATGGCTTCTTCCGGGCGATCACGTAGAGATTGGTCTGGAGAGCCAGCGGCAGTTTCGTGAAATCCACACGCTTGATCACAGCCCCGAGCAGACCGAATCTCTGAAGCTTGGTCTTGGTATACTCGTTGACAGGGTTCATCTTGACGAAGCGCGTCTGGAAACCGTGCCGCGCCAGGCGACGCCTGATCTGTTCCGGCGCGTGCAGAGACGGGTGATAGCGCCGCCAGGCGAGCGACCTATGCGACAACGTCTCGAAGACGGCGTTGCTGCACTTGTTCGGCGTCTGGAACAGATAGTAGCCCTGTGGCTTCAGCAGGCGCCGGACCTCGGCAACGTGCCGGTCAATGGAGGCGATGTGCTCGAACAGGTCGAAGCTGAGGACCACGTCGAATGCCTCGTCGTCAAACGCCAGCTTCTCGGCCGGCTGCACCTCCAGGCGGATGTCACCGTACTTGGCCCGGCCATATTCAATGGCGACCTGCGAGATGTCGGTGCCGGTGACATCGTAGCCTTGTCGGCTCAGCTCGAAAACCACTGTGCCGATGCCGCAGCCGATTTCCAGGATCTTGTCGCCGGCCTTGAGCAGTCGCGTTTGCGCGAGAAAGTCGAGGTTCGTCTGGAGGTTGCCTCGCTGCTCCTTGCCCTGGTCGAGCCCGCCGCGCCAGCCTCGATCATAGAGGTCCTGCTGCTGCCTGAGTTGCTCATCCATCATGGCGCCCGGTGGGGAGCCAGGCCCCCCGAAATATTGGAATCGTGGAATGATAGAATGGAGCCTGTGAATAGCAGGGATCAGGACGAGTTCTTGCGACGTATCCGTCATGTCGAGCGCAGTCGAGACATCTGGCGGCAGCCTGCGCGTACCTGTCATTCTCAGCCAGATTTCTCCACTTCGGCCTTCGGCCTCCGGTCGAAATGGCAAAGGCGGTCTTGCTCTGTGATCTCGATGAGATTGCACGAAGATCGATCACGATCCCTGCACCACCCAATATTTCATCATTCCATCGTCTCTATCACGCGCCTATTTCCGAACGAACACGATATGCTGGCCACCGATCTGGTTGACCAATTCGATGACGATCCGATAGTTCTGTCTCACGTAGTCGCGGAAGGGCTTCATCGCCTCGAACCGTGCGGCTTCGTCCGGCCCGAATCTGTCGCGCAGCAGCTTGGACCAGGCCGCTTCATACTCGCGGACGCTTTGCGGGTCCGGCGGCAAGAACCGCTGCTGCAGGCGGGGCCACAACTCCAACTGAGGTCGGTCCCAGGGGAAATGGACCTTGAGCGTATCGACGATGAACTTGGGCGGGTCCTTCTCGAACGCGTCCAGGAGCTGCCGCACGCGACCGGCCAGTTCCTCCGGCGGCAAGGTGTGCATGTTCCCCTCGAAGGCCTTGGGCGCCGGGCTCATCCGCTGGGCCTCGACGTAGATGCCCGGGACCCAGCCCCAGACGTAGATCGTATCGTCCGGCTCGGAATGCTCCCGGATATACTCGCCCACCTGCTGCCAGGCATAGGCTGGGTCACTCGAGACCTCGCGCCACCGCTGGAGATAGCCGCGATCCGGCGCCGGCTGACCGGTACGCCGATCGCGATAGACCACGTTGCTGTGAGGACTGCGCGCGATACCGAAGAAGATGTGCCAGGACAAGCCCAGCATCAGCACCAACCCGAGGAGTCCCACGATGATCCAGCGGGTCTTGTCCCGGTCCGCGTGCCAGCGCCTCGCGTACAGGTAGAGCGGATAGCCTCCGAGCATCGCCGCCGAGGCATTCAAAGGCAGATAGTACTGCTCGTAAGACCGAGGGCTGATCCAGACAAACGCCATGTCCACCAGCCACCAGACGGCAAAGAGGCGTACCACCCAGCCGGGGTCGTCGGAGGCGCTGTCCTTGCCTTTGGCGCCTCGGTGGCGCAGCAACACCACAAGTCGCGCGACCAGCGCGCCAACCGCCAGGAGAATCGGCAGGATAAGCAACCGGTAGTAGCGCAGTACGCGCAGGAGAGCGTCTCTTCTCGCGGCCGGGCCCAGCGCCTCCCAACTGTCGCGGATGTAGCCAGGCAGTAACTTAAGCAGCAGACTGCTCTGCGGTTTCTCGTCAGTCGCGGCATCGGTCTGCACCTCAGGCGCCTGAGGTTGGGCTTGCTGAGTCTGAGCGGGCGCCGATGACGAGATTAGCGGGCCGTAGAGAAACGAGTACGGCCACGATATGACAGGCGTCCCCATGCTCGCGTACCAGACGTACAACGGCGCCAGCATCGACGCGGCGCCGGCCACCATCAGCACGATGCTCTTGCCCGTTTGTTTCCAGCTCACCCGGTGCAGCACCGGCTGCGCCAGCACGAAGAGTCCCACCGCCGCGATGGCAGACAAGCCCGTCTGCTTGAAGAGCGGTCCCCAGATCAGGAACATGCCGGTCAGGACCGCCCACCACCATTTGCCGGTGAGCTGGTAGTAAACGAAGCTGCAGATGCCCGATATCATCAGCGCGATCATGAATTGCTCTTTCACGTTGCCGTACTTGGCGATCAGCGGCGCTGAGAGGTAGACGGATGCCACAATGACGCCGACTCCGGCTGCCAATGTGCCGAAGAGCCGGCGCAGGGTGACGAACATGAAGACGAACGCGCCCAGTTGGAAGACCATCTGGAGCACCTTGGGTCCGATGTCTCGGAAGCCAAACAGCTTCACCGCCAGCATATTGACCAGCAGCGTGCCGGCCGAGGCGCTCGGGATCTCCTCGTAGCCGATTCTTGCACCCGAGAGAACGTGCTTGGCGGAGTAGAGGTAGCTGCCGCCATCATAGGGCTCAGGCGTGCCGAACTCGAAATACTTGCCCAGCGCGAAGGGAGCGCCTGCAACAAGCAGAGTGGAAATGGCCGCGATCGCAAGAACGATGTGAGCGCGTTCGACCTGGCAAAAGGCCTCCACACGCGCAGTGTGAAGATAGACCATCCAGACCACGTATAGGCCGCCGAAGCCAATGAACAGCAATCCCTCAGCGAGGGTACCATTCATCGTGAGGGCGATCCCCAATGTAAATAGCGATATGGATGCAAGTGCAGAGAGTATCTGGAAGCCAACCCATGCCCACGCTCTACCAGAGCGTAAGCCCAGGCTCATCACGGCCCATGGTATCCAGGCCAATAGAGTAAGGACAAGATAGGGGATGCCCTCTTTCAACCGGAGCAATGCCGAGAAGGGTGGCAACAGCAAATGGAGCCAAGTCACGATAGTGATTGGGAATGGGCGCAAACTCGCATCACAATCAGCACAACGACGAGTGCCCGGAGGATTGAGGGAATCACACTTGGAGCACGTCAGGTCTCTGAACGCCGCGTTTGGTGTCGCCTTCCTCGCACCCCGCTTTGAGCTGGAAGATCGGGATTTGTGTTTTCCCGGATAGGATCGAGTCATGGCGTCCTTTCATTCTTATCGTGCGCTTCGAGGACCTCTCTTATTACATACGTCGGTCGGTTCTGCGACTCATGGTAGGTCCGCACGAGCAACTCCGCCAGCAGGCCCATCAGGATAAACTGAACCGTCGTGATCAGCAGCACCGCAGTGAGGATCAGCAGCGGATTGCCGCTCATGTCCACGCCCCGCGCGATCTTCTGCGAGATGACCAGCAGGCCGAACAGCAGAGCGAACAGGGCCGTCAGACCACCCAGACCACCGAAGATATAGATGGGCTTGGTCGAAAAGGACCCAAGAAACTTCACCGTGATCAGGTCCAGAACAACCTTCCAGGTGCGTCCGAGCCCGTATTTGGCGACGCCGGCGGTGCGCGGTCGGTGATTGACTACGCATTCGGCGATATGGGCGCCGCTCCAACTGGCCAATGCCGGGATGAACCGGTGCATCTCACCGTAGAGCTTGGTTTCCGCGAGCACCTCTCGGCGGTAGGCCTTGAGCGTGCAGCCGTAGTCGTGCAGCCTGACGCCGGTGATCGTCGAGATCAGCCAGTTGGCCATCCGTGAGGGCACCAGGCGCGTCAGGGCGGCATCGTGACGCTTCTTGCGCCAGCCACTGACCACGTCGTAGCCTTCGTGCAGCTTGGACACGAGCATGGGGATGTCGGCCGGGTCGTTCTGGAGATCAGCGTCCAGTGCCACGACCACGCTGCCACGAGCGTGCGCGAAGCCGGCGCTGAGGGCCGGCGTCTGGCCAAAATTCCGCCGAAACCGAATGACCCGCACTCTCGGGTCGGCCTGGTGAAACTCGGTCAAGATATTGAAGCTCTCGTCGGTACTCCCGTCGTCGACGAAAAGGACCTCGTAACGATGCTTGCCGTCCAGCGCCTGTCGGAGCTGTTCGTACAGCGGACGGAGATTGTCCTGCTCGTTGAGCAGCGGAATCACCACCGACAACTCGACTTGGTTTTCGTCTTCCGTCACAGTGAGAACATCCTCAAGGAGTTACCAAACGGTTCCAGGCACCTATGGTAGTCGGCCAGCCGGGGTTTTGCAAATGGTCCACAAGACCAGTCATACCAGAGAATTATCGGCTGGGGCTGCGGCAACGGTCAGTGAAAAATGGCGCAGGGCAAGCGGTAACAGACCGTTTCTCAGGCCGGAACGTCAACCGTCCCACTGAAGGTCCGATAGGAAGTGCCAATGTAAGGTTCCGCCGGTGCCTACCACCGCGGCGGTGTTCCGCCGGCGGGCCAGCTCAGCGTGTACGTATTCCCCGGCGGGCGAGCGGAGACCGACTCGACATGCGCGTCCACGAAGAGCGCGTTGGCGACCCCCTCGTTGATATCGCCGGCTGGCGGCTTGTGGAAGGTGGCGAAGCAGTCCGTCGTACGGTCGGGCGTTGAACGCAGGTTGTTGTCGTTCATGCCGGCCCCGCTGAGACCTGAGATGGGCCAGGAATTCTCCTCGGAGAAATAGAAGACCATGGAGGGGTTCTTGACCTGGGTTTCTTTGCGGAGTCTGTTGATCTTCGAACGGTATGGTTCCGGCATAGCATTGCCGGCGTCGCCGTTGAGGTAGGAGTTCATCGAGTAGCCGTATTGGGGCTCTACAGGAGTCGACCCGTTGCAGCGAGAGCAGCCCATCCGCCGGGCCACCACATTGAAGGACGGACACAGATGGACGTCCAACCCCTTCAGGTAGGGCCACAGCACGCCGGCCAGTTCCGGGCGCTGATTGAGATTCTGGCTGGCGTCATGCCAGTTGCAGTTCGTGCCGCCCTGCCGGTAAAGCCACGTGAACGAATAGGGAAAGTCGAAGTTGTTGTCGTCCGAGTACATTCTCGCGGCGTACCCGTATTGCCTCAGGTTGGAGCGGCACGACGTGGATCGCGCCTGCTCCCGGACGCGGCTGAGCCCAGGCATCAGGATCGCCAGCAGAACCGCGATGATGGCGATGACAACCAGTAATTCGATGAGAGTGAACGCGTCGCGCCGTCTACCCATTGCGGTACTCCTTACGCAGACCCCGATGTTTTCAGCCTATAAGATACCATAAAGGGGCGTTGCGTTCCATCAAGTCTCAGTCTTTGTGGGGGTGCCGGCCGAGTCAGGCGACACATCACCGTCGGAGAATACGACTGAACTGAACGTAAGAGTATTCCCAGGAGTGATTTACGTGATCCCGCCCCCGGGTGCCCGACCGGTCTTGTCGCGTGATCTTTGTTTTGCATGCCCGTCAGGTTGGAGGCGAAACGCGCCTCGGCTTGAATCTGGGCAGCGGAGGCCCTAAAATACGGCCATGCTCGAGAAGGGATTGGTCCAGGTCTACACCGGTGACGGCAAGGGCAAAACAACCGCAGCCTTCGGGCTGGCGCTGCGTGCGGCCGGGCAGGGTAACAAGGTGCTGATCTATCAGTTTCTCAAGCCTCCCTCGCTTGACCTGGGAGAGCGGTTCGCACTGCAACTGGGTGCCGTTCGTATCCGTGTGGAGGCACTGGAACAGGCCTGGGACATGGCCAGGTCGCCTGGCAACGACGAAGCCGTCGCCGAGGTTCGTGCGGCCATTCGTAAGGCTCTGGATCGATTGGCCGAGACAGCGGTGCGGCGGTTCTACGACGTGCTGATTCTCGACGAGATCGTTTATTGCCTGTCCGAAGGCCTCGCCGACCTGGCGGACGTGAGGAGCCTCATCGAGCGGCGAGATCCCGCCGTGGAGGTCGTCCTGACCGGACGGGGGGCAACGCGGGAGCTGCTCGAATTGGCGGACCTGGTAACGGAGATGAAGTGCCTCAAGCACCCTTTTGACAACGGCATTCCCGCACGGCGCGGAATAGAGTACTGAACCAGGAGAAACTCGTGTCCAAAAGCGTTGCAGCGATCATTTGTGCGGCCGGGCCGGGGACGCGGTTCGGCGGAAAACGCAAGAAACAATTCACCGACGTCGGCGGCCGGGCCGTTTTCGTGCGAAGTATCGAGCTGTTCGCCAACCGCGACCGCGTCAAGCAGATCCTCCTGGGCATATCCCCCGAAGACGAGGAGATCGTCACCGTCAAGTGGGGTGCGAATCTCAAGTTCTTTGGCGTCAGGATCTTCTTTGGCGGTTCCGAGCGCTTCGATACCGTCATCGAGGGTCTCAAACTGCTGGCCGACGACGTCGATCTGGTCGCCGTGCACGACGCGTGCCGTTGCTGCGCCACGGACAAGCTCATTGATGACATCATCGCTGCCGCCGCCCAGACCGGCGCCGCCATCCCGGCCAGCCCCGTCGTAGCCACCCTCAAAGAGGCCAAGGACGGTGTGATTACGCGAACCGTGGACCGTGCCAACCTCTTCGAGGCGCAGACGCCCCAGGTTTTTGAGACCTCCCTGCTCAAGAAGGCCTACGCGAACCTCGGAAACCTCGACCGGGCTCAGGTCACCGACGATGCGTTCCTGGTCGAAGCCCTCGGGCACGAGGTCTCCGTCGTCGAGTCGGATGCCTCCAACCTCAAGATCACCAAGCCCGGCGACATCCCCATCGCCGAAGCGGTCATCAAAGGCCGTCCCAAACTGAAACCCGAAGGCCCGATTGGTCCGTATATCGAAGCACAGTGGTAGCGGCGCGATCGGACGAACGCCTCACAGAAAGAAAAGGTAGAAAATGGCAAGAAATCGTAGTGCCGGGTCTTGACGGAATCGCACATCTATGGTCTAATAGTATGATTATGAGGCAAATTCACCGCGACAGCTTTGGTTATTGGTGGTGGCCTGAGGACATAGATCCGGCAGGCAAGCGATGATTTGCTAGATAGAAAGACCCTTGGAACAAACGCGTGACGCAGCCTGTCGGAAACGGCAGGCTGCGTTTTTTTGTTGGTTTTTGGGCCAGGCGTCAGTAGAAATCGGGCTTTGAGAATAGGACAATGGACGACTACAGGCAGATCGTGCAAGGGGCCGAAGCGGGCCAGATCATCCCGGTTGTCAAGCGGATCGACGTCGAGGACCCGCTGGATTTTTTTGCCAAGCTGACTGACTACGGTCGGGCTAGGAACTGCTGCCTGCTGGAATCGCGCGAATACCTGGCCGGGACCGGCGCCCTGAGCTTCGGTACGGCGCGGCCAGCCCTCTATCTGACCGGCAAGGGCGCCGATTTCACCATCAAAGCCCTGAGCAAGACGGGCAAGCGCATGCTGGCCTTCCTGGCAGCCGACCAGGGCCGCTTCGCGTTCTGCCAGTCGGTCCAGTTCGGGCCGGACGCCATCACCGGACGGATCAAACGTACCGAGAAGACGATGGATGAGCAGAGCCGCCTGCGAACGACGAACCAGATGGACGTCCTGCGCGCAGTTGCGTTCGCCTTCCGCTTGGCGAGCAAACCCTTCCGCGTGACCTGCGGCCTGCTCGGCGCGCTGAGCTACGATTTCGTCGACCAGTTCGAGAAGCTGCCGGCCAGCCGCGAAGACGTGATGGGCAATCCCGATTACGAACTCTACTTCGCCGACAACATCTTTCTGATGGACCACGAGCACGATCAGGGTTACGTGGTCGTCAACTGCATGATTACCAACGGCGACCGGGAAGCGGCCATTGACGAGGCCCAGAGCACGTTCGACTACTACTTCAATATGGCGCGCTTCGACCCGCCGAAGGGCCGCCGGTACGAGAGCACGTTGCCGGAGCCTGCCACGGATACGGTTCAGTCCGAATACGAGGAGATGGTCCGCACGGCCAAGCAGCACATCATTGACGGCGACATCTTCCAGGTCGTTCTCAGCCGGACGATCACCGAGCCCTGTCCCGACGAACCGCTGGACGTCTACAAGCGACTGCGCAAGCTGAATCCGTCGCCCTACATGTTTTACCTCAACATGCCGCAAACGGTGCTGATGGGTTCGAGTCCCGAGTTGAACCTGCGCGTCAGCGGGACCGGGCCGCGGCACGTCGAGATCAGACCGATCGCCGGCACGAAACCGCGCGGCCGGATCGACGGCGAGATCGATCCCGACACGGATTTCCGCTACGAAGCGGAGCTCAAGCTGGATCGCAAGGAACTGGCCGAGCACATGATGCTGGTCGATCTGGCGCGCAACGACATCGCGCGCGTGGCGGCGCCGGGTAGCCGGGTCGTGACGGAGCTGCTCACCGCGGAGAAATACGAATCGGTGCAGCACCTGGTTAGCAACGTCAAAGGCACGTTGCGCCGCGACCTCGATGCGCTCAGTGCCTACCTGGCCACGATGAACATGGGGACACTCTGCGGCGCGCCCAAGATCGAGGCGATGAAGATCATTCGGCAGCTCGAAAGGACCAAGCGCGGCTACTATGGCGGCGCCGTGATGTACCTGACTGTCGACGGCCAGTTCGATAGCTGCATCACGATTCGCAGCCTGCAGGTGCGCGATCATACCGCCTACATCCGCGCCGGCGCCGGCATCGTCCACGACAGCGTTCCGAAAACCGAATTCGAAGAGACCGAACACAAAGCCAAGTCGTGCATCCGGGCGGTACGAGGGCAGTGAAATGGAATGACGGAATAATGGGTACCGAATATTCCAGCATTCCAACAGTCCAATATTCCA
Source organism: Sedimentisphaerales bacterium (assembly GCA_016927855.1). GTDB lineage: Bacteria > Planctomycetota > Phycisphaerae > Sedimentisphaerales > Anaerobacaceae > JAFGLV01. Next base: position 66,827 of record JAFGLV010000045.1, read on the forward strand.
GAAAGGCATTCTAATGGACTCCAACGATAAGAAGGTTCTGTTCCTCGACAATTTCGATTCGTTCACGTACAACCTCGTGGACGATTTCGGCAAGCGGAACTGCCAGACCAAGGTGTACCGCGCCGATACGAATCTGGATGACCTCAAAGCCATCGCCGATGAGCTCGATCCTGACCTGCTGGTGATCTCGCCGGGACCGGGCAATCCCGACACCGCCGGCGTGTCGCTCGAAGCCGTCGACTATTTCAAAGATAAGCTGCCCATCTTCGGTGTCTGTCTGGGACACCAGGTCATCGTGCAGTATTTCGGCGGCACGGTCGGTCACGCGCCGGAGCCGATGCATGGCAAACCCTCGCGCATCAACCACAACGAGGTCGGGCTCTTCGCCGGCATCGAGAACCCCCTCCAGGTCGGGCGCTATCACAGCCTCGCGGCCACCCGCCTGCCCGACTGCCTGGAGCAGACCGCCGAGTTCGAAGGCATCGTCATGGCCGTACAGCACCGGGAGCTGCCTGTCTTCGGCGTGCAGTTTCATCCTGAGAGTATCCTGACCCCGGCGGGCGGGAAAGTCATCGCAAATGTTCTGCAGATCGCAACCACGAAGAGGCAAACGGTGGGGAGCTAGCTCATGGCCACGATTACGGAGTACCTGGAGATCATTCTCGACGGCAAAGACCTGACGTTCGAGCAGGCCAAGGCACTGCAGGATCGCATCTTCCAAGGCGAGGTCACCGAGGTCCAGATCGCCGCTTTTCTGGCGATGATGCGCATGAAGAAGGCCACGTCCGCAGAGATCGCGGGTCTGGCGCAGTCGCTGCGCGATCACGCGGTACAGGTTAAAGTCGACCTCGACAACATGGTGGACACGTGCGGTACAGGCGGCGCGATCGTCAAGACCTTCAACGTCTCGACCACGGCGGGTCTGGTGGCCGCGGGCGCTGGCGCGTACGTCGCCAAGCATGGCAATCGAGGCATCACTAGCCGCTGTGGCTCCGCTGACGTACTCGACGAGCTGGGCGTCAATATCGACCCGGGTCCCGCGGTCGTCGCCGAGTGCATCCGACAGGCCCATTTCGGCTTCATGTTCGCGCCGAAGTTTCACCCGGCGATGCGCTTTGTCCAGCCCATTCGCAAGAGCCTGGACTTCCGGACGGCCTTCAACATTCTCGGGCCTCTCGCCAACCCGGCGCGTGTCAAGGCCCAGGTCATGGGCGTCGCCGACGTCGAGCTGCTGCCTCGGATCGCCGAGGCGCTCAAGCTGATGGGAACCCGACGGGCGATGGTCGTACACGGCCAAGGCATGGACGAAATCAGCCTGCTGGGCAAGACGCGGATCATTGAGCTGCGCGATGGTGCCATTGCTGAGACAGAGCTGGACCCCGCCGACTACGGCCTGGCGAGTGCGTCGATTGACGCGTTGGGCAGCGGCGATGCTATTGCCAACGCCGCGCTGGTCCGTGACATCCTGAGCGGCAAAGACAAAGGACCCCGCCGGAACATCGTGGTTCTCAACGCCGCCGCGGCTATCGTGGTCGCCGGGCTGGCGGGAGATTTCCCGGAGGCGATCCCGCTGGCCGAACGCTCTGTCGACGAAGGAAAGGCCCAAGACTGCCTCGAACGGCTGGTCGAGATCTCGAACAAGGCGTGAGGTTTGGCTCGAAACTCGGACTGCACTTATGCTGATACCGAAGGTCAAAATCTGCGGGATAACGAATTACGATGACGCCGCCGCGGCGATGGATCTGGGCGCAGACCTGCTCGGGTTCAATTTCTATCCGAGGAGCCCGCGTTACGTCACCGCCCAGAAGGCGGCCCAGATCATCAACAAGCTCCCTGCCTTCATCGACGTCGCGGGCGTGTTTGTCAACAGCACGCTGGAAGAAACGCGCGAGATCGCCAGCCAGTGCCAATTGGATTGGGTCCAACTGCACGGGGACGAAAATCCCGAGTTCTGTCGCTGGCTGGCTTACGACAGCGCCAAGACCATGAAGGCGTTCCAGGTCAAAGACGAACAAGACCTCAAGCAGGTGGACGATTACTTCACGGATGCCATCCTGCTGGACGCATACGATCCGAAACGGTACGGCGGCACCGGGTTGACCTTCGACTGGAACATCATCGGACACATCGGCAAGCGCGTCTTTCTCGCCGGCGGCGTCAATCCGGACAACGCGGTAGCCGCGATGGAATTGGGCGTCTATGGCATCGACGTGTGTAGCGGGATCGAATCCAAGCCAGGAAAGAAAGACCACAGGAAGATGAAGAAGCTTTTTGACAACATTCGACACCTGAGGGCATAGGTCTTATGGGTCCTATTCGACCTATCTGACTTACTCGCCTCTGAGAGGACAATCGCGTATGAAACACAAGGGCAGATACGGTGACTACGGCGGCTACTACGTGCCGGAGGTGCTGATCGGCGTGCTGGAGGAATTGGAGGAGGCGTTCGACCGCTTTCGTGACGATCCGGCGTTCGTCGCGGAGTTGGCGGAGTTGTCCACGCACTACGCCGGACGACCGACACCGCTTTACCATGCCAAGCGGTTCAGCCAACACGTGGGCTTTAGAGTTTACCTCAAGCGCGAGGACCTGCTCCACGGGGGCGCACACAAAGTCAACAACACGCTCGGTCAAGGCTTACTCGCCAAGTACATGGGCAAGACGAAGCTGATCGCCGAGACCGGCGCTGGTCAGCACGGACTGGCTACCGCGATGATCGGCGCCCTGCTGGGCATGGAGACGAAGATCTTCATGGGCGTCACCGACGTCGAACGGCAGAGCGTCAACGTGCACAAAATGAAGCTCTGCGGCGCCGAGGTCGTGCCGGTCGAAGGCGCCACCGGCACGCTCAAGGACGCGATCAACGACGCGTTGCGTTACTGGACGGCGCACGTAACCGATACGTTCTATCTGTTCGGCACGGCGGCGGGACCGCACCCTTACCCGACTATCGTGAGACACTTTCAGACCTGCATCGGCATTGAGGCCCGCCGGCAGTGCATCGAACAAGCGGGCCGGCTGCCCGACCTGGTACTCGCCTGTATCGGCGGTGGCAGCAATGCCATCGGGATATTCGCCGGCTTCCTGGACGACAAGGACGTTAAGCTCATCGGCGTCGAGGCCGGCGGTAGAGGCCTCCGCACCGGTCAGCACGCGGCCAGCCTCGTGGCCGGCACGCCAGGCATCCTGCACGGCGCTCGCGCCTATCTGCTCCAGGATGAAAACGGACAGGTGCTCGACACCGAGTCGGTTAGCGCCGGACTGGATTACCCGGCCGTCGGGCCTGAACACTGCTATCTCAAGGACACCGGACGCGCCGAATACGTCGCGGCCGAGGACGAGGAGGTGCTGGAGACGTTCGGGCTGCTGGCGAGAATCGAAGGCATCCTTCCGGCGCTGGAGAGCACGCACGCGCTCGCTTACGTTGCCGGCCTGAAAGGCAAGCTGGACCCTGACACAGTGGTCTTGGTGAATCTCTCAGGGCGCGGCGACAAGGACGTCGGAATCGTTGAGCAACATCGGCCACTGACATAGGTCCCATTGGACCCATAGGACCTATAAGACCTATTCCCAGGACGTGAGACCATGAGATCATACCGTGACGTGTTTTCCGAGTTGAACCAACCGAAGCGAGCGGCCCTCATCCCGTTTTTCGTCCTCGGCGATCCGGACTTCGACACCAGCCTGTCGCTGGTGAAGGCAGCTATCGACCCGGGCGCGGACATCCTCGAGCTGGGTATCCCCTTCTCCGATCCGATCGCGGATGGTCCCACGATTCAAAAGGCCGACATCCGCGCTGCTCGTAGCGGCATGAATGTACACAAAGCCCTGGACCTCATCAAAGCGATCAAAGCCTATCGTGACATTCCCATCGGCCTGCTGATGTACTACAACCTCATCGCCCACTATGGGACGCAGCGGTTCTTTCGGGACTTCCATGCAGCAGGAGTCAACAGCGTGCTGGTGGCCGATCTGAGCATCGACGACGCCGAAGAAGTCGAGGGGCCGGCCAAGGCGGCGGGACTGGATACGGTCTTCATGGTTACGCCGAACACGGCGCCCGAGCGGATGAAACGTATCGCGGCGCGGACGACCGGCTTCATCTACACCGTTTCGGTTCTCGGCGTTACCGGCAGCCGGGATTCCCTCTCGAACTCGGTTGAAAGCCTCGTCATGCAGTTGAAGACCCTGACGGATGCTCCGATCTGCGTCGGTTTCGGCATCAGCAAGCCCGAGCATGCCGTCGCGGTGGCAAAGGCCGGTGCAGACGGCGTCATCATCGGCTCGAGAATCGTCGACATGATCGAGGCGAACCTAGGCAATCCCGAGAAGATGGCCGCAGAGGTGTCCGCCTTTATCGGCGAGGTCAAGGCCGCCCTTTCGACGTCCGCATAGTCCAGGCGTTTGCCTCAGACGATCGCGCCATTTCCACTATCTCTTTTTGGATCAGTCCTACCGCATTCCTGTGAATATGACGAACCCAGCTCCACGAGCAGCAGTAGGAATTTCAGTATCGGTGTGCCTCCTCGTTAGTATAGCGGCGGGCGCAAATGACCGATGAAGGCCAGGTGTTAAGATAAGATCTTTGCTATCAGGAGGATATCGTCATGACGCGAAACCTGCTCTCAGTCGCTGTGCTGATGGGATTGTCGGTGTGTGTCGGGCTGGCCTTGACTCCGGCGGCCATCGCGCAGCCGGGTGAAGGGGCTCGGCCGGACGGATCCGGTGAAGACCCGGCCGCACGACTCGCGGCCGTGCAACAGCAACAGCAGATCAACGAACTCGAACAACGAATAGAGAGCGTCAAGAAGGAGCACCAGCAGCTCATCGCCGAGTTGCGTTCGTTGCATCAGGTCGCGCTGAAGGAACAAGCCCAGGAGACGGCCGGTACCGTAGAGAAGCTGATCACCAAGCTCCAGAGTTCTTTCCAGGAGAAGGTCGGACCACTGGAGCGCGAGCACCAGAGGCTGCAGATTGCCGCGCGAGTTCGCGTGCCGAGAGCCGGGCGAGCCGAACGCCAGGCCAGGCAAGCACCCGATTTCACGTTGAACAGCTTTGATGGCCGGACGTTCAGCCTGTCGGACCTGAAGGGCAAGATCGTGGTGTTGGAATGGGTGAATATGGAGTGCCCGTTCTCGAGATACCACTACGAAACCAAGAGCACGATGGCGGACCTAGCCAAGAAGTACAAAGACAGAAACGTGGTCTGGCTGGCAGTCAACAGCACTAACCATACGACGGCTGAAGCCAACCTGGAGTTCGCCAAGAAGCACGAACTGCCCTTCCCGATCCTCGACGATCGATCCGGGCGGGTCGGGCGGCTGTACGGCGCCAAGACCACGCCGCACGTGTTCGTCATCGACCCGGAAGGTCATATCGTCTACAACGGCGCCATCGACAGCGCCCCGATGGGCAAGGTCGCCGAAGGTGGTCAAGTAGTAAACTATGCGGACCAAGCCCTGGCACAGCTAACTACCGGACAAGAGGTCGCCACTGCCAGCACGCCGCCCTACGGCTGCTCAGTGAAGTATCCCAGATAGCCCGAAGGCGTCGGTGGCCGCGGTTCTCGTGGCGAGGGCGTCCCGCCCTCGGAGCGAGGGCAGAGCCTGCCCCGAGCTTGCCGAGAGGATGCCCGCGACACGCAAGGGCAAGATGTCCTCGTCACGCGCGGGCGGGGACGCCCGCGACACAACAAACTGTCCAAAGCCAGATGGGCTCCTCCTTGCCGGCTGATTTCGACGGAGTCGAAACAGTTGGCAGGACGGAGCCTTTCTTATTAGAATGTGGGGCCGCAAGCGTGTTCGAAACCAGAGCGTCACACCCATTGGGCCCGCCTGGACCCGGAAAGGAGACGTCGCATGCGAGCACCCACACAGAGCCTTCTCCGACCAGCCTGCCGGAGACTCGTCTATCGGGTCCTGTTGGCCTTGCTTGGCGCGTCACTGGCGCCAACCGTCACGGCCGAAGAGTTGACATACGTCGACCTTGTTGACCGGTTGACAGACCTGGAGCATCTGGCGGTCCTGCCGGAGGCTGGCGAGAAATGCGCTCAGTGGTCGAGCTGGGACCGCCGGAGCAGGTACGACCAAGCTTCCAGTCGATACATCGACTGGGACGCCAACGGCGACAACAACGGGATCATCCGCAGAGAGGGCAACGAGCAGGTCCTGGCCGAGATGAAAGGCCCCGGCGTGATCTGGCGGATTTGGTCAGCACTGCCCAGGGAAGGCCACGTGAAGATCTATCTTGACGGCGCCGCCGAGCCGGCGGTGGACCTGCCTTTCATCGGCTACTTCAACCGGGAAAACGAACCCTTCACCTATCCCGCTCTCGTCCACCAGGTAGCCCGGGGGCAGAACTGTTATGTCCCGATTCCCTACCAGAAGTCCTGCAAAGTCACCGCCGAGGGCGACTGGGGTGCGTACTATCACTTCACCTATACGACCTATCCCGAAGGCACGGTCGTGCCCACCTTCAAGCGCCGGCTCAGTACCGCCGAGACAGAGGCCCTGAGCCGAGCCAACAACTACCTGTCTCAGGTTGTCAGCGTCTACCGACTTCGACGGGACGAGGTATGGACGCAGCAACGTGTCACGGTCGCTCCGGGGCAGACCGAGACTGTCCTGAATCACGTCGGCACTCAGGCCATTGCCGGTATCACGGTTCGCATGGATCTGCCGGATTCGCCCGAGGATCGAGACGTCCTGCGCGAGCTGACGCTGCACATGTATTGGGATGGAGATTCCGAGCCCAGCGTCTGGGCCCCTCTGGGAGACTTCTTCGGTTCGGCGCCGGGCGTCAATCGCTATGCGTCACTCCCGCTCGTCATGACCGACCAGGGTTTCACCTGCAATTGGTATATGCCGTTCAAGACGAGCGCCAAGATCCTGTTGACGAACGATGGAGACACCGAGCGCACCGTGCAGTTCACCATCCGCCGTGCCCCCGTCACGAAGCCTATCGAGACGCTCGGGCGCTTCCACGCCAAATGGCATCGCGATGCCCTCCTACCTGATGATCCTGAGCGGCGCAAGATCGACTGGACGATGCTCAAAACCGAAGGTCGCGGCCGGTTCTGCGGCGTCATGCTGCACGTCTGGAACCCGCGTGGCGGCTGGTGGGGCGAGGGCGACGAGAAGTTCTTCGTCGATGGCGAGAAGTTTCCCTCCACGTTCGGCACTGGTTCGGAGGACTATTTCGGCTACGCCTGGTGTGATCCGACGCTGTTTGAGAACTGCTATCACAACCAGACGATCAGCATGGGCAATCGCGGCCACGTCAGCGTCAATCGCTGGCACATCACCGACAACGTCCCCTTCCAGCAATCGTTCGAAGCCGCTATCGAGAAGTACTACCCGAACGACAAACCGACGCTCTATGCGGCCACCGCGTATTGGTACCAGGCCGCCGGGCAGAGCGATCCCTACCAGCCGGTCGGCATCGAGCAGCGCAAAGGCTACTGGGAACCGATTGAGGTCTTCAGAGTTCCCGGCGCGATGGAAGGCGAGAAGCTCCGGATTGTGGACAAGAGCGGCGGCAACGCTCGACCCCAGGACATGTTCGGGTTCGGTCCCGACTGGAGCAACGAGACGCATCTCTGGTGGACCGACGCCAAGCCCACCGATACGCTTGAGCTCGCCTTCGATGTGGAAAAGGCAGGCACCTATCGCCTGACGATGCAATTGACCAAGGCCATTGACTACGGTGTCGTTCGGCTCTACCTGGACGGCAAGAAACTCGGCGACGCTATTGACCTGTTCAACGACGGCGTGATCGCGACCGGCCCTCTGGACATGGGCCGCCATGAACTGACCCAGGGTCAGCATGTTCTCAAGGTCGAGATCGTCGGAGCCAACGAGAAGGCCATCAAGAGCTACATGTTCGGACTTGACTACCTGAAACTCGAAGAAACTGCCTCCGCGTTTTACCTGCCTGAGAATCCTGACTACACCATCCTGGATTCCGCCGCCGATTCCGTCCGGTTCGTGGTCGAGCGAACGCTGATCGAACACGAGGGGCATCTCTCGTGCAGGTCCAGTTTCGTGGACAAGGACGGCAACGTCATGGGCTGGCACGACTTCGGCAATCTCGAGGGCCCCGGCTGGGCGGCGAACGCCGTCGGCGGTGCTTACGAGCTTCACGTCTTCGGCCGGCACAACAAGGACCCGGCCCTCGCGGAGAAGGCCCTCTCCCTGCTCGACCACGTCCTTGAAGGCGGCTTCATCGACTACGAGACAGGGTTCATCACCGGTTACCGCGAGACGACCACTAACCGCTTCTGCCTCAACTACCAACACAAGAACAACTGGTTCTGCCCTGGCTCGATGGCCAAGATCGCCTATCAGCTCCTTGCCTTCTCCGACGTGCTGGACGGTCCGCGTGCGGAAAAGATGCGCGATGTCGCGGGCAAGACCGCTCGCTGGATTGACACGCACGTCGAGGCGACATCCAACGGCTGGTACCCTCGGCGCTGCCAGCCCGACGGAGCGCATTATCCCCAGAATGCGTATGGTGACGCCGACATTCTCTTCGAAAAGAGCGGCGACGGGCTGTTCATTATCCAACTGTACGCCGCGCTGACTCAACGCGGACTGGCCGACTACAAGGACATCGCAGAACAGAAGGCCAACGTCTTCATGGAGGCAGGCGGCTTCTTCGGCAGTATCAATCACGACACGTACGACGAGCACGAGTGCGTCGCCTACGCGGTGGCATTTCGCACCTTGCGCCAGGTCGCCAAGCTGCTGGAGGACGGCCGGGTTCGCGCCTTCGCCTACGACAGATGCCTGGCGGGCCTGGACCAGTTCAAGATGACCGACGACAGGAATGGCGTCCAAACGAAGGGCCTTCTCTTCATGGAGAGAAGCTGGGACACCGCCTATCTTTGGGAGAACGCTGAGGCGGCGCTGGCCTATCTGGAAGCCTATCGGGATACAGGCGACACGGCCTACCGGCGTGACGCGCTGACGATCCTGCACGCCATTGCCAAACACCACCAACGCGACACCGGTTTCCTGACCGAAGGTGTAGACTGGAACAATCACGTCGGCAAGCAACACCATTTCGACGAAGTCGAATACGGTGACATCAAGTATACTGAGCCCCTCTTGAACAACCTCCACATCGTCGAGCCGACGCTGCTGGCCGTGGAACTGGGCCTCGTCGGCAGAGGGATCTGAGTCTGGCCATTATTCTCATCATATCGAAAACACGTAGGGGCGAATAACCATTCGCCCGGAGGTCAAGAGATGAAAAAGCGTGGCATCAAGCTCGGCATCCTGACGGCGTGCGTTCTGCTGTTGGGCGTGCGCGTCTTGAAGGTGGTCTGGGCGGCGGACGAGCACCTTGTGCCTGCGGATAAGCACCTGACAGCCGACTTCGTTCGATCGCTGTACCAGCGAGGTGAGCGTGCGACGTACACCGGCGCGGACCTTGAGACCATCGGCATGCCGGTCGGCGGGATTGCCGCCGGCCAGTTGTACCTGCGCGGAGACGGGACGCTGGCTCTCTGGCAGATCTTCAACCAGCACGTTTTCACCGGCTATGGGCGCGATTGCTATCGCACGTACAGACCCGAATCACCCGTCGATTCAGGCTTCGCGGTGGTGCTCGAATCGGGAGACGGACCTGTCGTAAAGAAGCTGGACCGTGACTTTGGAGAGGTGGAGTTCGCCGGGGAGTACCCGATCGGTCTCGTGCGCTATCGAGTGGATGGCTTTCCGATCGAGGTGGAGATGGAAGCATTCTCTCCCTTCATCCCGCTCAATACGCCCGACTCGGCGCTGCCGGCGACCATCTTCCACATCGAACTGAAGAACCACTACCAGACCACCCAGCGCGTGCGCTTGTTGGGCTGGCTCGAAAACGCAGTCTGCCTCCATTCCGCCAAGGGGCTTCATGCCACACGGCGAAGTCAGATCGTCAACGAGAAGGGCCGAACGTTGATCGTCCACACCGTCGAAGAAGCACCGAAAGAACAGGTCCGGTCTGCGCGTGAGAAGATCGTTCTGGCGGACTTCGAAGGCGCCTATTATGGAGACTGGCAAACGACGGGTCAAGCGTTTGGTCAAAGTCCCGCGCGCGGCACTCTCGCCAACCAGCAGACCGTCAGCGGCTTCCAGGGTCAGGGTTTGGTCAACACCTATCTCGGTGGTGACGGCCCTCAGGGCACGTTGACCTCCCCTGCTTTCACCCTTTCGCGCAAGTACGTCAACTTCCTCATCGGCGGAGGCAGCCATGTCGGCCAGACCTGTGTCAACCTGCGCGTCGATGGCAAGACCGTCCGCGCTGCGACCGGCAAGGACAACGAGAAGCTCGAGTGGTTCTTCTGGAACGTCGAGGACCTCGAGGGTCAGACCGCCAGAATCGAGATCGTCGATCGCAACTCCGGCGGCTGGGGGCACATCAACATCGACCAGATTGAGTTGACCGACGATCCATACCAAGGCGTACTCGATCCTCTCGAGGGACTGCCTGACTACGGCTCGCTGGTATTGGCTCTCGACGGAACGGCCGGGCGGCCGATCGAGTTGCCGGCCGGACTCGACGCACTCAGCGCCGAGCCCAACGCTGCCTTTCCGGTCTCGCAGAGGCGCAGTACCGCGCTAGTGACGGACGCGATCGAACTGGCCGCCGGTTCCGAGCACACGTTTATGCTCGTGCTGGCCTGGTTCTTTCCCAATCATGAGAACGGTCGGGAGTACGCCAATCGCTTCGACAGCGCGAAGGGCGTCTGTCACTACGTACTCGATAGTCACGAGCGTCTGGCGGGTCAGACCAGGAAATGGCACGAGACGTTCTACGAGGACAGCACGCTGCCTCGATGGTTGCTCTTTCGGCTCCACTCGACCGTCTCCAACCTCGCGACGGGGACATGCCAATGGTGGAAGAACGGACGGTTCTGGGCGTGGGAGGGCGTCGGCTGCTGCGAAGGGACGTGCACGCACGTATGGAACTATGCCCATGCGGCCGCTCGACTCTTTCCCGAGTTGGAGCGCAGCGCGCGGCAGATGCAGGATTTCGGCGAGGGCTTCGACCCTGAGACCGGCTTGGTCGGCTTCCGCAGCAACCGGGCTTACGCCGCCGACGGACAGGCCGGGACCATCCTCAAGGCCTATCGGGAGCACCTGTGCTCCGCTGACGATTCGTTCCTCAGGCGGAATTGGCCTCGCATCAAGAAGGCGCTGGAGTACTCCATCTCGCAGGACGGCGACGACGATGGGCTGATCGAGAACAGCCAGCACAACACGTTCGACATCAATTTCGAGGGCGCCAATACGTTCGTCGGCTCGATGTACCTGGTGGCGTTGCGCGCGGGCCAGGAAATGGCGGAGCGGATGGGCGATGTGGAATTCGCCCAGCGCTGCCGCCGCATCTTCGAGAGCGGATCGCAACTCACCGTCGAACGACTCTGGGACGGCGAGTACTTCGTCCAGGAGGTCGATCTTCAGAAACACCCCAAGCACCAGTACGCCAAAGGCTGCCTGTCCGACCAGCTCTTCGGACAAGGCTGGGCCCACCAGCTCGACCTGGGCTACATCTATCCTAAGTCCAATGTGGACACGGCGTTGCGCTCGACCTGGCGGTACAACTGGACGCCTGACGTCGGTCCCTACAACGCAGCCCACCCACCGGAGCGTTGGTTTGCCCGGCCGGGCGAAGCAGGGTTGTTCACCTGCACCTGGCCCAAGAGCGCCTTCATGACGGAAGGGGTTCGCTACCGTAGCGAAGTCTGGACCGGGATCGAGTATCAGGTAGCCGGTCATATGGTCTGGGAGGGCATGCTGGACGAAGCGCTGGCGATCTGTCGAGGAATTCACGACCGGTATCAGCCGGCCAAGCACAATCCCTTCAACGAAGTCGAGTGCGGCGACCATTACGCTCGCGCCTTGGCAAGCTGGGGCGTCTACACCGCTCTAGCAGGCTATGAGTACGATGGCCCCAGAGGGCACATCGGCTTTGCTCCGCGGATCACGCCGGAGGATTTCCGGGCCGCGTTCACCGCCGCCGAAGGCTGGGGCTCGTTCGAGCAGACGCGGACCCAGGATTTGCAGCAGGACGCGATCGAGGTCCGCTGGGGTCGGCTGAACCTCAAGACTCTGGCCTTCGCGGTTCCCAGTGATTGGAGTTCAGTGGCTGTTACGGTGCGGCACCCCAACAACGCTCCGGAGAGGCAAGATGCTGCGTCTTTGCAGGGTGGGCGCGTGGAGGTGGAGCTCGCCGAGCCCGTATCCGTTTCGGATGGCGAGAGTCTCCGGGTCGAGATTCGCCGGACAGGTAGCTGAACCGGCATAGGCTGCTTCGCGTACACGGCTGACGTTGGACATGGGGATTCGCTCCGCACCATCAACCAGCAAGGAGGCAAGACCATGGGCATGAAGATCAGCAGTTCGGCCTTTACCGAAGGAGGCCCGATTCCCTCCAAGCACACCTGCGATGGGCAGGACGTCTCTCCCCCTCTCAAGTGGGATTCGGTCCCCGATGGGACCAAGAGCATCGCGTTGATCTGCGACGATCCGGACGCGCCGATGGGAACATTCGTCCACTGGGTGTTATACAACCTGCCGGCAGATACGACGGGACTGCCTGAGAACATGTCGCGTGAGAGCGCTCTGTCTACCGGTGCCGCCCAAGGGACGAACGATTTCGGCCGGCTCGGCTATGGTGGTCCCTGTCCGCCCGGCGGGACCCACCGGTACTACTTCAAGGTCTATGCCCTGGATGCCCAGATCGACCCGGGCCGTCCCGGCCTCAAGAAAAATGACGTTCTCAAGGCTATGAAAGGCCATATCCTGGCCGAAGGGCAGCTCATGGGCAAATACACGCGAAAGTAATCCCACTGGGTAATTGACGATTCACTGTTTGCGACATACGATCTGGACCATCTGCGGTCAATTCCTGCCGTAGATGCCAAGTCGATTGTAGACAGTGAGTCATAAACCAGCAGATTCTCAGGAGGTAGAGCCATGACACGGTCCAATGGTCGAAGGAGAACATTCGTATTGTCCGCCGCGCTGGCGGTCTTCTGCCTGATCGGCGTCGCCGGTGCGGCCCGCACTGACAACGACTCGCTGAACATGGTCCCCAGCGATTCCCTGTTCTGCGTGCGGATCAACAATCTCGACGCGGCCCTCGGCCAGGTGGACATGTTCCTGGTCGGCCTGTTCCCGCTGAATGTCTCCATGCAGGTCAAGGGCCAGTTGGGCCAGATGGTGGGCAGCGCCGATGCTAAGGGCATCAACACCGCCGGCAGCTTCACGATCTTCGGTCCCCTGCCAGACAACCCCGATCCGAGCCGATTCGGGATTCTCGTACCCGTGAGCGACTACCAGCAATTCGTCAGCGGCAACCCCAACGTCAGCGCCGCAGACGCCGCCGGGATATCCAAGATTGGACCTGGGGATGAGAAGATCTTGTCGGTGGTCCAGGTGGGCAACTATGCCCTCGCGGCGCACGTGGGCGACGACCAGGGCTTGGCCGCGGCCAAGAAAGCGCTATCCAACAACTCCACGGGCCTGGCGGGCAATCTGGACGCCGCCGAACTGCGGCGTGCCAACTCCGCGCCGGTCTGGGCGTACGGCAATATCCAGTTGGCCGGTAAGATGTTCGGACCGATGCTCCAAGCCCAACTGGCCAAGACCAAGGACATGATGGAGCAGATGGACGGCCAGGGGCAGATGCAGATGGGTTCGGCCGCTGGTGTCATCAAAATGTACTCGACGATGTTGGACACACTGATGAAGGAGGCCAAGTACGCCAGCCTGACGCTGGAGCCGAGCGGCAATAAGATCGGTGTCGGCTTCGTCGTCGCGGCCGTGCCGGGCATGGGTATGGCTGACATGCTCAAGGGTGGCGCCGCCAAGTCAGAAAACAAACTGCTGGGCTACCTGGACAACGGCGCTGCCATGTACCTCACAGCCTCCGCTGACAGCCCCTGCTGGGAGAAAATCAGCGAAGCGTACATCAATCTGCTGCCCAGCCTGATGGGAGGCAATCTTCCCACCGCAGACGTCGAGAAGCTCAAGCAGCTCGCTACCGAAGCCACGGCCGCGGTAGGCGGTCCTATCGCCGTGGAGGCTTTCGCCAAGCCACAGAGCAAGCCCCCCTTCGAGGCAAGGTACGTCGCGACTCTCAAAGACCCTTCGAAGCTCTACGAGATCATAGAAACAACGTCGAAAATGATGAGTAGCGGTCCTCTTGCGAATCTCTACAAGAGCATGGGAGTAGACTTCTCGTTCGATCTCCAGCGCAAGGCTGCGACGTACAAGGACATCGCAATCGACGAGATCAAGGTGAAGATCGTCGCGACGGATGCAAATGCACCCCAAGGTCAGATGATCGCCGCGATGTACGGCGGCGGATTCAACGTCCAGATGGCTCCGGTGAACAACCTTCTCGTCTATGCTGTGGGCCAGGACCCCGGTCCGGCGGTGCGCGAGCTGATCGACAAGGTCAAGAGTCCCAGCCCCAGCCAGGTCCCCAGTGAGATACAGGCCGCGTTGCAACTGATTCCCGGCGCCGACAAAGCCGACTTCTTCATGACGTACAACATTGTACGCGTCATGCAACTCGTCAGCGCCTTCGTGCCAATCCCCATACCGCAGGCGAACGTGCCTTCGCAGAGCGCTGTTGCGATCGCGGGCAACGTCGGAGACGGCAAGATGAAGCTAGACTTCGCGGTGCCCAAGCAGCACGTGACGGAGGTCATGGGACTCGTCATGCAAATGCAGATGCAGCAAAGGCAGCAGCAAAGGCAGATGCAGGAAAACAACGGCGGCGAAGGATAGACGCCGGCGAGGGCTCAGAAGTTCTCCAGCGCCGCCGCCAGGTGAATGGCGATCAACATCAGATAGTCGAGGTCGCCGGGCGTGTAGGGCTCGGAGTCCACATGGTTGTCAACGTATAGCAGCCCGAAACAACCCGAAGCGCCGAGCACCGGCGCTATCATGACCGAACGCGCGACCCTCTCACCTCCGTGAGCGGGTGCGTGGGGCAGCAGCAGGAAGTCGCGCTTCTCCAAAGCGTGACGGATCACGGCTTCTTTGAGGCCGATATCGGCCAGCGCCAAAGGCAGTCCGTCTGCCGACTTGCCTCCCTTGGCGGTGGTCGGACCCGCGGGATCGTTGCGGAGCATGCACCAGACGCGGTTCGCATCGAACTGCTCGCACAGAACCTCCAGCAGCGCGTCGAGCACTTCTTCCGGACCGTTGGCTTCGCAGATTGCCTTGGTCGCACGGATGAAATTCGCGGCGCGCCGGGCAGCCAGTCGGATGTCGGGTGCGTGCTCGGCATCGGGACTTCGCCTGATGACCTGTGGCTCACGACGCACGCCGGCAAGCGTGTCGTCGAAGCGAATGCTCTGATCCGTCGTGGCACCTTGCTTTTCCAGGTCTACCTCGATAGTGAAGCCGGCGATACGGATCAGGTCTCCCGTCTTGAGTTGGGCCTGGTGGACGACCTGGCCGTTGAGATGCGTCTGGTTGGCCGACTCAAGGTCTTCGATCATCCACTGGCCGTCGGAGGTAGCGAAGACCACGGCGTGCTGTCGTGACACGGCCGCGTCAGGCAGGAAGATCTGACTCTGTGTGTGCCGGCCGATGTAGACCGGACCTTGAGTGCAGTGAAAATCGTTGATGACACGCTTGCCTTGTTTCACGATCAGACGCATTGACTAACTCCCTCCAAGGACTCTGGTTCCAGGACCGCGCCAGCGTGCCCACCCCCTCAGGCGGGCGCGCCGGTTGTATCGTTGTAGCGGGCTCGCAACTGCTTGAGCTGTGCCTTCAGTTCGGCGACGATGTCGGCGTACTTCGGATCGCTATACACGCTGCGCAACTCCTGCGGGTCCGTCTTCAGGTCATACAGCTCCCACTCGTCGATGTCATGGTAGAAATGCATGAGCTTATAACGCTGTGTGCGAATTCCGTAGTGTCGCTTGACGCTGTGGACCGCCGGGTACTCGTAGTAGTGGTAGTACATCGAGGTTCGCCAGTCATCCGGCGTGTGGCCTTCGAGGATAGGCCGCAGCGACCGTCCCTGCATGTCGGCGGGTATCGGCACACCGGCATAGTCCAGGAACGTCTCGGCAAAGTCGAGATTCAGCACGATATCATCGTTGACCGAAGCCGGCCGAATGCGACCTGGACAGCGCACCAACAGCGGCATCCGCAATGACTCCTCATACATGAACCGCTTGTCGAACCAGCCGTGATCGCCCAGGTAGAAGCCTTGATCCGAGGTGTAGATCACGATCGTGTTCTGGGCCAGACCGGATTCGTCGAGGTAGTCCAGCAGTCGTCCCACGTTGTCATCGACCGAAGCGATGCAGCGCAGGTAATCCTTGATGTACCGCTGATACTTCCAGCGGACCAGCTCGTCGCCCTGCAAGTTGGCCTGCTCGAAGGCTTCATTCTCGGGTCCATAGGCGGCATCCCAGGCCTGCTTCTGCTCCGACGTCAGGTTCGCCGGTGGCGTGAGCTTGAGGTCCTTCCTGTTCATGGTCTTGGCGATGGTCATATCCTGCTCGTGGGCGGCCCGTCCCCGACCGGAATAGTCGTCGAAGAGCGTCTCGGGCTCAGGCACAGTGACATCATCGTACAGGTTCAGGTGAGCCGGACCAGGCTCCCATTCCCGGTGTGGTGCCTTGTGATGGAACATCAGACAGAAGGGCTTGTCGGTCGTGCGCGCCTTCAGCCACTCAAGGCAACTATTGGTAATGACATCCGTGACGTAACCGGTGTGCTGTTTTCGCTGGCCCATCTCGATCGTCACGGGATTGTAGTACACCCCCTGGCCCGGCAGGATATTCCAGTAGTCGAAGCCGGTCGGATCGGTCTTGAGATGCCACTTGCCGACCATCGCAGTCTCGTAGCCGGCCTGCTGGAGCAGCTTGGGGAAGGTTTGCTGGGAACCGTCGAACCGCGCGACGTTATCGGTGAGCCCATTGATGTGGCTGTACTTGCCGGTCAGAACGACGGCGCGACACGGAGCGCAAATCGAATTGGTGCAGAAAGCATTGGTGAAACGCATCCCCTCGTTGGCGATGCGATCCAGGTTCGGCGTCTTGTTGATTTTGCTGCCGTAGCAACTCAGCGCGTGCGACGCGTGGTCGTCGCTCATGATGTAGATGATGTTGGGTCGCTTGCCGCCCTGCGCCGTCGTCCCGGCGGCTCCCAGGCAGCGCGACCACATCGACAGCGAGCCGGCCGCCAGCCCCAGGGTCTTGAGGAATTCCCGTCTCGATTGCTTCTGCATGTTGGCTCCTTTCCCAGGGTGTTTGCGCGTGCAGCCTGTGCCGGACGTCCCCCGGCGCGGGCCCTCAGAACACCGTCAGATGAGTATACCACGAGAACTAGACCGCCGAAACACTCTCCTGGGGCTGACTATGACGACCAGCGGACCGCGGAACCATTCCCCCGAGGTGGGTGTACGACTATAATGCCGCACGGCAGGGACAGGTTTCGGACCGCCGATTAAGGAGAGTCAGTCGTGGGTCAGTTGCGTAGACAGCTTGGCGTGCTGGATATCTTTGCGGTGGCGTCCGGCGCCATGATCAGCTCCGGCCTCTTCATCCTGCCAGCGCTGGCCTACGCCAAAGCGGGTCCCGCGGTGATCGTCTCCTACCTGCTCGCCTCCCTGCTGATCGTTCCGAGCGTGCTGAGCAAAGCGGAGCTGGCCACGGCCATGCCTCGGGCCGGCGGCACCTATTTCTACGTCGAGCGCAGCCTGGGCCCGATTCTCGGCTTGTTCAGCGGGCTGGCCAACTGGTTCTCCCTGGCGCTGAAGAGCGCCTTTGCCGTCGTCGGCATGGCCATCCTCATCGAACTGGCCGTCCAGGAGGCCTTTCGGGTCCGCCTCGACCCCTATCATCTGAAGATCATCGGCGTAGCCTGCTGCACCGTGTTCACGGTCCTAAACATCGTCAGCGTCAAGCATGCCAGCCGACTCCAGATCCTGTTGGTGGCGGCGCTGCTGGCGATCCTGTTGTTGTTCATCGTGACCGGCGCCGAGACTATCCGTGTGTCGCGCTACGAGGATTTTCTGCGCAAGGGCTGGCTGGCCGTGTTCGCTACCGCCGGCCTCGTGTTCGTCAGCTTTGGCGGATTGACGAAGGTGGCCAGCATCGCCGAAGAGGTTCGCCATCCGGGTCGCAATCTCCCGCTCGGCATGACGATGGCGTGGTTCGTCGTCTCCCTGCTCTATCTAACGGTGGTAGCGATCACGGTGGGCGCCGTGGACGGTCCCGAACTGGCCGGCAGCCTGATGCCGATCTCCCTAGCCGCAGGCAAAGCCACCGGCGCTTTCGGCTACGCGCTGCTGTCGCTGGCAGCGGTAGCAGCCTTCGTCACCACCGCCAATGGCGGCATCCTCGCCGCGTCGCGCTCGCCGATGGCCATGAGCCGGGACCAGCTCGTACCAGGCTTTCTCGCCCGCGTCAACAAACGGTTCGGCACCCCTCACAGCGGCGTTCTGCTCACCGGCGCCTTCATGATCGCGGCCATCGTCTTCCTCGATATCGAGGCGCTGGTCAAGACCGCCTCCACGCTAATGATCATCCTGTTCATCCTCGACAACGCGAGTGTCATCGCGATGCGCGAGAGCAAGATTCAGAGCTACCGGCCGCTGTTTCGGTCGCCGATGTATCCATACTTTCACATCTTCGCCATCGTGGCGTATGCCATGCTGATCGTCGATATGGGCCGGGTGCCGCTCTCGATTTCGGGCGGTTTCGTCATTCTCAGTGCCGCGTGGTACTGGCTCTACGTCTCCAAGCGGGTCAAACGCGCGTCAGCGGTGATGCATATTGTCGAGCGGGTGACCGATAAGGCTATCAAGACCGTCACGCTGGAGAATGAGCTGCGCGACATCCTGATCGAACGGGACAACATCATCGAAGACCGGTTCGATCAGTTGATCAAGGACTGCGAGATACTCGATATCGACGGCGCCAGGAGCTCCGAGCAGGTCCTGCGCCAGGCTGCCGACGTGCTGGCTCAGCGGCTCGGCTTCGACGAGTTGGTGCTCTTCGAGAAGTTCCTGCACCGGGAGACCGAAGGCGGCACCGTGGTCCAGCCCGGCCTGGCGATCCCCCACATCATCGTCGAAGGGGAGAACAAGTTCGACGTCCTGCTCGTCCGCGCCAGAGATGGAATCAAGTTTCCCTACGCTCAGGAGCCGGTCCGGGTCATGTTCATCCTGGCCGGCAGCAAGGACCAGCGGAACTACCACCTGCGCGCCCTGATGGCCATCGCCCAGATCGTGCAGGAGAAGCAGTTCGAGGAAAAATGGCTGCACGCCCGCGATGTCGAGGGTATTCGCAACCTCATCCTGCTATCCGCCCGCCAGCGCGATCAGAGCCCTGCCGCGCGGTCCTGAAGGTTTCGATTCTGTGCCAAACAGGCTTGAACCACTTCGGCTTTGGGCTATAATAACCTCCGGTCGCTAGGGGTGACCTGCCGCAGGGCGGGTCTGAGAGAAAACCCTCCGAACCTGATCAGGATAATCGTCCGGCGGGCCGCACCCGAATGGGGCGCCCACGTATGGAGCAAGGACGAGCAGGCCTGCGTAGGAAAGCGATAGGTCATATCGTTAGTTACGATGCCCAGAAATCGCTTCCGGCGGGAGCGATTTCTTTTGTATTGGGTGCCGCTGTAGAGACGCAACATCTTGCGTCTCAGAAACGGAGAGCAAGAACCATGACAACGCAATTGCAGCAGGCCAGAGCCGGAACTACCACGCCTCAAATGCGGTACGTCGCCGACGTGGAAGAGATCGATCCCGAAACGGTGCGGACCGAGGTCGCCGCCGGACGGCTGGTCATACCCGCCAACACGCGCCATGCCAAGGGCAATCTCAGGCCCATGGGCATCGGCCGCGCCTTGACCACGAAGGTCAACGCCAACATCGGGACCAGCAGCGTGCGCGCCTCGGTCCAGGCCGAGATCGAGAAGATGGAGGCGGCTCTGGCGGTCGGCGCCGATACGATCATGGACCTCAGCACCGGCGGCAACCTCGACGAGATTCGGGCCGAGCTGCTGGCCCACTGCCCCGTTCCGTTCGGCACGGTGCCGATCTACCAGGTCATTGAGGGCCGCAACGTTGAGGACATCGATCGCGAGATCATCCTCCAGACCATCGAAAAGCAGGCCCGCCAGGGCGTCGATTTCTTTACCATCCACGCGGGACTGCTCAGAGAACACCTGCCGCTACTGGCCAGCCGCGTGGCGGGAATCGTCAGTCGGGGCGGCGCCCTGCTGGCCAAATGGATGATCCACCACGGCAATCAGAATCCGCTCTACGAAATGTACGATGACCTGTGTGCCATCCTGGCGGAATACGACGTGTGCTTCTCGTTGGGCGACGGCCTGCGTCCTGGCGCCATCGCCGATGCCACGGATGAAGCGCAGTTGGCCGAGCTGCGGACTCTGGGCGAGCTGACCCAGCGCGCGCAGGAAAAGGGCTGCCAGGTCATGGTCGAAGGTCCCGGCCATGTGCCGTTCGACCAGATCCAATACAACATGGAGATTCAGCAGGAAATCTGCCACGGCGCGCCGTTCTACGTCCTCGGCCCGCTCGTGACCGACATCGCGCCGGGATACGACCACATCACCTCCGCTATAGGCGGCTGCGCTGCGGCGTTCTACGGCGCTTCCTACCTGTGCTACGTCACGCCCCGCGAGCACCTGGGCCTGCCGAACGCCGACGACGTTCGCGCCGGAGTCGTCGCGGCCAAGATCGCCGCCCACGGAGCGGACATCGCACGCGGCCTGAACAACGCGGCCTTGCGTGACAGAAAGCTGAGCGTCGCGCGGACCAACCTGGACTGGAACACGCATCTGAACGAGTCCATCGATCCCGAGACCGCCGACCGCATGCACCGCGAAGCTTGCCAGGAAATCGGCGACCGCGAGCTCCACTCGGCAGACTACTGCTCGATGTGCGGCCAACACTGGTGCAGCGTGCGGATCAACAAGGAAATCCGCGAGTTGGTAGCGACGCCGGTAGGGGCGAATAATCATTCGCCCTCGGCCATATCGAAGGAGACGGCGCGGTCTCTGGAAAAGGGCGAATGATTATTCGCCCCTACGAATGCTCTGACGGGGACGCGACGAATACTCACGTGCGCATCGAGTCCAATTCGATGAAGGCGATGGGCAGAAAGATGAAGACGGGCAGCCATGCCCAGAGTTCGGGCATGACCCTGTCGGCGATGGTCACCTCAGTCGCCAGCATCTTGCAGACGAAGGTAAAGACGAAACACGCCGCGGTCAGAATGAAACTCACCAGAATGGCGGACTTCATGGCCTTCGGGTCACGGCAGATCAGCACAGGCAGGCTCACCATCAGCATCGTCAGATTGATGAGCGGATCGGTGATCCGAAAGTGCCTCTGGCTGAGCAGTTGCGCCCTGTCCTTGATGCCGGTCTTCTGCGCCGCCAGAGCCGAGAGTTGGCGAGAGCTCAGCAGCGACTTGAATTTCGATTTCTGACGGACCGGGATGTCCTTCGGCAGCAAGTCAGCAGCCTGATAGGACGCCTGGGGCCTGGGCTCCTCCCAGGAGTCGGTCTCAGCGGACGCGAACTGGCCGTTCACGAGGTCCCATTGGCCGGTCTGCTCGTTGTAGGTCATCGCCTCGGCCGAGATGCGTCCGGTCACTCTCAAGATACCAGGTTGGTCCGGCACGGGCTCGCGGGTGATGATCGTAGGTTGATGAAACGTCGAAGTCCCAACATCGTATTGACGCGAGCAGATGAGCGAGCCGTTGCCATCGGGAATGAACCAGACGGCGTAAGACTCCTGGCCGGGGATATCGCCGTGACTGCGCACGAGCTTGTCGCTAATCCTGGGGATCAGCAACTCCTGGTCAGCCACCGCCAGGCCGGTGAAGAATATCGCCAGCACGAGGATGGGCCCGACGATGCGCTTGGCGCTGACGCCGGAAGCGATCATGGCCACCAGTTCGTTGGCACGGGCCATCTTGCCCAGCGAAAACGCCGCGGCCACGACCGTGATGACGCCGGTGACGTCACGAAAGTAGAGGGTCGTCTGGAGGCCGTAGTAAGTCACGATGTTCCGAAGCACCGTTCCCGTCCCGAGATCGGCGTGCTTGGCGAATTCGTCCAACTGCACGAACAGATCGATGATGATCCGCAGGCCGATCAGCACGAGAAAGGAGATCGCGTAACCGATCATGAAGTTCTTGGCGATGTAGCGGTCCAGTATCTTCATCGGTTCACATCTCGTCTCTCACGGCGCCTTGGGGTCAGGTGCGCATCAGTCTCGCGTAGATCAGCAGCGCCAGCAAGGTCAGACCCGCGAGCCCTCCCCACATAATCAGGATCCCGGACAGCGACTCGAGGCCCACGCTTTCGGCGACGTTCTTGCCGCTGATGATCGCGACGATTAGCGTGGCAGCCGGCACGCAACTGGCGCCGAAGGCACTGAGCAGGTGGCCGCCCTTCTGGATGATGCCCAGCCCGATGCCGATCATGATCATCGGAATGCACCCGATCCCGAACACCAGTCGGGTGTTCATTTCGGCCCGGATATCCACCAGGGTGTTCTCTATTCTCGCTGCCAGGGTCTCCTGGAGTCCGGCCAGCGTCGGACTCGGCGGCCCACGGAGGATCGACTTCGTGTATTCAGGCGCGACGACGTGCAGCACACTGCCCCGCGCGAGCGCTTGGCGGATCGGCTCAGGCAGCTTCAGACCACTTACCGCGTGAGAGAAGACCAACTGGCCGGTCGCCTCAACCCGCGCATTGTACAACTGAAGGGTCAGACTGGGATCGGTCGTCTCTTCCCCCAGCCGGATAAATGGCTTCTTACCCTCTGCGCACATCAGGCGGGGCAGGTCTTCGCCCGAGCGATTGTCGTGCGCCTCTATCATCACTGGCGGCGTCAGGACAATGTCCTCACCCTCCAGGGAAGCGGAAGCGGCAGAAAACCGAACGGAGCCGGCGCTGCCTCGGAGTTCGTACCAACTCGTTTGGGACGTCTTCAACCTCTCGTTGATATCGCGTACCAGCATTTCCCTGGCAAGCTGCCGGTAGGCATCGAGCGCCACTTTGGCCACCGGGTCGAACTGCATCAGGTTCGTGCGAATCTGCTTCATTTCGTTGACCCGCTTGAACTTGATGTTATCACCCAGCAGAGAACCGAACTCCTGGCTGACAGACATACTCCCGACCTCTATCCAATCGGCGTCGGTCATATGTTTGGCACCGATGGCGTCCAGATGCACTTCGTTGAACTTGTCATGAGGGTCAATGCGCACCACCGCCGCGTCCGCACAGACAATCTCCTGGACCGTCCCTCGACTGGCTCCGACGCCGACAATACCGAGCAGCGTATCGTTCTTGGCATCGACGTAATCCGCGTACACCAGAAACCGTCCGTCGGGAGGCAACGAGTAGTAGCCGCGACGTTGGAGGTTGCGAAAGAGGATGAGCTTGGCGTCGGCCTTGAGCGACTTCTCCGCCAGATGCACGAAATAGGGCATGACATGGAAGCTCAGCAGCAGATTGGCGATGGCGACGAAAACCGCCAGCACCAGTCCCGGATACACCAGCGTCGCCAGGCTGATTCCGCTGGCGCGGCAGGCATTGAGCTCGTTGTCGTAGGCAAACCGGCCATAGGCGAGCGCCGAGGCGAACAAGGCAGCCATCGGCAGTACGAAGGTCAGCGTGATCGGCATGAAATACAGCAGGATGTGAAGGACCTGTCGCGGGCCGACGCCGTATTCCTGCACCGGCTGGAGTACCCCGCCCAGGCTCAGGATCAGCGTCAGTCCGATCGTCGCCATCACGAAGATGCGGAAAAGCTCCCTAAATATGTACCTTTGCAGCGTGAAAACCATTGTCAGGTCAGCTCATCCAGAGGCATCTTCACAGTCGCCGTCACGCCCCGACATCCAGCGGACCGCTTCAATCCGCGTCCGGCTCGTCCACCGTCACTTCGAGCGGGTCGATATCCCAGATTCTGTTCGTATAGAGGACATACGGGTACTTGTCCAGCAACTCGGCGCCGTAGGCGCCCAGGATATCCCGACTTTGCAGCGTGTACAGCGCCGACGCGACGCGGTTCTTCACCGAGTCAGAGTAAGGCTGGGCTTGAGCCGGCGCCTTCTCCAGCACCTCCACGACGCGCCACTTGACGTCGCTGGCGTAGAACCCGCGTATCGGTCCAACGACCGTGTTGGGATCGGCCTGCCACAGATCGTCCCAGAAAGGCCCTTCCGTGTTGGGGTAGGTTTTGTGGGCCTGGCTGTTCGGCGTCAGCGAGTGCACGCTCTTGACAGCATCCAGTGCGGCGCCGTCGTCGAGCATCTTCCTGACCCGCTGGGCCGTCTGGCGGTCCTGGCACCACACCTGGTCCACCTTGACTGACGGCGGGATGTCGAAAAGCTCCTTGTGCGCCTCGTAATAAGCCTTGATCTCGTCGTCGGTCGGCTTCGTGATGGCCTTGAGCTTTTCGGCCCGGACCTTGTTGAGCAGTCGAATGTCTTCGACCTGGCGGATGTAGCGTAGGAACTCCTCGTTCTGGTCGTAGCCGCGTGCCCTGGCCTCGGCGCTCAGAATGAAAGGCTGCAGCGCAACGTCAGCGAGCCGCTCGACCCCCTCCGGCGTATGCAGGTCCTTGGGCCGGTTGGGCGGCGCTGCTTGACATAGCGCCTTGAACCAGTCCTCAAGGGTAAGCTGCCCGCCTTCGTACGTTATCAGCGGCAAATTCCTTTCCGCCTCGGAGAGATCGTCCGTTATCTGGTTGTTCATAATCCAGTAAACGGCTTTCCCACGCGGCTGGGTCGGCTGGGTCAGCAGTCGCTGGTGGATGCGAGCCGCCTCGGCGAAGTTCTCGCTGACCTTCCGGACCTGGTACTTCTGGGGCAACTGAGCGTAGAACTTGTCCAGAACCGGGCCGACCTTGGGCGTTTGAATCCGGCGTTCAGCCTGCTCGCGGGTCAGCTCCGGATGCGCCTCGAGCTCGGCATCGATCTCTTCCGGCGTGACGGGCAACTCCTGGCGCACGTAGTCAGTCAGAAGCATCTGAATGAGCCTTACCTGCCGGGTCCGTTCGAGCTGCTCGCCGAGCACCTCGTCCTGGAGATACCCCAAGGTGCGTCCCTCCATACTCATC
This sequence comes from Sedimentisphaerales bacterium, assembly GCA_016927855.1. GTDB lineage: Bacteria > Planctomycetota > Phycisphaerae > Sedimentisphaerales > Anaerobacaceae > JAFGLV01. The sequence continues at coordinate 91,961 of JAFGLV010000045.1, forward strand.
GCCTTTTCCGCGATCATCTCGCGCAGCACGGACTCGGTCGTGACCGTCCGCTCCGGCACCCCGTCGTCCTCGCGCTGCGGCCGGACTTCCTGGAGCAATCGCTGTTTCAACTCGCGTTTCGTGATCGAGTAGTCGCCGATCACGGCCACCACATCGGCCGGCACCACTTCGGAAACGGCACTTGTCTCAGCACGCTGCTCGCTCGATGCCAGAGCAGCACACGCGGCTGCGCCTACCGCCACAGCCGCCACGAGAATCGCTAACCAATGTCTTGTTCTCATAGAAGGTCTCCGAGCTTCCCTGCGAGCAGCACCTAGCACCGGCGGCCAGCGGAAGTCCGCTGCCGGTTCAGGGCTGCCCGTCAGTGTATGACTTTGTTCAGCGGATAGGTGATGATTCCGGACGCACCGGCCCGCTTGAGGGCAGGGACCAGGGCGCGTTCGACTCTCTCGTCGACGATCACTTCGATGGCGACGTATTCGGAGTCCGCCAGGCCGGACACCGTCGGGCTCTTCTCGGCCGGAAGGACCTTCAAGACCGAATCAAGGTCCGCGCGCTTGACGTTCATCTTGAGACCGACCTTACTGCGCGCCTCGATGGCGGCCTTCAGTAAAATAGAGAGATTCTCGATCTTCTCGCGTTTGAACTCGTTCTGCCAGGCCTGCTTGTTGGCGATCAGCCGCGTCGTCGAGACGATAACGGTGTCGATGATACGCAGGTTGTTGGCTCGCAGCGAGGTGCCGGTCTCCGTCAGCTCGACAATCGCGTCAACCAGGCGCGCCTTGACCTCGGTGGCGCCCCAACTGAATTCCACCTTGGCCTCGATATGCTTGTCGGCCAGGTACTTCTTCGTCACCCCGACCAGTTCGGTGGCAATGATGCCACCGGCGAGATCCTCAGGCTTGACCACTTTCGACTCGTTGGGCACCGCCAACACCCACCGGGTCGGATTGCTGGTCGCTTTGCTGTAAGGCAGCTCGCACACTTCAACCACGTCGCAGTTGTATTCCCGGATCCAATCGAAGCCGGTGATGCCGGCGTCGAGGACGCCATCGCTGACGTACCGGCCCATTTCCTGGGCGCGCAGGCAAACCGCTTCGATCTCTTCGTCGTCGATGGCGGGCAAGTAGCTCCGCTTGGAATCGGAAATATGAAACCCAGCCTTGTCGAACAACTCGACGGTCGCCTTCTGCAAGCTCCCCGCCGGGACACCCAACCTCAATACTCGTGCGGCATCCATGTCGTCTCTAGTACTCGGAACTTTGGCGGCCGTTCCACCCGTGCCCGCGAGGGTCACAGGGGTCGGCCGCACTGGTTACTTCTTCGCTTTCACTACTTTCTTGGTCTTCCACCTCGTTTTTCTGGCCTTCTTCGCGAGCTTGGGTGACTCGCTCTCACGCCGCAACATGCCGTAGAACGCGTAGGCGTCCTTGGCGGCCACCTGGCGCGTCAAGAAGCCCTCGATGTCCTGCAGGTCCGCTTCCGGATCGACGATGCCGTTTCGCTTGAGGTACGCGATCATTTGCTCGGTCAGCGGGATGGCGTGCCCCTGCAGCGAGGTCAACATGCAATAGCTCACCACGTATTGGCTCACGCCGTCGAGCTGGTCGAGCACCTGCTTGGCCGGACGCTTGCCGATCCTCTTGAGCGTCTGGAGACTCAGCATGTGATACTCGTCGAACACGGCCCGCAGCGCCGACGTCAGTGCCACCGCCGTGGCTCGGCTGACCGCAGTGTCCTCCTGGAGGATCTCCACGATCTCCTCCGGACGAGCGACCCGCAGGTCGTTCCAGTCGACGAAGGTCTGATGAAACTCCTTCATCACTCGCTGGGCAGCCGATTCGGTCAGGTGCTCGCTGATAATGCCGTAGATCAAGGCGTCGATCGGATCGTCGTAGGTGGTCTTGTCAGCTTTGGGATGGGCGCGCTTGAGCCCGCGATAGAGTCTCTGGAGTTGTTGCGAATGTTCCTTACTGTTCTTCATGGCCTTTCCACGTACCCGGGTCTCGTAAGATGGGCTGGAGCCCACCCTACCTACTGAGAGGCGCTATTCATCGGGCCCACCCGTTCGATCCTGATATTCACTTGCCGCCTGGTCGATCAGTCTCATCGTCTCCAGCGTTCTCTGGAATTGCTCATCCCGGTGGAACCGCAAAACGGGGCAGAACTTGCTGTCCAAGGCTGCTCCCAGGAAGGATTGAATCCGCTTTCGGGCGTGTTCTATGGCCACAAAGCTTTGGTTCTTGGCGCTAGCCGCTTCGGCAAAAACACTGAGGTAGACCTCGGCGTTGCGCAAATCCGGCGACATCTCGACGCGCGTGACACTCACGAAGCCGGTGATCCGCGGGTCGTTCAGGTGGTTCGCGATCGCGTCGCTGACCGCCTCTTTGACCACACGCGCTACTTTTTCCTGCCTTCGCGTAGGCATAATCTCGTTTCTCTAGGCGCCGTCGGTGTCTTCTCAAGACTCCAGGGTCCGCGCCACTTTCACGATCTCGTAGAAATCCAGGACATCGTCGACCTTGACGTCGTCATAGCCGGCCAGCTTGATGCCGCACTCGAGCCCGGCTTTGACGTCGCGCACGTCGTCCTTGAAGTGCTTGAGCGATTCGAGGGCCAGACCGTCTCGCACGACAATATTGTCCCGAATCAGCCTGGCCTTGGCATTCTTGGTGACTATCCCACTGGTGACGTAGCAGCCCAGCACGGTGCCAACGCGCGAAACCTTGAAGGTGGCCCGCACGGTGGCGCGACCCAGGGCCTTTTCCTGCTCCTCGGGTTCGAGCATACCGACCATGGACCTCTTGAGATCTTCCGTGATCCGGTAGATTACGTTGTAGAGCCGGATGTCCACGCCTTCGGCCTCGGCGGTCTTGGCCGCATGCTCATCGGCTACCACGTTGAAGCCGATGATAATGGCGTTCGAGGCTTCCGCCAGCAGCACGTCGCCTTCGGTAATGCCTCCCGGCATCGCTTGAAGGATGTTGATCCGCACTTCGTCCACACTGAGCTCGGAGAGGTACTTCTTCAGCACGTCCACCGACCCTTGCACGTCGGCGCGGACGATCAAGTTAAGCTCTTTGACATTGCCCGCTTCGATCTGGCTGAAGAGGTTCTCCATCGTTACTTGCGTGCGTTCCGCCAGGGACGTCTCCCGGCTGCGGAGCCGTTCCTCTTCGGCGGCGTTCTTGGCCCGGTTGATGTCGTCCAGGCAGAAGAACCGATCGCCGGCCTGGGGGACGCCGTCGAGTCCGAGAATCTCCACCGGCATCGAGCTGGTGGCGGTCTTGATCTTCTTGCCGTAGCTGTTCTTCATCATCTTGACGCGGCCGTAGGTGTCGCCTGCCAAGACGATGTCACCTTTCGAGAGTTGCCCCTCTTTGACCAGCACGGTTGCCACCGGACCTTGTTGAGATGACATCTTGGCCTCAATGACCCATCCGGTCCCTGGGATCGCGTCATCCGCCTTCAGGTCCTGCAGCTCCGCGACGTAATCGAGCGCCTCCAGCAGGTCGTCGATCCCCTGGCCCGTGACGGCGCTGGTTTTGACCACTTCGGTCTGACCGCCCCACTCGGCCGGCACCAAATCGTGCTCGGACAACTGGGCGTAGATGCGATTGATATCGCAGCCGGGCAAGTCGATCTTGTTCAAGGCCACGATGATCGGGACACCGGCTGCCTTGCTGTGGGCGATCGCTTCGATCGTCTGTGGCATCACGCCGTCGTCGGCCGCGACGGTCAGAACCACGATGTCCGTCATATTGGCGCCGCGGGCGCGCATGGCCGTGAAGGCCTCGTGACCGGGAGTGTCAAGAAACGTGACCGTCTTGTTGGACCATGTGACCTGAGAAGCGCCGATATGCTGCGTGATGCCGCCGGCTTCGCCGGCCGCGACCCGCGTCGAGCGGATCTTGTCCAACAGACTGGTTTTGCCATGGTCCACGTGCCCAAGCATGGCCGCGACTACAGGTCGCCGTTTGAGGTTCTTTCGCTCTCGCTGCTCGAATTCCTTCAGGATTTCATCTTCCAGCGACTGCCGCCGTTCGACGACCAATTCCGTCTCATACTCCACGGCCACCAGTTCCGCCACGTCGCTGGCAATGACCTGATTGGCGGTCGCCATCACCCCCTGCCTCATGAGCTTGCCGATGATATCCGTGGCCTTTACACCGAGAGCTGAAGAAAGGTCCTTGATAGTGATGGGCTCGCTGACCGTCACTTTCCGGGGTCTGCCCAGCGCGGCCGCTTCGCGGTGCGCCCTGGACGTGATCTTGCGGGAGGGACGCAGTCGGAGTCCTTCGCCTCCGGCGGCGCTGAGCCGGGCTTGGCGCTCTTCGATGTCTCTCTGGCGCCACTTCGTTCGCAGCTTGCTTTTCTTCGCGGCCTCGTCATCGCGGTCTTCCTTCCTGCGACCGTGCGTCCGCTCCTTGTGGTGCTTGCCGCGTTTCTGATCGGTGGTGTCCGACGCAGGTGGTCCTCCTCTTTCGGTGTACATCAACGGCTCGGTGACGGTGCCGTCATGGCGCATCCTTGACCTGGGCTTGGGCCTGGTTCTCGGTCTATCCAGGGGCTCCGGGGCCTCAACTCGAACCACCTGTGGCCCGCTGAGGACGGCCGGCTTCGGTTTGCCCAGCATCGGTCCCGCCGGTAGCACCGGTTCGGGCTCGGGTCGTTTCTCCGGTTCGACGGTCTTCGGTGCTTTCCGTTCTTCCGGCGCTGCGGTCGGCGCCGGCGCCGCGGCGGCCGCCTGGGTCGCTTCGGCTGCCGGCTCGGGCTCGGGCTCGCCCTGCACCTCCGGCGCGACCTCGATCTCCTCGCCCGGCTCCTGTTCCGCGACCGCCGCCTCGACCGCCGCAGTTCCGCGCTCTCCAATATCGCCTTGTTCCTCGGCGGTTGTTACCTTCTTGCGCTGCGGCCGGCGGACCCGGACTTCCTCCAAATCGACTTTCTCGGCCGTTTCGACAGTCGTCACATTCTCACCCTCGCTGAACCACTCTTTGATGGTAGCCGCCAAGCCCGCCGAAATGGCTGCCATGTGGTTCTTCACGTCCAGACCTTCGTCCTGGCACTTCTTCACAATGGCAGAACTCTTAACGCCGAGTTCCCGGGCCAACAAATAGACTCTTGTAGCAGCCAAAAAGCCTCCACGTACTATTCTTGCACGTCCTCATTGAGGACATCTCGGGTTTGCGTCTGCTGGGCCAGCTCTTTCTCCGCCTGCTTACGGTCGGATTCGGCCGCCAGCGCCTTGGCTTCCGCGCCGGCCGCTTCCACCAGCCGCACCGCAAAGTCCATGTCGAGACCGAGCTCACTGACCAGCGGTTCCGGCCCGACGTCGTCGATATCGAGAACGGAGATGATCCCCAAAGCGATCAGCTTATCGACGAGGATGTCATCAGCCCCCTCGACAGCCTTGACGCACGACGCCAGTCGCTCGATACCCAGGTTGTACTCCTCAGGCGTCAGAATATCAATGTCCCAGCCGGTCAATCGGGCGGCCAGCCGGACGTTCTGTCCGTGCTTGCCGATGGCCAGACTGAGCTGATCCTCGTCGACAACCACGGTGGCCCGTCCCAGCTCGAAGCACAAGGCGATCTCGCTGACCTTGGCAGGCATCAGCGCGTTGGCCACCAGAACCTGAGAGGAATCGTTCCAGCGGACGATGTCGATCTTCTCCCCGCCGAGTTCATCGACGATGTTCTTGATCCGGCTGCCTCGAACACCTACGCAGGCACCAACGGGGTCCACTTTGTCATCGTACGATGTAACTGCGACTTTACTGCGGTAGCCGGCTTCGCGCGCCAGCGCGCGAATCTCGATGATTCCCTCAGCGATTTCGGGCACCTCGGACTCGAACAGGCGACGGATGAAGTCGGGGTGAGTCCGCGACAGGATGATCTTGATCTGGCTGGCGGTCTCTTTCACATCGAGAATCAGACACCGGACCCGTTCGCCGGGCCGATGAGTCTGGCCCATGATCTGCTCGCCCTTCGGCATGAAGCCTTCGGTCCAGTGGTCCAGGTTGACGATCAGTGTGCCGCCTTCGTAGCGGACCACCGCGCCGCTGATGAGCTGGCCCTTGCGTTGGGCGAACTCGCTATAGATGCTGTCGCGTTCATCGGCTCTGATCTTCTGAATCATGACCTGCTTGGCCGTCTGCGCCGGGATACGACCCAGACGCCGGATGTCGATCGGCTGCTCGTCGCGGAAGGCCACCACCTTTCCGGTGCTCCGGTCGATATTGACCACAATCTCACTGTCGGGATCGCCGAAATGCTTGCGGACGGCAGAGACCATCGCCTCTTCCAGATCGACGAAGATCGACTCCTTGTCGATATTCTTGTCGCGGGCGATATTGTCCACAATCCTCAACAATTCTTGGTTCATAGCCGTTTCTCTCTTAACTGGGAGCTGCCCTTCAACGTCCGTCTGCGGGCCGAAGCTCCTCGGCGTCGCACATCACGTGGGCCCTGCCGGGCGATCCATACCGCTCCAAAAATAAGAGCAACAAAAAAAGTGGAAACCCATTCAGTTTCCACTTCGATTCTGCCTACGCCAGACTGAGGTTGTCGCCTGCCTTTAGCCTACATCAGTCGCCTCCGATAGTGGTCCGATCCTGACCCCGCCTGGGCCGACCAAACCTCGTCATCAACCTCGCCGGCATCACGACATTGAAGTAGAAACACCCATTCCACAGCCGCCTTCGGCGCAAACGTGCAGACATAGTTTATACTGCTACGCCCCTGCACTGTTCACACGTCCCGTCAACACCATTTTATGCACCTCGTCGAGCCATATCGATGGTTACGGCAGCTATCAATTCCTACAACTGAACGCGTCATACTAATCGTCCAGCACCGAAGTGGCAATAACTTTTTTGTTGATTTTCCCCTTTTTTGGCGGCAGACCGTCTCCGAAAAGGCCCGCGGGTCCCACCGCCCGGAACGAGGTCGCCCGTCGTCGGACCCGGTGCCAAGATGTCGCGCTGCGCTGGCGTACCCGCCAAGTCAGAGCGCAGGGCGCCTTCAGGGCGGCAAAAGAGTGCCCCACAGGCCCAATATATGGTGTGTCGGCGCACGGCAAAGCATGCATAATGGGCGTTGCTCACGCCTCTGCACCTGCCGGTGACAGCCACATGGCTTGAAAGGTCTGTGAGGGTCGGCTATATTATCCCGCTCTGCGGCACAACCGCCCAGACTATGCAGGAGTTGAAGAAGATGAAACCGAGATTGACCGTCATCGGAGCAGCCGGCCGGATGGGTCGGCGCATCGTTGCCATGGCCTCGGAGTCCGGCCAGTTCGAGATCGTCGCAGCGATCGACAGACAAGGCCATCCCGATATGGGCAAGGACGCAGGCTTCCTGGCCGGGGTCGCAACCCTGAAAGTGCCGCTGACCGATACCTGCCCAACCGATGCGGACGTCGCCATAGACTTCTCGCTTCCGGAAGCGATCGATAATACCCTGAGGCAATGCCTTGAGAACAGCCTTTCGCTCGTCCTTGGCACAACCGGGCTGAATCGCGAACAGCGGACCGCCGTGGAGACAGCCGCCAAGACCATTCCGATCGTCCACGCGACCAACATGAGCGTCGGAATGAACGTGCTGTTCTCGCTGGTCGGCAAGGTGGCGGCCATGCTAGGCGAGGACTACGACATCGAAATCGTCGAAGAGCACCATCGATTGAAGAAGGATGCTCCCAGCGGCACGGCCTTGACGTTGGCCGAGAAGATCTGCGAAGCGACGAAACGCGATTTCGCGGGTTGCCTCATCCATGGCCGCAGCGGCAAAGACGCCCTGAGGCAGAAGGGCACGATAGGCATGCACGCGGTCAGAGCCGGAGATATCACGGGAATACACTCGGTAATCTACGGCACCGCCGGGGAGACCATCACCCTCAACCACACCGCCCACAGCCGCGACATGTTCGTTCGAGGCGCTCTGCGCGCCGCCCTCTGGCTGGCCGGCAGGCAACCGGGCCTGTATGCCATGACCGACGTTCTGGGAATCGAATAGCGACCGAGGGCCGCAAGGCTCGACCGTCAACCTGAGTAGTCGGGTCTGCCATGGTGCTACCGGAGCAGACGCCGTTCCAGGATATCCTGTACGGCCCGCCGCCCATCAAGCACACAGTCGATGAAGACCTTCCTGCCCATGATCTGATAGATGATCCGGTAGGGTTTGAAGTGAATCTCCCGATGGCCACGAACGCCAACCTGCTCAAGTTCAGGCGGACAGTGCCCGCGCTGAGGCATCTGGGCCAGGCTTTGACAGGTCTTCCGGAGGTTTCGCAGGACGTGGTTGGCCCGAGCACGGCCATCGGCTCTCAGTACATACCGATATATGTCCATGATATCTTCCTCGGCTTCCGCAACCACGAACACCTGGTACTTCATGGCAGGCTCTTAGCCCGAGATGCGAGGTCTGCAAACGCCTTTTGGAGCGGCTTGTGCTTGCCGGCCTCGATACTCCGCTGACTCTGGGCCAACAGCTTGAGCATGGCAAGGCTCTCCTGCGTCTGCTCGTAGCTTTGGATGTCCTGGACGATCACCTTCGCCTGGCCGTTCTGTGTGATTACCAGCGTCCCATGCGCCGCACCCAATTCACGTATGATCTTGGCAGTGTGAGCTTTCAGATAGCTGATCGGCTTGACCCGTTCGCTGAGTTTCATGACCACGGCTCCTTTCTGCTCCAAGTATAGCCCAGACTCGGACCTGACACAAGGAGCCTCTGCGCGCAGGTTGCCTTCGCCGGGAAGGTCGCTGCGAAAGCCGGGGTGGCTGATGGCTCGGTGGACGCAGCGAGCCAAGAAGAAGGTTTTGGCCACAAAAGGCATCCAAGAGGTCGGGCTAGCGAGCCAGGTCGCGGCCTTTGACGCCATTGACCGTCAGGTTCGCGTCGGGCAATTTGTCCCGGGCCGGGCGGATTTCCGTGGCCTCGAGAAAGCAAACCTGTCCGTCCGCCAGCAGGAAGGTCCGGGACCCGAGCCAGCACCACCATCCTTGGTCATCGTGGACCGGAGCATGGTTGCTGAGCCATTCGCCGATGAGGATCTTGGCGGCCGGGTGGGCAACACTGCTGGCCCGTTGCGGAATGGATCGCTGGACCCTGGTCGGGTCGTAGGTGTCGGCCGGCTCGCTCATCGCGTCGATTTGGACCGGACTGTGGTAGAACGCCATGCTGTAGGCGTAGCTGGTGGACTCGTACCGTCCGGGGTCGGTCCGATCCTCCGGACACAGAAGCACCGCTGGGTTCCTGACTCCGATCGAACCTCCTACGTAGGGCTCGACCCACTGTCGCCATCCGCGTCCCATCCAGAGCCAGTAGTTCGGATCGACGGGGTCTTGCGCACAGGGATAGACACCGTCGTGGTCGCCCAGATACATACCGATGCCCAAACCGATCTGCCTGAGATTGTGAGCGCAAGCCACACGCAGCGCGCTCGAACGAGCTCGGCGCAACGAAGGAATCATGACAGACAGCAGCAGTGATATGATCGCGATGACAACGAGAAGCTCCACCAACGTAAATGCGTGTCGGCGCGCCGAGATGGGAGGGTCGTGACTACATAGGCCATCCATGAGAAGGCTCCTGCCAAAGCGGATTCGGCGTGCTCACTCTACCGTGACGCTTTTGGCGAGGTTTCGCGGCTTGTCGACGTCGTGGCCGCGAAGCACCGCGGCGTGGTAAGCCAGCAGTTGGAGCGGGATCACCGTCAGCATCGGCTGAAACAGCTCGCGAGCATCCGGGATCGTGATGAGGTGGTCCGCCCGGTCGGCAATATTCTCGTCGCCTTCGGTGGCGACGACGATGATCTTACCTCCTCTGGCGCGGACTTCCTCAATGTTGCCCATCATCTTGTCGTACTGGGGCCCGGTGGTCGCGATGAACACCGCCGGCATACCGTCGGCGATCAAGGCGATGGGACCATGCTTCATTTCCGCCGCCGGAAGCCCTTCGGCATGGATATAGCTTATCTCCTTGAGCTTCAAGGCGCCTTCCAGCGCTACCGGGTAGTTGAACCCCCGACCCAGAAACAGCCAGTTCTCCCTGTCGACGTTTGCGGCGGCGATGTCTCGGATGTGGTCGGACAACTCCAGTATCCGCTCGATCTTCTCCGGAATCTGCGACAGCTCTTCGATGTGCCTGGCGGCTTCATCGCTGCTAATATGGCGTCGGCGGCCCAGCTCGATCGCCAACATGCTCAGCACGGCGACCTGGGCCGTAAAGGCCTTGGTGCTCGCTACGCCGATTTCGGGACCGACGTGGAGATAGATGCCCGCGTCCGTCGCCCGGGCGATGGTCGAGCCGACGACGTTGACGATGCCGAGAACCATGGCGCCGCGTTCCTTGGCCTGCTCCACCGCCGCCAGCGTGTCGGCGGTCTCCCCTGACTGACTGATCGCGATGACGATGGTACCATCCTCGATGATCGGGTTGCGGTAGCGAAACTCGCTGGCGTATTCGGTCTCGACGGGGATGCGCGCGAGGTGCTCGAGCAGGAACTCGCCGACCAGCCCGGCATGAAACGCGGTGCCGCAGGCGGTGAAGATCACATGCCGGGCTCGCGTAAGCTCGCGCAGATAGTCGGCGATGCCGCCCAGTTTGATCTTGCCGTCATGCTTGTCGATCCGGCCACCCATGCAGGTGCTGAGCGACTCGGGCTGCTCGAAGATCTCTTTGAGCATGTGGTGCTGGAAACCGCCGAGCTCGATCTGGTCTAACGAGAACTCGATCTGCATGACGTCCTTGGCGATGGTGATGTTGTCGATGGTCTTGGTGTAAAAGCCTTCGGGACCGATGAGCACCATCTCATTGTCCGCCAGATAGATGGCCTGGGTCGTGTGCTCGATGATTGCGGCGGCATCCGAAGCCAGGATGTACTCGCTGCTGCCCACGCCGAGGATCAAAGGGCTGCCCCGCTTGGCGCCGATGAGCGTTCCCGGGAAATCCGAGCACAAAATCGCCAGGCCGAACGTGCCGTGGAGTTTGCGGAGCGCTTGCTGCACCGCCCATTCGAACAGGTTCTGTCCATCGGATCGACCCGATTCCTCCGCCGTCAGATAGAAGTAACCGATCAGGTTCGCGATGACCTCGCTGTCGGTCTCGCTGGCGAAGGGCACGCCTTCATGGCGCAGCCAGGTTCGCAGCGTCGCATAGTTCTCGATGATCCCGTTGTGGACGATGGCAATCTTGCCGGAATAGTCCACGTGAGGATGGGCGTTGACTGTATTCGGCACACCGTGCGTCGCCCATCGCGTATGTCCGATACCCAGGGTGTCGTCGGTGCGCGCTTCGTCCAGGATCTGTTCCAGAGCGCTGATGCGACCGCTGGTCTTCCTGACGCTGATGGCCCCGTCGTCCAGCAAAGCAATGCCCGCCGAATCGTAGCCGCGATATTCCAGACGTTTTAGCCCTTCAATAAGAATGGGCTGGGCGGCCTTCTTCCCCAGATAAGCGACAATTCCACACATACGAATCTTCCCTATTTGCGTGTGCTCGGTTCTCTATCGAATCGTCATTCTCGAGCCGGGACTTGAACCCAAACAGGGTCCGACCGTCGTCGGCGGTGCTGGGTATCGCCATTATAGGCGGCGGGTATTTGCCGGACAAATCATTTCTTCTTAATCGGCGTATCAGTTATTCTCATTTGACGCCCTTGGCGGCGGAGTCTTAGACTCGTGATGATGATCGTCGTGATTGACTACAATGTTGGTAACGTAAAGAGTGTCTGCAACGCGCTGCGGCATATCGGCTGCGAAGCGGAACTAAGCCGCGATCCAGACCCGATCGCGAAGGCTGCGGGGCTGATCCTGCCCGGGGTGGCGGCCTTCGGGTACGCCATGGAGGCTCTGGGCGACGCCGCCGAACCGATCCGGCGAGCCGCCAGGGCAGGCAAACCCGTTTTGGGGATATGCGTCGGCTACCAGATGCTCTTCGACGAGAGCTGCGAGTATGGATCCCACCAGGGACTCGGCCTGGTTGCCGGCAAGGTGGTGGCCGTGCCCTCCGATCAGACCGTTCCCCACATGGGGTGGAACCTCGTCGAGTTTCCCGACGGCATGGACCTCTTCACCGACCTGGGCCCCGCCAAGCACTTCTATTTCGCCCACTCGTACCACGCTCAGGTGCGCGACGAGCGTGCGAGGATCGCGTACACTGACTACGGGGCGCCGCTGGTCGCGTCGATTCAGAAGGACAACGTCTACGGTGTCCAATTCCACCCCGAGAAGAGTGGCAACCAGGGATTGCAGGTGTTGAGGAATTTCCATGCGATATGTAGGAGATAAGCGTCAAGTTTGAAGTGTCAAGTCCGAAGTGTGCAGCGACATCGGCCGCGTCCGCCCTCTTGACACTTGACACTTGACACTTGAAACTTCACACCCATGTTGACTAAACGCATCATTCCCTGTCTCGACGTCAAAGACAATCGCGTCGTCAAAGGGGTCAACTTCCTGAACCTGCGCGACGCCGGCGACCCGGTCGAGCTGGGCGCACGCTACAGTGACATGGGCGCCGACGAGCTGGTCTTTCTCGACATCACCGCGACGATTCGCTCGCGCAAGACCATCGTCGAGCTCGTCGAGCGCGTGGCAGCCAACGTCTTCATCCCCTTCACCGTCGGAGGCGGCATCCGCGACGTCGAGCAGATCGACGAATTGTTGCGCAGCGGCGCCGAGAAGGTTTCGGTCAACACTGCTGCCGTGGAAAACCCCGACCTGATCGCTGAGGCGGCTCAGCGTTTCGGCAATCAGTGCGTGGTTCTCGCCATCGATGCGCGACGCTCGAAGATGCGCAAGGACCACTGGCAAGTGTGCGTGAAAGCCGGCTCAGAGCCAACGGACATCGACGTCGTCGAATGGGCTGTGCGGGGCGAGCAATTGGGCGCAGGCGAAATCCTCCTGACCAGCATGGACGCCGACGGGACCCTGGCGGGCTACGACAACGAGTTGAACAAGACCGTCTCGGACGTTGTCAACATCCCTGTCATCGCCTCCGGCGGCGCCGGAACCCTCGACCATCTCTATGACGCCATCGTCGAAGGTGGCGCCGACGCGGTGTTGATGGCGTCCATCACCCACTTCGGCGATTTCACCATCACCCAGATGAAAGAATACCTCCGCGACCGCGGCCTGCCGATGAACCTGTGAGCCCAACGACCAACCTCGCTCTGGTGCTGCACATGTCTATGGTCCGGCGATCACTTTCTTGACCCACTCATCCTTGAGCAGGTCTTCCCTGGTAATAGACGCCGGCGGGTCAGCCGGTGGAAGTTTTACGTCGGGTTCTGTCCCAACAAGCTCATTGAAGCTTCCATCCGGAGTAAGGTCCAGATCCGCCTCCATCCGAAAGATCATGCCGCTGGATGGTAGCCTTACCATGGGCGGCAGGAGATAGCTGACACGCGCGCCGCCGGTGTTGCGACCGACCAGCGTGCCTATCCTAGTCCTTTTGACCACATCCGCATATCCATCGGCAGCCGAGAAGCAGTTCCCGTCGATGAGAACATAGAGTGTCCCCCGGAAGCCGTAGCGGTGCGCGGGCTCGACCTTTCGAGTGATCTCGTAAAACACCCACTGTCCCCTGTCAAAGCCGGACGGAGGCTCAAGTTCCTCCTCACTTATCTGCCTGGGTTTCACGTCCCGCCGCAGATAACGCAGCACCGATGGCTTCGTGTCCCGCAGAAACGCCCTCTTGACTCCGACGGTCTCTTTCCATGTCACAGGCTCAGTCAAGAACGGCGCAATGAGGTTGTCATAGTAGTACTGTGGGAATCCACCGCCGTTGCTGCGGATGTCGACGATCAGCTTGTTGTATTTGCCATGCGAGCGCTTCAGGAAAACCTCGATCTTCTTTCTATCCCGTGCTACGAAACGTCTGAACACATGGTCCAGTGGGCTTCCCAGGAATGACCTGATGTGAATGTAACCAACGTCATCTGCTAGTTCCACGCAAGTGCAATTGGCCTTGGGCTCCGCCGGGTGGGCACTGTCGTCCGCCGGTGCGGGGAAACCCTTGACCTTCGGCACGAAGGCCACCAGTTCCGTGTTGTCGGGCAGGCGAAAATCAACCTGCCATCCCCGGAAGGAGGGGCCTTCGTCAACAATCATCAGGAAGTAATCCACCCAGCCCTTGGGATACGCATCATACTTCAACGACGTGTTTCGCTTGATGTAGTCCAGATAGTCCGAGCAGGTCATCCCGTCGATCCAGAGGATTTCCGATCCCTTGGGCACGCTGGCTCCATCGGATTGCCAGTCATCGCCTGTGAAGTATCGGCCGTCCTTGCCTACGACCCGGAACGGGGGATGAGCCCGTGTGGAGAGATTGGCGGCCAGTCTCGGCCAGTACCGCGCGCTCTGGAATTGCACCGGCGTAACCCCCAAATTCACGACCCCGAAGAGCGAACCAATCGCATTCCATTTAAGCAGGTCATCCGATACGAGGTAGGCATGGCCGGAGGCGCCAATGACGCTAAAGTACCCCGAGACAACCTGATAGAATTCCTCATTGCTTTGGGCCTGTCCGGCATACTCCAGATATGTCGGCAATAAGGCCTCGTAGCTCGGTGTCCCTTTTTGCCTCTCGTTAAGCTCCACAAGCGGAGAATAAGCCCTGGCCCAACGCGCCAGGAACTTGATGTCGCGGCGCCGGTCTTCGGCCGTCAGTCGCGGGGGACCCGAACAGCCTGCCAGGGTAGATAGGACCGACAGGACGAACGCAAACATAGGGATCACGTATGAACGGTCTGCCCAAACGGTACGCTGGCTCGTTCTCACTGCATCGCTCTCCTTATCGTGGGCATGAAAGCATACCTCCGCGACCGCGACCTGCCGATGAACCTGTAGGTCCCAGCAGCCGCTATGGATGATTCCGACCGTGAAGCTGGAGCGCGCGGATGTCCTCGTAGTCCTGCACCATAGCGACATTGATTGAGCCAGAGTCCAAACCGTAGACAACGGACCAGACCGTATGGTCCTGCTTAACCGCTTCCAGCAGGCGCATCGCGGCTTCATTGGAAGCGATGCCTTCCGATCCGCTGAGTATCTCAACAGCCTTGTCGTATCGCCAGCACTCGGGCTGGACCTCCTCGGAGAACAGGTAGTTCGTCGAAACCTGCCAGGGCGTGTCCTCGCGCACGATATGGATCCCGTCGTCAAGATACTCGACGATGGCCGAGGCTCCGGAGGCGTCGGCGAGGTGGAAATGCACGGGCAATGCAGCGAATTCGACATTGTACTGCTGGATCAAGGCCAAACCTTCCTCAACGTCTTTGGCATGATCCAGAACAAGCCGCACGATCTGGCTATTGAGCAGCGTCGGTTTGTTGGGGTCCTTCGGCGTATTCCTTTCCGGCACGGCGTTCTGGGCGATCGCCACGCCGCACTCGTTCATTCCGTCGATGGCCGCGTAAGGCGTTGCCAGCAGTGCGAGGCGCTTGGACCACGGAATCTCCTGCATTCCCTCGAAGCCGAGGTAATAGAGATCGACCATGGAAACCGAGGCATAGCCGCCCGGCGGATCGGTGAACAACAGCAGCGACGACCGATGGTTCCAGTCGAAGTTGCGCCCAAAAACGGCATCGCCGTTGCGATCCAGAGCCGCGAAGCTCGTACACGCGTCGGGATTCACGGTGTGGTAAACCTCCTGGTAAGGGCCCCACTCGATCCCCTCCTCGGCAAAGACATCGAACAGATACGTCCCCTTGTAGTGCATCACGTACAGCGGAAAGTCATCGACCTTCTCCAGCGTCGCCAGCGTCCGCACGGGATTGTAGAGCAGCACCGCCATGGCGAGCAGTAGAACCGCCAGCACAATCCCCAGCCCCAGGAGAATTCTCCTGACGCGGCTGCGTCGTCTCGTCTTTTTCGGTGTCGTCTCAGACCGCTTTTTTCCACTATTCGGCATCGACGGTCCCTTCCCCGATGCTGGGAACAACCGGCATTGGGCCACAAGGCCAGCCGCCCCTGGTTCACGTGTTTCTATTTGCCGGCCTCAACCGGCGTCATCGAAGCAGGTCGCACGCATACGATAGCCCCCCAGTCGCCGGTATCCTGAGTCACCTTGAGCAGCAGAGAATTGCCGCCTTTCTTCAGCGTGACTTGAACGGTGTCCGGTCCGGACGAGATTCCCCGACGAACGCTATTGGCATGCACGAGCTGACCATTGAGCCAGGCCTTGACGCCATCGTCACTGTAGATGTCCAGGTGGGCGGATGTCTCCGTATCAGCGGTGATCTGCGTACGCAGGTAGGCCACTTTATGCGCGCCGCCCTTGAGGGCGCCGCTCAAATCCAAATAAGCAGGACGTTCGGAGAACGCGCTTACGGGCAGTGGCCGCCACGAAACCTCCGTACCGGACCGTTCCGGATCGAACACCGCGTCGAACAACTCCGCGCACGACTTGCCCTCCTGCTCGTATGGACCGGCCACCTCCCAATCGGTGAGATATTCCGTGGCAGGCGCATCGGGGTACTGGATCAACACCTCCAGGTGGGCGTCTGGGATGAAGGCCAGTTGTGAGGTGTGCTTCATCGAGTAGTAGACCAGCCAGCGATTCAGATCGGTGTCGTAGCGGTAGAAATGCCGGTTCAGCAAACCGGTATGGCTCGTGTTGATGCTGATCACCTGCACAGGAGTCCGAGCATCGAAGTCGCAATCGGCCAGATGAATCGTCCTCGTCTCGCTGCAACTGAGCGTCTTGTAGTGGATCGCCAGCTTCTTCGGGGCATACACGATCATCCACTTGGTGGAATCTCCCTGACTGACGGATCGCAGGGTCTCGAAGGCGTATTCGACGATGGAGCCGCCCGAGGACGATGGATACTTCTTGACCCGATCGGCCGCACAGACGAACCGATCCAGCGAGCCCCAGGAACCATACGGCGTCTCTCTGGCGCCGCCGAAGCCAGCATGTTGTTTGAGATACGCCAGTGATTTGTCATACGTGTCATTGGCCATGACTTTCACCGGCAACGTCTCGCCTGCGTGACAGATCAACTTCCCCTCGAGAAACTCGAACGTAGCGATGTTGCCTTCGCGATCGCATCCGAGGAAATGAAACGGCAGGGGTGACATCGTCGCCGCCCGTACCTTCTTGTCGCTGGCGATGACGTCGGCGACGGTGGCGCAGGTATCGAGCTGGTATTGCAGCCAGGCCATCACCGCGGGGCGCGCATCGCGCGCGGGGTACTTCGTCTCGCTCAGCCACATAGTCTCCAGGACCAGCCCGGCCTCGTTCATCCCGCCGCAAGGCATCTCTCGCCCATACTGATTGAACGTGACGCTGCCATACTTCGAGACCCATTTCGCGGGTTCGTCGCTGGGGTCCAGCAATAAGGCACGCTTGGCAATGCCCCTCTTGTTCACGATCACCAGGCCGTGCTCCAGGTGCCAATCGAAGTTCCGGCCGAATACCAGACCATCCCCATCCTGCAGGCAGAACGACGTGCAGGCAAACGAGGCTTCCGCCAACAACAGAACGACGTAACCGATGACGACGAGGGCCCGAGCAAGATGGACCCGCCTCTTCTGCAAAATGGCCATGAGCTTCTCCTTTCTTCATCAGTGACAGCCCGGATAGCCATCTATCCGAAACCGCCTACGTAGTATCTCCACTTTGCAGAGAAAACACAAGATGTCCTTCGAGCAACAGGGAAAGCCACAGTGCAGCCTCCTGAGCTATTGATCCAGCAACTGGCAGGAGAAGCCCCAGGGGCCCTGTCCGCGGCGGACTTCACTGTCTCTTGGCAGTTTCGAGATAGACCGCCTCAATCTCCGTGGCGTCGAGGGCACGGTTGAAGATTTGGACGTCATCAATCGCGCCTTTTGAGCGTACGCCAGCCTGGATCATGGCCGATGTACGTGACACCGTCAAACTTCGCGACCCTGTGCCCGTGCTGGTGGGTGGCCGATTTCATGGCCGTGCCATCGTGCCTGTAGATGGAGGCCCGTTCGGGATCGACGACCAAGGCAGCAAAGGTCCAGGTCTGGTTGGGAGCAACGAGATGAGAATCCCACAATCAGGTTTCACGATCATCATTCCAGTTGTAGCGCAGATTGTTGCTCGCGTTGAACCACAATCCGGCCGTAGTGGAGCCGGCGCGGGCGAAAACCAAGCCCGGATTATCTATCACTTCTTCCGTTTTGACGCACAGAGTAATGGTGATCGTGTCCGTGTTGAGATTCATCGGCGGGATGATGATATAGTCTTCGTCGTCTTCCAGTGCCACGGCTTGGCCGCTCACTCCCGGCGCCCAACGAGGATGGCCGTGGAGGGTCCCGTAGAAGGCGTTGACAGACTGGTCCTTTGCACCGCCATCAAAGGTCCACCAAGCCACTTATAGGCCCGTGCTGAAGCTCCACACGTCGCCTTGAATGCT
Source organism: Sedimentisphaerales bacterium (assembly GCA_016927855.1). Classification (GTDB taxonomy): domain Bacteria; phylum Planctomycetota; class Phycisphaerae; order Sedimentisphaerales; family Anaerobacaceae; genus JAFGLV01. The sequence goes on from JAFGLV010000045.1 coordinate 110,342, forward strand.
GGAGCCATCGCCGAGGATTTCGTCCACCCGCCAGAAATATCGCTGACCAGGGTCGAGCGATAGCGGCTCCAATTCCCGGACCTCAAAGATCTCCGCCAGCAGAGACAGATTGTTCTGATCAGTCCCGAAATAGACCCTGTGTGATTGCGCGGTGAGAGCGGGTGTCCAATCCAGTTGGACCTCGGGGGTCGGATCGATTGCCTTATCGGTAGGTCGAGGACCAGCGGCTCTGTCAGAACCGATTCTCACGATGGCTCGCGAGCCCCCACTGTCCTCGGTGACTTTGAGCATGAGGTGGTTGACGCCTTGCTCCAAAGTGACGTTAACGGCGTCGGGCTGCTCCGAGATCCCCCAGCTGTTGTTTTCTTCGCAAATCAGCTCGCCATTGAGCCAGGCCTTGACACCGTCATCGGTATAGATTTCAAGACGCGCCAGCTTCTGCCTGTCGGAGGCAATCTCCGTACGCAGATAGGCCGCACTTTGATCCATGGGTAACAACACCGAGCTGATATCGACGGAGGCGGGATGTTCTTCGTGAGGTTCTACTTTCGCGGAGTGCCATGGAACATCCACATCAGATAGCTCCGGGCCAAAGGGAATGTCGAAAAGCTCCCGGTGTGTCTTGCCCTTCTGTACATAGGGACCGGCCACTTGCCAGTCACTCAGATAGCCCTTTCTTTTGGCGGTGGCAAGGTCCTGTGAAGTAGCATGTTCAGAGTCCACCGCTTGTTTGAATATGCCGCTGTGGGAGTACCATTTGCCGTCCTCATGAACCATGCGCTGGACGATTTCATCAATCAGCGAGCCTTTTCGACACAAGTGGATCGGATGAACGTATCCGTTGCCGGGAGTTCGGGGCCATTGAGGGGTACTCAGGACATCAAGCCGATCCGCCCAGTATTTTGAGTTCTCAACATACCCTTGGATCTGGTCGGGCGAGTAGTCCCTGTACGCTACTGCGGCATACAGGTCAGTATCTCCATTCATAGCGCTGCTGAAAGCCGTCAGCAGAGCGGCCAGGGGTGTACTCTGATCCGCGTACTTGATGCCCGCTCGTATCTTGTGCATTTCTCGTTGATACATCTCGGAGTTCTCTTTGTCCCATTCGCTTCGCAGGCCGCGGTACTTGCCGGGAATATCAGCATGTGTGGTCCCGTCCTCGTCCGGATACAGCAAAGCGATCATGCACATTGCATCGGAGTATGGACCTGTGTAGTTTCTCAGAGTGACGGCCAGATTGCCGTCGACTGTATCTGTCGCGACAATCTCGCGATTCGCGTCGACGAGTATCGCCGACTCGGGCAGAATGAACCGAAAATACTGAAGGGCATTGGGGTAGCCGGGGGAGACTCTGAAGTATGCCAAGGGGCCCTCCTTCCACGCGATCCGCGCGCCGCCGGGGAAGACCGGCATGCCAATGTCATCAAGACGGGTAACGGCAATGAACTTGAAATGCTCTCCCGGCTGAACCTGCTCCAAGAAATGGATGTTGAAGGAAAACGCGAAGTCGCCCAGGCTTCTCTCCTCCACTTTGCAGAGATTGCCATCGAGGTCATAAACTCGGATATCCCCCAGAGTCGACGAATAGGGTATGGTCATGATATTCGTCGCCTTCGGCATAGCATTCGGGATCTCCCAATAGATGGCTCCAACCACCTCATCCTCGTCTGTCTTGCCCACCGCGATGAAAACCGAGTCGATTTTCAGTTCGCCGTGCTCTCTCTCTTCTTCGACCAACTTGTACAGCTCAAGGGCATCCTGCACGAGCGGACTGTCTACAGTGCCAAACGGATTGGCATCCTTTTTCAACACCGCCTTTTGTCCGGCATCAACGCTGACGGTCGCCGTCTGCGTCTCGGCAAGAACCTTCCCTTGGCGAACGGTCACCTCTGTCTTCTGGGCACCCAGGGGGGCTGAACTCGCCAGAAGAACTAGAGCGCAGAGAACCATCGATTTCGCTTTCATGGTGCGTCTCCTTCCCGCCTCTTCAGCAGGCTATCGGTCGTGAATTCTGCGGATTAGTCGTCGCTCACCGTGACGGTGAATTCCGTTCCGAGCGCCTCCACCCGGCCGTGGGGAGTGCGAACGAAGAACGGGCCGTGGGGACTCTGAAGGCTAGCGGTGCACTCGCCCTGCTCCAGAGAGAATTCGGTCTTATCGCCATAGGACACCAAAGCGAGCATGCTGTTTGGGGTCACTCTGATTGTCGAGTTGTTCTCCAACTCCAGTACAAACGTGGCCTTGGCCGCTGAGTGAAACGTGTCACCTTGATAGACCACGGCGCCGCTCTGAAGCGGCTGCCAGGAATCGCTCCCATCATGCCTGACCAGAACCATCCCACCCACGTGCCCAGCGCGCATCGGCACTTCGACCAACGTCGGGCCCTGTGGACGACGTTCGACAACGATGCCCAGCGCCAAACCCGCAACGAGCATGACGCCAGCAGCGATGGCTGTTTGGGCCCAGTACGCCCGCGGACGAACCACACGATGAATGGGTGGTCTTGCCCAGTCCGAAAGCTGGGCCATGATCTGGGCTTTGGCCCGGGCGGTTTCGGTTTGGGACGAGAAGGCGTCGCCGATCACCTCCTGTGTCAACTCAAGCCCTCTCAACTCCGCGCGACAGGCTTGGCACATCTCGGCGTGCGCTTCGAGCTCGGCCCGCTCGGCTGGTTCGATCGTACCATCCAGGGCCTTGACGATCAGTCCTCTGGCAGTAGCACAGGAAATCATGACTGGACCTCCTCAAGAAGTGGCGCGAGGTCTGTTCGCAGTATTCTGTAAGCGCGGTGGAGCCAGACGCGCACCGTGCCGGGACGCTTGCCCAATTGCTCGGCAATCTGCACCGCTGAAAGTCCCCCGACGAACCGCATGACGATCAGGCTCCGGAACTTCTCAGACAGTTGACGCACGGTCTCTCTGACAAAGCGAATCTGGCTCTGGCTGAGCCCCGGATTGGGGCTGTACGCCGCCAGAGCCTCGGAATCCGCCGCTGCCCTGCTTGTGTGGCACCTCATGGCCGTCCTGTGCCTTATGCCCCTCCGAACCGCGTCGGTACACAACTGCAGGGCGATCTTGCTGAGCCAGCCGGTAAATCGGGACGGGTCCTTGAGCCGGTTGAGCTGAGCGTATGCCTTGAGAAAACTCTCCTGGGCGACGTCTTCCGCTTCGCTCGGATCGCTGGTGCGGGTCAAGGCCAGCGCGACGATAGTGCGCCAGTGCCGCTCGACGAGCATCCCGAAGGCGGAAACATCCCCGTCCAGCGTCGCTCCCACGAGCTTCTCATCGCTTCTCTTCATTTCTACCAGGCTGTTTTCCATCCAATCTCACCTGAGAAGACCCTATGGATTCTACCAGATAGAACGCGGAAGCAAAGAAAGCGCTACAGATATCAGCGTGGGGGGCCGCAGAGCTACGAAAGGATTCTAACGATGCCGCGACTGCCGTCGACCTGAATGGTCTGACCCGTCCGGATGATGTCGGTGGCGTGCCCCACGTTGGTCACGGCGGGGATGCCGAGTTCGCGGGCGATAATGCTGCCATGCGACAGCAGGCAGCCCTGATCCATGACAATCCCGGCCGCCGGCATGAAATACGGCGTCCAACCCGGGTCCGTGAAGGGCGCCACGAGGATTTCGCCGGCCTCGAGCCGACTGTGGCTGTCGGTCCGGAGTATGACACGTGCCCTCCCGGTCGCCACTCCCGGGCTGACGCCCAGACCTGTCAGCATCTCGGCATCGGCATCGATTTCGTCCGGGACGTACGTTTCAGGGTCGAGTTGCCCCACGATCAGGTCCGGGGGCAATATCGAATTCCACTTGTCGTACTCGGCGCGCCGCTCGACAATGGCTGTCCGGACGTTGAATCCAGCCTTGCCACTCACGACCGGTCCGAGCTCGTCGACTTTCAAGAAGAAGACGTCGTCGGGATTGGCCAGCACGTCACTTGCACAGAGTCTGTCGCCAAGTCTGACAAGCGCTCTGCGCGTCGTGGCGAACAGCCTGATGATCTCGCTCTTGATGTTCTCGCGAAAGACAGCACCTTCCTGCGAGCGAACAACGAGCCGATTGAAGAGCGTCCGTTTCATCGAATTCCTGAGCCTACCGCGGCAGTGTGCCTCAAGCTCGCGACGCTCGCGGGCGATGCGCTCGTGATTCTCAAGCGGGCTGGCTTTGTCGAGACACGACAGGTAGCCGCGGATCAGACCGAGCACATAATCCGGCGACTCCGACCACCGGGGATTGGCCAGCTCTAACTCAGCCCGGCAATGGTGTCCATGGCACTTCATGAATTCACTCCAGCCTCTGAGGAATTCACCGGCCGCAGCCAGGTGCGATAGCTCTGCCTGGACATCGCTCCACGAGCTTCCGGCCAAAACGGCCTCCTTGATCTCGGCCCGTTTGTTCGCCTCGACGGCCAGCGCCCAAAGATCCATCGCCGCCCGCGCATCATCCATGTTGCCCACCCCGGCCAACAGTCGGCCCGCGCAGGTCCGGTCCGAGAGCCACCGTGCACACACCAATTGAAGGGCAGGGTAGGCCGCCATCGCACTGAACAGATAGTTCGCGTGGCCGATGGCGTCGCAGAAGACAGCTACCATCTCTTCGCAGCGGCGCGCCAACTGGGCGGCAGACATGCGGTCGATATCAAGACGCTCCCATCTTTCGTTTCCGGCTTTGGTCTTGGCGAGAATGGATTGCCCTCGCTCAGGCGTACACCAAAGAATGGCGGGGATCAGAACGGGGATTCTCAATATGAATCGCATCCGGTTTGCCCTTATCCGAGGCAGGTCGTCGACGGTCGCGTCGTTGAACATCTTGGACATGGCGACCAAGGCCGGATTACTCCCCACGTCGCTGGCAAAGTCGATGCGCTTCGAGCCGGCCAAGCGCTTTATGACAGCCGCCCAGAAGCTCGCATTGAAGTAGATGCGGCCACCGTGATAGCCGTGAAGAGGGACTGCGATCCGGTCGACGCCGATCCTCTTCAGGAGAGGATCAAACATGGCTCCTGCCACACTATCGACGTAGGACCTGGTGATAGGCGTGACGACGTCGGGCATGATTTCCTTGGCCGGGAAGCTACTCCAGACGTAGCCGTCACGATGCGATTCCGCTCCGCCCAGAGCGGTAATGGGTCTGGCTTGCAGCAGGTACACGTCAGAGCCAGCTACCGCCCATTCAATGTCCTGCGGACAGCCGAACCGGCGCTCGACGCGCCGAGCCAGTTTCGCCAGTTTCCTGACGGTCGCCGAAGAGCGCACGACCACGGTCTCGGCCTGCAGTTGCCGGTACGCGGCTGCGATGTGTCCGCGCAGGCCGTCAGCCAGAGACGAACGAACGATGCGCTGCCGAATCTGCTCAAGGACTGGCTGCACATGGTCCGGCTGTCTGTCGAGCGCCTGTGGAAGTAATGCGATTGACGCGCGAAGATCGTTCGCCCCCAAATGTTCCTTGAAGGCCAGCGTGGTCAAGAAGAAACAGGGAGGGACCTTCACACCGAGCCCCCACAGTCGGCACAGGCTGGCCGCCTTCGGGCCGATCAAGGACCTGTCCGAAGGCAGCGATTGTTTATCCAGCCAGCGAATGAGCTCTGTATTCACGCCGCGCCAATCCGATCAACTTCAGAAACCAGGCCGTTGCCGGGCAGGTTTCCGTCCTGCTCGACATCTCATCTTCTCAGCGATAACGACCCACATAGGGAGGACGGGTGTCGCGAGGTTTCGTTACAACCCACTTCATTGGTCACGTCTGAGGCCACCTTGCACCCTATCATACCACTTCGCAGATCTGGCCCGACGTAGGCCAGGGCGAATCGCCATCAGGTCATTGCACGCACCCGACGGCGGGATCGCCTGACGAAGAAGATGCACCAAGGCACAATGCCCGCCAGGACGACCGAAGAGGCGGCGACACCGAGCGCGGCGCCGCTGGGTAGAGTCAGTTCCTGATAGCCCTCAGGGATTTCGGGCCGGAAGACCGCCTCGTCTATCTCCACACCCCACTGGAAATGGCCATCCATCTGCGTGGCCTCCGCGCTTTTGAAGAGGCTGAGTACGCAGGGCTTCAACTGGACTTCGGCATCCGTTTGGATGGGCAGGTTGGTTCTTGGGTCTATCCAAACGCGCCCGGTGCCGTTCTGGAGGTTGAAGAGCAGCTTGACGATGGCTGGATTGAATCCCTCCAGTATCCGTTGCTCCCACCCGCTGACCTCGAA
>JAFGLV010000046.1 GCA_016927855.1 Sedimentisphaerales bacterium
GAATGGGGCGGGTTCTCTATTGCTCCGGCGAGGTCGTCCGGACATCGGCACGCACAAGGGCCTCGCGTCGTCGCCGGCAGTGCCGTGGTTGACTGCGGCCGGACCGACGTGTATCCTGCCAACGCGTGGAACCAGCACACGGACGGGGCGAATGTGAATGACACCAACGACAACGTAGTGGCGTGGTGTGCCGTGCACACCCTACGAGTTTTTGACCCTCTCGAACGGGACGGCGACCAAAGGACGGGCGGGCGGAGGCCCATTTTGCAGCGTCAGGACGGCCTTGGCTCGGTGGTGGCGCTGAGCGACGGCGGAATTGCGTTTCGGGGGCGGCGATGGTAGGATGGCGGGGGTAGGGTCGTTGATGGAACCCTGGAATGGATGTGATGCGGGATCGTTCTAACCGATGGCATTCGTATCGCTGCACGAGATCAGTATCGCCTTTGGCGGGCCCCCGCTGCTGGATGGGGTCAGTCTGCAAATCGACAAGCAACAGCGGATCGGTCTGCTGGGCCGCAACGGGGCGGGCAAATCGACGCTGATGAAGATCCTCGCCGGGCAAGTGGTCCCAGACGCAGGGGTCGTGCAGGCCGAAGCAGGACTCAAGATCGCGTACTTCTCACAGACGATTCCGCGCGACCTGTCCGGCTCGGTGTTCGAGATCATCGCGCGGGGCCTGGGCCAGCGCGGCGAGCTGATGGTGCGCTATCACCGCGAAGAATCGCGGCTGGCAGCACACCCCGACCCCGACCACAGCCGGCTTCACCAGTTGCACGAGCAACTGGACGCCCACCGCGCGTGGTCGGTCCTCGAAGAGATCGCGGCGATCACGACGCGCATGTCGCTCGATCCTGACTGGGATTACAGCGCCCTTTCGGGCGGCCAGAAGCGGCGGGTGCTGCTGGCGGCAGCGTTGGTCTGCGAGCCGGACCTGCTGCTGCTGGACGAGCCGACGAACCATCTGGATATCGACTCGATCGCCTGGCTGGAGGCGTATCTTCTCGGGATGGGCAAGACGCTGCTGTTCGTCACACACGACCGGATGCTGCTGCGCCGGCTGGCCACGCGGATCATTGAGATCGACCGGGGCCAGGTGTTCGACTGGTCGTGCGACTACGACACGTTCCAGCAGCGCAAGCAGGCGGCGCTCGAAGCGCAGGAGAAGGAGTGGGAGCGATTCGACAAGAAGCTCGCACAGGAGGAGGTCTGGATTCGCCAGGGGATCAAGGCGCGACGCCGGCGCAACGAAGGTCGGGTTCGAGTGTTGCTGACGATGCGGGCTGAGCGCCGGGCGCGGCGTGAGAAGCTGGGCAGCGCCACACTCACGCTGGCCGAGGCCCAGGGCTCGGGCACGATGGTGCTGGAGGCCAAAGGCGTCGGCTACCGCTACGACGACAAGCCGCTAATCGAGGACTTCGACGTCCTGATCGCGCGGGGCGACAAGGTCGGCATCATCGGTCCCAACGGGTGCGGCAAGACCACACTGGTTCGGCTGCTGCTGGGCGAGCTGACGCCGCAAACGGGCACGATCCGCCAGGGAACGCAACTGTCGATCACGTATTTCGACCAACTGCGGCAGCAACTCGACGAGGACAAGACGGTTTGGGAGAACGTGCTGCCCAATGGGAGCACGGTGACCATCGACGGCAAGAGCAAGCACATCATCGGCTATCTCCAGGACTTTCTGTTTACGCCGGAGCGGGCCAAGACGCGTGTCCGCTTCCTCTCCGGTGGCGAACGCAACCGGCTGCTGCTGGCCCGACTCTTCACCAAGCCCGCCAATCTGCTGGTCCTCGACGAGCCGACCAACGACCTGGACAGCGAAACGCTCGAACTGCTCGAAGAGCTGCTGGTGAACTTCCAGGGGACGGTGCTGCTGATCTGCCACGACCGGGCGTTTCTCGACAACGTCGTCACCAGCACCCTGGTCTTCACGGGCGGCGGGACGATCGCCGAATACGTCGGCGGCTACAACGACTGGCGGCGGCATCAGAGCCAGGAGCCGCCTGAAGTCGCGCCGCCCAAGGTCGATAAGAAGAAGCTCTACAAGGAGGCCCGCAGGGCCGGCCAGCCGCGAAAGCTCTCGTTCAAGGAATCCAAGGAACTGGCGTCGCTGCCGGCGCTGATCGAGTCGCTGGAAAGCGAACTGGACGCATTGCACGGCCAACTGGCCGACCCGGCGTTCTACCGCAATCCCGACAGCGTCGTCGCCGCCAAGAAACGCCTCGCCGACCTTGAGACGCAACACGCCCAGGCCTTCGAACGCTGGGAACACCTCGAATCCATCGCCTCGGCCTCTTGAAACATCCTCGCGGAGGCATACCCATCGGGGAAAACCTCCTCAGTCGCAGGGAAATTCCTTATTGTTGGAATGGGCTTACATGCGTACTGTTCCTGAATCGGAATGATTCTTGTTTAGAGATCAATGGACATGGCGGTATCAAAGGCAGAGATCGAGCGACGGATGGAGAGAATGGCCCAGACGTGTCGGGACGGCAGGCTCAAGCTCACCCATCAGCGGATGGAGGTCTTCCGCGAGCTGGCGGGCACCGAGGACCACCCGGACGCCGAGACGATCTATCAGCACGTCCGGCGGCGTGTGCCGGCGATCTCACGGGACACCATCTACCGCACGCTGGCGACCCTGGAGGAACAGGGCCTGATCCACAAAGCGGAGATTCTCTCCAGCCGGGGCCGTTACGACGCCAATATGGACCACCACCACCACTTCATCTGTACCGTGTGTGGGCGGGTCCACGATTTCTACAGCCGAACGCTCGACGATCTTCCGATCCCCCGGTCGGTGGCATCGTTCGGCCGCGTCGAATCAGCCCAGGTGCAGTTGCGAGGGATCTGCACGAGCTGCGCGAAGACCAAGGAATAGAGAACGCCACGAGCAGAGGCCGAATGCGGCGTGTGGCCATGACGTAAAAACAGCCGAGAATCAGGAACTCTTTGGAACAGGAGCGATACGATGGCGAAGGACAAGAAGAGATTGACGACGGCATCGGGCATGCCCGTGGACGACGATCAAAACACCATGACCGCCGGACCGAAGGGGCCGGCCCTGATGCAGGACGTGCACGTGATGGAGAAGCTGGCGCACTTCAACCGCGAGCGCATCCCCGAGCGTGTGGTCCACGCCAAGGGCGCCGGCGCCTACGGCGTGTTCGAGTGCACCGCCGACATGAGCAAGTACACCCGCGCCAAGTTCCTCTCGAAGGCGGGCAGAAAGACCGATGTGTTCGCAAGGTTCAGCACGGTCGGCGGCGAGAAAGGCTCGGCGGACACCGCCCGCGACCCGCGCGGCTTCGCGGTCAAGTTCTACACGGAAGAGGGCAACTATGACATGACGGGCAACAATACGCCGGTGTTCTTCATCCGCGACCCGTCGAAGTTCCCCGACTTCATCCACACGCAGAAGCGCGACCCGGCCACCAACATGCCGAACCCCGATATGTTCTGGGACTTCCTTTCGCTGACGCCCGAGTCGGTCCACCAGGTGACGGTCTTGTTCAGCGATCGGGGCACGCCCGACGGCTTCCGGCACATGAACGGCTACAGCAGCCACACGTTCAAATGGTACAACGCCAAAGGCGAGGTCTACTGGGTCCAGTACCACTTCAAGACCGAGCAGGGCATCCGCAACCTGACGCGGCAGGAAGCGGGCAAGCTGGCGGGCGAGGACCCGGATTACGCGACGCGCGACCTGCGCGAGGCCATCGCCAAGGGCAAGTATCCCTCGTGGAAGGTGTGCGTGCAGATCATGCCGGCCAAGGACGCCGAGACATATCGCTGGAACATCAACGACATCACAAAGGTCTGGCCGCATGCCGACTATCCGCTGGTGGAGATCGGACGGATGACGCTCAATCGCAACCCCGACAACTACTTCGCCGAGGTCGAGCAGGCGGCGTTCAGTCCGGGCAACTTCGTGCCGGGCATTGCGGCCTCTGCCGACAAGATGCTCCAGGCACGATTGATTTCCTATCACGACGCTCACCTGTACCGCCTGGGCGCCAACTATCAACTGCTGTCGGTCAACGCACCGAAGGCGAGTTCCGCCCACAACTACCAGCGCGACGGCTACATGCGCTGCGACGACAACGGCAAAGGCGGGCCGAACTACTGGCCCAACTCGATGGGCGGACCGGCTCCCGATCCGAGCGTGGCCGAGCCGCCGATCGCACTGGAGGGCGTCGCCGCCCGGCATCCGCAAGAGCTGACCGACGACGACTTCTTCCAGGCGGGCGAACTATACCGACGCGTGATGACCGACACCGACCGCAAACACCTCGTCGGCAACATCGTCGCCCATCTGGGCGGCGCGCAGAAACGCATCCAGTTGCGCCAGTGCGCCATCTTCTACAAGGCCGACGCCGACTACGGCACGCAGGTCGCCAAGGGTCTGGGCGTGAACGTCAGCGAGGTGAAGAAGCTCTCCGCCATGAGCCAGGAAGAGCGCATCAAGGCCACGGCCTCCTGAAAGGCCGGACAAACAATGAAAGACACGTAGAACCGAATGATCAGATTCAATGAAAGGAGCACCCGGAATGTGTAACGAGAGTCGAATGCCGTTGATCGGAGAGAAGGCCCCGGAGTTTGTGGCGGAGACCACGCAGGGAACGGTTCATTTTCCGCAGGACTTCAAGGGCAAGTGGGTGATCTTCTTCTCTCACCCGGCCGACTTCACGCCGGTCTGTACGACCGAGTTCATGACCTTCGCGAGCATGGCCGACGAGTTCGACAAGCTCAACTGCAAGCTGCTGGGCCTGTCGATCGACAGTACGTACAGCCACATCGCCTGGCTGCGGACGATCAAGGAGAAGATCCAGTACAAAGGCATGAAGGGCATCGAGGTGAACTTCCCGGTCATCAGCGACCTGACGATGGAGGTTTCCAAGGCCTTCGGCATGCTCCAGCCGGCCGCC
>JAFGLV010000047.1 GCA_016927855.1 Sedimentisphaerales bacterium
CTAGGTATGCACCCGCAGCTGGTAGCTCGCTGTGCTGATCAGATGTCGTTGTTCAGAAGCGAGGCATCCACAACGCAGCTCATTGGTGAGGTCGGACTAGACTATCAAACACAGAGCACTGATGATCGCAGTCTCCAGCGGAGGGTATTTGGCGAGATACTGGCCGAATGCCATGCAGATGGCAATAAAGTCATATCGATTCACTCAAGAAGGGCTGCTAGCGACGTTATCGCGATGATCGCCGGTGTTCACAGCACCTGCATTCTGCACTGGTTCAGTGGAACACTGGGTGAGTTGGACCAGGCTGAAGAAGCCGGTGCCTACTTCTCCGTGAATCCTTCGATGCTCGTAACGAAGACTGGACGTCGCCTCGTCGCGAGGATGAGACGAGAGCGTGTGCTAACTGAAACCGACGGACCGTACGTGCGCGTCCATGACCGCCCGGCCCGGCCGACGGATGTTGTGTCAGTAGTCGAGGGGCTTGCTGATCTGTGGGGAGAGGATAGGGAGATGGTAAGCGATCAGATCATGGAGAATCTCACACGGGCGATTAGTTCCGGGAGGGGCAATGGCGCGGGGTGATGGGCTATTTCGACAGTGGGAATTAATCCGGGCGATCCAGGCTCACCGTTTCGGTGTGAGCACGGACGATCTGTGCGCCCGGTTGGAGTGCAACAAACGAACGGTTCAGCGCGACCTGACTGTCCTCCAGGACATCTTCCCGATCAGCTACGAGCAGCGTGACCGTGGCAAGCGGTTCTGGAAGCTGGCGCACAACGCCATCGAATCCGAGCAGCTCCAGCTGACTATGACTGAGATGCTGAGCCTCTTCCTGTCGCAGCAGCTCCTGCTGCCGTTGGCGGGCACGCAGTTCGGCGACGGCCTCCAGACCGCGCTCCAGAAGATTAGGGCGCTGCTGCCGACCCGGGCGTTGACGTACTTCGAGGGCCTCGACGGATCGTTCTTCATCAAGAGCCTGGCCAACCACGACTACTCCGGACAGGACAAGGACATTCGCATCCTCAACGAGGCGATCCTCAGCCAGAAATGCGTGAAGGTCATCTACCGCTCGGCCAGCAAGGGGCGGGAGACAATCAGCGAGTTCCACCCGTACGGCATGGTCCTGCTGCACGCCTCGCTGTACTGCATCGGGTATCTGGCCTGCTACAAGGAAGTCCGCACGCTCAAAGTCGCCAGGATCAAGGGGCTGACGCGCCTGGAGAAGTGCTTCGAGAAGCCTGTTGATTTCACGCTGGCCGGTCACCTCCAAGGGGCGTTCGGCGTCTTTCAGACGCAGAAGCCTCGCAAGATTCGCGTCGAGTTCAGGGGCTGGGCCGCGACGAACGTCCGCGAAATGCAGTGGCATCCGAGCCAGAAGATCGTCAAGGACGGCAAGGATGCGGTCGTCGCCACGTTCGAGCTGGGCAACACCGTCGAGTTCAAGCGCTGGCTGCTGGGCTTCGGACCAGCCGCCAGGGCGCTGGGGCCGGCTTCCCTGGTCGAGGAGATCGCACGTGATCTGGAACAAGCGTCCGGCCACTATGCCCATGTCCGGCAAGACGCAGAAGGAGTGACAACGTGACACTTGTGCTTGGCGCATGGACCAGCTACGCCGTCCCGGTCATCATCATACTCGTTCTGCTCGCATTGGCAGCTGCAGTTACCATTCTCCGTAAAGGGGGCAGGCGCGCAGACAGCAGCCCGTACGAAGCGTGTCCTCCGCTGACACCCGCTGAGCGCAGTTTCTGGCAGGTGTTGCAGCAGTGTCTGCCCGAAGGCCACGTGCTGCTCGCCAAGGTGCGTCTGGCCGACATCGTGAGCGTCAAGAAAGGCTTCGATGCCAAGACACGGCAAACGCACTTCAATCGGATATCCCGGAAGCATGCGGATTTCGTCCTCTGCGATGCGGCGGAGATGATGCCACGCGCGGTCATCGAGCTTGACGATGCCTCACATCAAACACGAAGGTCGTCCGAGCGCGATGAGCAGAAAAACAGCATCATCGAGGGTGCCGGAATCCGCCTGCTTCGCGTTCGAGCCCAGCGAGCCTACGACACTGGGCAGCTCCGCGAATCGCTTATGGATGCGGTTGCCTGCGCAAGCCCTGAGACGCCTGCCCCTGTTGAAGTCGCCGTGGAGAGCGGAGCCTCACCTACCGACGAACCCAAGGCGAACCCAGAAACGCCGACTTGCCCGAAATGCGGCTCGGGCATGGTGCTTCGAGTGGCGAAACAAGGCACGAACAAGGGAGGCCAGTTCTGGGGGTGCAGTCGTTACCCGCATTGCAAGGGCATCCTCAGCGCCGATTGATTCCAGCGGCTTTCAGTGCCGCAGGCCAGGTCCCGAACAGCCGCCTCGCGGCCTTGACGATGGATTCGGGGTGATCGCCGCAGCGTCGGCTCCTTCCTGCTTGGCTTTGGAGGTGGGCGATGATCTCTGCCTTGCTATAGGGACGCCGACGCCGTCGAACCGCATCCGGATCGACTCCCGCCTCGTCCAGGGCTTCGCGCCAGCTGCCGAACAGCCTGCGTGCTGCGTCGTATAGTCGCGGAACCTGATGCGCGGCAGCAAAACAGTGCAAGGCTTCGCCCGCCTGCTGCCGAATCAATATGCCCTCGATGACGCTGACTTTCGTCCAGACGGGGAACTCCGTTGACGGGTTTGGCACGCCCGCCGCCCGCAACGCCGCCTTCCAGGAACCGAAGAGGCGGCGGGACGCGATCTCCGCCGACAGCGGCGCAACGTTGTAGGAGGCGACGGGCAATCCAGCGGCGGCGCGGCGGCGGATCAGGTCGATGATCTCCTCACGCGTCCAGGGACGGCGGCTGGCGCGAATCTGGTCCGGATCGTAGCCTGCGGCACGTAGGGCATCGTTCCAAGAGCCGAGCAGCTTTCGGGCAGCCTGCGGTAAGCCGCCATCGACCTTGTGAACGGAGGCATAGTTGAGGGGGACGCCCTGGCGGTCGAGTCGATGGATCGCTTTTATGACCCGCTCGACCGTCCACGTTCGCCGGTTGGCCACAGCCTCATGATCGATGCCTGCCGCCGTCAGCGCCTTGCCCCAGCACCCGAAATGCCGAATGGCCGCTGCCGTCCGGTCGGGATTGTCCACGCGGACGTGGCGGGACTTGAGCGACGCCCCCTCGAGTTTCATTTTCAGGATCGCCCGGATGACATCTTGTGCTTTGGGATATGGTTTGGGGCGGCGACTTTTTCCTCGGGGGCTACCCACGTCGAGTGTTCCCCCTGATGGTTGCTGGGTCGAGACCGGCGGCGGCAAGCGCCGCGTCCCAGGAGCCAAAGAGCCTGCAGGCCGGTCGACGGATGTGATTAGGCCGGACATCTCTGGCATTGAGCGGTTCATCGCACTCGTGTTTCCGGCGCAGCTCCGCGATCAACTCCTCAGCAGTCCATGGCTTGCGATAGACCCGCACCGTTTCGGGATCGATGCCCGCCTCGCGCAATGCCGCATCCCACGAACCGAATATCTTGACGGCGGCCTGCGACAGCGAGTTACGGGCCAGGGCCGCATGGTTGAGCCGAGTTCCATCGCGCTGCAGCCGCTGGATGGCCTGCACCACTCGCTGGGGCGTCCAGGTCGGAACCCGCAGCATCCATAGCGATGGGTCTACGCCAGCCGCCGCGAGCGCATCGGCCCACGAATCGAAGTACCGGTCCGCCGCGCTGGCCAGTGTCGCTTCTGAGACTTGGATCGCACGCACATTGAGCGGTCGGCCCAGGCTCGCCAACTCGGCAATCCGCTCGATCACGCGTTGCCGGCTCCAACGACGATGGCAACGGACGCGCGAAGGCGTGATTCCGCAGGCCTGCATCGCGTGGTCCCATTGACCGAAGATGCGCAGCGCGGCGGCATGGAGTCGCCGGTCGTCACGAAGGACGGCGGCGTGGTTGAGAGGCAGGCCACGGGCTTCTCTGGCAAGGAATGCTTTCAGCACGTCGGCCTTACTCATCTTGCTACCCTCAGAATCCTGTGCCGATCGTCGTGCCAAAGGGATCACCTCATATCAGATCGAAGAAGCTGTCCCTCCCAAGGTGCGGCAGGTACTTCATGACCGCCGCCGACAACGGAAGGACCTCCAGGCGAATCCAGCTGCTCTCCCCCGAAAAGCACACCCGTTCGACGGCGAAGGTTCGCTCGCGTTTATCGGCAAGGACGAACCGGAGTAGCGGATAGTACCTGGGCCGCTTGGCGTTCTGCTCCTTGCGCCGGGCGCGGAACATGTCCACCAGCTCCGGCGAGTACCGTTTGGCCAGCGCCTTGTTCAGCGCGTCGGCGAACCCCTCGGCGAACTCGGCGTCCAGACTCTCCAGGAAGCACTTACGGTCCTCGGCCGAGGCGTAGACGGTGGCGGCTTTGCCGTCGACGTCCAGCAGGTACGCGAACGGGCGAAGGTTCTCCATGGCCGTATGCACGAGCCGTTCTTCCAGAGGCGTGATCTGCTTGGGGCGCACCCGGCGCACGGCGACCTGGCCGTGGACGGTCTCCCGGACCTCGAATCCCTGCGGCAGACGCGAGGCCGCGCCCATGGCGCTGGTGCGCATCACGTGGTAGGTGCGGCCGTCTGTCCCGCGCACGGTGTGCAGGTAGTAGGTCGCGCCATGCTTGTTGGTGTATGAAAACGGCTCCATCGCGCCTTCCTGGTCTCTATCGTCGACCTCGTGGATCGTGGCCCGGTGCAGTCGCCCGAGCGACACGGCCTTAACCGACCGCCTTGCCTTCGCTTTCGGCGAGCACCGACTCGAAGAACTTGAGGTCATCGGCGTGATGCTCGGCCATGTAGTCGCGCAGCTCGGGCCGGCTGACGATCTGGCGGACGTAGATGGCCAGCTTCAGCAGATCGCCGACGTACTGGCGATAGAGGGCGCTGTAGAAGTCGTAATGTTTCTCGACCTCCGCCAACTTCTTGACCAGGTCGCGTTTGGTGTTCTGGCCGCGTTGCCATGGGGTGTTGCGGCGTTTCTTGCTTCTCAGGTTCGGCTGGGTGGCCAGCACCTGGGCCTTGGCGAACGCTAGGCTCCAATCGCCGCCTTCCTGCATGAGCTTGAGAATCTCCACCTGCCGTTTGGGCACGACGTAGGCGATCTCCTTGGCCACCGACTGCAGCAGCGTGCCCTTTTCGAGTTCGGCAACCACCAGCGGATGCAGGTCGCGGTACAGCGTCGTGTTCAGCCGCGTCTTGAGCGATTCGACGCCGAAGGCCTGGGCGATGGTGGATTCGTCCAGCTTCTCCAGGGCCTTGCGGAGCATCCGGACCTCTTCCTTGGACGAGAGGTGGTTCACCTGGCGGTTGGGCGTGTACAGGTCGCGGCTGGCCAGCACCAGGCACGGCACGGTCTCGATCCCCAGCTCCAGCAGGGCTGTATAGCGCAGGTAGCCGTCGAGGATGAAGTACTGATCGTCCTCCTGGCAGACGCACAGCGGTTCGATCAGGCCAACCGCCTTGATGTTGGCCAGCAGCTTGGCGTAGTTCTTCTTGCTGATCGTCCGCTTGCGAAGCGGCGTCAGCTTGACGATGGGGACGTCGGTCCCTTTGACGTTGGCTGGTTCGGGTTTGGGCATCTTGGACTCCTTCGTTTCCATCATGGGTTACACGGCGTATTGACCCTTGAGCTGCGGGGATTCAGCCAAGCCGGCCGTCTTCAGCATGGCTCCAAACCGGTCATCCTTCCTGAGCCGCTGCATGGCGACCAGGATGCGCATGAGGCGGTTCTCCCGCTGGCCCGCCTCGTAGACGAACGCTTCTTTCTCGCGGGTGATCTTGCGAATGTCGCGCTTCAGCTTGTCCACGGTGTATGTCGCGTTCGAGCGGCGCGAGCCGAGGGCTTTGCCCTTCTCCAGGCGGTCCTCGATGATCTTGCGGACGCGCGGCAGGTTGTTCGAGTTGACGATGCCGCTGTCGAAGGCGTCCATGAGCAGATGCTGAATGGAGCGGTCGTTGCTCTGCGCGACGCACATGGCGAAGTTCAAGGAGAACACGCCGTCCTCGACGCCCTTGACCAGGCGCTCCTCGCCCTGTTCGATCAGGCGCACGTAGTTGCGGATGTACTCCTCGGTCTTGCCCGTGATGGCCGACAGCTCCTTCCAGCCCATGCCGTAGTCGTGCATCTCCTTGAGCGCCCGGGCGAACTCGATGGTCTGCGGCGGCGTGCGGGCGATGTTCTCTCCCAGCGTCATCAGGTGCGCCTGGCGTTCGTCGATGTCCCATACGTCGGCGGCGATGTGGGTCTTGCCCAGCTCGATGTGCGCCAGCAATCGCCCCTCGCCGCAGATCAGGTCGTACAGCCCGGTGGCGTCGAGGTTCCGCCGGTTCACCAGGATCGGCTTGTAGAGGCCGACCTCGCTGATGCTGCGGACGTTCTCCTGGAATTGCTTCTTCTCCCGGCCGCGCGACATGACCACGTTGATCTCATTGACCGGGATCATGCGGTACTGGCGCTCGGCCATGCTGCGGATTTCGATGTTGTCCATGGGCGTTCCTTTCATTTCAGAAGGTCTCGGATGAGGTCCAGGCCGTTGTAGCCTTGCAGTTCGATTCGGGCGTTACTGGACGCCGACAGCCGCACCCAGCGCTGGGGCACCATCAGGCGCGGCAGCGCCAGGTAACCGAGGATTTCGTATTCACCGCCGTTGGACAGCGGCACCCCGAGCGTGATGTCCACCACCGAGCGCTGGTCGGGGCGGAAGGACCAGAACGCGCCGTAGCCGTCGGGCATCGGTACCGACGGCTGGATCAGCACCGTGAACTCCTGGTTGATGACGATGAAATCGTCATGCTCGTCGACCAGGCGGGCTTCCTGGCTGATCGCCTCGAACACGTCGTTGCGGACGCGCTTGAGCACGTCGCCGAACATGGCCTGAAACGCCCCAGTCAACCCGCCGAACTTGGCGGCGACCGTGGCGGGCGACGGCGAATCCTCATCAAAGCGGATCAGGCTCGAGGTGACGACGTTGTATTTCTCGTAGAGGGCAGTGAGGCGCTGAAGCATGTGGTCGCGGGTATAGCGGCGCTTGCGACCGGCGAGGATGGCCTGCGCGCCCTCCCACAGTTCCGCCGAGATGATCGGGTCATAGGAATGGGGTGTGATGATCCACTGCTCCGGCGGATTCACGCGGCGCTTGGTTTTCAGTCGCTGCGTGGTGCGGTTGTAGACGACCGCCCCGGCGTACTGCTGGTTGGTCAGGATGTGGCGAACGCAGGATTCGCTCCAACGCACGCCACCGGGCGAGGGGGTGCCCTTGGCGTTGAGGTGGCCGGCGATCTGGCGTTCGTCGAATCCCTTCTCGACGAACAGCACGAAGATCTCCTGGACGACGTCGACCTGGCCCGCCTCGCCCGGCACCAGCACCACGCGGCCGTTCTGGATGGCCTTGCGCTGGCCAGGCTGGAGGATGCGGTCGGGCTCCTTGTTCTCGTCGAGCATCAGACGGTGGAACGCGTACGGCGGCGGACCACCTGGTCGGTAGCCCTGGTGAGCGACCTTGGCTGCGCCCTCGAAGACCTTCTTGCTCAGCGTGCGGCTGGTTTCGGCGCTCTGATACCGGTCGATGTTCTTGCGGAGCTGGTTGATCAGCCGGTCTTCGTCTCGCGTGAACCCGATGTTGGTGTAGACGACCTGCTTGCCGTGCTGCGTGCAGACCGATTCGTAATGGGCTGAAAGGTCGGTGTCTTGAAACCGCCCCCAGCGGCTGACGTCCAAGACGAACACGAACCCGAAATCCGTCCGCGTCTTGACCCACTCCAGCATCTCGTTGAAGGCGGGTCGGCCCTCGGCGTTCAGGCCGCTCTTGCCCCGGTCGGCGAACTCCTGGATGATCTCGATGCCGTGCTTCCCGGCGAAGGCCCGCACGTTGTCCTGTTGAATCTCGACGGAGTTCTCCTGGCCGATCTCAGCCGAGTGGCGGTAGTACGCCACCGCCCGCAGCCGGGGCTGGCCCTCGGCCGAGGCGTCTTTTTTCGTCCACCATGTTTCCATCCGGTCGTCCTTCACGCACACCTGGCGTTCATGCGTTCATCAAACATTAGCGCTTGCCACATAAGTACTTACACCCGCACCTACGCGGGTCGCCAACACTACCTCGAACACGGGGGATTGCAAGGGATTTCTAGACGACCAGAAAAGCATAAGTGGTTCACTGGCAATGTATTACAGTTGCCACAGCGTGGCGGAACGGGCGGTTGGCGAACTCGGCGGAGATTTTTGTCGGGATTTTCGTCCCAGGTGCGACCAGACCTGTCGCACACCCCCTTTATGCTCATCTCGATTTCCGTGGACTGCTTGCGTAAAGGGCGACGAACATGAGCGATACGAAACGTTGCCACCGACTCAAATCCCTCTCGGTGGTCGGTGGGTTCCTGGACGGTATGAACATTGATTTCGCCGACGGGCTGAACTGCCTGATCGGGGCGCGGGGCACCGGCAAGACGACCGTGCTGGAGTTCATCCGCTACGCGCTGGACGCCATGCCCGCCGACGGCCCGGCCCGCAAGCGCGTCGAAGCGCTGGTCGAGGGCAACCTGGCCGGTGGGCGGATCGAGGTGGCCATCCAGAACCGCGACGGCCTGGCGTACATCGTCAGCCGCTCGGCGGGCGAAGCGCCGGTGGTGCTGGACGCCAACCGCGCTCCCACGGAGATCAACCTCCGCAGCGGCGGCCTGTTCAACGTCGACATTTTCAGCCAGAACGAGGTGGAAGCCGTCGCCGACGAGGCCGGAAGCCAGTTGAGCTTGATCGATAACTTCCAGGCCGGCCAGATCGCCGCCATCGACCATCGCATCCGTTCGCTGGTAGCCGACCTCGACAGCAACGCCAGCAAGATCATCCCGCTGCGTCAGAAGATCGAAACCGTCACCGAGGCGCTGCGGGCGCTGCCCGACGTGACCGAGCAGCTCAAGGCGTACACCGAGGAAGGCGGCGACGATGCCCAGGCCATCAACCAGGCCCATGAGCTCAAGGCCCTGCGCGACCGCGAGCGCCGGGCTGCAGAGGCAATCCAATCGCGACTCGGCGAGGTCTACCGCAGCGTCGAGACCAGCGTCGGGCGGATCGATTCACAGCTGGCCGCGACGATCAGCGACGAGATGCTGTCCGGCCCCAACGGCAAGCTCATCGCCGAACTGCGCGACGGCATCCAGGGCTGCCGGGAGGATGTGGATCGGCTGCTGCAGCAGGCGATGGATCGGATCGAAGCCGAGGGCCGGCATGTGGTGGAACTGACCGGCAAGCTCGACCTGGTCCACAAGCAGCAGGACATGGGGTTCCACGGACTGATCGAGAAGCACAAGGAGGCCCAGGGCAAAGCGGCTGAACGTGCCCGCCTGGAACGGGTCCGCAACGACCTCAAGGCCAAGGAGCGGGAGAAGGCGCAACTGGCCGAGCAGATGCAGGCGCTGAGCGAGGAGCGGACGCAGCTGCTGCAGACCCTCTCGGAACTGCGCGACCAGCGATACGAGCTGCGCAAGGGCATCGTCGGGCAGATCAACGCGGCGCTCTCGCCGTCGATCCGCGTCTCGCTGATGCAGTACGGCGACCCCCGCCAGTACCAGCAGCTGCTGGAGGAGACGCTGCGGGGCAATCGGCTCCAGCACGCAGTGGTGGCCAGGAAGATCGTCAGCGCGCTGTCGCCCGTGGACCTGGCCGAGGTCATCAAGCAGCGCGACGCCCAGACGCTCGTCGACAAGGCCGAGCTCAACCCCGACCAGGCCGACAAGGTGATCGCCGCCCTGACCGGCTCGCGGGCGCTGTTCGACCTGGAGACCGTCGAACTGATCGACCGGCCCAAGATCGAACTGAACGATAACGGCACGTTCAAGGAGACCGCCGAGCTGTCTACCGGGCAGAAGTGCACGACGATCCTGCCGATCCTGCTGCTGGACAGCGAGAACCCGCTGCTGATCGACCAGCCCGAGGACAACCTCGACAACCGGTTCGTCTTCGAGAGCATCGTCGGCACCATCGGGGCCATCAAGCGCAAGCGGCAGCTGATCTTCGTCACCCACAACCCCAACATCCCGGTGCTTGGCGAAGCCGACCGGGTGTTCGTGATGGATTCGGACGGAACGACCGCCAGGCGAGTCAACTGCGGCTCGGTGGATGACTGCAAAGAGAACATTGTGACCCTGCTCGAGGGAGGCGCGGACGCCTTCCGTCGTCGGGGCCAGCGCTACGCATCATGATCGAATGACCGGAACATCGTCACAACTCGACGCAGCCAAGGTGGCGGCACAACTCAAGCACGGGCACGAATCGATGCCCTGGCCGCAGCGTCGCGCGCTGGTCAAGGCGGTGGCCGACGAACTGCAGCGCTCAGGGCCGCGTGACGTGCTGACCTCGCTGCTGATGCTGCTGGCCGACGATCCGAAGTGGGAGGTCCGCAGCGACGTCGCCGACTGCCTGCTGCTGGTCGATGCCGATGAATTCGCCAAGCTGGCCGCCCGGCTCAGCGAGGATGACAACGCGTTCGTTCGCCAGGCGGCACAACGGGCGCTGGATCGTCGTCGTCGTGGTCGCGAATCCACCCAGCGAAAGCGGCGTGGGCTTGACCACGTTCAGGACCAGTACGACAGCATCGAGCAGACCCACGGCAGCGTCGCCGCCCAACGCGCACGCGCCATGGCCGAGCAGCTTTACGACATCCTGGTCGGGGCGACCGTCCACGACATGCGGAACTTCCTCGCGCCCCTTAAATCCGCCATCAGCGGTCTGGTGGGCCACCTGGCCGACGGCAAACTCGACCCTCGGCTGTTCGAGAAGAACCTGATCAAGATGGGCCACCAGGCGGAGATGATCGAGCGCATGCTTGAGGACATGCGGACCTACTCCCAGCCCACGCCCGCACAGCGCCGGCGCGAACGGCTGGCGGACCTGGTCCACGAGGCCCATAGCGCGGTGCTCGACACCTTCCGGGCCACCGGTCGGGACGCGGGCTGCGTCGAGATCGAGTTTGACGTGCCGGAGAATCTGACCGTCGACGTGGCCCGCTTCGACATGGTTCGGGCGCTGATGAACCTCTTGAAGAATGCCTACGAGGCCCACGCCACCGGCCCCGGAACCTTCACGCCCGGCTCGGTGTGGGTGACGGCGCGGCCGGTCAATGGCGAACGCTTCGAGATCATCTTCCGCGACGACGGCATGGGCCTGTCGGCCGAGGAACTGGACGACGTGCGGCGGTTCGTCCCGGGCGGCACATCGAAGAAGACCTACGGCACTGGCTTCGGCCTGCCGACCGCAAAACGAAAGATCGAGGCCCACGGCGGGGCGCTCGCCATCGACAGCAAGGAGGACCACGGCACCACGGTCATTGTGACACTTCCGACAGAATCGGGGGGAGAGAGCGAATGACGTTCCATGCGTTGGCAGTAGATGATGATCCCGCGATTCTCGAAGACGTGAAGGACCGGCTCGAAGGCCTCGGCCACACCTGCGACTGCGTCACTTGCATGACCTGCGCCCGTGAGCACCTGACCGGCAACACATACTCGTACATCCTCCTGGACCTGCAGATTCCGGTGCGGTACGGCCGCAAATCGCGGATTCCCAACGGCCAGAGCCTGCTCCGGGAAATCCGCTCGATGAAGGGCTACCAGGACATCCCGATCATCGTCATGACCACCCATGGCCACGACAGCCCCGACCTGGCGGTCGAGGTGTTCCGCTGCGACGGGGCCACCGACTTCGTCAAGAAGCCGTTCCCCGACGATGGCCACACGCTGGAGAAGGCTGTCCGCGACGGCCTCGATGCCAGCGGGCGTTCCAGGCCTGGTGCGGTCAAGCGGTCCGGGTTGGCGACCACCGATCCGCCTCAGCCATTCGAATGCGGCGAGATGGTCTTCTCACCCTCGCGCGTCGAGCTGTGCGAGGTGAAGATCTGCGGCGGGCCGGAGAGCGGGATGATCCGCCGCATCCTGGATGAGCTCCGTCACACCAACCAGCACGGTCGCTTCGTCCGCTACGACGGTGGCGAGCTGGCCAAGCGGATCGGATGCGAGCGCGGGCAGAATGGCGTGGCCGAAGCCGTCGCGGCATTCCGGACGCATGTCTGTGAGGTCATGCACGACGAGGCGAACGTCAAGATCGACCGCCTGCACGACATCATCCTGAACGACCGGCGCTACGGTTACCGCCTGGCGTCGAAGATCACCGTTCGCGACGCGGACGAGCCTGCAGCCCCGGAACCCGCTGCAACGCCTCGTGATCCAGCTGCGGCAGATGACACAGAGCTGAACCCTCGCCAGCGCTGGGCGCTGGACCAGCTGACGAAGAATGGTCAGCTCCGGAAGGCCGAGATCGTCACCGAATTCCACTGCTCGCCCACGACTGCTGAGCGTGATCTCCGCGACCTGCGCCGACAGGGGCGGATCGAGTTCATCGGGCCGGCGAAGACTGGGCACTGGCGGCTTGCACGGCGACGGACCTCGGTTTCCGATTGACCGTCAACGCGTGCGAACTGACAATGGCGGGGCCGTAGTCCTTAATGGAGCCGAGGTAGTGAGCTGATTTCATGAACGAAGCCAATCGTTCCATCACGATTGCCAACGACCAGACGCTGACCGATCTGATCGGCTCAGCGCAACGTCGCATCGTGGCGATGGCCCCCGCCTTCAGCCAAGCCGTCGCCCAGGCGATCCAGGAGCGGTGGAACGTCCTTGGACCAGATTCCGTGTCGGTCATTCTCGACGTTGATCCAGAGGTCTATCGCCTTGGGTTCGGCGACGTTGAAGCACTCGACCTGCTTGAGGGTACCGCAGCCCAGCTTGGCACGACACTGAACAGACAGGACGGCATTCGCATTGGCCTGATAATCGCCGACGATGTTACGGTTGTGTATTCACCCACGCCGCAACTCGTCGAAGCTGGGCCGCAGAAGCCCAGCACGCCCAACGCTGTCGTGATTGGCCAGCCACCCGAGGATGTGGTTCGCGAGCTTGGCCAAGGGCCCAATGGTCTGCGGGACCAGACGGTCGGTTTGGACAAGGCCGAGAGGGTGAAGATCGCGTCCGTCAAGCAAGACCTGGATCGCAACCCGCCCCAGCGATTCGACATTGCCCGCACCATCCGAGTTTTCAACGCCCACTTCGAGTTCGTCGAATTCAGCCTGAAGCACACGGCGCTGCACAAATCCAGCGTGAGCCTGCCCAAGGAGATCACGAAGCTCACGGGTGATACCCAGCTTGACGACCTAATGCAACATTCCATCGAGCTGATTCGCGATGATCCCACGATCACCGGCAAGAGCTTGGAATGGCTCCGGACTCGGGTCGCTGACAAATATCTCATCACCTTGCCCGGCTACGGAACGGTTGTCCTGCGCCGACTGAAAGGGGAATTTGAGAAACAGGTTGAGCGTCTGCAGCGGTGCGTTGATGTGTTCTGCAAGCGCGTGGATGAACGTATCGCCAAAGCGACCGACCGAACACGGACTCGCTTGGTAGAGCGAATACTCCCCCAGGTCGCGAAACGCCCCCCCGAAGCGTGGCACAAGTACCTCGGCCCGTCGCCATCGCTGGATGATGTTCGCCACATGCTCGATGCCGAACTGAGGAGCGTTTTCGAGAAGAAGCTCGCCCGCGTCCAGAGCATGCACGTCAAGTGCCTGTTCAAGGGCGTCACTTACGAAATGCTGCAGGATGAGAAGTTCCTCGGCTTGGCCAGAAAGAAGCTGCCGGGCCTGAAGGAGTTGCACCGCGAATTCGATGCGGCCAAGACCGCCGAGAAGGAAGCAACGAATCTGTTCAAGGCATGAGGTGGACGAGTGGCGGAATGGGGCACGAATCCGAAAGCCCGAATGACGGCCAACCGTCATCATGACGTAGTAAATGGCCCCCTAATGACGGGCAATGACGTAGTAAATCAGGCCGTCTGGCGCATGATCGCGCCGATGCGAAGGATATGCGGCTGCGGCCCGTGCAGGAAGACCGCCGCGTAGGGCTGGACCTCGCGTTTGAAGTTTTGCCAGTCGCCCCGACCACAAGACACGAGAGCCGCTGGGCGAAAGATCCAGCGGCTTTCTTCTTGTCGGGATTCCACTTACAGCGGTATTCTCTCTGTGTGCGGTTCGCAAAAGTCTCTCTGGCCCGAGGAGGTCTCTATGGAATTGCCGAAGTTCAAGTATCACCCGGACCCGGTCGGGACAGGCAGTGTAGTCGAATCGGATACCACGTGCGTGTGCTGCGGCAAGCGGCGAGGATATATCTACGTCGGCCCCGTCTACGCGGTTGAGGAATACGATCAATGTGTCTGCCCATGGTGTATCGCGGATGGTTCTGCCCACGAGAAGCTCGACGCAGCCTTCACAGACGAGGACGGAATTGGCGGCTATGGCATGTGGGATAATGTGTCCGAAGATGTGATCGCAGAAGTGGCTTATCGTACGCCGGGTTTCTGCGGGTGGCAGCAAGAGCAGTGGTGGACGCATTGTGGGGATGCCGCCCTGTTCTTAGGCCGCGCAGGCCGCAAGGAGCTTGAAGCATTTGGACCCGACGCCATCGCGGCTGTTCGGGAATCCGGGGGCCACGATGATGGCCCTGAATGGGATCAAATCCTCGCCGCCCTGGACAAGGACGGCTCGCCCAACGCGTACGTCTTTCGATGCCCTAAGTGCGGCCGCGTGGGCGGCTATTGGGATTGTGACTAGCGGTGAACCGATACGGGCGACGGCCGGTTCAGACAATAGCCAGTCGCTCCGACCGCCCTTGCCTGTCCGTTAGGACACACCCTGTTCTTGCCCTGAGACCTCGACTCTAATGACGGCTGGGTATACTTGGATGCGGCCTCGACAAAGGCAGGGCGGGCCGATACACTACCGTTGGCTCCGGACGTCCTGGAGGAGTTGAGGCGGCGGGAGAGACAAATGGGTCGGGTGTTCACGTCGTCTCCGACTCATCGGACGTTCCAGAGAGACTTGACGCGTGCGGGTATCCCGTACGAGACAGAACGTGGGCAAGCGGATCGCAAGAGCCTGCGCAAGACGTTCGGGACTCACCTGGCCATGGCCGGTGTGGACTTCCGGCTTACCGTGCGTCTTATGCGGCACAGCGACCCGAGGTTGACGCAGAACGTGTACACCGATCCCTTATTGTTGGACATGCGGGGGGCAGTTGAGAGACTGGAACGGGTATCTAGCGTGGGCGTTCATGAAGGTTCAGCGTGATGTGGTGGGGAACTGCGAGGGGGTAGCAGGTCGGTGACAAGCAAGAGACGAAAGCAGAGAGTGAAGAGCCGGGTCCGGTCTTTTGTGAATAAGGTCCGGAAGAACATAGTGTGGCGCTTACTCTTGGGCCTTATGGCGGCCATAGGGGCGATCACCACAATTGAGAGTTTATACAGTAATGTTCTTGTGCCGGTGCTGTGGCCAAAACGAAGTGAAGCATGAGATTGAGTTGAGGGATCTCATTGCAATGTGGCTTCCGGCGGAGGGTGGGAATGGTAGCGTCTACTGGACCACTGGTGCTCATGGGGAGTCGCCGATTGTGTGGGATACCGAGGAAAGATATGGGGATGTGCCAGAGGAGAGTGTGTTTAGGCGAAGGTTCGGCCGAGCAACTTTCTTTCTGTAAATTCCTTTCCGGGTCGTCTCTCATGACGGTGGCTCAGGCGTTCTCCCGTTCGGTCATGGTC
>JAFGLV010000048.1 GCA_016927855.1 Sedimentisphaerales bacterium
CCCCACTAAAGCTCCAAAGCGCCACCATGACGGCGTCCAACCGAGCTTTTGTGTCGGCGGAGCGACACAAAAACTCTTAATTCTTTTCGGATTTCGTGCTTCGAGTTTCGGGTTTTCGAAGTGCGTCCGTCTCGCGTCTTGGTACGAGACTACAGCAGCGCGTCCACTTTCGCGACGAGCGCCTTGACGTGAGCGAGCGATTCAGCGAACTGGGCCTTCTCGGCAGCATCCAGATTCAACTCGACGATGCGCTCGATGCCTCGCCGGCCCAACACCGCCGGCACGCCGACGAAATACCCGCCAGCCTGATATTCTCTATCGCAATACGCGCAGCAGGAGATGATGTGCCTGGAGTCGGTTAGAATCGCCTCGGCCATCTTCACCGCGCCAGCGCCGGGTGCATGGTAGGCGCTGTAGCCAAGCAGATTGACGATTTCGATGCCGCCTTTGCGCGTGCGCTCGACCAGCTCGTCAATTTTGGCAACGGAGAGAAATTGCGAAATGGGAATGCCGCTGGCCGATGTGAATCTGGGCAGTGGAACCATGTCGTCGCCGTGCCCTCCCATGAGGACGCACTTGACGTCTTCGACGCAGACGTTCAGTTCGGCGGCGAGGAAGGTGCAGAACCGCGCTGAATCGAGCGCTCCGGCCATGCCCAAGATCCGCTGCTTGGGAAAGCCCAGCGTCTTGGCGGCGACGTGGACCATCGCATCGAGCGGGTTGCAGACCACGACGACGATGGCGTGCGGCGAATGCTCAGCGATCTTCTCGCTGACGCTCTTGACGATCCTGGCATTGGTCGCGAGCAGGTCGTCGCGGCTCATGCCGGGCTTGCGCGGCACGCCACTGGTGACGATGACCACGTCGCTGCCGGCGGTCGCGGCCCAATCGGTCGTGCCGAGGACGCTCTGGCTGGTGTCGTAGATCGGGCTGGCCTCGGCCATGTCGAGGGCCTTGCCCTCGGCCAGACCCTCCACGATGTCGATCAGGACGATTTCGCCCAGCTTGCGCGTCGCGGCGATGTGCGCCGTCGTCGCGCCCACGTTGCCGGCGCCGACTACGGTAATCTTGCTCTTGCCCATCGGAGAGACCCCAATGACATTGACGATTGACAGTTGATGATTCACGATCGGGAGCGAAATCCGAAGCCTTCCGCCTCAATCATCCATGATCCATCATCAATAACCAATAGATAGGTCCCTGTCAATGCTGGGCGTGGCGCCGTCTCATTCGGCTGCGGCCGCGGGGTGGGCGGCGAGCATCAGGTCAACGAAGGTTTCTAGGTCGAGGTAGTCGAGAATGCCGTCGGCGTTGAGGTCGGCGGGACTGCCAGGTTGCGGGTCGAGCTGGCGCCAGGCGTCGACGAACAGTCTCAGGTCGTCGACGTCGATGTCACCGTCGAGGTCGAAGTCACCGGGCTGGGGCAGGCCGCGATAGAGACGGATTTTGCCGTCGGCGGAGCCGACGAGGATGTCCCAATAGCCGTCGCGCAGACCGAAGTGGCCGTCGCCGGTCCAGTGACAGACCGACGGCCGCGAGCGCGCCGAGCCGGGCAGGTCGATCGCGGTACCCTCGGAGGTCACGGCGGTGTATCCCGAGAAGGCCGGCACGGTCGGGAGGCCAACGTTGGGGTAGAAGAGCAATTGGCCGTACGTGTTGCCGACGAGCAGGTCGTCGCGTCCGTCGCCGTCGAGGTCCGCGACGACGGGGCTGGACCGTGCGCCCGCTACGAACAGGTTCGATTCGTCTTCGGGGGCCAGGTCACCCGAGATCCCGGAGAACGCGAACGCCGGTGGGAGCGGCTCGTTGACATCGTTGCTGTTGATGAAGACGTGGATTGCGCCGTCGTAGGCGCCGGCCACGAGATCGAACAGGCCGTCACGATTCCAGTCGGCTACGTCAGGTGTGGCGCGGTTGCCGACGTCGAGGGTAGAACCGCCGGGACCGACCCGCAGTAGCGTGCCGGCGTCAAACGTAGGGGCTTCGTCCGTGCCCACGTTCAGAAAGACCTTGACCGTCCCGTCGGACTGGCCCACGAGCAGGTCCTTGCGCTCGTCGGCGTCCCAGTAGACCACGCGCGGAAAGCAGCCCATGCACCCCGAAGGCGGACAGGTCAGATCGGCGCCGTTGGACTGGGCGTAGAAGAAAGCATCGAATTGGGGCTCGGCTTCGCTGCCAACGTTCAGATACACACGCACCTTGCCCGGCGTCGGGCTGCCTTCGCCGACGATCAGGTCTTTCAGCAGGTCGTTGTTCCAGTCCGCCAGCGACGGGACGGAGTAGCCCGGCACAACGATTTCGACGCCGTTGGCCTCGACGGTCTCCTCCGGTCCCAGATCGAGAACGTCCACCTGCGCCCGAACCGTCAGTGACATGCCGGCTGACACCACCAACGCCAGAACCGCCGCCCTTCTCAGATGCATGGTATACCTCCTGCCGACTGGATGACCATCAACCGACTACGCGAAGATTTCCGCTTTCCGCCTTCACCATCATTCTATCGCTGACAGCGGTCGCAGTCAATCGAAAAGGCCCGACGGCTCCTGGCAGTCTTGACAGCCTGGTGTTTGACGAGAGGCGTCGGTCAGGTGACAATGGCGGCGGCAGAGGCGAACCGCGCGGGGCGGCGGGCGTATACGAAAGGCCGTAGGGTTGTTAACGGGTCGTGAACCTGGGGATCAAGGGGAGTCATCGATGGCAGAGCAGCGAGAGACGGTGGGCAAGACTCAGTACGACATCTCGATCATCCGTCCCGAGCTGCGGGCGGGAGACTTCAAGCTGCGCGGCGAGGGATATCCGCCCGAGAGGCTGGCTGCCATCAAGAAGGGCTTGCGCACGCTGCACACACTGGAACTGATGGCCCAGACCATCTACAAATTCCAGCTCACCGGGCAGCGCAGCGACCTGAATCGCCAGCTTGTCGCGGCGATGTGCAACGAGATGGGCCACTACCAGGACTTCCAGGTGAAGCTCTACGAGTACGGGTTCAGGCCCAGCATCCTGCGGCCGGCCTATTGGCTGGTCGGGTTCGCCTTCGGTTTCGGCTCGCGCCTGCTGGGTCCGAAGGCCATGCTCAAGACGGGAATCTGGGTCGAATCCAAAGCGGTTCACCACTACGCCGAACTGCTGGCCAAAATCGAATGGGACGACGACACCCGCCGCGTCATCGAGAAGGATCAGGCCGACGAAGACGGTCACATTAGTCGCTGGAGGGCCCTGCTCGAAACCGCGTGACATCGGCGCGAGCGTTCGGTGCGTCACTTCTGGTCCCGCTGCGTTGACGTTCTGCGCTGCGCACGAGAGAAATATATGGGTGGAGCCGCGCAACCGCCGCCGGCTTGCCTTCGCTGCCGCACCTGCGGCGCACAACGAAGCCAAGGCGCTGCCCGCCAGAGCCTACCTCCTCGGGTTGCGGGCGCCCCCCTGCAACGGCCGCGCGTTCCACCCGTCCCGGCGAGACATTCGCAAGAGTATGTCGCCAAACCGTCGCGTTCAAAGAACCGTCGGGCCGGGGGCACTCAAAACCGCGCACCCAGAAAAGCATGCGAGAGACCTGTGTGTGCGTAAGGAGAGAAGCAGACTCTGGGTTTGGACTCGCGGTCCCAACCCCCCAGGCCCGACCGGTTGTCAAAGACCGATTCTCGTGTTCGGTCCAGCTTTCGTCCCACTACTGCGGGTGGAACTACGTGTATATACTTAGTCCAGCCGGGTTTTGTTCTGGCCGGGGGTTCGGTCGCGGCCACCGCACTCAGCGACGCCCATCGGCACAACAGCGGCTGAGAGAGCGTGGAGTGGCTGGGGTTACGCGGCTCGCTTCGGTTGCGCCAGGCGCAGAGCGGTGTCGCTCACGCACGAGCGGGATGACCGTGCGCCGTTGACTGAAGGCGAGAGCGATTCGGTTCGAGCGGAGGCCGGGCGGCCTAGGTGGATTCAATCGTGCCGGGCTCGTAGGACCGCGCCGCCTTGGGAATCCACACCCCGCTGAAGAGCGTCACCAGGTGCTTCTGTATCCCGCGCCTAAGCCCTTCGGTGATGGCCTCGGGCGCCTCCGGCGTTTCGCCGAGCAGTTCGCAGGCCAGAGCGCGATGATCCGCTGCGGCGCGACTGTGCGGCGCGTATGTCAGCACCGACTCTCCCGCACTGGGCGCTTCGGCCAATCTGATGCTCCGGTGGATCACCGTGTCGAAGACCAGGTCGCCGAAAAGGTCCCGCATCTCCTGCTGGATTTGGCGGCTGAACGTGCTACGCTCCTCGACAAAGGTCAGGAGCAGGCCGACGGCTTCCATCGATTCAGGATGAAACCGCTCTCGAATGATGCGTACGGTCTCCAGGAGGCGTTTGAGCCCTTCCAGCGCGTAGTAATGCGCCTGCACCGGCACGACGACCTCCGTGCTGGCGACGAGCGCGTTGAACGTGAGCACGCCCAGCGAGGGCGGACAATCGATCACGCACAGGTCGTACAAATCCGCGGCGGGTCGCAGGCCTTCGCTCAGCAACAGTTGGCGGTCCGATATCCTGGCCAGCTCCATCTCGGCACTGGCGAGCAGGACGTTGCACGGTGCCAGGTCGAGCCGGTCGACGTTGGTGGGCACGATGACGGACGATAGAGTTCCGTTGCCGCTTCTTATCACGTCGTAGACAGTGTGATGGAAGGAATCGGGATCGTGCCCCAAGCCGATGGTCGCGTGCGCCTGGGGATCGAGATCGACCAGAAGGACTCGTTTGCCGCGCTCCGCGAGCGCCGCGGCCGTGTTGATCGACGTCGTCGTCTTGCCACAGCCACCTTTCTGGTTCACCATCGCGATGGTTCGCATAGCGACACCCACCTTTCCGATATCGCCCCTGGGCTGGGGCATCCCCCACCGCGGCGAATCCCGGCGGCCTCCTGCTGCGGCCAAGCGTCAGCGCGGGCGTCCGATATTCACGCGGTTCTTTGTGGGCCTCCGGCCGGTATCTGCTTCCACCCCCTTGTGGAATGTGCCAGGCACGGTCAGCGCGCACCGCCTCGGTAAGATGGCCCTTCCGTGGGATCGGGTGCGTGCTCTGCTCCGTGCCAGTCTTATAGTATAACGCCGGAATGCGAAGGCGTCAACCGCCTCAGGGGCGAAAATCTGGCGGCGGTGGGCATTCGGCCCTGGATCCGTCTCGCTGGCAGCTCTTTAGGCCGGACCCGAGACGCAGGTCCCCCTTATGCGTGGGGGGCCTCATCCGCGATATTTCCACGTCCGTGCAGGTGGCCGCACCTGGTCGGGACCGGCCCCCTGGTGTCGTGCCCCCGTTCAAACCGTCTGGCCGGCCGTCGGGGCCGGACTCTCTATGTTCCCGGCGGGCGCGCCGCTCCCGTCGGGCTCATCCGGCCCCGCCGGCCTGTCGCCGGAACGCTGCCGGTAGCGTCTCTCCATCTGTTCCATCCGCTCTTGCAGTCGCTCCATCTGCTCCTGGAGGCGCTCCAGCATGCGGTTTTGCCGCTCCGTCCACTGGTTGAAATCAGGCCTGGGGATGGTGAGGTTCTCGAAATACCGCCGGTACACATCGGGGTTGGGCGGCTCCGGCAGCGCGGGCGCCGGCAGACGCAACCGCTGCTTGGACGATTGCCGCGCGCTTTCCAGCGCCTCCTGGGCCGCGGCGCGGTACTTCTCCGGCAGCGCCTCAAGCTTGCCAACCGTAGTGGCGTACTCGGCGCCGCCGGACTCCACGATGATTCGAGTGTCCTCATCCGTCGGGCTGCCCTCGATCGTGATGGTATACTCCTCGCCGTCGGTCGCGTGATGGGTAGTATAGCGCTCCTGGAAGAACCTCCTCACCTCCCGGTTGACATCCGGCATCCGCTCGAACGGAACTTCCATCCAATTCTCGCTGTTCGGTCCGATCCGGAAGAACCTCCCCGGACGCCAGGACGTGACAATCTCGGGCTCGGCGGGGTACTTCCACTTCGGGTTCTCCGCCATCGCCTTCAGTTGGACTTCGAGCGTCTGGCGCTGGCCCAGGTGAATGATCTCCAGCGAAACGGTCGCGCCGACCTTCTCGCTCTGAATGGCGTTGACCAGCTCATCGACGTTCGTGACGTTCTCGTCCTGAAAACGGATGATGATGTCGTCGCGTTCGAGCCCAAGCTCATCGGCGGGACTGCCGACGCTGACGTTCCGGATGCGGACCCCCTGCTCGGGCTTGAGCCCCAGGTGCTTGGTCAGCAGCTCAGGCAGCGGCGAAGGGTCCAACTGCACGCCGATGTAGGGTCGTGCGTCCTGTCCGTACGCCCAGCCGCCCAAAGCAAGCAACGCGATGCAAATAGCAACAATGTTCGTTTTCAGCTTCATAGTCGTTCCTTTCTCATCGTATCGTAAACTATCGCAGTTCCCCTTGATAAGCCGCCGGCCGGATCATGCCTTCACGGACGCCCTCGACGAGCCACTGGTTGCCCGACTCATCGGTGAAGCCGTACCAGTCCACGTTTCGGATGACCGGTCGAAGGCGAGCCTGAGTCAACGTCGCCGGCGCCGCCTCCGTCTCCGCGCGGGCCTGCCAACCATCGACCGGTTGTGCCGGCGCGCTGCCGGTCTGCGCCCCCGTCGAGATGAGCACGAAGTGCAGAACCAGGCCCAGCAGGAAACCGGCCGCCAGCCCGACGGCAAAACGCAACCGGCCGTCCGCTCTCAGCTTAACGACGCTGAGGGCATGGCTCTTTCCATGACGGTCCCAGGCGCGCGAGAAGACTTCCGCGGCCTCGCCGGCGCGGGGCCCGATGCGAGCGGCCACCGCTGCTCTGCTCTCGGCGCTCAAGATTTGCAGATGCTCCAGCAGCGCCGTGGCCTCGCGGTTGTGGCTCAGCTCCTCTTCGAGCAGGCGCTTCTGGGCCGGCGTGATCTCGCCATCCACAGACTTGCCTATCAGTATTTCCAGTTGTTCGTCAGACATGCTCATCGCCTGTGTACCTTATGCTCGGTGTTGCCGATCACCTGTTTCTGAATCATGCGTCGCGCCCGGACCAGTCGAATCTGCATGGTCGTGACCGGCACGTCCAGCACCTCGGCCATCTGGGCGTAAGTCAGATCGCTGCCATGCGCGAGCAGAAACACCTCGCGGTAAATCTGAGGCAGCGTTTCCACCGCCTCGAGGATACGCCCATATAGCTCCTCGCGTTCCAGCTCTTCCAGCGGGCTTTCAACCGGCCCGGCCATCTGAAAGGCCTCGGACTCGGGGTCGATCTCGACCGGCCTTGGCGTTCTTCGCTGCCGGCGTTTCAAAGCCTCCCGCCGGGCCAACACCGCCAGCCACGAACGGAAACATTCAGGCTCACGCAGGGTATGAATCCGCGCGATGACACGAAGGCACACCTCCTGCATCACGTCGTCCAGGTCGCGCGCATCACCCAGCACGCCGTAGACCAACGCCTTGAGCCAGGACCAGTGGCGGGTCAGCAACGTTTGCAGCGCGTCCTTGTCGCCGTCGCGGGCGGCACAAACCAGCGCCGATTCGTTCTGCGGATCCTTTGCCTTCATGTCGCCTCTTTACCTATTATAGATACGTCGGAGGCGCGCTTCATACATGCAGGCAGGGAAAAAACGCGCGTCGCATCCCCGTAGGGGCGAATAATCATTCGCCCTCAGCATCGAAGACACTTGGCCAATCCGCAAGCAAGGGCGAATGATCATTCGCCCCTACCCCTGGTGGACGTTGCCGCCGCCACAAGCGGAGGCGGCGCTAGGGTTCGAGCGGCAGGAGATAGATGTTGCGGAACTCGATGGGCCCGCCTTCGCTCTGCAGGCCGATGTAGCCAAACGACGGGACGGCGCCGGTGCCTTCGTTCTGGAGCACGCCGTTGACGTAGCAGCGGATCGAGTCGCCGGCGCAGTGGATGTCGTAGCTGTTCCACTGTCCGGCCGGCTTCTCGCTGGTCGGGCTCTTCTTGACGATGACGACGAACTGGCGGTTGGGGTTCTGGCGGTCTACACCATCCACGGTCAGTCCGGTGCCGTTCATGAGCACGAAATCACCGGCGTTGGTGGCCTTGAGCTGGCATTCGATGCAGGGTGGCCAGACCTGGTCGGGCTCGCTGGCGTGCAGCAGGACGCCACTGTTGGTGGGGTCGTCCGGCCAGCGCCATTCCACGTGCAGTTGATAGTCCCGATACGTCTGATCGGTGCGCAGGTAGCCGTTCACGGCGCCCGAGCAATAAATCCTGCCGTCGCGCACCTGCCAGATGTCGTTGACGTCGGCCGCCGGGTCGGAGACCACCCGTTTCCACCCGTCGAAATCGCGCCCATTCCAGAGCACCACCTTCTTACTCGACCCGCCGCCCGCCGACAGCCCCTGACACCCTGCCAAGCCCAACACCGCAACCACCGCTGCCACGAAGAACCCCGCTATGACTCGTACTCGCGTCATCGTTCTGCCCTCACGAAAGTATCGACTGCATCCCACGCCGCGGCCACGCTGAACCACGTCCTGAGCCTGATACTTACCGCACGCCCCACCCACACGTCAACCTCAAAACGATGCGGATCGCCTCCGAGGGCTACGGTGCCAGACGCGAGCCCCATTCCGCACACTGACCCTGCCCACACACGTGCGAACCCACCGAGGTTTTTCTCTTGTATTGGCGACATGGTGGCACTACAATGGAGTAGTAATTGAGGCCAGGAGATGCACGGAGAACGCCGAGGCGGCGAATGAGGCTTGGTCTACAGGGTACAACCTACCAGACTTGAATTCTGGTTGGTCTTCTCATTTCGCTCCGTTCTCCGGCCGATATCGAGACGTCTGGACAGAAGCAGCAGCAAGGGGCACCGCAACCTCAAGAGAAGCGCAATGAGCTTGGCAAACGAGGGCCTACGCGCCAGAATCGCAACTCCGGTCGTGGGGAGAATTATGGACAGCAGAAGAGATACCCCGAAGCAAGTATGGTATTCGCTCTATGCGTTGCTGGGCACTGTCGCTGTGGACTTCGGCTCTTTGGGCCTGGCAGCCGTTCGAAGCGGGAGAGGACCACGTTTCCAAGACGTTGCAGTCTATCTCATCGGCCTGGGAATCCTCGCGCTCGTGATGTTCCCGGTATTCAGAGGAAGACGGTGGGCAAGAATCGCGTACACGATCATCGTCGCGCTGAACATAGGCGCCGCTTTGCTGTTGATGCTGCCAGCGCTTCGGCTCTTCATTCCCCCAGGACAGCACTACCTCCTCAACATTGGAAACTCGATCTCTCTTCTGCTTGGCCTCTTTTTGCAGATACTCTCGGTCTATTTCCTTTACGTAAGGGAATCTCGAAATTGGTTCGAACGTGCACATGGGCAGATCGCCGCTGGAATGAATGTCGCTGAGCCATCACAGGATTCAGTAGCGCCCTCCGACCATGAAACGCCGTCGGCTTCAGAGACAACGGCGTCCAGGTCCGTCCGGCGGGAGAGACACAAGAAGGTAGTGCTGCTGGCCGGGGGATTTGTTCTCACCGGATGCATCGTCGTGGCGCTTCACATCGCACGCCAGGCACGAGCAGCCAATGCAATCCGCGCAGCTCTCAACGCCGATATCGCGCTCGCTCGTGAGACATTGGGAAACCGCGCGTTGATGGACTGTGACCCCATGACTATTCAAGCCTATACTGAGGGTCTCCGGGAGATTGACATGTCGAAATGTCCTCCTCATTTCCAGCAGGCCTATCTTGCTCACATTGACGCATGGGAATCATATGCACGGTCGCGCGACCCCGCGAACCTTCTTGGTCCCCTGATCGAGGCATCGGTGTCAAAGATAAAAGCACTTTCCTCACTTCTGAAACTGCAGCAAAACACAGGTCAGGCCCAAGAGGAGGTCACAGCAACCTGGAATGAAGTCAAACGGGTCGCGTTGTCCTACGGCGTAAGAGTACCGGAATAGAACCACCCGACATGGTTGGCGAGTGACAGAAGACATGTCGAAAAGTTCACGGTTGGCTTTCCGCGCGACGGTTGGATATGCGCGGTTTGGGCGTGCGGTCTTTGACGCGGAGGAATTGGCGGATGATCTTTTCGCGTTTGCTGCCGGGCTTGGCTTTGGCCCAGGCGAGGAGCTTGTCGGCCAGCAGCAGGCGCAGGCCCAGAAGCTCCAGGCCGATCGGGATCAGCCACGAGCCTGGAGTCAGCGGCGTGAGCAAGGCGAGCAGGCCCAGGACAACCAGGACCATGCCCACGATCTTCCTGGCCGAGTGCTTCATCTGACTGCCCTGATTTGCTGCCGGTTGCGGTTGCATCGTAGGGCGAGCGTCCCCGCTCGCCTGTCGTGCGGGACGCACGACCTACACGAGCCGCGCAACCGCGCGAGGATTCACGGTCTCCTGCCGGCCTCGACGCGGCGGGTCAGCAGGCCGTACTTCGTACCGTGCATGTAGTGCAGCGTGTGGAACTTCTCCGGAACCCAGGCGCCGTCGAAGAGCTCGTCTTCCGCCGAGGCGCCGACGACCTCACAGATCAGCAGGTCATGCGACTGCACACCGTGGACATCCACGATCCGGCACTCCAGGTGGCCGGCGCATTCGGCAATCAGCGGAGGCTGCACGACTTTGGCCGGCGCCGGTGTCAGGCCGCACCGGGCGAACTTGTCGATCCCCCGTCCGGTCACCGTGCCGGCGGTGTGCGTCTGCTCCAGCAGGTCCTCACCCGGCACGTTGATCGTCAGCTCGTTGTTCTGCCGGATCAGCTCGTACGTGTAGCGGATGCGGTTGACCGCGAGCAGGACCATGCACGGATCGGAGGTGTGGATCGGCGTCTGCCAACTGAACGTCATCAGGTTGGCGCGCTGCATCGTGCCGCCCGCGACGAGTACGACACAGCCCGGCTCGATGATCCACTTGGCCTGATCGACGGGAACGTCCTTCTTCATAGGCTCGGCTCCTTGCGATGTGCGTGCGCGCCCAGGGTCACCGGCCTTCGCGGCGGGCCAGGATCGACTCGATCTCGTCCATCGTGCGGTTCATCGCGGCCATCGTCTTGGTGAACGGCTCGGCGGTGGTCATGTCCACGCCGGCCGCCTTGAGCACCTCAATGGGATAGTCCGAGCCGCCGGCACTGATGAAATCGAGATAGCGCTGGACCGCGCCTTGCTCGCCCTCGAAAACGTCTTCCGCCAGCGCCGTCGCGGCGGTGAATGAGGTCGAGTATTGGTACACGTAAAAGTTGTAGTAGAAGTGCGGGATGTAGGCCCACTCGACGGCGTACAGATCGTCGATGTGACAGACGTCCTGCTCGTGGCCATAGTAGGCTTTCAGGATATCACCGTAGAGCTCGGTGAGCGTGTCGCCGGTCAGTGGTTCGCGGCGCTCGGCTTTCTCGTGCATCCGCAGCTCGAACTCGGCAAACTGCGTCTGCCGGAATACCGTCCCCTTGATCCCGTCGAGGTACTCCATCAGCAGCGACAGGCGGGTGTCGTCGTCCTCGATCTCCTCGAGCATCTTGTGCATCAGCAAGGCTTCGTTGAGCGTCGAAGCCACTTCCGCCACGAAGATCGAGTAGTCCGCCAAGGGATAGGGCTGGTGCTCGTTGGCGTAGTAGCTGTGCATCGTGTGACCCATCTCATGCGCCAGCGTGCTGACGTCATCGAACCGGCCGTTGTAGTTGAGAAGGATGTAGGGATGCACGTCGTAAGCGCCGCCGTTGGAGTAGGCGCCGGCGCGCTTGCCGGGGGTCGGGTAGACATCGATCCAACGCTCATTCAGCGCCTTTTGGACCGCCTGAGTGTACTCGGGCCCGAGCGGCTTGACGGCGTCGAGCAGCAGCGCCTTGGCTTCGTCGAAGGTGTAGCGCAGGTCCACGTCCTTGACGACCGGCGCGTACAGATCCGAGTACTTGAGCGTCTCGACGCCCAACATGCGTTTCTTCAGCCGCAAATAGCGATGGAACGTATCCAGGTTGCTCCGCACGTTCGTGATCAGCGCCGTATACACCTCGGTGGGGATGTTGTCGCGATCCAGCGCCAGCGCCAGACAGGAATCGTAGTTGCGCGTGCGCATGTAGAAGACGTGCGCTTGCAGGTGCGAGTACATGTCTACGCCGAAGGTCTGCTCGAATTTCTCGAACGCGGACCAGAAGGCCTGGAACACCGCTTCGCGGTCGGCGCGGACGGTCGAGGCACGATGGAGCGCGTAGCCGGCCTTGTTGAGCGTGACTTTCTGACCGTCGCCGAGCGTGATTTCCGGATAGGGCATCTCCGCATTGCTGAAGACGGTGTAGATCGAGCCGGGACCATCGGCCATCGGCGCGGTCTGCGCGAGGATCTTCTCCTCCGACTCGGAGAGCTTGTGCTCTTTGCGCCGCAGGATGTCGAGCAGGTACAGGCGATAGACTTTCAAGCCGGGCTCGGCGGCGATGAGCTTCTCGACGGTCGCCTTGTCGAGCCTGACGATCTCGGGCTCGATGTACGACGCCTTGCTGCCATACTCGGTCATCACCTGCTCGACCGCCTGTCGCAGCGCGAGGTACTTCGACTCGCGCGTGTCCTGGTCGGACTTCATCGAGGCATAGCTGTAGAGCCGCCCGAACGTCTTGGAGATGTCGCTGTTGACTTTCAGACAGGCCCGCAGCGGTCCAGGCTCGGAGAGCTTGCCTTGGTACTGAAGAATCTCGTCGAGCCGGCCGGCCAGTGCGTTCTTCGCCTGCTCCCAGGCCTCATCCGACGGGTACAGGTCCTCCAGCTTCCATTGATACGCCGGCGCGATCTCCGACCGCTCGCGCTCCTGGGCCGAGACGCCCTCCGTCAGACAAAAGAAAACAACCGGCGACAAAGCAATCACAGCATCCATCCTCGTCATAGCACTACCTCGTACTTGCAGCATTCCATCTCGTATCGTCCTCGGCTCTGAGGGCCTTGGCCGACCCTATCGTAGAGACCTGCTTGGCGCTGTCAACCTGCGAGGCACTCCGAGAACCAGCGCCGTCTCTATCCATACCGGTGAGAACCCCTTGGTGTTCCATCGGCTCATTGCTTGACCTTCTGGTATTCGAGCAGGTCGATGTACTGGGTCAATTCGAGCACGGCGTCGCGACGCCCTTGCTGCTTCAGCAGCGCCAACCGCCGGCGCGCGACGGCAATCGCTTCGTCGTAGCGTCTCTGGACCTCCAGAACCTTGCCCAGCTTCTCGTAGTAGACGAGCTTCCCGGGGTCCAGCACGACCGCCTGCTCGAAGGCCTCGGTGGCCTCGCGGAGGTGGCCCGCCAGGACGAGCGCGTCGGCCAGGGACTCCCACAGGTGAACGGACTTGGGATGACGCTCGAGCTCGACGCGAAACCGCCTGGCC
This sequence comes from Sedimentisphaerales bacterium, assembly GCA_016927855.1. Taxonomy (GTDB): domain Bacteria; phylum Planctomycetota; class Phycisphaerae; order Sedimentisphaerales; family Anaerobacaceae; genus JAFGLV01. The sequence goes on from JAFGLV010000048.1 coordinate 13,265, forward strand.
GCCTCCGCCAGGTGCGTACGCGCCTCGTTCTGCTGGCCCATTCTCAGGAGGATCGTGGCGAGATTCACATGGACCGAGGCGTTTTCCGCCTGTTGCAGTCCCGTCTCGACGTGGTGCGCGAGCGCCTCTGTGAAGGCCTGGACGGCACTTTCCAGGTCGTCCTCTCCCAGCCGGATGAGACCGATAGCGTTGTACACCTCCATGCCCAGCGAGGGGTCCAGTTCGGCGGCCAGGCGATACCTGGCGATGCTGCGCCCGTAGCGGCCCCGGCGCTGGAGCTCGACGGCCTCCTGAAAGCTGCGGCGTGCCCACCGCGGCCGGGCGGCACACCGGACCGCCGGCGCCAACAGTTGCTCGGCCGGTGCGTAATCATCGGTCAGGACGATACCTCCGCCACGCGCTTTCAGCTCGGCCATTTCAGCCTCGTCGAGGACGGAAAAGACCAGGTGCTCGTTGTGCTCGTGCAGGAGTGACGCCGGATCGAACTGACGTCGCGTCGCGATCACCACGTAAGTCTCAGGCAGCACCAGCGATGCGGCTGCGCCGCGGATCACCCACACGTGCGGAAACGTCTGTGTCAGCGTGTTGACCACCGCGCCGAGGAGCCGGCCACTCTCGTAAACATCGCTGAGGCCCAACACGTAGCGCCCCCCTGCCGTGAGCAGCGCCGCGACCTTCTCATTGAACTGCCTCGTCACCCACTCGAACGGCACCGAGCAGTCACCGGTGGCGTCCACATACACGAAGTCATAATCTCCTCCCGGCTGGACCGAAAGCTCGCTGCGCGCCCGCCGGCTGACACAATACCGCGCGTCGGAGCTGACGGTCCGGATCGTCGTGCCGCGAGGCAGGCCGAAGGCTTCATGGGCCGCTCGGGTCACGCCGGGATCGATCTCGACGACCTCAACGCGACAGTCCGGCCGCGTCGCCTGCAGATACTGCGGGATCACATAGCCTCCGCCCGAAACGACCAGTGCCGAAAGCGGCCTTTCACCTTCTCCCAAGCTATGTGCCAAAGCCGCGCAGACTTCCGTGTGGAAGGACTGCACGTTGGTTGCATCGCCGAGCATAATCCGGCCCCGAGCGCGTTGATCCTGCCGGAAGACGCGCGTGTCGGGCTTGGCGCGGATGCGGTGCACCGAGACATGCGCGTACCGCGTTTCGTCCTGGTAGATGAGGCTCGGATCGTTCGGCTCGCGCAGTCGGGCCGCCAAACCGGCGTCGCGTGCCCAGTCGGCCGGCGCCGTTCCCATCGCCGCCAGCGCAGCAAAGATCATGGCCCAAAGATACAGCGCCCAACAACTGACCCAGTACAGGAAGGCCAGTGCCAGCAAGGCTGCACCGAGGGCCCAGACCACCACTGTGCTGCCGAAGCCGGCGATCAGGACGAAACCGGTCAGGAGCGTCCCGGCGATGCTGCCGGCCGCGGCGCAGGCCAGGATGATCCCGACGGTGCGCCCCGGCGCCAGTCCTTGATCCAACGCCATCCTGAGCAGGACGGGACCGACGGCTCCCAGCAACGCCGAAGGCAACAGAAACACCAGGCCGATGTGGACCATGACGTGCGCCGGCCAGCTCAACCGCCACAGCCAGGCCCAGTCGACGATCACATTGTTGACCGCCACGAGCGCCACGCAGGCCGCCGACGACAAGGCAAACAGCACCGACAGCGCGCGGCGCGTGTGGAAGCGGTCCGCCATGCGTCCCCCCACGAAGCTACCCAGCGCGGCGCCCGTCAAGACAACCGTGAGCGTAAACGTCCAGGTGTACAGCGATGAACCCAAGGCGCGCGCCACCAGCCGCGACGCGACCAGGACAAGGATCATGGCGCAGCCGCTGGTGACGAACACGGTCGCGCCTGGAATCAGCAGGCGCAGGGCGCTCCTGGATTTGCTCATGCAGGTTGTCTCCGACAATCAGAGCAAAGCCGGAGTATAGCAGACGCACAGGCGGTCAACAAGCCGCGTCAGTAGTCGAAGTACCGCACGCCCTTGGGATCCTGGCCCGGCCAGTCCAGGCGAACCGTCCGATTGGACGGCTTGTAGATCCAACCGAAATCGCCGGTTGCCTCGCTCGGAAGGGCCTCGTGGTTCGTCAGCATGTCGATCGTGCTCAGGTTGTTGAAGGGGTTACGAGGCACGCTCCGCAGGTAGGTCTCGTCGACGGTGGTCTGCTGCAGGAAGTCCTCGCTCGTGGGATCCGTGTTGGGATTGTCGCCGGGATAGCCGGGAGGAACGTCCTTGTGATTGACGGCGTACAGCTCCACGACGCTACGCAGGACGCGCAGGTTGTCTTTCGCGGTCGCGATCTTGGCCTCGGTCGCGTTGTTCTGGAACGTCGGCAGGACGATCGCGGCCAGGATGCCGATAATGCACACCACGATCACCAATTCCGCAATGGAGAAGGCCGCCTTCATTCCCTCGGTCGAAGTAACGGAACGACGAAGCGCTGACATGGCGGGAGAGTACTTTCCACGTTGTCCGTTATTCAAGTATTCCACCATTCCATGACTCCGAGGCCGGGATCGCGCGTTCTTCGCGCACATCCCCATCGCTGAATCCATCGGCATCTTGTCCGTCCGACTTCAACGGCCCGCGCCGTTATCGGACTCGCCCGGCGCGCCGCGATCGCTACCAACACTTCGCAAAAGGCTTTTGCCTTCGTTGCGACTGTCCCTTATTCTCGTAGGGGCGAATAATCACTCGCCCTGGCGTACCGGGGGAACCTGCCCGTCGTTCAGGAAAGGGCGAATGATCATTCGCCCCTACAGGCCCTCTCCGGCCTGTCCGAGGGTCCGGTATTCGCCGAACCGCACCGGCCTGGCACGCGTGATACTACCGTATCGTCCGGGCTCGGTGCGTGAGAGTCCGGCGGCAGGAACGAAACCGCAGGCAGAGAATCTGGGCCAATGAGCAAGGACATCGACGGTCGAAGACGCGTGGTCATTGAAGGCGTCAAACCGCAGATCAACGGCGGTCAATTCGCCATCAAGAGAGCCGTGGGTGAGAGTGTCGTCGTCAAGGCCAACGTCTTCGGCGATGGCCACGATCTCGTCCGTGCCGAGGTCCTATACCGGCGCAGGAGCGAGGACGATTGGACCGTGCGCGAGATGCAGCACGTGGTCAATGACGAATGGACGGCGCGGTTCGAGGTGGACTCGGTGGGCGAGTACGTCTACACCGTGCGTGCGTGGATCGACCATTTCGCCACCTGGCAAAGCGACTTGGGCAAGAGGCACGAGGCCGGCCAGGACGTGCGCGTGCCTCTGAAGATCGGGGCCGAAATGCTCCGCGACGCGGCCCGCTGCGCCGAGCCAGCGGACGCTGCAAAACTCAACGCGTGGGCCGAGACGCTCGAAGCCGCCCAGGACGTGGAGGTGGCGGTGGAGCTGGCACGCAGCAAGGAGCTGACCGACGTCGCGGGGGAATACCCCGACCGCTCGCTCGCAACGATGTACGAACCCGAACTGCGGATCCGGGTAGATCGACCCCGCGCTGTTTTCAGCGCGTGGTACGAGTTCTTTCCGCGCTCCTTCGGCGCCGACGGTCGGCATGGGACCTTCCGCGACTGCGAACGGATGCTGGCGGAGATTGCGGGCATGGGCTTCGACGTCGTCTACCTGCCGCCCATCCATCCCATCGGGCAGGTCAACCGCAAGGGCAAGAACAACGCGACCGTCTGCACGCCCACCGATCCCGGCAGTCCCTGGGCCATCGGCTCGGCCGAAGGCGGGCACAAGGCCATCGATCCCCTGCTCGGGTCGATGGACGATTTCCAGCGCTTCGTGGAGAAGGCCAAGGGACACGGACTGGAGGTCGCGATGGATGTGGCCTTCCAGTGCGCGCCGGACCATCCCTACATCCAGGCGCATCCGGAGTGGTTCCGCTGGCGGCCCGATGGGACGGTGCAGTTCGCGGAGAACCCACCGAAGAAGTATGAGGACATTCTGCCGTTGAATTTCGAGTCGAAGCAGTGGCAGGCGCTGTGGGAGGAACTGCACAGCGTGGTGCAGTTCTGGATCGACCAAGGCATCCGGATGTTTCGAGTTGACAATCCGCACACCAAACCGCTGGCCTTCTGGCAGTGGCTCATCGAAGGCATCCGCAAGGACCATCCGGACGTGCTGTTCCTGGCGGAGGCGTTCACGCGTCCGAAAGTCATGCAGTACCTGGCCAAGGCGGGCTTCAACCAGTCGTACACCTACTTCACCTGGCGCAACTCGAAGTGGGAGCTGGAGCAGTATATTCGCGATCTGACGCAGACGGAGGTCGGCGAGTATCTGCGGCCGAACTTCTGGCCCAATACGCCCGACATCCTCCCTCAGTACCTTCAGTGCGGCGGGCGCGCCGCCTTCATCGTCCGCCTGGTCCTGGCCGCGACGCTCTCGGCCAGCTATGGCATCTACGGACCCGCTTTCGAGTTGTGTGTGAGTGAAGCCATCGAGGGCAGGGAGGAGTACTTCAACTCCGAGAAATACGAGATCAAGCAGTGGGACTGGAACCAGCCCGGCAACATCCGCGCCGTCATCGAACGCGTCAACCGGATACGACGACAGAATCCTGCGCTGCAGACGATTCGCAATATCCAGCTTTACGGAATCGACAACGAGAGCCTGCTCTGCTACGGCAAGAGCACCGAAGACCAGTCCAACGTAATCGTGACGGTAGTGAACCTCGACCCTCATCACCGCCAGTCGGGCTGGATCCAACTGCCGCTCGATGCGTTCCAGATCGATCCGCGCCAGACTTACCTGATGGACGACCTGCTCACCGGCGACAAGTTCATCTGGCAAGGCCAATCCAATTACGTCGAGCTGGACCCGCGCGTCATGCCGGCGCACATTCTCTGCATGCGCAAGCGACTGCGCCGAGAAACCGACTTCGATTATTTCATGTAGTAGCACGGGCGTCTCGCCCGTGAGTAATACGGGCATCCTGCCCGTGGATAGAAATGTCTTGGCAGAGCCCAGGTGGCTCTGCGGTTCATGGGCAAGATGCCCATGCTACGAGGAGTAACGAGCTTTGACCGCCCAAGCCAGGAAGAGCACCGAATCGCTGTGGTACAAAGACGCTGTCATCTACGAGGTGCACGTCCGCTCGTTCTACGACAGTAACAACGACGGGATCGGCGACTTTGCCGGCCTGATCGAGAAGCTCGACTATTTGCAGGAGCTGGGCGTCACCGCGCTATGGCTCTTGCCGTTCTATCCCTCGCCGTTGCGCGACGACGGCTATGACATCGCAGACTACTTCGACATCCATCCCGATTACGGTACGCTGGCCGACTTCAAACGCTTTCTGCGCGAGGCCCACCGGCGCGATCTGAAGGTCATCACGGAGCTGGTCATCAATCACACCTCGGACCAGCACAAATGGTTTCAGAAATCGCGCCGCGCCAAGCCGGGCTCGCGCTGGCGCGACTATTACGTCTGGAGCGACGCCGCGGAGAAGTACAAGGATGCGCGCGTCATCTTCACCGACTTCGAGACGTCGAACTGGGCCTGGGACAACGTCGCGCAGGCGTACTACTGGCACCGGTTTTACAGCCATCAGCCCGACCTGAACTACGACCATCCGCGCGTGCGCCAGGAGATCCTGCGGGTCGTGGACTTCTGGTTTCAGATGGGCGTGGACGGGATGCGGCTCGACGCGGTGCCCTACCTGTTCGAGCGCGAGGACACCAACTGCGAGAACCTACCGGAGACACACGCCTTCCTCAAAGAGCTGCGCGACCATGTCAACGGCAAGTTCATCGACCGCATGCTGCTGGCGGAGGCGAACCAATGGCCGGAGGACGCGGCCGCCTACTTCGGCAACGGTGACGAATGTCACATGGCCTTCCACTTCCCCATCATGCCCAGGCTGTTCGTGGCGCTGCGGATGGAAGACCGCTTTCCCGTCGTGGACATGCTCGAGCAGAGCCTCGACATCCCCGAGACCTGCCAGTGGGCCATGTTCCTGCGCAATCACGACGAGCTGACGCTGGAAATGGTCACGGACGAGGAACGCGACTACATGTTCAAGGCGTATGCCGAGGACCCGCGCGCGCGGATCAACGTCGGCATTCGCCGCCGGCTGGCGCCGTTGCTGGAGAATAGCCGCCGGCGGATCGAGCTGATGAACAGCCTGCTGCTGTCGCTGCCGGGCACGCCGATCATCTACTACGGCGACGAGATCGGCATGGGTGACAATTATTTCATCGGCGATCGTAACGGCGTGCGCACGCCGATGCAGTGGAGTCCCGACCGCAACGCCGGGTTTTCCAAGACCAACGCTCAGAAGCTCTACTTGCCGGTCATTATCGACTCGGAGTACCACTTCGAGACCATCAACGTCGAGAACCAGAGCCGCAATCTGTCGTCGCTGCTGTGGTTCATGCGCCGGATCCTCGCGGTACGCCGGCAGTTCAAGGCCTTCGGTCGCGGCCGCATCGAGTTTCTGCCCTCCGACAACACCAAAGTCCTGTCGTTCCTGAGGCAATACGAGGAGAAGACCATCCTGGTGGTGGCGAATCTCTCGCGCTATTGCCAGGCGGTGCAGATTCAGATCCCGGCGCACGTCGGCTGCTCGGTCCACGACATCTTCAGCGACAACCGCTTTGCCGACATCACGGACGGGCCCTACTGCGTGACGCTGGCGCCGCACAGCTTCTTCTGGTTCGTGCTCAGGCCGCCGGCGGTCACGACCGCGCCGCAACCCGAGCAGACGCCCCAGATCCAATGCAACGTGACCTGGGCGCGGATCGTCGGCAGCAGCGACGAAACGCGCGTGCTGGCGGTCTTGAGCGACTACCTCAAGCGGGCCCGCTGGTTCGGCGGCAAAGGACGCAGCATCCGCCGGCTGCGGATCGCCGACAGCCTGACGGTGCCGACGCCGGACCATCCCATCCACATCCTGCTGCTGGAGGTCATCTTCAACAACGCGCCCAGACAATGCTACATCGTGCCCATCGGCTTCGCGAACCTCGACCAGCAAGTCAGGATCATGCACGAGTCTCCCAGCAGCGTCATCGGCCAGGCGCAGATGAAGGATGAACAAGGCATTCTCTATGATGCCGTAGCCGGCGAGGGCTTCCGCGACGCGCTGCTGGAGATGATCGCACGGCGCCACAACAAGAAGACCGGGCATGGCCGGCTGCTGGCGAGGCGCGGCAGCAAGTTCGCACAGATGCTCGCCGACAAGCGCCTGCCGCTGGTCTCGCGCGCCCTCGCGGTCGAGCAGAGCAACAGCTCCGTCATTTACGACAACACGTTTTTCCTCAAGCTCTACCGGCGCGCCGAGGAAGGCACGAATCCGGACGTCGAGCTGTCGCGCCACCTGACCGAGCACACCGGCTTCACGAATCTGCCGGCCTTCGCCGGCGCGATCGAGTGGTGGCGGAGCGGAGCGGCGCCCATGACGTTGGCCATGCTGTTGCAGCTCATTCCCAACGAGACCGACGGCTGGTCGTACACGCTGGACAACGTGGAGCGTTCCTTCGGCTACGCCCAGACGCTCAAGGACAAGCTCGAAGAACTGCCCGAAGCGCCGGAGGGCCTGATGGGTATCGAGCCGGAAGAGATCCCTACGCTGGTCCGTGACTTCATCGGCTCGGTGTACCTCGACATGGCAGGCTTGCTGGGAAGGCGCACCGCCGAGATGCACCGTGCGCTGGCGTCGCTGTCGCGCACGCCGGACGTGACTGCCGAGCCCTTCAGCCTGCTGTATCAGAAATCGCTGTACCAGTCGATGCGCAGCTTGACCCTGAAGGTCTTTGCCGAGCTGAGCGAGGGTCTGGGCTCGCTGGACGAGCCGACCGCCGCCGCGGTCTCGCGGATTCTGGCGGAGAAGAAGACCATTCTGGCGCGACTGCGCCGCGTCGCGGAGAAGAAGATTCGCGCCCTGAAGATGCGCACGCACGGCGACTACCACCTGGGCCAGGTCCTCTACACCGGCAAGGACTTCGTCATTATCGACTTCGAGGGCGAGCCGGCGCGGTCGCTCACCGAACGGCGGCTCAAGCATTCGGCGCTGCGCGACGTGGCGGGCATGGTCCGCTCGCTCCACTACGCCGCGTATGGCACGATCCTGCTGCGCTCCGCCAAGCAAGGCGCCGACGTGAGCTATCTCGAACGCTGGGCGCATGTGTGGTACACTTACGTCAGTGGCGTGTTCCTGCACGCCTACATCGCCACCGTGGGCGACGCCGGATTCAGCCCGACCGACGAGAAGGACTTTGCGGTCCTGCTCGAAACGTTCCTGCTGGAGAAAGCGGTCTACGAAGCCGGTTACGAGTTGAACAATCGGCCCGATTGGCTGATGATACCGATGCGCGGCATCGAACAGATACTTAAGGCGTGAAGCGTTGCTCGTGAAGCGTGAAGTGTTGGTCTGCGCTTCACGAGGCCCGCTTCACGCTTCACGACAATGTATGGAGATGCTATGAACAAGCAAGGCACGCTTTCGGAACCGTCCAGTCTGCTGACGGATCACGACATCTACCTGTTCAAAGAGGGCAACCACTTTCGCCTCTACGAGAAGCTCGGGGCGCATCTCGTCGAGCGGGCCGGACGCCGCGGCACGTTCTTCAGCGTCTGGGCGCCCAATGCAGCGCAGGTCTCTGTGGTTGGCGACTTCAATCAGTGGGACCCTCACACCCATCGGCTGACCAACCGCTCCGACGAGTCCGGCATCTGGGAAGGCTTCATCCCCGACGTCGGCAAGGGCGCCGTCTACAAGTACCACATCGTCTCCAACCACAACCACTACGTCGTGGACAAAGCGGACCCGTTTGGCTTCTTCTGGGAGCTGCCGCCCAATACCGCGTCGGTCGTGTGGGACCTCGACTATGCCTGGGGCGACGATCGCTGGCAACAGCAGCAGCGCCGGCACAATTCGCTCGACGCGCCGATGAGCATCTATGAGCTGCACCTGGGCTCCTGGCGGCGCGACCCGAGCGAGCCCGAGCGTTTGCTGAGCTATCGAGAACTCGCGCCGATGCTCATCGAGTATGTCAGGGAGATGGGCTTCACGCACGTCGAGTTCCTGCCGATCATGGAGCACCCTTTCTACCCCTCATGGGGCTACCAAACGCTGGGCTACTTCGCTCCGTCGCGGCGTTACGGCTGTTGCCAGGACCTGATGTACCTGATCGACATGCTCCACCAGAACGACATCGGCGTCATCCTCGACTGGGTCCCGTCGCACTTCCCGACCGACGAGCACGGCCTGATCTACTTCGATGGCACGCACCTATTCGAGCACGCCGACCGGCGCCTCGGATTCCATCCCGACTGGAAGAGCGCCATTTTCAACTACGGCCGCAACGAGGTCCGCGCCTACCTCATCAGCTCGGCGATGTTCTGGCTCGACAAGTATCACGCCGACGCGCTGCGCGTCGACGCGGTTGCCTCCATGCTCTATCTCGACTACTCCCGCAAGGAAGGCGAGTGGGTCCCCAACCGCGAAGGCGGGCGCGAGAACCTCGAAGCGATTGCCTTCTTGCGCCGGTTCAACGAGATGCTCTATCGCGACTTCCCCGACACGCAAACGATCGCGGAGGAATCGACCGCCTGGCCCATGGTGACGCGTCCAACCTCCATCGGCGGGCTCGGCTTCGGGATGAAGTGGAACATGGGCTGGATGCACGACACGCTCAAGTATTTCGCGCATGATTGCGTTCACCGCAAGTACCACCAGGACAAGCTGACGTTTTCGATCTGGTATGCCTTCAGCGAGAATTTCGTCCTGCCGCTGTCGCACGACGAGGTCGTGCACGGCAAAGGCTCGCTCTACGGCAAGATGCCCGGCGACGCCTGGCAGAAGCTGGCCAACCTGCGCCTGCTCTACGGTTACATGTACACCCATCCCGGCAAGAAGCTCCTGTTCATGGGCGCCGAATTCGGCCAGCACGGCGAATGGAGTCACAAACACAGCCTGGACTGGCACTTGCTCCAAGACCCCCAGCATGAAGGCCTGCGCCAGTGGGTGCGCGACCTGAATCGGCTGTACCGCTCGGAGCCGGCTCTGTTCGAGATGGACTTCCACAAAGAAGGCTTCGAGTGGATCGACTTCCACGACGCGGACAACAGCGTGATCAGCTTCCTGCGGAAGGACAAGACGGGCCGGCACATCCTGGCGGTAATCTGCAACTTCACGCCGGTGCCGCGGCTGAACTACCACATCGGCGTCGCGGAGGGCGGCTTCTGGCAGGAAGTGCTCAACAGCGACGCCAGAGACTACGGCGGCTCGGGGCACGGCAACATGGGCGGCGTGGAGGCTTCGCCGGCTTCGTTCTATGGCAACTTCGACTACACGCTCTCGGTCATCCTGCCGCCGCTCGGGGTCGTCGTGTTCAAGAAGGAACTGAGCGGCCCGCCCAAGACCAAGGCCGAAACGCCAGTGTCGCCCGAACGCCCAGAGCCTTCGGAATAGGCCCTATACGACCTACAGGACCTAGGGCAGAAGCGACTAAGAGCGCCTAGCAGAATGACCGGCACATGGGTAGGGGCAGGCCCCCGTGCCTGCCCAGGGCAACCACAGGGGGTTGCCCCTACAACGTTTGTAGCGCGACAGATCATGCTGTTAGAGGCTCTAAGTCGCGTTTGCGGATCTGCTCAAAGGCGACCGTGGATTTCGGTCAAGTGCCGCAGGCGCTTCGCCAGGCGGGCGGTCAGCCGACCGTCGCGCATCCGCCAGAACCAGTTGCCCTTGGCCTTGGCGGGGTAGTTCATCCGCGCGTCGGCGCCTAGTCCGAGCAGGTCCTGCATGGGAATGATCGCCAGGTTCGCGACGCTGGCTTGGGCCAGGCGGATCAGCTCCCAGACAATGTCCGGCGCCGAGACCTTGCGACCGAGGTAGTCGAACAGACGCCGGCGCCGGTCCCCCACCATTTCCTTATCGAACCAGCCGCGCGTGGTGTTGTTGTCGTGGGTGCCGGTGTAGACGATCGCATTGCGGATGTGGTTGTGCGGGATATGGGGATTGCGGGTCGGGTCGCCACTGAAGGCGAACTGGAGCACGCGCATGCAGGGGAACTGGTACTTCGTCACCGCCTCGCGGACATCGGGCGTGATGTGTCCGAGGTCTTCGGCGAAGATGGCCGCGAAGGGGATCCGTTTGAAGAGGGTCGCGAAGAAGCTCTCGCTGGGCGCTTTGACCCACTTGCCGTGCATCGCGGTTTTGTGGCTGGCAAGCACCTCCCAATAAGCGACCAATCCTCGGAAGTGATCGATGCGCACCAGATCGAACAAGAGCAGATTGTGGCGAATGCGGCGTATCCACCAATCGAAGCCGGTGCTCTCGAGGTAATCCCAGTCGTAAACGGGATTGCCCCAAAGCTGTCCGGTCTTGCTGAAGTAGTCCGGCGGCACCCCGGCGATGAACTTGGGTCTCTTCGCGGCGGTCAGCTTGAACAACTCGGGATGCGACCAGGCATCGGCGCTGTCGTAGGTGACGTAGATCGGCACGTCACCGACGACTTGAACGCCCTGCTCGTGACAGTAGCGCTTCAGCTCCAGGTACTGCCGGTAGAAAACGTACTGGAGGAACCGCTCGAAATCTATCGATTGCGGATTGATGATTGCGGAGTTCGGATTCGCTCCCAACGCCTTTTTCAATCCACAATCCGCAATCCGCGATCCCAAATCACGCCAGGCTCTAGGCCAGTCGCACCAGAGGCGCTTCTGGAAGTGCCTGCGGGCCGCGACGAACGTCGCGAAGGGCTCCAGCCAGGCTTGGTGCTCGGCGCAGAAGGCCTCGAAATCGGCCGGCACCGGACTTGCCTGGAAACGTTTGAAGGCGACATCGAATAGCGCGTATTTGTAGGTCGTCACCTTCGCGAAATCCACCTTGTCGGGCGGAAACGCCGGTGGCGACGGTATCTCGCGGCGCTGGAGCAAGCCGTCGCGCACCATCAACGCAGGGCTGATCAGGAGCGGATTGCCGGCGAAGGCGGAGAAACAGTTATAGGGGGAATATCCCGTCGAAGGCGTCGTGTGGTTCAGCGGCAGAATCTGCCAGCAGGTCTGGCCGGCCCGCTTGAGGAAGTCGACAAATCTATACGTGGCCGGGCCGAAATCACCAATGCCATATTCGGACGGCACGCTGGTTACGTGCAGCAGGATACCGCTGGAACGCTGTTTGAGCATGTCTGGATTTCCGACTTAGGAACAGTAAGGGCTTAAGGCAACGCCAGGCCGAGGTGGTGGGCGAGGTTGCCGAAATGCGTGACCCACTTGACGGCTTCCTCGTCGGCCGAGGCGGCGCGACGCTTCATGTCGGGATAGCGGCGCTTGGCCATGTTGAAGAAGACGTTCTGCGCGTTCTGAAGGTCCAGCCCGGTCGTCAACGTGTGCAGAATCTCCAGGCTCTCCTCGATCGAGCACAGCAGGTCCACGTCGTCGGGGTCCTCCTGAAGGCGGTCCATGAGGTCGTTGATCCGGTGACTGCCCTCGAAACACAGACGCTCCTTGTCCAGGCTCAGCGACAGGCGCTCAGCCTCATCGGCGAGGTTGCGCAGGTGCTGCACGTTGATCTCGTCGGCCTGAATCTCGGCGCAGAGGTCTTCGTTGAGAATGAACTCCGCCGGCGCCGACAGTGCCTTGGGCAGCGGCATGTTCATATTGCGAATCATCTGCATCAACGCGTAGTTGTGCTCGTAGAGGTGGCGGAAGGAGCTTTCGATCTCCATCCAGGTGGTCTCGAGCAGCTCGTTGAGAAGCTGGCGCTGCTCGTCCTTGAACAGGTGGCTGAGCGAGTAGTTCGTGCCGCCGAACTCGACGTTCATCAGCCGCATGACTTCGTTGCTGTCACCCTTGCGGAAGGCGTTGACCAGGTCCGCCTGGACCTTGGCGAACTCCTCATCGGCCATCCGCGCGCGGACCGAGGCGAAGAGATTGTGATCGCCCAGATAGAAGACCACGAGGTCGCAGGCATGTCGCTCGAAGGTGATCGTCGAGCGAATGGTGGCCCGGCCGGTGGTGAGCACCTGCATGCCGGCCTCGCGCCGATCGCAGTCGTCCATCGTCGCGGTGTAGCAATAAATCTCGGTCGGGCCTTCCGTCGTCTCCTCGAAAACCGAACTGAGCGCGAAATGCGCGCCGACGCGGTTGAGGTCGATCCGCGTCGGCTCGACGTAGGCGCGATACACCTCGGCTCCGTTGGCCAGCAGGCGCACGTTGGTCGGCGCCTGCCCGAGCATGTCTTTGTATTCCGGAACGAGGTCCCAATCCTGGACCTCCTGGCACAACTGCATGGCGCGGGCGGCGTACTGCATCACCTGCACCGCCTCGATGCCGGAGATGTTATCGAAGAACCAGCCACAGCTCGTATACATGAGCATGGCGTTGCGCTGCATCTCGAGCAATTTGAGAAACCGGACCTTGTCGCCGCGGTCGATCTCGCGTCCGGTGGATTTGGTGATGAAGTCCTCGACGTTTTCAGGCGAGCGGTCGTTGATCACGCCGATGTACTCGTTCCTCAGTTGCCACGGATCGGAGTAATACTTCGACATGTTGTCCTGGTAGGCGGTGCTGACCTTCTCGCGCACCCAATCCATCGCCTGGCGCAGCGGGGCGCGCCATTGCTGCTTGCCGGAATTGGCCTGATCGGCGGCACAGCCACAGTTGCTCTTCCAGCGCTCGACGCCGTGCGCACAACTCCACGAGCTGTTCTCCCAGATCTCCACATCGTGATCGGGCGGGAACTTCTCGAGATACTCGCCATAGATGGTGATCTTGGCCAGGTTCTTGCTCTCGATGTGGTGCAGGCAATAGGCCAGCGCCATGTCGCCGTGACGGTGATGGTGCCCAAAGGATTCGCCATCGGTCGCCACGTGGACCAACCGGGCGCCGTCGCCATCCTTGGGAAAGGCATCGAGAAGGCGACCGGCAAAAATCTCGCCGCTGTGGAGCAGGCCGCCATAGGCGATCTCCTGAGAGGCGGGACCGCTGTAGAAGAACAGCACGATCTGCTTGCCCGACGGGAGGGTACACAGATAGGGAATGCTGGTATCGAGGTCGGCTTCGGTGACGTCTCGCCACTTGCGACCGCCGAACCGACGGATTCGTCGCGCCTGTCGCGGCGCGAGGATCGTGAATTTGATGCCGTTCTCCGCGAGGACTTCGAGGGACGCCAGGTCCACGGCGGTCTCGGGCAGCCACATGCCCTCCGGCACCCGCTGAAACCGCTGCTTGAAATCGGCAATTCCCCAGATGACCTGCGTCCGCTTGTCGCGTGTGCTCGACAACGGCATGATCATGTGGTTGTAGACCTGGGCCAGCGCGCAGCCATGGCCTGAGAATCGCTCGCGGCTCTTCTTGTCGGCCTCCAGGACCTTGGCGTAGACGTCCGGGGCATGGGTCTCGAGCCAGGAAAGGAGAGTCGGCCCAAAGTTGAAGCTGATCCGCTCATAATTGTTGACGATATCGACGATCTTCCGATCCGGCCCGAGGATGCGCGACGCGGCGTTCTGCCGGTAGCACTCCTCGGTGATCCGGGCATTCCAATCGTGGTAGGGATAGGCCGTATCCTGTAGTTCCACATCTTCCAGCCAGGCGTTCTCACGCGGCGGCTGGTAGAAATGGCCGTGAATGCAGATATACTTGTCCATTACATAAACCTCTCTGTGCCTTGGCAGGCACGGCAGCTCTCGTGTCTTTCAAAGGCCATCTGGGCCCAGCTCGCTACTGCGGCCGCGAGGCCGCGGTGCGAAAAGCGTGATAATACGGCAACCGCCTCCGCCGGGCAACCGGTCTTCCCGATTTCTGGCCTGGCTTGGTCTCTGGATTTGAGGGGGCCCCGTTCGGTTCCTCTACCGTTGCCATCCGGCGCATTTGCAGGTAGTATCGACATTTGCTGGTTCTCAGCTACAGTGCTTCAACCGCTGGGGTTCAACATTGCATGGAGTGCAAGGCTATGACGCCTCCGACCAAGCCAAATGCTTGCCGAAAACGCGCCTCTATTCCCGCGATATTGCTCCTGTTGGCCCATTCCCCCCAAATTGCCATCGCTATGGCGAAGGAGTCGGCCCCGACAGGTCTGATGTGCGAATTGATGGCCCGGCCGGAGTTGACGACGATCGCGGACCCCCGGCCCGAATTCGGGTGGGTCGCCGGCCTCACGGTGGAGGGGTCCAGCCAGACGGCTTACCAGATTCTCGTAGCGTCCGGGCGGGAACAGCTCGCCCAGGGCCAGGCGGACATGTGGGACAGCGGAAAAGTGGCGTCGGCCGAGTCGATCAACGTCGAATACGCCGGTGAGCCTCTGGCGGCGAACGCAACCTACTACTGGAAGGTACGCGTCTGGGACAGGAACGACCAGACAGGCCCTTACTCGCAGGTTCAGGCGTTCAGTACAGGAGCACTCAGCGAGCCATACGCTACCACCCGCTATCCGCTCGTGACCACGGCGGTCGAGCCCGTCCGTGTCGTGGAGAAAGGACCGGGGCACTACTTCGTCGATTTCGGCAAGGCCGCATTCGGCACTGTCGAACTGACCTTGACGAGCCCCGTCTCCCGGACGCCGATCGAGGTCCACCTGGGCGAGGTGGCCACCGAAAGCGACAGCGTCAATCGCGCTCCCGGCGGGTCGCGGCGCTACCGCAAGATGACCGAGACCGTCGACGCCGGCACCCACACCTACCGGATCGCCATCACACCCGACAGCCGCAATACCGGTTCGCAGGCGATCAAGATGCCGGCGTACGTCGGCGAAGTCATGCCGTTTCGATACTGCGAGCTGGTCAACGTCCCGGCCCCTATCGATACCTCGAGTATTCGCCAGATCGCGGTTCACTATCCGTTCGACGACAACGCTTCCAGCTTCATCTCATCGGACGCAGTCCTCAACGACGTCTGGGAACTGTGCAAGTACAGCATCAAGGCCACGAGCTTCTGCGGCGTCTATGTCGACGGGGACCGCGAGCGAATTCCCTATGAAGCCGACGCCTACATCAACCAGTTGTGCCATTATGCGGTGGACCGTGAGTTCACGATGGCGCGCTACACGCATGAATATCTCATCACCCACCCGACCTGGCCGACGGAATGGATCCTGCATTCGGTGCTCATGGCCTGGGCCGACTACATGCACACCGCCAACACCGAATCCATCAGGCATTTCTACGCCGACCTGGGAGCCAAGACGCTGATCGCGCTGGCGCGCGAGGACGGCCTGATCAGCACGCAAACGGGCCTGGTCACGCGCGACGTCCTGCGCTCCATCCACTTCAACGGCCAGCTCCGGGACATCGTCGATTGGCCGCACGGGAATATCCTCGGCCTCCAGGGTGGCTACGGCGAGACGGATGACTTCGTCTTCAAGCCGATCAACACCGTCGTCAACGCGTTCCACTATCGGGCGCTCGTTGTCATGAGCCGGATGGCGCAGGCGATCGGCGAGGACGCCGACGCGCAATACTTCGCCGACGCGGCCGCATGGGTCAGGCACTCCTTCAACGACAAGCTGCTCGACAAGACCAAAGGAATATACGTCGACGGCGAAGGAACCGATCACAGCGCACTGCATGCGAACATGTTCCCGCTGGCGTTCGGCCTGGTGCCACCGGAGTATGTCGATTCCGTGGCCCAGTTCGTCAAGAGCCGTGGGATGGTGTGCAGCGTGTACGGCGCTCAGTATCTGCTCGAAGCGCTCTACGAAGCGGGAGAGGACGACTACGCGCTGGACCTGATGACCGATACCGAGAGCGACCGAAGCTGGCCGCACATGATCTACGACGTCGGCACGACCATCACGATGGAAGCGTGGGACGCCAAGTACAAGCCCAACCTGGACTGGAACCACGCGTGGGGCGCCGCACCGGCCAACATCATCCCGCGCTACGTCATGGGCATTCAGCCGCTCGAACCGGGCTTTGCCAAGGTCCGAATCAAGCCCCAGCCCGGTGCGCTCGCCAGCGCCGGCATGGACCTGCCGACCATTCGCGGCACGATCCACGTGGACTTCACCTCCGCGCAGGACCAGCCCTTCGTCCTGAACGTTCGCACGCCGGTGGGCGTCGAAGCGGTGGTCTATCTCCCCCAACTGGGCAGTGACAGTCCCGATGTGCGCGTGGATGGGCAGATCGTGCAGGGAGCGCTGACGGACGGGTTTGTGGTGCTCGACGGCGTCGGTCCCGGCGCTCACCGGTTTGAGCGCGCGGTTCCGTCTGCCGGAGAGCATTAGGCAGGCAGCCCTCTCGCCTATTTCAGAAGATTCTCGAAGAGGTACAATCCACCCTTGCCTGGCGCGACGACATCGATGTCACCGTCGTTATCCAGGTCGGCCGCGGCGGTGTTGATGCCGAAACCTACCAGGCCTCCTTCCGACATCGTATGGCGTGTCCACCGGTGTGCCGCCTTGTCGAAATCGTAATAGTAGACGCACAGCGGCTCGTTGCCGCCGGGATCGTGACCGTTGTGAGCGTGATAGCGCTTGCCGGTGACGAGCTCGTCGCAGCCGTCGTTGTCGAGGTCGGCCAGCAGGAGGTAGTGAGGCTGCGACCAGGACTTGTCGAGGAGGGACTTGTGCCAGATGCGCGTGCCCTGCGCGTCGCGGCTCTGTTCGAGCCAGAAGACGCCGTAATCGTGTCCCAAGCCCCAGAGAATGTCGGAGTCGCCGTCGGCGTCGACATCGCCGACCAGGATGGGAATGCTCGCGTATCCGAGCTTGAACTCAGGACGCCAGGACCAGCCACCGTCAGCGGTCTGTTCGAGCCAGCCGTTGGGCGTGACGATGTCACAGCGGCCGTCGCGGTTGACGTCTGCGGCGCCCAGACC
Organism: Sedimentisphaerales bacterium; assembly: GCA_016927855.1. Classification (GTDB taxonomy): domain Bacteria; phylum Planctomycetota; class Phycisphaerae; order Sedimentisphaerales; family Anaerobacaceae; genus JAFGLV01. Next base: position 31,020 of record JAFGLV010000048.1, read on the forward strand.
ATGACCGGCCGCCTGCTGAGGCAAGGGGTGCTTCTCCCACCTCACACCATGCGGAGCCGATGCATCCCGATGGAATTCGTACCAGGCCGCCTGGCCCATGATGTTGGGTAGGACGTCGGGCTGCCGGTCGCCGTTGATGTCCACCACCAGCGCCGTCTCCATGTTGCCGGGCTCATCGACGTCGATAACCTGCCAGAGACCGCCTTCGACGCCTGGGTTGCGGACCCAGAAGACCTTCTTGTTGTGCCAGGCGGCGCTGACGATATCGGTCCAGCCATCCCCATCGACGTCCATCGGCAGGTCGGCGAAATCGTGATGGTATCCCCCCTCCTCCTGTACCTGACGCACCACGTGCTTCTGCCAGGACGGAGCTTCGTACCAGAAGCCACCGCAGAAGATGTCCAGCCTGCTGTCACGATTGACGTCCAGAATGCCAGCGGGTTCGAAACGGGACTCGGCATTGATCGTGTGCAGCTTGAAGCCCTCTCCCACCTTCAAGGGCGGCACATTCGCATCGGCCGCGTGCACCATTGGAGCGAACCAGCATAGAGAGGCCACCGCAAAAGTCGCCAACGGGTCGAACATGCTTCGGGAGTACATCGGTGTGTCTCCTTCATATCTGCCAAGGACTGCGCATCGCACGAGCGAGCAGCCGGTCGGCCTGGGGGTCATCGGTGAAACGCTCCGCCATCGGGTCCCAACGCAAGGGTCGCTGCAACCAGTACGCGATGTTGCCCAGGTGACAGACCGTGATCGACCGGTAGCCCACGTCGGCATCGCTGGCGGGCCGGGTCCGCGTTCGGACACACGCCAGGAAATTGTCCGGGTGTTCCTTGCTCTCGTACAGGTGAACGTCGCCGGAGGCCAGGCTCTGGCGGCGGAGCGAATCGGGCTCGGTGATGAGTTGCTCGCGCGTCACCTCAACCACGCCTTCGGTGCCCTCGAAGCGCACGCCCGGCGTGGGCTGGCTGATCCCTTCGCGCGTCATAACGGTCCCGTTGGCATAACGATAAGTCAGCGTCTGGAACTCCTTGCCGTCGGGCGGGATGATCTCGACGGGGCCGGATGCGTCCATGCCCAGCGCCCACTGGGCGACGTCGAACATGTGCGTGCCCCAGTTGGTCATCTCGCCACCGGAGAAGTCTTTCCAGCGCATCCAGCCCAGAATCTCAGGATGGAATGGATGCCACGGCACCTGGCCCAGCCACCGGTCGTAGTCCAGCCACTCGGGTGCTGCGCCCTCGGCCGGCAGGTTACATTCCTCCGGCGGTCCACCTACGTTGACCTTGATGCGCCTGATGTCTCCGATGTACCCATTGCGGACCAGCTCGCACGCGAAGCGGAACTCGTACCAGCTTCGCTGTTGCGTTCCGGTCTGGAAGATGCGTCCATAGCGTCGCATCGCACGAGCCAAGGCGCGGGCCTCGTAGACCGTCAGCGAGATCGGCTTCTCGCAGTAGATGTCCTTGCCGGCCTTGGCCGCGGCGATGGAGACAGGCGTGTGCCAGCGGTCGCCGGTCGCACAGAGAATAACGTCGATGTCGCTACGGCCCAGCAATTCCTCGAACTCACGGTAGGTGGCGCAATCGCTGTTGCCATAGAACTTGTCGATGATGTTCTTGGCGTTATTGAGCCTGTTGCGATTCACGTCGCTGACGGCGACGATCTGCACACCCGGCTTGCTCAGGAACCCGCTGCCCTGGACCCAGATGCCGCCGCCGATATGACGAGCGCCCTGGCCGCCGGCACCGATAACGCCCATGACCAGGCGCTCGCTCGCCGGCAGGCGACCGGTCGCGCCGAGGGCCGATGTGGTAACGACGTGGGGAAACGCCACCGTCGCGGCTGCTGCCTTCAGAAAGCCCCTGCGGGTGAGGTTCGCTCGATTGGCCATACTGCCTCCGAAGCATCGTCGACCGTAGCGTTCAGACACCTACCGCCATGTTACGGCCAACAACCCTCTCAAGCAACCGTCCCCCTCGTCATTTGCGAGCGCTGCACGTTTGCAGATAACGCGGAGGATCGGCCTCTTTGTCATATCGAGCGGAGTCCCGGCGAGCCGGGACGCAGTCGAGATATCTGGCCGCGAGTGAACCAGCCGTTTCGTCCTCGCCCAGATTTCTCCATTCCGGCCTGCCCGTTCGACTTCGCTCAGGGCGGGCTCTGCGGCAGTCCTCCAGTCGAAATGA
>JAFGLV010000049.1 GCA_016927855.1 Sedimentisphaerales bacterium
CAATGAAACAAAACTTCGTCCCAGTAAACCCGCTCCCACCAATAGCACCAAGGCCATGGCAATCTGGATCACCACCAGGGCATCCTGTAGGACTCGATAACGGGAACTCGTGGATCGTCCCGCACCGTTCTGAAGTACCGGCAGGACTTCACAACCCAGCAAACGAATCGTCGGCGCCAAACTAAACAGCACGCAGGACAGCAAACAGGCCAAAGCCGTAAAAGCCAGAACCCGACCATCCATAGCAAGCTTGACCATCCAGGGAATATGGTCACCCAGCCAGGCGAACAACAGTTGGTTCCCCCAAAAAGCCAGTAAAATCCCTAATGTACCCCCCAAGATCACCAATAGTAACGACTCGATAAACACCTGCTGCATGAATCGCCATCTTCCCGCTCCCAAAGCAGCACGGACAGCCATCTCTCTGTCTCGGCTCGATATCTTAGTCAATAATAAATTTGCGACATTGACACACACGATCATCAACAGAAATCCCACCGCGGCGAAAAGAATCCACACGGTTGTATCAACATCCTTAACCAGATCATCCCGCAACGAGACAATACGAACACCCTCATCCCCCCCTCCATATTGAGTCGCCATTTGTGCGGCAATCCCATTCATCTCCGCTTGGGCCTGGGACAATGTAACGCCCGGTTTCAGTTTCGCCACAACCGTTGATATATAACTGTTTCGCTGAGCAAATCGATGCTTGATTATGCTAAGAGACAACCAACATTGAGTCCCCTCAAAGCCTTCACAAAAAGAGGGGTGGAAGTCCGCCGGCAGAACGCCGATCACCGTACACTGAACAGGGCTGCCCTCTATGAAGTCATTCCCTACCGCGATTTGACGACCTATGATGTTCGGATCAGCCGCAAATTGACTTTGCCATAAATCGTACGACAAGAGTGCCATAAAGTCACCATTGGGCTTGTCCTCTTCAGCGGTAAATATCCGCCCTAAAACAGGTTTAACGTCCAATGCAGAAAACAACGTTGAGGAGGCTTTCAACGTTTTTACTCGGGGAGCCCTTTCCCCAAGCAAAACAGTTGAAGGAAATCCAGCATAATTCACCAATCCCAGACATTCGAAGGATTGACTCTGTTTCTGCCAATCCAGGAGATCGGGAATGGATAAAGGGGTACGAAATCTTCTACTTGTCGGGTCAGTAAACACCCTAACCAAACGATCCGAATCCGGGTACGGAAAGGGATTGAGTAGAACCCTATTGACGACACTGAACATAGAGGTATTGGCCCCGATACCGATGGCCAGTATCAATACGACAATGAGGGTGAAACCGGGATGTTTCCGTAACAGACGTGTGGCGTATTTAATGTCGTTGATGAAAGTACTTATTTATTATTCCTTTCGTATGCTGTTTTCTCTCTTACTCATACCTTAGCGCCTCCATGGGATCTGTCTTTGCTGCCCGGCCGGCGGGGACAAAGCAGGCCAACATCGAAACAATAGTAATGATCAGCGGGGCTAAGACGAAGCTTACCGGATCGGTCGTGCTGACGTCATACAAATAGCCGGCCAAAAATCGGGTTAAACCTATCGCACCAGCAACTCCAACGACTAAACCTACCATCAGCAATATCAATCCCTGCTTGAGAATCATGGCCAGGATGCCTATCTTGTGTGCACCAAGGGCCATGCGGATACCGATTTCACGCGTGCGCTGAGTCACGGCATAGGACACCACGCCGTAGATGCCGATGACGATCAGTAATAGTGCAATGGATGCAAAGACTACCAGGAAAATGGTCGTGAAGCGTTCCTGACTAAGATAGCGATTCATTTGTGCCTTAAAGGTACTTATATCGTAAAGCGGCAAGGTCGCGTCGATGTCTCTGAGTATGGCCCGGGCCTGCTCCACAAACATGCCCGGATCAGAGCTAGCGCGAACCACAACCTTCAAATCAGAATGCTCGCGCATGGTCATCGTATCGAACGGTAAGAACATATGATTGCATTTACCACCTTTGACATCACCCTGAATCATGTCACCGACAATACCGACGACTCGATACGGCTGTCCGCTAAAAGTCAGCTCCCTGTCAATCGCGTTCTGGTTCGGCCAGAATTGTCGGGCTAGAGATTCGCTTATAACAACCACCCTCTCTTTTTCCTGATGTTCTTCTAACGAGATATCGCGTCCGCTTTGGATCGGTATTTGCAGTGTCTTGAAGTAATCCGGACCGACATTATGAAAGGGTACCCAGACGGGTTTTCCATCCGGAGAGGTATAGCCCTCCGCGGTCACAATAGCACAGGCTCCCATCGTAGAACACGGCATGGATGAATCGGTGGACACACCCTTGACATAAGGCAGGCTGCTCAGTCGGCTCTGGAAGTTGCGAATGAATTGATAACGCTGTGGTTCGTCTCTTTGGTCCATCCCGATACTGAAGGTCATCAGATTCTCCCGGTTGAAGCCGGTATCAGCCGATGAAAACCGCATCATACTGCGAATCATCAAACTCATACCAATGGACAAAACCAATGCTATGGCAATCTGGCCGGCAACCAACATATTCGAGAGTCTGGCATGGTGTACTGACGAGCTGCGTCGTTCCGTCAGGACATCGGTCAAGCGGCAGCGCTGCATAAACCAGAAAGGAGCGATACCAATGAAGATTCCCACCAACAAAGAAATCCCCAAACCGAATATAAGCACGCTCGGATCAATACCTATAGAATCTGCCAGGGGTACAAAACCAGAAATCTTTACCCTGAATAAAATAATTGTGCAGACCGTGATGATCAGGCCCGCAGCTCCGCCTGCCAGTGACAGCAGCACACTTTCTGTGGTGAACTGGCGCAGCAGCTGCAGCTTGTTGGCACCGAGGGCGCCGCGTATGGCTACTTCCCTATCCCTTGTCGAGGCCCTGGCAAGACACAAATTGGCCACATTGGCACAGACGATCAGCAAGATGAATCCCACAATGACGGAAAGCAACCACAGGGTCGTTCGTACATCGCGTACCACCATATCGCACAGACCATGCATCTGGACTTCACCGTCAGGCATGCCGTAGGTTTGAGTCAGGCGACGGTGCAGTTGGTTCAATAGAGGCAAGGCTTGTTCTATGGACAATCCCGCTTTTAGCCGCCCGACCGTGCGCAGCCAGGTATAGATTCTGCTGGTCGATTGCTCATTGGTAGGATTCAGCACCGTCCATACCTGCGCATTCCCGATCATATCGGGATAACTAAAGCCTGCCGGCAGTACGCCAATAATGGTATGGATCTTATCGTTTAGGGTGATGGTCTGACTAACGACTTCTTTATCTTGTGCAAATTTGCTTTGCCAGAAGTCATGACTGATCACTGCCAGGGAGGTACTGTTTTGCTGCTGGTCTGCCTGGGTAAAGGTCCTTCCGAGACAAGCAGACACCCTGAGCAACGAGAAGAAATTGCTGCTAACCGTCGCACCATCAATCTTACAGATGCCGTCATGTTCCGGCACATCGAATCGAGCGGCGGTATAAGCAGCAAGATCCTCAAATGCCTGATTCTGCTCTTTAAAATCCAGAAAATCAGGATAGGAAAACCACGTTGTTATGTCAAACTGCTTATTGTGCTGTTGAACCACAACCAGACGGTCCGGATTCTCAAACGGCAGCGGCCGTAGCAGAATGGCGTTGACCACACTGAACATTGTGATGTTGGCGCCAATACCAAGTGCCAGCGTCAAGACCGCCACGAGTGTGAAACCGGGGCTCTTACACAAGTGACGTGAGGCGTATCTAACATCATTCATGAGCTTGCTCATCCTTCTCCTTCGGTCATAGTTCGATACTTGTCATTCGTATCTCAGCGCTTCCATAGGATCGGTCCTGGCCGCCCGGCGAGCGGGGAGGTAGCTGGCCAACAAGGCTACGGCCGCCAATAGCAGCGCCACGCATGCGAATGTCGCTGGGTCGGTGGGGCTGACATCGTACAGGAGGCTTGCCACCACGCGTGTCGCGATCAGGGCGCCGGCCAGACCGGCCGCCAATCCAATCGCTGTGAGCTTAATCCCCTGGCGCAGCACCGTTCTCAGCACGTCCGCACGGCAGGCGCCGAGGGCCATGCGAATGCCGATTTCGTGTGTACGCCGGGAGACGGCATAGACCGTGGTGCCATAGACTCCGACGCCGGCCAATACTAACGCCAACGTGCTGAAGGCGCTGAGGAACAGCATGTTGAACTGTTCCGACGAAAACACCTCTGCGATCTGCTCTTCGACGGGCGTGATGTCACCGACCACAGCGCCTTGGGCTGCCGCCAAGACCTGTTCTCGAATGGCGTCTGTCAGGGCCTTGGGGTTCGCTGCCGTGCGCACCATCAGCTCGATTTCGGGAGAGCAGCCGCTTTGAAGGTAGGCAGTGTAGATCTCCGGCTCGTCCGCGCCGTATCGAGTGTGCCAAACGTTACCGACGACACCGACAACTTGATACACGGTCAATTCGGAATCCCTGCCGTCGTGAATGAGGGACTTGCCGATGGGATTGGCGTTGGGCCAGAAGCGTCGCGCGGCCGCTTCATTGATGATTGCCACGGGTGCGGTCGTCTTGCTGTCGTGCTCCGTGAAGCATCTTCCCCGCAAGAGTGGTATCTGCAACAGGCGGAAGTAGTTGGGAAAGACGTCTGTTTGAGGGAGGCCCACGCCCTCCTCATCGAGTCGATGTCCCTCGATGCGGAAGGCTGGCGTGCTGAAACTACCCGTGATCGGACTATAGCTGGCGATGGTGACATCCCGCACGCCGGGCAGGGCCCGTGTCCGCCTCACGGCGTCTTTGAAGGCAGCGAGACGCCGTTGGGGCTCGGGAGCATGCATCCAGTCGAAGGCAACCCCTGCGGTCACGACGTTGTGCGTATTGAACCGGGGGTCGATCTGCTGGGTCCGCACGTAGCTGTTGACCAGCAAGCCGGCGCCGACCAGGAGCACAAAAGCAATGGCGATATCGGCACTTACCAGCAGCGTGCGCAAGCTGTGAAACCGCGGGGTCTGACTGGCCGTGCGACTCGTGGACAACGACTGATTCAGATTCGTCCTGGAGGCCCCGAGAGCGGGCAACAGCCCGAACACTCCGCACGTTAGCAGCGAGATCCCCAAGACGTAGAGCAGGCAGCGCGTATCCATCCGCACTTCGACGAACCAGGGGATCGCCCCCCACGTGTCGGGACCCAAGTACCAAGGGATCGAACGCCCACGCAGCGCTGAGAGGATGCTCAGACACCAGTGGGCGAGTATGACGCCGAGCAGACCGCCCAGAAGGGCAAGGAGCATACTTTCTGTGAACAACTGCCGAATCAGGCGGCCCCGGTGCGCTCCGATGGCGGCCCGGACGGCAAGCTCTCTTTCCCGGGTTGCAGAGCGAGCGATCAGCAGGCTCGTTATGTGGAGACATGCAATCAGCAGCACCGCGACGACGATCCCCAGCAAGACCATCAGCGTGCGCGGTTTGCCGAAGTCGGCCGCATAGCGGGCGTACGCCTCGCTCATCGGAACGACCTTTATGCCTCGATTGGCATTTGTCTCCGGGTAGCTCTGGGCCAGGTGTTCGGCGATCAGGCCCATCTCTGCCTGTGCCTGTGTGATGGTACTGTCGGGCTTCAGGCGTGCTATCGCCTGCAAGCCCCGGTTGTCCCGATTTGTGTCACCGGCGTCGTTCACCGCCAGAGGCATCCATACCCCGCACGCTATCGGCTGGAAGATCCACCGGAACCCTTCGGGCAGGACGCCAACCACGGTGTATACTTGATTGCTTAGCGTCATCGTCTTGCCTATGACGTTCGGGTCGCCACCGAACCAGTGCTGCCAATGGTCGTGGCTGAGAACCGCGACCGGCGCGCCACTTGCCGCGTATTCCTCCGGCAGGAAGGTCCGGCCCATTGCCGGTGTTGCGCCCAGGAGGGAGAAGAACCCCTCCGAAACGAGGAAGCCCCGAGCGTACTCGGTCCGATTGCCGGCCCGCACGATGCCATTCCATTGCTTGGCACCGACAAGCTGCTCGAAGGCGTGACTTCGCTCGCGCCAGTCTTTGAACCCGGCCAGTGAAGTGAAACTGCGATCGGCTCTTTCCGGGTTCCAGGTCTCATAGAGGCACACGAGACTGTCCGGATCTTTGTAGGGGCAAGGGCGCAGCATGGCCGCGTCCACCACGCTGAGCATGACCGTTGTGGCGCCAATGCCGACCGCCAGAATGACGACCACGACTGCCGTGAAGCCGGGACTTTGTGCGAGCACTCGTAAGCCGTATCGGATGTCTTGCCACAGTGCGGCCATTGGTTCGTCTCCCGTGCTCCGCGGGTGGTCGTCGGCGCCGTCATCGGAAACCGCCGCCGAGAGTCTATTTCAGTCTTATCTTATCGTGCTCGTCCCATTGGGACATATCCGACAGGATGATCTCGTCGCCGTTGGCCAGACCTTCGATGATCTCGATCGTGCTGACGGAGGTGCGTCCGAACTGGACACTCGTACGGTTCGCATATTTGCCGTCGGCGGCGATCTTGAACACCTGGACCGTGCTCTCGTTGGAGGCGGAGACCGGCCGACCTACATAGAGTATGTCGTCGAGCCGCTCGATTTCTATCGTGCCGACGACCGACAAATCGGGCCGCGCCCCCTCAGGCAACGCTCCCTGCAACGCGACGTCGACCATGACGTTGCCTTCCATGACGGTCGGATCGATCCGGCTGACGCGGCCGGACACGGTGCCGTTGTACGTATCGACCTCCGCCGCCAGGCCGATGCGCACGTCGCGGGCCTGCACCTCAGGCACTTTCAACTGCGCCTTGAGCCGCTGCGGATTGGTGATCCGCGCCAGGATCGTCCCCGCCGAGACCGATTGGCCCAGCTCGATCTTCTCACGCACCGAAGCGAGAACGCCTGCGGTGCCGGCGCGGACGTGCAGAGAATCCACCTGACTTTTCCTCAAGTTGTAGAGAGACTCGGCCTGGCGGACCGCGGCCTCCAGCTCCGCCAACTGGGCCGGCAGCGTCTGGTCGCGGAACATCGCCCAACGCTTCTTGTTGATTTCCAGGAGCTTCTCCAGTTCCTCGACGCGCGCCCGCGACAGCGACATGTTCAGTTCCGAGATCAGGTCTTCCTCGTATTGCTTCTGGTCCACCTGGGCCATCAGTTTGGCCTCTCGGACGTCCGCCTCCATCCGAGCCTGCTCGGCCTCCATGCCCAGCACCTGGTCCTGCAGTTCGGTCTTTCGGGCGTCGAGCCGCGCCTGCGCGGAGTTCAACTGCGACTGGGCGTCGAGCCACTGCAACTGGAGCTCGGGATTGTTCAGCTCCAGGATGACGGTGTTCGCGTCGACGATAGCGCCGGGCTCGACGAGAATCCGCGTGACCCGGCCGCTGACGGTGGCCGGCACGACGAGCACATCTTCGGAAACGAGGGTGCCGACCCCGCGGACCTGGCGGAGCATCGGGCCGCGTTTGACGGCGTCGATCCAGAGCGTGCGGCGGTCCACACTTGGCACCGCCGGCTCCAGCCGGGCCAGAGCGATACTGATAAGGGCAATCACTACCAGGCCGCTGACCGCAAACAGTCCCTGGCGGATGATGCGCCGTCGTCTTGAGTTCTTGCGTGGTATATCCATACACGTCCTCAAAGCAAGCGACGTGCCAGCCTCCGCCAATGGGACAACCCCCCGTTCTCCAGGCCAGAAGCCGGGTTTTCGCCCTATTTCGCCCTTCCGGCCGCAAAACCACTGTTCGCTCCCGCACCCCCCGCGCCCGAAATAGGACAGACGCGCACGCAATTGCTTTTGGCCTCTCCAGCCAGCGGGCCCGGTTTATACTTGCAGGCAGGCTTTGCAGAGAGGTGCCTGTGGTTGTCATTCCGACCAAGGGCAAAGCCCGCGCGGAGGAATCTGGCACGGAATCAGGAGATCGGTTCGCTCCTGGCTGCTGCTCGATCTGTCAGGCCATTGCTGATGATTCGCTGCCGCATTACAATCACAGGCAAGATCATGCTTGGAATGGAGGGATGACGTATGAGCGTCAGAGTCGGCATTTCGTTCCCTGACGCTCTTCTGGCGCACATCGATGTGCTCATCGAGCGAAAAGGTTGCTCGCGCTCGGAGCTGCTTCGTCGAGCGACTCGCTTGTACTTCGAGCGCAAAGGTCGGTGGGACAGGATATTCGCCTTGGGGCGAGCGACCGCTGCCCGAAGAGGGCTGGTTGAAAGTGACGTCGCCGCGGAGATCGAAGCCCACCGTAAGCCCAAACGCGCTCGGCGCTGAAGCAGGCCCGCGTTGTCCCGGCCTACGGGGTCCACGTGGGAGTTTGCTGAATGGGCAGGCGCAGGCAGGCGCGGGAGCCTAAGCGATCGGGGTGAGGCTCCAGGGTGAGGTAGCCTCCGTGGACTTCCGCGATTTGGCGGCCCAGCGCCAGACCGATCCCTGAGCCGGTGGGCTTGGTGGTGTAGAACGGCACGAAGGGGTCCCTGGCGGAATCGAAGCCGGGACCGTCGTCATCCACCCAGAGATAGAACAGCCCCTCCTCGACGTGCCAGCCGACCTCGACAGACCCATTCGGTTTGGCTTCGAGGCTGGCTTCGGCGGCGTTGGCAACCAAGTTGATGAGGAGCTGATCCAGTTGGCCCCGGTCCGCCTCGATGTCCATGTCGGGACCGGAGCGAACGCTGACACTGACGCGCTTTTCCAGGCTCGTGACGTGCTGGACCCAGGCCGGGACGTTCACGGTAGCGAACACTGGGTCGGGAAGGCGGGTCAGTCGGGAGTACGACGCGATGAAACGGCTCAGCTCTTCGGACCGCGAGGCGATGATCTCCAGTCCCTCGCGAACATCTTCCTGCCACTGGCCTGAGCCGTCGTCCGCTACGCGAGCACGCAGCGTCTGGGCTACCGATTGGATCGGCGTCAGCGAGTTGTTGATCTCGTGGCGCAGAATCTGGATCAAGCGCTTCCACGCCAGGCGTTCCTCCTGGTGGAGGGTGCGCGTCAGATCGGACAAGAAGATCAGCGGGTGTGACAGGCCTTTCTCGCGGTAGGTAGTCCGGCGCAGTTCCCAGCGGCGTACGCCACTCGGCAGTGCCAGCTCCACCACGCGCGGTGTTGCTCCATCGAGACAACCCGCCAGGCCCAGTTCGCCTGCGGAGCGTCCGAGGATGTCCTGCTCGCTCTTGCCCAGCATCTGTTGGCCGCTGTCGTTGACCAGGCAGACCCGGCCTTCCTGGTCGCACCCGAACATCGCGACGTCGATTTGCGCCAGGGTCTTACGCAGCAGCGCGGTGGTCTCGACCGCGCCGAATCGCTGCTCCTGCAGCGAGCGGGCCAGCGCATTGACCTCCAGAACCAGTTCACCCAAGGCGTCATCACGCCGCGCGCCGCGCAAACGCAGCGAGAAGTCCTTCTCCCGCAAGGCCTCCAGCAGGTTCGAGAGCGTACGCAGGGGAAACGCCACTCGGCTCCTGAGCGCGAAGGCGAAACCGACCCAGGGCAAGACGACAAGGCCGGTCAAGGTGATCCGTGTCTGCACAGAAAAGTCACCTGCCCAGATGAACCACAGCGCTACCACGACCGCCAGCAGCCCGCTGGCCAGCGCCCGGACCAGGATTTGCCGTTCGAATCTCACCTTATTGTATCTGGTGCTTCTCCAGTCGCCGGTACAGGGCGGCGCGACTCAAGCCCAAAGCGTCCGCGGTTTTGCTGATATCGCCATCACAGCGGGACAGAGCCCTGCGGACGAGCCAGCCCTCTACCTGCTCCAGGGTCATTTCCTCGAACCGCGGTCCTGTTTCGCGGCTCTGGGGCAGGCCCAGATCGCCGGGGCGGATCAGCTCGCCTTGAGTCATCAACACGGCGCGCTCCACGGCATGGTCCAGCTCGCGCACGTTGCCGGGCCAGGGGTAGTCGCACAGCATCTGCGCCGCGGCCGTGTCGAAGCCTGTGACGGTCTTGCGATACTTGGCAACGTACCCGCGCAGGAAGTGCGCCGCCAGCAGCGGAATGTCCTCTCTGCGCTCCCTCAGCGGAGGTATGTGAATTTCTACCGTATTGAGCCGATACAGCAAATCCTGGCGGAACCGCCCTTCAGCAACGTCCGCAGTCAGATCGGCATTTGTCGCCGACAGGACGCGCACGTCTGCCCGGCAGGTCTTGGACGACCCGATCGGCTCGAACTCGCCGCTTTCGAGAACGCGCAGCAGCTTCGACTGCAGTTGAGGCGGGATGGTCGCGATCTCATCGAGAAAGAGCGTGCCGCCGTCGGCAAGTTTGAAGCGCCCCAGTCGGTCGCTCTTGGCGTCGGTGAACGCACCCGCCACATGGCCGAACAGCTCGCTCTCGAAGACAGTCTCCGGGATGCTGGCGGTGTTGACGGTGACCATGCTCTTGTCTTTGCGTGTGGAGATGCCATGCAGTGTCTGGGCGACGACCCCCTTGCCGGTGCCGTTTTCGCCGGTGATCAGGACGTTGGCGTCAGACGGTCCGACCCGCGCGATCTTATCCAGCACCGGACGCATGGCTGCGGATTCCGCAATCAGTGTATGACGGCTCTCGGCGCGCAGCAGTACGTTTTCCTGCTCGAGCTGCCGGCTGCGGCGCAAGGCTCGTCCGAGGTCGATCTGTGTGCGCAGGATTGCCAGCAAGCGCTCGTTTTTCCAGGGTTTGGGCACGAAATCGCGAGCGCCGCGCCGCATGACCTCGACCGCCAGCTCGACGCTGCTCCAGGCGGTCATGACGACGACCGGGAGAGTGCTGTCAATCTTCTGGATCTCCGAGAGCAGGTCCAGCCCCTCCTGGCCGGAGGTATTGCCTCGCGCATAGTTCATGTCCATCAGCACGGCGTCGAAGTCGGTGTTGCGGATGGCCTCGAGGATACCTGCGGCCGAGGAGGCCGTCTCAATGCGATAGCCTTCGGACTTGAGCAGCAGGCGCAAAGCCCTCAGCACATCGGGCTGGTCGTCGCCGATCAGGACCCTGATGGTCGAGTTGGTGTCGTGCGATGTCGCGTGTGCGTTCAAGGGACCCCTTTCGTCGGTCCGCCACCATGACATGGACGCCTGCGGCCATTCATCCGGCGGGAACCGATTATATCAGAAGAACAACTGCCAGACCACGTGGGAGCCGATCCACGCAGAGGCCTTGAGCAAGCGGCGTGCCACGAACGGGGCACGCTACCGTCCGTGATGACGCCCTTGCCCAGGCGCGCATCGACAGCCCACGAACCACATGGCCGATTCTGCCCGCGGTGCGCCCGAAAACGAACAGACGCCAGGCACCGGCTACCGCGAGCCGAGTTCCAGCCGCCGGGTGGACTGGCGATACTGTCTGGGCGTCGCACCCATCCTCTTCTTGAACTGCCGGTGGAAGTAGTAGACGTTGGCGAAGCCGACGCGCTGGGCGATCTCGTAGCAGCGCAGCGACGTGAAACGCAACAGCCTCCGCGCCGCTTCGAACCGCAGGTCCTGCTGATAGGCCAGCGGGGAAACGCGAAAGGACCGCTTGAAGGTCCGAAAAAGATGACCCTTGGAACAGTGGGACATTGAGGCCAGGTCTTCAGCACTGATGGCTTCGGCATAATGTTCGTCAATGTATTGCCTGACGCGAAGGATGGGGTGGTTCTGGCCTACGGTGGCGCCTGGGACGGCCTCGGTGTAGCAGTGGGCGGTGATGACATCGAACACGTTGGCCAGAGCGCGGCAGGCATAGTAATCGGACATCGCCGAAGGGCTCTGAAGATAGTCCACGATCTGGATCATGATGATCACCAGCTCCTGGGTGACGTCCCGAGGCAGGTGGGGCGCGTCGTGGAGATGGCCTGCGGTCCCGGTGTAGGCATTCAGAATCTGCACAAACGGCAATGTCAGCGCCTTTCCGCTCTGGGTGGTGAAGGAAAAGGTGATCTCGGAATATACACTGGAGCGGCGCACGCTGACGAAGTCATGGGGTTGGCCGGGCGAGACGATAACGAGCATGCCGGGCTCGGCCTGGTATTGGCGACCGCACTTGACGTACGAGCCGGAAGATTGCGTATAAAGCACGATATGGTAGAGATCGTGCGTGTGTTCGTGAAACGTCCTGACGTCCCCGACCGGGCGGTCCTGATCGATCGCCGCGTGCAGAAAGGTCGGGTAGTATGCCTGGCCCTCATGGAGAATCATCAGGGTCTGGGGAGTGCCCTCATGGCGCGGTTGAGTCTGGAGAAACCGTCGCATATATCACCATCGTGCAAAAAATTGCCATCTTCGTGCATTTTTCGCGGCCTGCTTGGTGTATGATAATGACGAAAGGTCAGTGTCTGCAACCCAGTAGTGCCGTCAGGTCGCGCTGGGGCCGGCCTGCACGCAGTTGCCGGGTGGGCACGCCGGCCGAGTCCATCGAGCGCAGCCTGACGGATGGGTGACCACTTGCGCCATATCCGAGGTTCGATCCATTCCCGCTGTCGGGAGGGGCAGAATGAGAACGAGGGCATTCACGCTGATCGAGTTGCTGGTGGTGATCGCGATCATTTCCGTGCTGTTTGCGATTATCGTGCCGGCATTGAACCTGGCCAAACACAAGGTCGGCCGATGACAGCTCTCGCGGTCTGGCGGCGGGGCTTTGCCTGCGCAGGTGCAGGGGCCAGGAGGGTACGCCACCATGGCAGAAGAGGCCGATGTTACGATCGTGCAACAAAACATCATTTCTATGCATTTTTTCACCCCTCGTACTGTACGATAATGCAAGATGGTTGGGTTTTTGTGTAGTCGCCGGAGCATGGGTATGCACGGATACCTTTTGGCTTGCCTGTTTGGAGAGGGTCTCAACCGGGTGCCCCCCACCCCCGTGACGCGGCGCGGCATTTGCCGACACCGGCTACGGAATGGGTACGCCGCACAGACAATTTCGATCCCGATACGCTTTGGGCAAGGAAAGGAGAGCACGATGAAGAACGCAACAGGGTGTGTGGTTTTGTGTTTGCTGGCTTGGTTTGGCACCGCGCAGGCTCAGAGCCTGAAGATCGACTTCGGTGTAACCGGCAGCCCCGTGGAAACCGATTTTCAGGCCTATACCGCAACCCACGAGGTGGCCAACACGTTTACGCCCCAATCGTTCGAGGCATTTGGCACCACGATTACGGTGGCCCTGACATGGCCGAGTGGTCCCGAGAATACGGCGATGCAGATGTTTGACCGGACGACCGATGGTCGGTACGCCTACACCGGCGAGCACGGCGACCTCCTGCGAGACTGGACCGGCACGGATGGTCGCGTGGCCAATGCCAATCCCTTGGTCTTGACTCTGAGCGGTCTGCCCAAGGGGAACTACTCCTGGTTGTCCTATCACCATGACGGAATAGATCAAACCGGTGTGTTTTCCGCGACGGTTCACGGCGGAGCAGGTACGGTCACCACCGCGGACCTGCCCATTACGAATTCAGCGGGAGGGGACAACATCACTGACTTTGCGTCCGTTGCCACGTTCGCGACGGAGTTTACGAGCAACGGTCAAGATGACGTGGTCTTTGAGTTCACGCTCACCTCTTCCTCGGCTACCTTGACCACCGCTTTCTTTGTAATGAATGGTCTTGAGATTGAGTTACTGTCCGCTCTGAACGTGGCTCAAAACCCCAACCCGAGCGATGGGCAGACCGATGTCTCTCGCGATATCGTGCTGAGCTGGACGCCTATGGACGTCAGCGTGACCCATGACGTGTATTTCGGGCAGAGCCGGGAGGATGTCAACGCCGCCGGCCCTTCTGGCGCCGCAGGTGTTCACGTCAGTCCGGGTCAGGATGCCAATCTGTTCGATCCCGGACGGCTGGAATTTGGCACAACCTATTATTGGCGTGTCGATGAAGTCAACGCAACGCCGGACAAAACTGTCTTCAAAGGCGATGTGTGGAGCTTCACAATCGAGCCACTCTACTATACGGTCGAGGATGTCACGGCGATAGTGTCAGTGCCCACCGCCGCCGGGTCGGGCGGACCCGAGGTCATCGTCGATGGCTCCGGCCTGATCGACGGCTTGCACGGCACCGTAGACGGTACCATGTGGTCGGGCAAGGGAGCTGAAGGCGATCCGGTCTGGCTGCAATTCGATTTCGACCGCGTCTACAAGCTTTATGGAATGCTCGTCTGGAACTACAACGGCCAGTTCGAGTACATCCTTGGCTTCGGCCTCAAAGACGTGACCATCGAGTATGCCACGGAGCCGAACGAGTGGATAACTCTCGACGATTACGAATTGACCAGGGGTACCAACCTGCCCGACTATGCCGGCCAGCAGATTGACTTGGGCGGCCTGGCGGCGCGTTCGATCCGGATCAACGTCAACAGCACCCACTCCGGCGGTCTGCAAACAGGTCTCAGCGAGATCCGGTTCCTGTACAAGCCGGTGGTCGCCAGCGAGCCTCAGCCGGCTGACGGTCAGACCGAGGTCGATATCAACACCACGCTGACCTGGCGGCCTGGGCGCGAAGCGGCCTCGCACCAGGTTCATCTTGGCGCCGACAGCAATGCGGTGGCCGACGGTGCCGCCTTGCTCGATACCGTCGCGGCCAACGCCTACGCGCTGCCGACGCTTGACCTGGGGACGACCTACTACTGGAAGATCGTCGAAGTCAACGAGGCCGAGACACCTGCGACCTGGGCAAGCGATGTCTGGAGCTTCTCCACGCCGGAGTACTTTGTGGTCGACGACTTTGAGGATTATACCGACGACACCGGCGAAGAGATATTCTCGACTTGGGCGGATGGCTACAACGACAACAGCAACGGCTCACAGGTCGGCCACGATACCCCGCCTTACGCCGAAGAGACGATCGTCCACAGCGGCGGCCAGGCTATGCCTCTGCGTTACGGCCAGGACGGCGCGACAACCTCCGAGGCCACCATGACTCTGCCTGTCGCAGAAGACTGGGCACGCGGCGGCGCGACCACGCTGGTCGTGCATTTCTACGGCGACATCAGCAACTCGCCCGTGCAGCTCTACGTCAAGATCAACGGCACAAAGGTCCAGTACCACGACAACAGTGCATTGACGAAACCATGGTGGACCCAGTGGAATATCGATCTGGCATCCATTCCTGGCGGCGTGAAGGCGGTCGGTGCGCTGGCCATCGGTGTTTCCGGATCGGGCACGGGTACGCTGTATGTCGACGATATCCGACTGTACAAATCCGCTCCTGCCGGGGCAACAGAGCAGTTGTGGACAGAGGCGGAGTCGGCGACAGCGCTGCCGGCGCCGTGGACGACGACGGATGAGCCTCTGGCGTCGGGCGGCAAGTACGTCATGGCGCCGTCGACGGCTACGGCCAGCACCACGAACCCGTCAACGACCGACGTTGCCACCTATACCTTCACCGTAGCCGGCGGCCAATACAGACTCTGGTTCCGCCTCGGTCCTGTCATTGGCTATGACAACGACTCGTTCTGGGTGCGCATCGCGGATGCGACGTCGATGGATCCGACGGGTAATGCGGACAATCCAGGCTGGGTAAGGGTCAACGGTTTGGCCGGTCAGGCCGGCGCTGATACCTGGCATTGGGGCTGGGTATGGGATGACGAGCACGGGAGTCAGCAAGTAACGTTCACACTCCCGGCCGGTACGCATACCTTGGAGGTCAGTTACCGGGAACTCGAAGTCCCGCTGGACTTGATCCTTATCACCAACGACCTGGAACTGCAACGCTGAGAAACGCATCTGCCCACCGCGACGTGGGTCAACGACGACCAGTGGCATCGCGTGGCGATGACGACGGAGGTTCCGACCAGCCGATGGCGAAATTGAGCATGGGTGTCCTGAGAGACGAAGACCTGGTGCGCTATTGGCCCGGCGCGCTCGACGAGGCCTATCTTTACACGCGTCCGCTGTCGCAAGCGGAGGTCGCGTGGCTGGCCGGACGGACGCAGCCGTTCAATACGCCGTGACTCGGCGCGTCTCTGTATTGAGTTCTTCATTGAAGTTCTGGCGGGGCTCATGTTCACCCGGACATGAGCCTCGCTGTTATCTGGCGGGACCGCCGACAGGCGGAATCCTCGAACATGAGCGCGAATGCGATTTACCGTCAATTGACATTTCTGCTGCTTTTCGTCGCGTCCGCAAACGGCGCCCTGAGGATTGACTTCACTCAGACCACTGGCCCGGTGGAGCTGGGCTATCAGGGCTACTTCGCCGATCATGAATCGGCCGCGACGTTTACCCAGCAGTACTACAGTGCTTTCGGCACGACGGTCGCCGTGGTACCGGTTTGGCCCGCCAACCCCGCCGGCCAGGCCATGCAGATGATCGACCGGTCTTCAGGCTCCAGTCTCCTGACCGACTGGATCGGTACGGATGCGCGCGTGCCGAGCGCCGACCCGCTGGTTCTGGTTGTCAGCGGCCTGCTGGCGGGCAGCTTCTGGTGGACCTCGTATCACCACGATCCTCAAGACCAGACGGGTCTGTTCGATGTGACTGTGACCGATGCGGCCGGCTCGGTGACGACGAAGGCCGTTGATATCTCCAACGGCGCTCTCAACTTGAACGCGGTGACGAAGTTCGAGACCACCATCGTGTCCGACGGCGTCAATCCGGTGTTCGTGTTCTTTGACAATCGAGGCTACGCGAACGTCTCCGAGGCTTTCTTCGTCATGAACGCCTTGGAGCTGGAGGCTCTTGATCCGTCCTACGAAGAACCACCGCCCGTCGCAGGCCCGAATCAACCGTCGGTTGCGATCAGCGAGTTCGTCGCGTCCAACGATCGCACTCTGGCCGATGGCGACGGCAACACGCCCGATTGGATCGAGCTGTACAACGGCACATCCAGGCCGGTTTCACTGGCTGGCTGGTGTCTGACCGACAACGCGCGCGACCTGCAGAAATGGCCTTTCCCGCCGGGGACGACGCTGCTGGCCGGTGGGTATCTCGTCGTCTTTGCCTCAGGTCACGGCACGACGGATTACGTCGATGCCAAGGGCAGCCTCCACACGAATTTCGCCCTCGACAAGAGCGGCGAGTACCTGGCGTTGGTCGGGCCTGACGGCGTCGTCCATGAATACGCGCCGTGCTTTCCGCTCCAGCAGGCCGATGTGTCCTACGGTCTGTGGCAGGGACAACTCCAGTACTTCGCGCCGCCAACGCCGGGACGGGCCAACGCACGAGGCTTCCGCGGGCTGACCGACAGGACGAAGCACAGCCACGAGCGAGGATTCTACGACGAGGCCTTCGATCTCTGGATCTCCTGCGCCACGCCGGACGTATCGATTCGCTATACGCTGGACGGCTCGGAGCCGACGGACCACCATGGGATTGTCTACGATCCGAGCGCACCGATTCGCATCCTGACGACAACGTGCGTACGATCGGTGGCGTACCGGGTCGGCTGGAAATCGCCCGAGGTGACGACGCACACGTACATCTTCGTCGATGACGTCGCCCGCCAACCGGCGAATCCACCGGGCTGGCCCGGTGACTGGGGCTACGATTCCGAAGTCCGCGGCACCGTGCCGGCCGACTACGAGATGGACCCGCGCGTCGTGGACAGCGCGCTGCCGGGCTATTCCATCCGCGACGCGCTGCTCGACGTCCCGACGCTGTCCATCTCGATGCTCCCCGACGATTTCATCGGCCAGGTGGGCGGTATCTATACGCACCCACAGAGCCGTTGGGAACGCCAGTGCTCGATCGAGTACATTCTGCCCGATGCCTCGGGAGGTTTTCAATGCGACTGTAAGATTGAGGTTCACGGTAATTCGAGCCGCCGGCCGTGGCGGATGCAGAAACACTCGATGCGCCTGACGTTCACCAGCCAGTACGGCCCGGCCAAGCTCGACTACCCTCTCTTTCCGGAATCGGACGTGCAGGAATTCAACCAGCTAGTCTTGCGCGCCAGCTTCACCGATTCCTGGGCGCTTGTCTCGTGGTCCTCGTCGCGCTACCGTCCCAATGACTCCCAGTACATCCGCGACGTCTGGATGAAGGAGAGCTTGCGCGAGATGGGCCAGCCCTCCAGCCATGGTCGTTTCGTGCACGTCTACTTCAACGGTCTTTACTTCGGCATCTTCAACCTCACCGAGCGGGTGGACGCAGATTTCTTCGCCGACCATCTCGGAGGTCGGCCTGAGGATTGGGAGGTGAACGAGGACCTCTCCAGTCCCGGTTCGCGCTGGCGCGCCATGGTGGCGCTCGACCCGTCCACGCCGGCCGGCTACGCGCAGATACAGGAGTACCTCGACGTGAACGACCTCGCCGATTACATGCTGCTGCACTTCTACGCCGACGCGGAGGATTGGCCGCACCACAATGGGTACGCCGCCGCCAACGCGGCCAGTGATGACGGCAAGTTCCGCTTCTTCGTCTGGGACCAGGAGATCGTTCTCGATTACCACGGTCGCGCCGCCTCGCGCATCGACAGTACCGGCGGAGTGGGCGACCTCTTCCAGAAGATGCGCACCAGTGACCAATTCCGCCTGCTCTTTGCCGATCGGGTCTACCGGCACTGTTTCAATGGTGGCGCTCTGAGTCTGCCCGTGTCGCAGGATCGCTACCTGCGCGTCGCCAACTGGATCGACAAAGCCATCGTCGCCGAGTCCGCACGTTGGGGCGACACCCAGATGAGCACGCCCTATGGCAACACGATCGAGCAGCCCAACCCACCGGCCGACATCAACCACAACCTCTATCCGCCCGCGCCGCATGGGCCTGACTACTATTTCACGCGCGGAGACTCGTGGGTCGTCGAGCGGGACAACATCATCGCCAATTACCTTCCCGCCATCCACAATACCGCCAACTCTTACGCTCTACTCACCGTGCTCCGCGCGAGGGCTCTCTATCCGAACATCGATCCGCCGGAGTTTCGGATTGACGGGATAAATCAGCATGGGGGTCCCGTGTTGCCCGGCGCTGTGCTGACACTGCATGCTGCTGCCGACCAGGGAGCGATCTACTACACCTTGGACGGCAGTGACCCGCGCGTGCCACCGGTCGGCGCGCAGCCGGGCGCTTCGCATGATCTGGTCAGCGAGCAGGCGGCCAAGCGCGTTCTCGTGCCGACGGGCGACATCGGCTCGGCCTGGACGGGCGGCACGCCCTATGACGATGCCGGCTGGCTTTCCGGCACGGGCGGCGTGGGATACGAGATGTCGTCGGGCTACGAATCACTCATCGGCATTGACGTGGGGCCGCCAATGTACAGCGTCAGCACGAGTTGCTACCTTCGCATCCCGTTCACCATCACCGCCCAAGACCTGCGGGACCTGGGCAGCCTGGCGCTGGACGTGCGATACGACGATGGCTTCGTCGCCTACATCAACGGTGTCGAGGTGTGCCGCGGCACATTCGCCGGCACGCCTCGCTGGGACTCCGCTGCCGACGGTAGTCACTCGGACGTGGATGCGGTATATCCGGTCAGCTTCAACGTCACTGCCGGGATCGAGGCGCTGCGGGCAGGCGAGAACATCCTCGCCATCCAGGGTCTGAACGCCTCCGCGACCAGTTCCGACTTCCTCATCAGCGCGGCGCTCAGCGGTCGGGAGGGCAGCCCGACCGGCCCCGGCGATCCCAGCATCTCCCCGACCGCCGCCAGATACGTCGGTTCGATTGCCCTGACGCAAGACACGTGGGTCAAGGCCCGCGTGTTGTACAACGGTCAGTGGAGCGCCCTGCACGAAGCAGTCTATTCGGTAGACGCTCATCCTGAACCGTGAGCGGTGTCAACGCGTATCCCTGGGGATGCTGTACATATGCTGTGAAAGCCAGAGATGAACGTCTTTTCACTTGCCGATGACAGAGCGATCGTTACCGGCGGCGGGTCAGGCTTGGGCGCCGCCATCGCAGAATGTCTGGTCAGCGCTCGTGCGCGGGTGCTGATTTGCGGCCGCCACGAGGATGCACTGCGCCGGACCTGCGCACGCTTGGGCGCACGGACTTCGTATCTCGTGCATGACGTCACCGATGTTGCCCGGTCGGATCGGCTGATGGAGGCCGCGGCCGGCAAGAACGGCGGGCCGGCCACCATCCTCATCAACAACGCCGGCATCCACTTGCGAAAGCCTGCGGTGGACGAGAGTCCGGACGAGTTGCGACAGTTGTTCGACACGCACGTACTTGGGGCAACATCCCTGGCGCGTGCGGTAGCACCGAGCATGATCGAGCAGGGCAAGGGGTCTATCGTTTTCATCACCTCGATGGCGGCGCTCTTCGGCATCCCGCAAGTCGCGGCGTATTCGGCCGCCAAGTCGGCGCTGCTCGGGCTCGTCCGCGCGCTGGCGGTGGAATGGTCGCCGCACGGCGTACGCGTCAACGCCATCGCTCCCGGCTGGATCGACACACCCATGTTGCACCGTACCGTGGACACCGATCCCCACCGCAAGAGTAAGATACTCGCACGAACGCCTCTGGGCCGGTTCGGGGAGCCGAGCGACGTCGGCTGGGCAGCGGTCTACCTGTGTTCGCCACAGGCCAAATTCGTGACCGGCCAGCAATTGGTCGTTGATGGCGGCGTGAGCATAGGATTCTGATGAAGATCGGACTGGGACTCTATCGGCACCAGCTCAACCGCGAGCACTATGACTTTGCCCGGCAGTGCGGCGCCACGCATCTGGTCGTACACCTCGTCGATTACTTCCAGCAAGGACGACACAATCCCGGCGACAACCAGCCCACCGGTGGCAGCGCCGGTTGGGGACGCGCCGGAGACGCCGACCGGCTGTGGACCGTCGAGGAGCTTGCCTCCCTCAAACGCAATATCAACGCGGCCGGGCTCGAACTCGAAGCCGTCGAGAATCTCGACCCGGCCCACTGGCACGACGTTCTGCTCGACGGGCCGAAGAAGGCCGAGCAGCTCGAGAATGTCAAGACGATCCTGCGCCGTCTGGGCCAGGTAGGCATCCCGGTGATGGGCTACAACTTCAGCATCGCCGGCGTCGCCGGCCGCGTAATCGGTCGGTTCGCGCGGGGAAATGCGCTCTCTGTCGGCATGGATGGCGCCGACGACGCGCCCATCCCGCAGGGCATGGTCTGGAACATGGTCTACGATCCCGGTGCTCCGCCAGGGGTCCTTCCCGAGATCAGCGACGACGAGCTCTGGCGGCGAGTGGAGGGCTTTCTCAAGGCAGTGCTACCCGTTGCGGAGGAGGCAGGCGTCACGCTGGCGGCGCATCCTGACGATCCGCCGGTGTCGCGCCTGCGCCGTCAGCCCCGTCTGGTGTACCAGCCTCGCATGTACCAGCGCCTGATCGATATCGACCCGAGGCCCGCTAACAGGCTCGAATTCTGCATCGGTACGCTCGCGGAGATGACCGAAGGAGACCTCTACGACGCCGTCGAGCAGTATAGCCGCCAGCGCCGAATAGCCTACGTGCATCTGCGTAATATCGCCGGCAAGGCGCCGCACTATCGCGAGACTTTCATTGACGACGGCGACGTAGACATCGTGCGAGTCCTGAGCATCCTCCATCGAAACGGATTCGACGGGGTGGTGATTCCCGACCACGCGCCTCAGATGACGTGTTCGGCGCCTTGGCACGCCGGCATGGCGCATGCGCTGGGTTTCATCGGGGCTGCGTTGAAAAGCATATCGTGAAGTGGGCCTCGTGAAGCGTGAAGCGACATCGGGCATCCTGCGCGCCGCGTTGGCCTTGACGCCGGTCACCCCGAATCGTAGAGTGGTAGGTTGTAGGGTGGATCTTAGCCCATGCTGATGACCACACACTTTGGCGGGATGTGTCTCGTGGCAAGACTGGCAGACTGTAGTCGTAGACGCAGGACGGGCTCCTCTTCGTTCGTGCGCCTGGCGGTGCTCGTAGCAGCGACGTTTGTTCTGCTCGGCTGTGCTTCTGAACCGGCCAACCAGGCACCGCCGCTGCAGGTCAATGTCTCTGAGCCCGTTCGACAGGCTCTTGTACGATTCAACCAAGGTGCGGCGCTGCTGGAGCAGTACAAGTACGTCGAGGCGGCCGAAGCATTCGAGCAGGTCCTCCAGACCGCGTCGGGTTGGACGGCAGCCAGGTTCAACCTGGGTCTGGCCTACCTGAACACGCAGGAGGAGGCCGGGGCCCAGGAGAACTTGAACAAATCCAGGGAGGCGTTCGAGTCGGTCCTTCGGGAGACCCCGGACCATCGCTACGCGCGGTTCTGCCTGGGGTTGTACTACCAGCATATTGGCGAGCACGGCGCGGCGCTGGAGTGCTTTCGGGCCGTCCATGAAGCCGACCCCAATGACCCGCACGCTGCCTACAAGTACGCCGAGACCCTCATCAACCAGGAGCAGAGAGAGCCTGCCGCCAGGCTGCTCGAACGAATCGTCGAGCAGGATCCCGGCTTCGTCTCGGCCGTGTACCGCCTGGCCATGGTCTACCAGCGGGTGGGCCGGCGCGACGAGGCGCGCGATCTGTTCGCACGGTTCCGAGAGCTCCAGAACGCCGAGTTGACCGGCGGCACGTTCGCGGTCCTGAACGCCTATGGGAGTGTGGGCAGGTATTGTCTGGCACTTGGCGCAGACGGCCTTCCGATTCAGCCGTCTCAAGCGCCCTCGTCGCGGGTGGTCTTCTCGCCGCAGTTCAAACGGTTTTCAGAGCCGGTGTCGGCGTGGAGGGCCGGACAGGTGAGCGTGAAACTGCCCGGTGTCGCGGCCGGTGACGTGGATGCGGATGGCGACATCGACCTTTGTATCTGCGCCCTCGGCGCTAACGGCGATACCGCGCTCTATCTCAATGATGGCAGCGGAGCATTCGAGAGAGGCCAGGTCCTGGCCGAGCAAGGCATCTGTCCGGCCCTGGGCGATGTGGACAACGATGGCGACCTCGATCTCTGGCTTGGACGCATCGGTGCCGACATGTACTTCACCAACGACGGCACGGGACATTTCACCCAGGCCGAGCTTGGCGGCGTCGCGCCGCCCGACGTCGGCACGCACAGCGCGCGTCTGGTCGACATCGACAGCGACGGCGATCTCGATCTCATGGCCTTTCACCTGACCGAAGGCTCAATTCCCAGAAACGAGCCGGGTCAGGGCGTCGCGAACAACGTGTTCAACAACAATCGCGACGGCTCCTTCGCCGATATCGCGGAGAAACTCGGTTTGACGTTGGCGACGTTCGCTGTTGCAGCTTCCGTCTGCGACGATTTCGACAACGATCGCGATCTGGATATGGTCATTTTCGCGCAGGGTGGTTCGCCTATCGGGTGGGTCAACGATCGGGTCTGGCGATATCACGCGCTGACTGCCGAAAGCATGGGGATTGCCGGCATCGAGAATGTGCTCGGCGCCACGACCGGCGATCCTGACGGCGATGGCGATCGCGACCTGCTCGTGTTCACTGAGAGCGCGGTTCATCTGTTTCTGAACACCGGCGGCTTTCGGTTTGAGCGCGATTCCGAGTTCACGCAGCGTTGCGGGCGCACCGGCGCTTCCGGCGGCCAGTTCGTCGATATCGACAACGATGGCGATCTCGACATTATGGTCGCGGACCGGTTGCGGCCCGACGGCCGGCGCGGTCCGGCGCTGCTGGTGAACGAGTGGCCGCGACGTCGGTTCACCGGTGCGGCTGAGATGGACCCAGGCCTGCTCCTGGAGGTGCTGACATTCGACGGGTACGCCAGTTGCATCGCTGCCGATTTCACCGGCAACGGGATCTGTGACGTCTTCCTGGCGCCTGCAAACGAGGCGCCCTTCCTGGTCGAGAACGCCACGAAAGGGGGACATTGGATCCAGGTGGACCTGCAGGGCATTCAAGGCGAGGATGGCAAGTCGCGCTCGAACAACTCGGCGATCGGGGCTCGCGTCGATGTCAAGGCGGGCTTGATCTCGCAGCAGCACGTGGTCGGTGTTCCTTCGGGGCCGGTGGCGTCGCCACCACTGCGGGTTCACGCCGGGTTGGGGGCGCAGACGCAGGTGGATTGGCTGCGCATCACTTGGCCGGACGCGGTCCTGCAGGCAGAGCTTGAATTGCCTGCCGATCAGACCGTGAAGATTGCGGAGGTTCAGCGAAAGGTCTCTTCCTGCCCGCACCTGTTTGCATGGAACGGCTCACATATCGAGTTCGTGTCCGACTTCGGCGGCATGGGCGGGCTGGGCTATCTCGTTGCTCCCGGCACTTACGCGCCGCCCGACTCGACGGAGTACGTCCCGGTTCCGAACCTCGCGCCGCGCAACGGGGAATATCTCCTTCAGGTCGTCGAACCGCTCGAAGAAATCGTCTACATGGATGAAGTCAAGCTGCTGGCGGTCGATCATCCCGCTGGCACGACGGTCTATCCCAACGAGATGATGGCGGTCAACGCACCGGCGCCGGAGTTCGAGCTGTTCTGTGTCGGCGAGACCATCGAGCCGGTCCGCGCGGTCGATCATCGCGGCGCGGAGGTCACGCAGGCGATCAAGGCTGTGGATCGAGTCTACGCGGGACCGACGCAGCCGGATCCGCGCTTTGTCGGCTACGCGGAGGAGCACTTCGTCGAGTTAGATTTTGGCGAGCGTTTGTCGTCGATTTCGTCTGACGCACGTCTAATTTTGTTCCTCTATGGCTGGGTCCACTACGGTTATTCGGCCACGAATTTCGCCGCTGGCCAGGCGGGCATCGCGCTGCAGGCGCCGAGCATTTATGCCGAGCGTGAAGGCCGGTGGGTCGAGCTGTTCCATGAGGTTGGCTACCCGGCCGGCATTCGGCACATGATGACACTGGACGTGACCGGCAAGCTCCTGCCGACGGATCGGCGCATTCGAATCGCCACGAACATGGAGCTCTATTGGGACCAGATCTTCGTCGCGTCGGTGCTCACCGACGCTGCACGGAGCGTGCATTCGATCGACCTAGACAGCGCCGATCTCCATTTCTTCGGTTATCCGCGAGAGTATTCACCGGACGGTCGGCACCCGAACCTGTATGACTACAGTCAGGTCGATCGGGCCTTGCCGTGGAAGACCATGCGCGGCGCGTACACGCGCTACGGTGACGTGACGACCCTGCTGCAGGCGCCCGACGATCGGTACGTGATTATGGGACCAGGCGAAGAAATCACGCTCCACTTCCCGGCGGATACGGCAGGGCAGCCTGCGTCGGGATCCCGAAGGTCCTTCATCCTTAAGACCGATAGTTACTGCAAGGACATGGACCTGTACACCGCCTATCCGGAGACGGTCGAGCCTCTGCCTTTCCACGGCATGAGCACGTATCCGTACGAAATCGACGAGCGCTATCCCGAAGGCGAGGAACATCAGAAATACCACGTGGAATTCAACACGCGCCATATACGGTGAGCCGATAGGGAACGGTGATAAAAGGCCCTGATTTTCCGTGGTGGACTATGACAGCGAAAAGCATCTCAGCCAAAAGTCTGTGCGCCGCGAGGGCAGCGCATTTGCTGGCGGTTGCGGTCGGCTTGGGGCTGGCGTTCTGCGCCGGCGCGTTCGGCGCCGAGCCCAATGCGACCGCCGAAGAAACAAGGCTCGCGCTGTTGCTGGACGAGGAAGTCCGCTTGGCCGAGCAACTGGCCAAGGCATTTCCCCAGAGCGAAGAGCCACTGGTGATCCTGAGCCGGGTGTATGTACGACGCGGTGACACGGACAAGGCCATCGAGTACTGGGAGAAAGCGGTGCAGATGAATCCGCGCCGGGTAGATGTATACGACCAGATGGCCAAGGTCGCGGTGCAGATGGACGAGTACGAGAAGGCCATCGAGTTGTGGAGCCGAGTCCTCCAGGTCGATCCGAACTGGCAGGGGACCCGTAACCAGATGGCCGATGCCTATATGAATCTGGGCCAGTACGAGCGCGCGATCGAAACCCTCCGTGAGGAAATCGAACGCTCCGGAGGCGATGCCGAAAGCCACTTCCGGCTCGGACAAGTCTGCCAGCACCAGCAGAAGTACGAAGAGGCCAAGGCCCATTACGAGCGCGCCGTCGGCCTGCAGAGCGACCACAGGGACGCTTGCTACGGCCTGTACATGGTGTGCGCTCGTCTCAGACTAACCGAGGAAGCGAAGCGGTATCTGACGCGTTTCCAGGAATTGAAAGAAGAGGACAAAGACGCGTTGAAGCGGTACGACGAGACCTTGCCCAGCGACCTGGACTGCGCTTACCAGAGCCTGGCGAAGCTGTGTTTCGACACGCACATGCTCCATGTCTACACGGGACAGACGCCAGTGACGGCCGACGTGCTGCGCGCGGTTGGGGCGTTGGGCAGCGATAGTCCCGTCTATCTCAAGCGTCTGGCGGAGCTGTACGCGTCGATCCAGCGCGTTCCGGAGGCTCTGACCCTGTACCGCCGGGTCGCGCAATTGGATCCAAACGACAGGCAGGGTCAGTTGAACGTGGGTCTGTTGTCGGTCCAGATGGGTCTGCTGGGAGACGCCCAGAAGGCATTTCAGCGGCTCATCGCCTTGGATCCCAACGAATACGTCGGCTACCAGGAACTGGCCCGCCTGTACCTGAGGGCCAAGATGAATCTGCCGGAGGCCAGACGGCTGGCCCAGAAAGCGGTCGATCTGGAGGGCAGCGCGAGCGCGTACTACGACCTGGGCCTGGCATGTTATGCCAACGGCGACGCGACCGGGGGGCTGGCAGCGCTGAAGCGTGCGGCCGAGCTGGAACCTGAGAATTCCACGTACATCGACGCGTATCAGCTCTTCCAGAAAAGGAGCCGGGCACAGTGACCCGTCGTTCTGGTATCTCCGCGACCGCGATTGTTCTGATCGGCCTGTGCAGCGCATTCGCCGCCGAGCGCAAGAGCACCATTCTGCTCACGGACGTGACGAGCCGGACCGGGATCACCTTCGTACACACGGACGGCTCCAGCGGGAGCCACTACATCGTGGAGAACGTCGCCTCCGGCTTGGCGCTTTTCGATTACGACAACGATGGTGACATCGACATCTACTTCCTCAACGGTGGCGCCTTGAAGGGCACTCACTATGAAACACCGCCGCGCAATGCGATGTACCGCAACGAGGGTCACTGGAGGTTTACCGACGTGACCGAGCCGAGCGGCTTGGGCGACCTCGGCCATGCTTTGGCCGTGGCGGTCGGAGATTACGATAACGACGGCGACCAGGACGTCTACGTCACCAATTTCGGGCCGAACGTGCTTTTCCGCAACAACGGCGACGGGACGTTTACCGACGTCACTGGAGAGGCCGGCGTGGGCGACGGCGATAAGGTCGGCGCCGGCGCTAATTTCCTGGATGCCGACGGCGACGGTGACCTCGACTTGTTCTCTTCGAGCTACATTGCTTTCACCTACGAGAACCACGTGGAACGGACCATCGGTGGGCATCCCGTTTACGTCGGCCCCCGGGCTTACGAGCCCACACGGGACACATTGTTTCGCAACGAAGGAAACGGCACTTTCACGGATATCAGCAACGAATCGGGCATCGCCAGCAGCCGCGGCGCCGGGATGGGGACCGTTTGCATCGACTTTGATGACGACGGCGATACCGACATCTACGTGGGCAACGACGTGATGCAGAACTTCCTTTGGCAGAACGACGGGACCGGCAAATTCGAGGAGATTGGGCTTCTGGCCGGCGTGGCTTGCGATATGAACGGCAGGGACATGGGTACCATGGGCACCGGGTGCGGCGACTACAACAACGACGGCCTGCTGGATCTCTATGCGACGGCTTACCAGGACCAGTTGCCCTCCCTCTATCGCAACTGCGGCGATGGTTTGTTCGAGGACGTGAGCCTCATCACCGGCGCCGGCG
Organism: Sedimentisphaerales bacterium; assembly: GCA_016927855.1. Taxonomy (GTDB): domain Bacteria; phylum Planctomycetota; class Phycisphaerae; order Sedimentisphaerales; family Anaerobacaceae; genus JAFGLV01. The sequence continues at coordinate 27,645 of JAFGLV010000049.1, forward strand.
CCGGTGCTAACCGTACGGTGACGTGGGGCAACGATTTCGTCGATTTCGACTACGATGGCGACCGAGACCTCTTCGTCGCCCTGGGCCACCTCCAGGACAACATCGAGCTGTGGGACAGGCGCAGCACCTATCATGCGACGAACGAGCTCTACATGAACACCGGCGACGGCAAGTTCGTCAGTGTTTCGGATTCGAGCGGTGACGGCCTGAAGGTCAAGCTCAGCAGCCGCGGTGCCGGCTTCGACGATCTGGACGGTGACGGTGACGTGGACGTGGTGGTCCTCAACTCGCGGCGCGAGCCGACGCTCATGCGCAACGACTCGCCCAATCTGGGGCACTGGTTGCAGGTCAAGCTGCGCGGGACCAAGACCAATCGCGACGGCGTCGGGGCGCGCGTCAAGGTCTTCGCAGGCGACCTGACCCTGGTCGACGAGGTACACAGCGGCGAAGCCTACCAAAGCCACTACGGCACGCGGCTCTACTTCGGCTTGGGTCGGCGCGAGAAGATCGACCGCGTCGAGGTGCGCTGGATCGGCGGAGCCGTGGAGGTCTTCAAAGACATCAAGATCGACAGTTTCGTGACTCTAGTCGAAGGGCAGTCTGAAGCGAGCGGTTCGTAACGTGCGCGCAGGGGCGAACGATCGTTTGCCCTCATCCGACGATTGAGGAGCCGGCCTCTCACCGCGCGAGGGCGAACGATTATTCGCCCCTACCAGCGGACACATGCGTCCTTCCACTATCGTGCCAAGGCTAACGGGTCTGGAATTGGCGCCGGCATCGTCCCAGCGGATTTCACCGCTGGCGCCCTGCCAAGGCGACAGCTCCCTGAGCGCATCCCGTATCCGCGTTCGGTCCAAGCCGCCTTTGCGGATAGCAGCGATGGTCATCGTCACGGCGTCGTAGGTGTGCGCCGCGAGGTAGTCGGGCTGCCGGCCGAACCGCTCGGTGAAATCCTGCTCGAACTTGCGCGTCGCGTCCGAAGTGACGCAGAGATATGGGAACACCACTCCGTCGGCGGCCTGACCGGCTGGCTCGACGAACGCGCGACGTCCCATCCAAGGACCGCCGAAGACAACGCCGTCGCAACCTGCGGCGCGCAGCTCGCGCAACATGCGAGCGCTGTCACGCGCATCGGCGATGAGAACAACGGCCTTCGGATCGATACTCAGGAGCTTGGCGAGCGCGTCGGGGACGAGCGCCTGTCCCGGCTTCAATTCGAAGTGGTACGCCGGAGCGAGCCCTTGTTCCTTGAGGACCTTCAGCAGTTCGACCACGAACAGATGCGAGTCGTGATCTACCGTTGAGACCATCGCGAAAGGTCTGCCTTCGGCGCGCGACGCAATCGCCGGAGCGAGGGCAGCGGCCTGGACATCATCCTGTGGGATGCACGAGAACATCCAGGCGACGCTGGCCTGGTTGACGGACTTATCCGTCGCGGCCGGGTTGACCAGCGCCAGACGTGCCTTCGCGATCACCTGCTCGGCCAGATGGGTGGACGGACCATCGATCCCGCCGACGATGGCCCAGGCCTTGTGCGTGTACGCCATGCGCGCCACGTCGCTGACGCCTGTGCCCCAGGGGTTTTCCGACCAGCCCGCGATCAGGTGGAAGGGTGCTCCCCTATACCCTCCCGCTGCGTTGGCCTGCTCGATCGCCAGCGAAGCGGCGCACCACATGTCGCCGGCCTGCGGATGAGAGGCGGAGGCAGGTCCGAAGTAGCCGATGAGGACTTCTCCGGCATTCGGATCGGCGGGCGTAGCTGCTTGTAGTGTGCCCGTAGGAGCCTGCCCTGAGCTTGTCGAAGGGGCATAGGAACAACGCCTCACGGCGTCACTACCGACGACGGCCAGGGCAACGAGAAGTAAGACGCGGATACGGCCCATCGCGGCCTGCTCTACTGCCTGGAGACCTGAGCCATGGCGGCCTCCGTTCGGTCGCGCAAGGGGGTATACTCGCGTGGTACACCCAGATCCTGGCGCGAATAGTACTGCCACCGGTCGCCCTCGCGCCTGGCCAGGTACACCTCTCCGACGTCGTCCAATGCAGCACTCAAGGCGATGTCACCCGTGACGCCCTCCCAGGGCTGGGCGCGGTGGGCCAGGACATCGCGAATCTTGGCGCGGTTGAGCCCGGCCACCTGAATCGCCCAGAGGATCATATCCATGCCGTCATAGGCGTGGGCGGCGTAGGTCTCGGGTTCCTCGCCGAACCGCTCGCGAAACCTCTCGCGAAACGCGAGGTACTTCTCGTCGGTGTGGGTCGGGTTCCAGGGGGACGTGCAGATGACGCCGTCGGCATTCGGCCCGGCCAGTGTGACGAACTCGTCCAAAAGACAACGGTCGCAGGCGAAATAGGGCTGCTCCATCCCCATCTGCCGCATCTGGTTGAGGATCAGGGCGCCCTCGCGCGCGTCGCCCCAGTGGACGATCGCCTGGACGTCGACTTCTTTGAGCCGCTCCAATTGGAGCGAGAAGTCGTCGAGGCCGAGTTGGTAAGCCATCTCCAGAATGATCGGGTGTCCCAACCGCCGGCTGCCGTCGACAATTTCGCGTACGCCGAAGCGGCCATAGCGATTGCTCGAGCGGATAATGCCGACCCTGTCGAGTCCGAGCTTGCGATAGAGATAATCAACCAGCAAATAGCCTTGTTGCCGATCATCGCTGATGCAGCGGAAGACCCATGGGATGTTGGTCTCGATGAAGGTTGGATCGGTATCGCCGGAGTTCATCATGGTGATCTCGGCCTTCAGCGCCACGCGGATAGCGATGTGGCTGTTGGCGCCGTCGATGGTGCCGAGGATCGCCCAGACGTGGTCTTTGTAGGCCATTTTGACGATCTCGTTCCCAGAAGCGCCCCAGAGCCCGTTGTCGTTGCTGACGACCAGTTCGAAGGGAATACTCCGCCTGAGATAGCCGCCGGACGCATTCGCTTCTTCAATCGCCAGTCTCGCGCCCTGGAGCATCTTGATGCCTAGCGGTTCCTCGTGGCTCTTGCCGCCGGTGGCCACCGAGACGGTGGACATGATCGGGCCGATAAAGCCGACCTTGACGGTGTCCACGTGCTCGGGCTCCGGGATGGCCCGGCCGGGACCGGTGTACTCCATCTGCACCAGGAAGTGCTCCTTGTAGGGCTCGACGTGACGGAACGGCCGCACGTCCTCGGTCGTCTCCGCGTAGTCCTCGTCTTCTTGCAGCGCCAGGTCCGGGACCTCGTAGGCGCTGACGGAGTTGATCTTGGCGACCACCTCGGCGGTGTGAGCGTCTACCTGGACGGGGTCCTCCGTGACGACGGGTTGAGCTTGCCTCTCTTGAGGCTTGTGGCACGACGGCAGACAGACCGCCAGCGCCACGCATGACAGAACAACCAGACGTTTCATAGCGAACCTCCTCGCCTTTCCAGCATGTAGGACGGACGTTAGCCCATGCCGAAAAGGCTTTCATTTTCCCGTTCAATTGGCCTGGCGCGCATCGACGAGATTGCGTGCCGACGGCGTGTGTACAGGTCTGTCTTTCAGGCCGGGATAGTAGCCGGTCCCCTTGGCGTGGCCCAGCCCCTTCGACGTTCCCACCCACACGTCGTTGCCGTCAAACTCCACCCAGAGGGCATAGTTGTGCGGAATCCCCTGCGGACTACGGACCTTCTCCAAGACGTCCTTGTTGCGGCTCACCACGGCAATCCCCTCGTGGGTGTTCGGGTCCATCGTATATGTCACCCAGGTATCGCTGGCAAAGTCCGTCACGACACCAATGCCCTTGTCCGTGGCAAACCACGCTTCATTCGCGTTTCGGCCTTTGACGGCGTTGCCGAAATCGCTGGGCAGTCCCGTCTCACGCTCGTAATAGCCGCGCCAATGCCGCCCATCGTACCGGCACATGCCAAAATACGAGCTGACCCACAGGATGTTATCCACGTAGCTGACACCCGTCGTAATGACATGGACCACTCCGTCATCCCGGTAGAGGTCGATCTCCATCTCGCCGTCTGGGTCCAGATAGTCTTTCCACTTTTCCGTGGCCACGTCAAACTCCAGGACGCCACTGCCCCAGATCCCCAGATAGACCTTGCCGTTATTATAGCAGACGCCGTAGTTCCAAATCTCCTCCATCGGCGCATTCTTCTCTGTGTAGATCGTCCATTCGCCGGTAACGGTGTTGTAGCGACTCGCACCGGCGGTGGTAGCCGCCCAGACGTTGTCGTTCTCGACGGTGACGCCATAAACGACATCGTTGACCAGGCCGCTGTTGAGCTGGTGCCAGTGATCGAAGCGGCCGCCGCTGAACCGCGCCAGGCCGCCTCCGAACAGCCCGATCCAGACCTCTCCCGTCTTCGGATTGACATCTATGGACGACACGACCTGCCAGGGCAGTCCGTCCTTTTCCTGCCAGCTCCAGACCTCACCGGTCGGTTTGTCGATGCGAGCCAGCCCATTCTCCGTGCCGACCCAGACGCGCGGCCCGTCCACCTTCACGCAGAAGACGTGATCGTTTGGCAGTCCGTCCTTGACGGTGAAGTGCTCCCAATCGGTGTAGACGTAGGGCAGCTTGGCGGTTGCAACGCTGGTGCTGAACGCGATGCACACCAGACACACGCGGCGACTGTTCATCCGGCTCATAGACACCCTCATTCGTAACGGATTTTCTCACAGCGTTTTGATGTACTCGATCAGATCGTTGAGCTGATCCTTGGTCATGTCGTTGGTAACTCCGTGCTGGTCGTGCGGATTGTACCGCGTCCAGATTTCTTCCAGCGTCTCGGCGATACCGTTGTGCAGATAGGGAGCCGAGTCGTAGATGTTGTTCAGGTGCGGCGTGTCGAAGTGCGACTCGCGGTCGAATTGCAGCTTGGTGCCGATGTCGTGGCGCTGCCGGTCCGTATACAACGGCGGGCAGTGACACGTCACACAGCGGTTCTCCTTGGGGATCATCTGTCCGTCGTTGGCCATAGTGCGCTCGAACACGATCTTGCCGCGGCGCTGGGCCTCGGTCAGCTCGGCGCCGAGCGGGCGATAGCGGTTCGGCGGTCGCGGAATCGTACAGATGTAGTTGTCCAGCGCCGAGAGCTCCTCCGGCGTGAACGGCTGAATCCGCGTGAAGAACACCGCCAGGCGCGGGCCGCACTGTCGCTGGAGACTCGGATTGGTGCCTTCCCATTTGAACGGCGCCGTGTCGAGGATGCCGCGCAGCGTGCGGTTGTCCACTGGACTGACGCCGATCCCGTCCGGCTCGATGTCGTACGTCAATCCGTCCACGTGTCCATCGGGATGGCAGGAGTGACAGGAGAACTGGCGGTGGAAAGTGATATCGGCACCGTGGAAGAGCCGCTCACCATAGCGGACTTTGGTGATAACTTTCGGACCGCCCAAGTCGATGCGTCCGACCGTTTCAAGTTTGTCCAGGTCGATGACGCTCACCGAATCGTCCAGGGCGTTCGCCACGAAGGCAATCTTTCCGTCAGGCGTAATGGTGATCCCGCGCGAACCGTACTCCACGTCGATGTGCTTGACGACGAATTCGGTCGGTTTGCCCAGATGGTTGGGAAAAACGTGCTCCCGCTCGTGCGCCGACGCGGAGGTGAGCATCTCTATGAGTTTGGCGATATCGACCACAGCGACACGATTCGATCCCGAACTGGTGACCAGCGCCCACTTTCCGTCCGGCGTGACAGCGACGTCGGCGGGATCGGGAAACGACGTGTTCGGCTCATCCAAAAGGACCTGGTCCACTTGGCCGTCCTGCCAGACGACACCGAGACCGTTGGTGATGGTCCAGCCTTGCATCAGGCGGGTCATCGGCACGAGGTTCTTTGTGCGGTTCAGCGTGATCAACGCGAACTTGCCGCTCGGATGCCAGGCGACGCCTTGCATCAGGTTCGCGGCCGGGACCACCCGGCGCTCGGTGACCACTCGCCGTGCGGCATCAATGACCGTCACCTCCGACATCGAAGGCTCGCGGAACGGAACGAACCGCGACAGGTTGTTAGTGACGTAGATGTCGGACCCGTCCGGTGCCAGAGACAACGACCAGGGACTGCGGCTGGCCGCGAGGCGCTTGGTCTCTCTCAGCGTCGCGGTGTCGATGATCGAAATGCTGTCGCCGGAGGTATTCAACACGTAGAGGAATGCTCCCGAGCGGTCGGTCAGGACCCCGTGGGGCTCGTCGCCCACCGGAATAGTCGCGATCTGCGTGCGCGAGACAACATCGACGACCGAGACGGTGTCATCCAGGCGATTGCTCACGAAGGCTCTCTGTCCATCGGGGCTGAACGCGACGTCTGTCGGATGCCGGCCGACCTCGATCTCCGCCACCTTCGCGCGGCTCGCAACGTCCACGACGATAGCAGTATGCGATGCTTCGCAGGTGACATAGAGCTCTCTGCCATCCGGCGTCAAGGCCAGGTTCAAGGGAGTCTTGTACCGAGGCGTCTCGGCGGCTTGCGCGAGCTTGGTCGGATGTGCGATCTTGGCGAAGGCCTCCTCGTAGTCGAACGGTTTGTCGTGTGCGTTCTCGTGGCAGCTCAGGCAGGTCTGCCTCGTCACGTCCTTGAGCCCGGCGGTATGGGCCGCGCGCGCGTCGAGCATCCGCGCTTCCTGGGCATACTCGCTGCCGGCGCCGTGGCAGGCCTCGCAGCCGACGCCCTCGTGGACCCAGTACGAATCCCGCTGGCCACCGGCCGGCTCGAAGAAGGCACTGGCGTGACATTTCAAACACGCTTCGCTCGTCTGCGGCGATCCGCCTGTACCTTTTTCCTTGGCGATCTCGTAGGCGTGCTCGGTCGCGAGGGTGGCGAACGCGCGAGCGTGGGGACCCATCCGCCACTTGCTGAACTGGTAGCCCATCATCGGGCCCTTGTGACAGGCGGCGCAGGCGAAGACGCCGATATAGGCGGGATGGTGGTCGCCTGAATCTCCCTCTGGTAGCTTCGGACCGAGATCGTACTTCCAGGGACTGGGGGTCGGATGGGCGACACGCTGCAACGCCTTGGCAATGTCGATCTGGGGCCGATTGTGAACCGCCACGTGCGAGCCCTTGGTCGCGTGGCAGACCATGCAATCCGATTCGGTCGGCATTTGCAGACCCGCGGCCATGGCTTTTTCGGGATTCACCATGACCGACTGGTCCATGTACTCGCTGCCTGGGCCGTGACATTGCTCGCACTGGACGCCGTCCTCGACGAAGAAGCCTTCATCCTTTTCCCACTCTTCCGCATGGGCGCCGGTCGCGTGACAGCCGAGGCACATCGGACTTTCCTGGGGCTCGCGCGGGATGCCGCTGAGCTCGACAATGGTTTTGGCCTCCGGCTTGGCCAGCACGGCGTAGGCGCGGGCGTGCTTCGAGCGCACCCAGAGGCTGCACTGGTTACCCATCCCGGCACCGTCGTGGCAGGTCGCGCAGGCTCTGACGCCAACATAGACGGGCTGCTTCTGCGCCAACTCGGCGCCTAATGCGGCGCCGGCGGCGAGCCCGACCGATAGTAGAGTAACAAGATGTCGGTGCATTTCGATCACAGCTCCTTCGAATCGGACTTCGAGGGTTGCACGACTTTCAGTATCTGATCGGCGCGGACGTCTTTCAAGACCGTCGTGGTCTTGTCGCGCCAGTCGATCTCGACCACGTCGGCCGACGTCGCCTGGCCCAGGCCGAAGTGGCAGCGCGGGTCGGCCTGAGACAAATACCCGCGGACGGGAATGGCGTCTTGTATCTGGACGAGAGCGCCAGTCTTGACGGTGACGCGCGGGCCATACGCGAGACTCTTACCGTTGGCCAGTCTCAGGTCGATCATCAGCCAATGGTTCCTGTTGCCGCCGTCATTGCGCAGCAGACGGGGACTGTCGTTGAGGTTCACGACCAGCAGGTCGAGGTCACCGTCATTGTCGTAGTCGCCGAAGGTGGCGCCGCGTCCGACGTACTTCTTTCTGAAGTAAGGCCCGGACTTGTCCGCTACATCGATGAAGTTGCCCTTGCCGTCGTTACGCATCAGCACGTCTTCCTCGCTGTACTCGTGGTGAGCGTTGCCGTTGGCGACGAAGACGTCGAGGTGACCGTCGTTATCGTAGTCGAAGAGGACGCCGCCCCAGCCGGTGTACTGGCCGCACACGACCGCCAGGTTGCTCGCCGCGGTCTTGTCCTCGAAGTACTTCTCGCGGTTCATCAGCAGGCAGCCGTAGCCCATGTCGGGAACGTAAACATCCAACCAGCCGTCACCGTCGACGTCGCCCACCGCCGGCCCCATCGAGGAAACGCCTTGACCGCCTTCGCCGAAGGCCAGGCCCATCTCCAGTCCTTCGTTCGCGAAGCGTCCGCCGCCCAGATTGCGGAAGAAGTAATTCTCCATGCCGTCGTTCGGCACGTAGATATCGAGCCGTCCGTCGTTGTTCAGATCGGCTACCGCGGCGCTCATGGCGCGACCGTTCGGTTGGAGGATGCTGGCTTCCTTGGCAACATCGGTGAACGTTCCGTCGCCATTGTTGCGATAGAGTGCATCGGCCTGACCGCTGTAACTAAGCGGACCCGGATAGCCTGCCGCGGCGTAGAACGAGCGGAACTTGCCGCTGTCGTATTCGAGGTAGTTCGCGACGTACACGTCCAGGTCGCCGTCGTCGTCGTAATCGAACCACGGTGCCGCCAGAGACCAGCGCGGGTCGGCCAGCCCCGACTCTCTCGAGATGTCGGTGAAGATCCCATCGCCGTTGTTGCGGTAGAAGACGTTCGGTCCGTAGTTGAGGACATGCAGGTCGAGGTCACCATCGTTGTCGAAATCCGCCGACGAGCAGCCAAACCCGGATCCTTGGTCGCCGACGCCGGCCTCTTTGGTGACATCGGTGAAGGTCCCGTCGCCATTGTTGCGATACAGCGAGTTGGCCAGGTTGCCGCGCAGGCGTCGTCCCCGATTGTCGCTGACGTCCTGGAGCCAGCAGCCGTTGGGGAAATAGAGATCGAGGGTGCCGTCGTTGTTATAGTCGAAGAACATGGCGCCGGCGCCGGTGCCCTCTACGATGTTGCTTAGATCGAAATCACCGTAGCTGTGCTTGACGCGGATGCCGGCTTCCTGCGTGACGTCCGTGAAGGTCGGAAGCTCCTGGGCTGTCGCCGGCAGCACCACCAGGGAGAAAAGGACTATCGCGATTCCCACCGTTGCCTTCACGTTTATCGTCCTCAATCGCTGCTGTCCTGAAGAGGTCTCATGTCGTCTGGGATCCCGTCCCAGAGGGCGCCCATATCGATCCACTCGACGAACGTTTGAATCTCGTCATCGGTCAGCGCGGGCCCACCGTCCGGCGGCATCTTCCGCACCGTTCTCGTATCGGCCGGTTCGTCCCAGGGCCTTGAGGTATTGCGCCCGTAAAGGTGCCAGATCAAGGGGCTGGTCCGGGCCCTTCCGGCGTGTACGTACCTGCCTTCTTCCGGCGTCTCGCCGGTCGCCAGCAGGCTCTCGTAACTGCGGCCAGGCTGGCCATCTCCGTTACCCAGACGCGGCGCCGCGTTCGCTCGACCATGGCATTGGGCGCACTTGGCGTCGATAATCGGCATCACGTCTCGGCGGAAATCGACCGTTCGCCTCTGCGCCGCAGGCAGCGTCAGCTTGATCGAGGGCTTGGCCACTGCCGCGACGAAGCGATTCTCGGGCGTCAATTCGGGGTCCTCATGACAGCCGATGCAGCCTTGCCTGGCGTAGTCCTTGGCCCAGATCCAGCCACAACTACGCAGCGCCATCCCATCGGCATCGAGGATCTGAAGCTCGACCGGCGTATTGGCCGGCACTTCGATGTTGAAAGAGCCATCCCTCTCGACCGGGATGTCGCCCAGAATCCGGCGCTGAGCCAGGGGCGGAGTGCCCACGGGTTGGCTCCGTCCGTCGTCGCGCACCGGGATGCCTTCGAGGACTCGCAAGCGCTGGACCGAGCCCGGCGGCAGCCAGCCTGGTTTGAGGTCGGACGTGTAGACGTTCAGGCAGTAGAACTTGCCGGTCAGTGCCGAGCTTTCCGGGTCTTCCGGAACCGCGGTAGAGCGCCCGTCCGGCTCCTTGCGAGGTCGCACCAGCTTCGCCTCGATATCATGATATTCGGGATCGTCGAAGACCAGCTCGCTCGCGCCGGTGGCGGGATCGACGCGGTATACGCCATGCGTGCCAGACCCGTCGGCGGGCCGGCGCGAGACCAGTATCCGCCCGTCGGGCAGCGGAGAGGGCGAGTGGAACAAGCCGTCCGAGTCGTTTGTGATTTGCCGGTACGAGTGCAGCGGTCTACGCGTCTGGACGCAGGCAAGTCGTCCCGCGCCGTCCCAGGTGGCATCATCGGCCTCGACGAACACGGCCAGCCCGGCTTGGGTCACACAAGGCATTCGTTTGATGCGGCCGCCTTCGTAGCCGGCGTAGAGGGCATAGTCGGCGCCGTCGATGTTGACGCCCATGAGTGCCACCCGCCCAGTCAGTCCGTGGTCCAGCTTGGCCCGCTGCCAGCTCGCCAGGAGCAGCCGACCATCGTCCATCAGGAACGGGTCCATGTCGCCGGAGAGATTGTAGGTCAAACGGCGCGAGGCTGACCCGTCGAACTTGCAGGAATACAGATCAGTCGCTCGCGAAGAACCACATTCGTTCAGTCTGTCCTGGCGTCTGACGTACGTGAGATGGTATTCGGGCTCCGATGGCACGCCTACCGGCTTGATGGTGTAGAGCGTCGATTGGTAGCCCGGGCTGCGGCAATCACCCTGGTCGCGCGTGATCTGACGTACCGACGTGCCGTCGAGTGCCATCTCATAGATGTTCCAATTGTCCGCAGGGGCTTTCTTGCCGGCAAAAAGCAGACGCGTTGCGTCGAACGAAATGTCGGGATCGCAAGCGCTGTCGAAACCCTCGCTCAGGACTCCGGTCGATCCATCCGGCCGCAGAAGGACCAGCCGTGCTCCGCTCGCAGGAGACGCCCCCAGCAGTCCGTCAGCTACCGGCGCGGCTCTCAAGGGGACTTGCACGAGAACCATGGCGCCATCTGCGGCGGCTTGGGCAAAAGCCCGAGGCGTGAAAACAGAAGACGCAAGACAGAGAACGGAGGACAGAAGACAGATGACAGCGTAGGATGACGTCCGATTTCTGCGGGTGTAGCGGGAACTCAGACTCATTGGCGTTCTCACCATTGCGTGTCGGCTGGGACGTCCTGGTAGGGCGAGCGTCCCGCTCGCCTGTCGTGCGGGGAAGCACAACCTGCGAACCCTCGCGATTATACAGAAATCAATGATGCCACACAAGGCCGATTGGACGCGGCTGGCGGCCGCACCCACCTCGCACCGCGCGTCCAAATCACGGGGCCTGCCAGTTTGTGTTCACCAGACGCACCTCGCAGATTCGGGCCGTGCGTGAATCCGCCTGGGCCTGGAATCTGACTGTCAGGCGCCCATTCTCGGATTGCGCGAGGATTTCTGGATCGATGCGATAGCGAGCCTGCGCAAACAGCTCTTGGCTTCTACGGTTCAGGCTGACCGTCGCGGTGGTTTTGTCGTTGACCAAGATGTCGAACCGTCTCCGGCGGTCCTGGGCGCCATAGGTCACCAGCAGATCGACCGGCACGCCGGGCTTGGTGCGAAGCTCGTAGCTGAACCAGGCCGCGCTGTCGCGCCAATGCCTGCCCTCCAGCTCGCCGACCTCGGTCTGCTCGCCCTGGTAGGCATGGTCCATCTCAGGCTGCTGCTCGCCCGCGACGACCTTGTCGAGCGTGTTCTGCTCCAGGACCAGCCTGGCCTGCTCCTCAGCCTTGAGCTGTTCGACAACCTCTTCGTACTGCTCCGGCGTCGCTACGCGCCAGTACGACATGTACCGTGCATCGTGAACGCGGAAGAACGGGACCAGCTCCAGCGACTGGTATTTCTCGGGCCGGATCAGAGCGGACGCCGTGAAGGTCATCGGCTTGCCCTCAACCGGTTTGATCTGTGCGGACAGTGTCTCTGCGTCCTCGGTCACGAGCATCGGCGCCTCATTCAGCGGCACCAGCGGTCCGTTCGGGATGTGTACCCAGCGTCCCTCGCCCGCGCGGAGGCCCTCCAGGTCGTCCGTGCCGGTCTTGGCAGCTAGAACGATTGGGCCGTGAACGAGTGCGACGTAGTCGGAGCCGTCGGGCAAACGCTCGATCTCAGTGTGCATCGGCAGTTCGACGTCGATCCGGTCGCTTGTTCTCCAGGTGCGCGCGATTGGCACGTAGCTGCCAGGCCGCGCCTCGATCGACAGTGGCTCGCCGTTGACCTTGATGGAGAGCTTTCCCTCCTCGACCCAGGCGGGGTAACGGATCCTGATCGTCAGCGCTGTCGGCTGGACTGCCAACAGGCGCAGGCTGCTGCGCGGTTCATCCGGAAAAGACGTCACTTGCCCTACTTTCAGGCCTTTTTCCTTCCAGGTCAGCACCGAATCCACGAACAGATTCACGTAGAGACTGTCGGGCGAACGGGCATAGATGAATTGCCCGTACTTGCTGTGGTTCTCCATCCCACTGCCGACGCAGCACCAGAAGTGCATCTCAGGCTGGGAATAAACCCGGTAGTGCCTGGGCCGAATCGGGGTGAAATAGACGAATCCTGGGGTCTCCGGATGCTGGCTGGACAGGATATGATTGAACATGGCGCGCTCGTAGAAATCCGCGTAGCGCGCCTCCGGTTGGGCATAGAAGAGCAGCTCACTGAGCCTGAGCATGTTGTACGTGTTGCAGGTCTCCGGCCCTTGGCGGTGCTCCAGCATGCCCTGGAAGTCATCGACCGGGTTGAAGTGCTCGCTGACGCTGTTGCCGCCGAGGGCAATCGAACGCTTGCTCGTGACGGCCTCCCAGAAGAACTCTGCTGCCTCATGCAGCGAGGTTTCGCCTGCCAGTTGCGCGATCCGCTGGAAGCCGACGACCTTGGGGATCTGCGTATTGGCATGCAGACCGGTCAGACGGTCCTGACGCTCAACCAGCGGATCCAGAATCTGGCGGTGGTTGAAACGCTTCGCCAGGTCGAGGTACTTCTTCTCGCCTGTAATCGCGTAGACATCCGCGAAGACCTCGTTCAGACCGCCATGCTCGCTGCGCAGCATTTGCTGGATCTGCTCGTCGGACAGTCCGCTGACGACCCCCATCCACCAGTCCGTGAGCTTGACCAAGACCTCTCTAGCCTGCTCGTTGCCGCCGATCAAGTAGGCATCCCGCAGGCCGGCCCAGAGCTTGTGCAGGTTGTATAGCGGAACCCAGCGTCCGTTGAGGCTGAAGGCTTGCGCGTCGATCTTGCCGCTGGCGATCTCATCCCACAGTTGCTTGCTGTTGGGAACGCCTCCGACGTAGCCATTGCCGTTGCTCTGCTGGCAGGCCGCCAATTCTTGGACCATGTAGTCCAGCCGCCGCTGCATCTCAGGATCGCCTGTCGCCGCTGCCATCTGGGCGAGAGCGGTCAGGTAGTGTCCGCCGACGTGCCCGCTGAGACCGCCGGATTCCCAGTCGCCGTACATCTCGGCCTTTGACTCCAGACCCGCCTCTTTGCGAAACGGCGCCAGGAACCGATTGGGATCGTGCGCCAGGATGTACTGGCGGACCACGTTTTGCGCTTGCTTGAAAGGCCCATTCAGCAGCCGGACATCGCGCAGGGCGAAAGGCTCGACCGCCGTCTGACCCTGCGTCGCCGGACACGCCACAAACCAGAGGACTATCGAGCACGCACCAATGAACGCTGCTGCCCAACGATTTCGCATATCGAACCCTTTCCCCGAGCTACCTGATACCGTGGAGCCGACCGACAGGCCGACACGCCCCACACTGGCGGAATACGCCAATTAGAACAGAATTGTCTGACATCCTCAAGCCGATCCGGGTGGCATTGTTTCCGAACCGTTTCTCCACTTTCTGCGACCCGCGGGTGTTCATCGCTCGTGAGGTGCTGCCGTTTGAGTTTGCTTCTTCCATGCAATTGGCGGGGATTGCCGAGCGTCTTAAAGGCGAGGTTGTCTGGGTGCTTTGGGCTGGATTCGGAGTTGGGCGGCATGGTGAAGAAATGTGCCATCGTAGCGGTGATTCTCCTTGGAGCCGGGGTCGCCGGCGCCGCGTCCAGCGTGGCTGTGGCTCCGTTTGAGGGCCGTGCCGTTGCGAGACCTGCGACGGAGATTGACAGGCTCGTCCTGAGTCGGCTGAGGCAGTTGGGCGTTCAGCCTGCTCGGCTGTGCTCGGATGCTGTGTTTGTCCGGCGGGTCTATCTGGACGTGGTCGGCACGCTGCCCACCGCCCAGGAAGCACGGCAGTTCCTCTCCGACCGAGACCCGAGCAAGCGCAGCGCCCTGATCGACCGGCTCCTGGAGCGCGATGAATTTGCCGACTACTGGGCGATGAAATGGAGCGACCTGTTGAGGGTCAAGTCGGAGTTTCCCATCAACCTCTGGCCCAACGCGGTGCAGGCCTATCACCGCTGGATTCGCACCAGCATCAAGGAGAACGTGCCTTACGACCAGTTCGTGCGAGAAATGCTCACCGCCAGCGGGAGCAACTTCCGCGTGCCGCCGGTCAACTTCTACCGCGCGGCCCAGAGCAAAGAGCCAGACGCCATCGCGCAGGCGGTCGCGCTGACCTTCATGGGCGCGCGGGCCGAGCACTGGCCCGCCGAACGCCTCTCAGGCATGGCGGTCTTCTTCTCGCAGATCGGCTACAAGTCGACGTCCGAATGGAAGGAGGAGATCGTCTACTTCGATCCGAATCATGTGGCTGGGGAAGTCTCGGCGGTCTTCCCTGACGGCACGACGGTCCGGCTCGCTCCCGACCGCGATCCGCGCGAGGTGTTTGCCGACTGGCTGATCGAGCCGGACAATCCATGGTTCGCGCGTTGCATCGTCAACCGCATCTGGTCTTGGCTGTTAGGCCGAGGTATCGTGCACGAGCCCGACGACATCAGGCCGGACAATCCGCCCAGCAATCCCGCGCTGCTGGCGCTGTTGGAGCGAGAGTTGATCTCCGCGCACTACGACCTCAAGCACATTTTTCGCCTCATTCTCAACTCGCAGACCTACCAGCTCTCGTGCGTTCCGCGCAGCGACGATCCCCGAGCGGAGGCGAATTTCGCGTCGTACCCGCTGCGTCGGCTCGAAGCGGAAGTGCTGATCGACGCCTTGAACCAGATCACCGGGACGACGGAAAGCTACTCCAGCGCAATCCCGGAGCCGTTTACCTTCATCCCCGCCGACCAGCGTTCGATCGCGCTGGCCGACGGGAGCATCACCAGTTCCTTCCTGGAGATGTTCGGTCGCTCGCCGCGCGACACCGGACTGGAGTTGCAGCGAAACAACCGTCCGACGCCGGACCAGCGTCTGCACCTGCTCAACTCCAGCCACATCCAACGCAAGCTCGAACAGAGCCGTAAGCTCCGCCCCTTGCTACAAGGCGGAAGGAACCCCAGGCAAGCGGTCACGACGCTGTATCTGACGATCCTGTCCCGCTTTCCCACAGACGAGGAGGTGGGTATCATAGAGGCGTATGCTGTTTCCGGGACGGCAAACCGGCGCAAGGCGATGCTGGACCTGGCCTGGGCGCTGGTCAACAGTGCGGAGTTTCTCTACCGGCACTGACAACACACGACAGGGTGAATGTATGAGCACTCAACATGATTCAAACGGTGCGTCGGTATCCCGGCGCGAATTGCTGCGTCGAGGTTTTTTCGGTGCGGCCAGCCTGCTGCTGGCGGACCACGTAGGGCGAGCATCCCTTCGGCAGGGTCAGGGCAGCCTCTCCCTCGCGGATCGTGTGGCCGCGCAAGACTCACCTAAGGCCAAAGCAGTTATCCAGATCTGGCTCTGGGGCGGCGCCTCCCACCTCGACACGTTCGATCCGAAACCCCAGGCAGGCAACGACTATTGCGGTCCGCTCAACAAACCGATCCCCACCAATGTGGACGGTATCTTCATCGGTGAGCTTCTGCCTCTGCTGGCAGGCCAGGCGGACAAGTATTCGCTCATCCGCAGCATGACCCACGGGATCAACGCGCACGAAACCGCCTCCTACATCGTTCAGACCGGGCGCCAGCCCGGCGACGGCCAAGTCTATCCTTGCGTCGGCGCCGTCGTCTCGCTGTTCAGAGGGTATGGCGCGGGATACGCGGGCCTGATTCCTCCCTACATCGTGCTGACCGAGCCCCAAGGACGTTTCTCCGAGGCGGGCTTTCTGGGGTCGCGGTATAAGCCTTTCGCCACCGGAGGCGATCCTGCGCGGACGCCGTTCGTGGTCGAGGGCGTCGTCGCCCAGGGCATCTCCACCGAGCGCCAGCAGGCGCGACGCGAGCTGCTGGGCCAGTTGAACACGCTCCAGCGCGTTATGAAGGACGATCCGCAACTGGAAGCTTCTGCCCAATGTGAGAAGCAGGCGTACGATCTGATTCTGGGCGATGCGGGCAAGGTGTTCGACCTTTCGCAAGAGCCCGACGAGCTGCGCGAACGGTACGGGCGCAACACGCTGGGACAATCCTGTCTGACCGCGCGCCGCCTGGTCGAGCGTGGTGTGCCCTACGTGACCATCAACGCCAGAGGTTGGGACACGCACCAACAGCACTTCCCGGCCATGCGGCGCAAGCTGCCGGAGTTAGACAGGGGGTTGGCGACGCTATTGGCGGATTTGTCGGACCGAGGCCTGCTGGACAGCACGATCGTCTGGTGTTGCGGAGAGTTCGGCCGAACGCCCAAGGTACAGTGGGAGTCGCCTTGGAACGGCGGGCGCGGCCATTATGGCAAGGTCTTCTCCGCTCTCGTCGCCGGCGGCGGATTCAAAGGTGGTCGCGTCGTCGGCGCCTCCGACGCAACCGGAGAACAGGTTGCAGAGCGCCCCGTCTACCCCGTCGATCTGATAGCCAGCATCTACGAGTTGCTCGGCATTGACCCGGCTGCGACCTTGCCGCACCCCCAAGGCCTGTCAGTGCGCGTGACACCGCCGTACGAAGACGGCGCCACCTCCGCCGGTCGTCTCAGGGAGATCATCTAGACCATGACGCGCGTCACGAATCGATTACGATCGTCACTGGTTCTGTGCCTGACGTTGTTCGCATCAGTGACGTCGGCGCAGCGCGAGCCCCACATCGGGTATGTGTATCCCGCCGGAGGCCGGCAGGGCGATACGTTCCAGGTCGTTGTTGGCGGACAGTACCTGGACGGCGTGGCTAACGCTTCCGTTACCGGAGATGGCGTCGAAGCTGTCGTGCTCAAGCACGTCAAGCCGCTCACCCAGCGCCAAGCCAGTGAGCTGCGCACGAAGATGCAGGAGCTTCAAAAGGAAAGAGACGATCCCAATGTCACCCGGGAGATCGCTGAGATCAGGCGGGAATTGGCCGCCTTCAGGCGCCGAGTCAACCCCGCGATCGCCGAGACCGTTACGGTCCAGGTCACGGTGCCTCCCAGCGCGCAGCCCGGAGCGCGCGAATTGAGGTTGGTCACACCGACCGGCGTCTCGAACCCGCTGGTCTTCGAGGTCGGACAACTGCCCGAACTTCGCGAAACGGAAGGAGAGACAGATCGCGCGGTTGTCGAAACGAATGTCACACTACCGGCGATCGTCAACGGTAGGATCATGCCGGGCGGTGTGGACCGCTTCCGGTTCCAGGCGAGCAAAGGTACGCACTTGGTGGCGACCGTCGCGGCGCGGGAGTTGATCCCGTATCTGGCGGACGCCGTGCCTGGTTGGTTCCAAGCCACGCTGGCGCTCTACGACCGCCAAGGCAACGAACTGGCATACGACGATGATTTCCGCTTCCATCCCGATCCCGTTCTGCACTTCGAGATTCCGGAGGATGGCGAATACGTCGTCGAGGTCAAAGACGCCATCTACCGTGGTCGCGAGGATTTCGTCTACCGCCTTAGCGTCGGCGAGCTACCGTTCCTCACGAGCATCTTCCCGCTGGGCGGCCCAGCCGGGGCCAAGATCGTCGTCGAGACGGTGGGCTGGAACCTCCCGACGGCTTCGTTGACGGTCGAAACCCGCGGGCAGGACGCCGGCGTGCAGATGGTTTCGATGTGCAAAGACGGGCAAGTCTCCAACGGCGTGCCGTTCGCGCTGGATACCCTGCCTGAAGGCCTGGAGTTCGAACCGAACAACCGCGAGGACGAGGCTCAGGCCGTCACGCTGCCCGTCATTGTCAACGGATGTATCGATTCTCCCGGCGACTGGGACGTGTTCCGTTTCCAAGGGCGAGCGGGCGAGCGGTTCGTTGCAGAAGTCCTCGCACGCCGGCTGGATTCGCCACTGGACTCGCTGCTCCGCTTGACCGACGCGGCCGGTACGCAACTGGCGTTCAACGACGACCACAACGACAAAGGCTCAGGCTTGAACACCCACCATGCGGATTCCTACCTCAACGTAGCGCTGCCCGCCGATGGAACGTACTATGTGCATCTCGGCGACGCCCAGCAAAAGGGCGGCCAGGCGTATGCCTACCGCCTGCGGCTCGGGGCGCCGCGCCCCGGTTTCACGCTGCGCGTCGCACCCGCGACCGTCAACGCCCGCGCCGCTGCGACCGTTCCGCTGACGGTGTACGCGTTGCGTCAGGACGGTTTCTCCGGCGACATCGCGCTGGCGCTGAAAGACGCGCCCGACGGCTTCGCACTGAGCGGCGGCTGGGTCCCCGCCGGGCAGGACGAAATCCGAATTACGCTGACCGTCCCACCAACACCCTCGCCCGAACCGGTCGCTTTGCGTCTGGAAGGTCGCGCAAGCATCGAGGGACGTGAGATGGTCCGCATCGCCGTGCCGGCCGAGGACATGATGCAGGCCTTCGCCTACCGCCACCTCGTTCCAGCGCAGGACCTGCGCGTCGCCGTGACCGGCAGCGCGCGCCGTGGGGCCGTGACTGGCATCGTCACGGACTGTCCGGTGAAGATCCCCACCGGGGGCGCGGCGCGAGTCCGAATCAGGTTTCCCATCAGCCCACGCAATGCGCGCTACGAATTCGAAGTGCCCCAGCCGCCGACGGGGATTGAGATTCGCCACGCTGATCCATTTCCGGGAGGTGTGGAGCTCGAACTTGCCGCCCAGCCGTTCTCGGCTGGGTCCACCCCCGAGGGCGAGGGTGCCCCACTGAAAGGCAATCTGATCGTCAACGCCTTCGCAATCCGCAATCCCGCACCCCAAAGCGACCGCCCGCGAGCCAACCAACGCCGCGCCGCGTTAGGCGTCCTGCCCGCCATCCCCTTCGAAATCGTCCAACCGTGATCGTTCGCAGCGTGCCCACATGAAAGCCAAGGACTTCGACAAGCGATTCGACGAAGGCAAAGACGTCTCTCGACACTTGGACCTGTCACGGGCCACGCGGGTCAACCAGGAGCAGAGGCGTGTCAACGTCGCCCTTCCCTCCTGGATGATTCATGCCCTCGATAAGGAGGCCGGTCGCCTCGGGGTCACGCGCCAATCCGTCATCAAGGTATGGATCTCCGAGCGATTGAAGGAGAAGACGGCGTAAGAGCCTACGCCCGTCTGCAGGGCGCGCAGGATACGTACTGCACACCCGCCCAAAGCTCAGATCAAGGGCTCACCCTCAGACCTGATCTTCTTTAATGATCTTCCCATAAGTCCACAGGGCTCGATCCAACACCCGGCGTCTAACGATCGCCACGTCAACATCGTCTATCTGCGGGACGTTCATGATTTCGATGCCATGTTCATCCAAGAGCCGGTTGAAGAAAGGGATGTAGCGGCGCCGGTAGTGGTCTTCCCAATGGTCAGGATTCATCGGTAGCCGGCCCAACGGCTCGGGAGCCATCTGTCGCATTGCGAGCCAGACATACTTGTCGAGGATCGGGAACTCAAGCGGTTCATGCAGATGGTACAGAAATGCACGCGTTACAGGCGGAAACCGGTCAAACGCGCCCACAACAAGTCTGTTCCGATTCCAGATCTCATTAAGCCTTTTCCATATCGGTGTTCTGTTCAAGCCCTTCCACCTCAGCACGGCGCGCAACGTGTGCTCTGCCGGGTTTTGGAACCAAGCGAAGTACTGATGGTCGCCGTAAAGGAATGCAAGTTTCTGAACGTTGAAAACCAGTGGGTGTTCGTCATAGGCTCCATTCATGGGAAATGTCCTCCCCGTATAATGTGATGTTTGACATGGAACACATGCACCAACGCGGTCCCTATGGGATTGGACGGGCTGCGCGCAGACACACATCCCTTATCGCTGGTCATCTCAGTAGCCCGTTGACAGTTGAAGGGGTAGTCTCTTTTCGTTCCGTGACGGACGCAAGCTAAACCACTCGCTGCAACATTCGCCCGCACTGCTTCCATGATATACATCTCCTTCGCCTACCGCCATCATCATAGCGCCTTCGCGGGGCAGGTCAAGACATCTTCCGTGACTGTTTCTACGCGCAGTTCGGATCCCCAGCCACTAGTCCGCACAGCAACTTGTCGAGCGTTTGGTTCCTTCGAATTTCGGTCTTGTTCCGAGCTTCGCGATTTGGATTTCCCTGCTTCGGTTTGTCCCTCGTAGCGAAACGGCAAACACGCCAACGGCCTAATGTGAGAAATGCCAAGCTGATGTGATACCGGGCAAGACGCGCACGTGCCATCCCGGTCAGTTAGATCGGGACGCGGCGGGCAGTCACGGCGTCGGCAGGAAGCGGATATTGTCCGTGTTGTTTCTGATTTGCACGTGTGTTGACTCTGCCGTCAATTTCTCACCGGCGATGGTGACGTTCTCGAAGGTTACGTCGCGGACGTTGTGCTCGGGGTCGGCGCCTTCGAGTTGCACGAGGTAGTCGCCGGGCTGGCCTTCCAGCGTTACGTTTCTGAATGTTACATTGCGGATGAAGCCGGGGACTTTCTTGCGCATGTATTGGTTCACCACGGGACGTAGGCGGATGAACTCGCGCTGGGCTTCGCCGTGGATGCGGATGTTCTCGACGGTGACGTTCTCCAGACGCATGTCCTCGCCCGGTTCCAGCAGGAATGGCGTCATGCTGAAGTGGATGATGTCGAGGTTGCGTAGGGTGATATCGCGCATGAAGGTGGCGCGGCTCTCGTGACCCAGCAGGAAGATGCGGGCGCGGTCGCAGCAGAGGACGGAGTTCTCCACGGTGATGCGCTCGACGTTGGAGTTCGGGTCGCTGAAGTCGAGCCCCTTCAGTGCGACGCAGTCGTCGTCGCTGCGAATGAAGCAGTCGGTGATGAGTACGTCCTGTGAGTTGCACGGATTGATGCCGTCGTCGTTCTGGACGCGCGAATTGCACAGCTTGACGTTGCGGATCGTGACGTGGCGGCTGTCGTTCGGCACGATGGTCCAGTGCGACGAGCCGCGCAGGGTAATGCCACTGACCTCGACGTCGGTGCAGTTGCGGATCGCAATCAGGTTGCCGACGGGGCCCTTGCGCCATTCCCAGTCGGAGCCGTCCAGGATACCCCGGCCGCAGATGCGAATGTTGTCGCCCTGAGCGAGCACCTCCGCGTGCACGACCGCGCCGCCGGCAAGGTAGAGCGTCTGGTTGCTGCGCAGAACGACCCGCTCAGGCTTGTGCACGCCGGGACCGAAGTAAACCACATTGGCGTCGTCGGGCTTGGGTGCGTCCGTCTGGAGAGGATTGGCGAACAGCAGCAGAGGTCCCTTCTTGCCGTCGGGCTCGATGCTGAGCTTGCAGGGTTTCTGCAAGGTCAAAGCGAGAGTATGATCGTCCTCCACGACGGGCTTGACGCCTGCGGAGGTGGGCCGGACCACGGTCTGGCGCAACGATCGCGCTGAGGTGATCCGCACGACGACCGGCCCCGACATGTCGAAATTCGCGAACGAGTAGGGGCCGCCATAGTCGTATTCCTCGTCTGCAAAAGGAGGGTCGAGGACGCGAGCGCCGTAGACGTCAACGCTCTTGCCCGCGGCCTCTACCCTGTATTCGCGCGACAGGATTTCGCCTGCGGGAGCGGGATAGACGACGACCTCGGCCGTGCTCCTTGCGGTCCAGGCCAGCAACAGTCCGAGCAGCAGGGACCAGCGGTAGCGGAGCGTCCAGTTCTCGGAGGGTTCGTACTGTGGGTTGGCGACGCTCATGGTTGCAGACCTTTCTCCATGTAGATGAATCTCACGGGCACACTACAAACGGATTTCTCGGGACAGTCAAGAGCGAATCGGGTATAAGGGAAGATACTTTGAGGGCTGGGGATTGGGGTACTGATGATGGCCACAAGCAGATTCCGGAGGTACGGCATGTCCACGAAACTTCGACTTGCGTTCAGTTTCGCCTTTCTTGCCTTCGCGCCGGCGACGTCCGCACCGGCGCAGAGCCCGCCGGCCGCTACCGAACTGATTCCCTCGGACGCGCTGTTGGCTGTACACCTGTCGCGGCCGAAGGCGCTACTCGATCTGCTGGCGGGGGAGGATATGATGCGATGCCTGCGTTCGCTGCCGCAGTTTGCCCAGCACATGGCGCAACCCAAGACGCAGGAGTTCCTCAACCTCGTCAACGTCCTGGAGACCAGCCTGAACACCGATTGGCGGACAGGTCTGCGCAAGCTCACCGGCGCGGGCGTGACGCTGGCGGTGTGTCCGAACGACAGAGTGCTCATCGTCATCGACGCGGAGGATCAGCGGCTCCTGGAGCAACTCCAAAGTCTCTTCCTGACCTTCGCGCGCGGAGAGGCCCAGAAACAGGGGCGCGCTGAGGTGGTGCCCAAGCAGTACGCTGGCGCGACGATCTGGAGCTTCGACGGCAACGAGGCGCATGCGCTCCTCGGCAACCGGCTCGTCTTTGCCAATTCGAGGGAGAGTCTCCAAATGGCTCTCGATTTGCGCGAACAGGGGAAGGACGAAAGCCTGGCAGCGAACGGCGCGTTCCAAGCGGCTGTGCGTGCGGCAGGGAGGGACGCAGTCGGCACGGCCTTCGTGAACGTCAAAACTCTGGCTGGCTTGCCGCAGGTGTCGCGGCTCTTGAACGGGCAGGGCAGCAATCCGCTGGCGGCGTTGGCTTTTGCCGGTATCGTCGAATCGCTCCGCAGTTCGACCTGGCTGGCTTTGGACTTGCAGGTCGAGAAAGAAGGGTTGGCGCTGCGAGCGCTGACCGATGGCAAGAACACCGGCGCGACGAGTCCCGCCGCGTTCGCGCTGCCTCAGAACAGCAGCGCCGGTGCTTGGCCTGGCATCGTCGTGCCAGGACGCATTGCGGCCTTGAGCCTGTACCGCGACCTGCACCGTTTCTACGCGGCCAAGGACGATCTCTTTCCCGAGCGCACGTCGGGGCTGATCTTCTTCGAGAACATGATGGGCATCTTCTTCAGTGGTCGCGACCTGACCAGCGAGGTCCTGGCGGAAGCGGAGCCCGAGATTCGCATCGTGGTGGCCGAGCAGCGGTACGACCCGGCTGTCGGGACGCCGCAGGTCAAGCTACCGGCGTTTGCGGTCGTTCTGCGGATGCGCCATCCGCAGCAGTTCAAGCCGGTCATGGAAGAGGCCTGGCAGAAGGCGGTGGGCCTAATCAACTTCACGCGCGGGCAGAAGGCCCTGCCCGGGCTGATTATCGACCGACCGGTCCACGCCGGCACGACATTCACCGTGGGTTACTTCTCCACCATCGACGTCGAGGACAAGACAAAGCTGGACCAGCGTTTCAACTTCCGCCCCACACTGGCCATGCCAGGTGACTACCTGATCCTGGGCTCGACTGACACGCTGACGCGCGACCTGATCGAAGCCCTGGGCCGGGAGGGTGAGCAGACGATTGCCCCTCTGGCTGGGACGGACAGTCTCGTCGAGATCGAAGGGGCGCATCTGGCCTCCATCCTGCAGGATAACCGCGAGGGAATCATCCGCGATGACATGCTCAAGAAGGGCAGAAGCCACGCAGAGGCTCAGGCAAACGCCGATACGCTGCTGGCTGTGGTCAGACTCCTGGATCAGGTGCGCTTGAGCATCGGCACGCATGAAGGCCTGACCGAGGCACGGCTGCGGATCAAGCTTGACCTGTCGCCGCGACAGTAGACAGCGCGCGGATGGCGATTGAAAGGCGATTTGGAATGGCTGAGCGAATTGATACGCTGCGCCGCGACGATCTATCTCGGGCCTGGGCGCCATACGAGCCGGACGCACGGCGACCCTGGAATCTGGCCTTGGCGGCGCACTTGTACCGACGCGCCGGCTTCGGTACTCGCTGGGAGCAGCTCCAGCAGGCGCTCGCCGACGGACCCCGGCGAACGGTCGATCGGCTGCTGCGCCCCGATGCCGACATTGACGCGTTCAATCGTGGCTTCGACGAAAATGAGAACGCGACCGGTTCGATCGAGGGGTTGCAGGCCTGGTGGCTGCGCCGGATGATCGAGACGCCGCATCCGCTGCTGGAGAAGATGACGCTGTTCTGGCATAGCCACCTTGCCACCAGCGCCGAAGCGGTGAACAGCCCGAGTCTGATGCGAGCGCATATCCAGTTTCTGCGATGCGGCGCGTTGGGCTCCTTCGCTTCGTTGCTGGAGGGAATCTCGCGCGACCCTGCTATGCTCGTCGGGCTCGGCGCCGGCGCCAACCGTAAGGCGGCGCCCAACGAAGGCTTCGCGCGACCGCTCTTGCAGACGTTCACACTCGGAGCGGGAGCGTTCGACGAGACAGACGTTCGCGAAGCTGCCAGAGCTCTTACCGGCTGGTTTGTCCTGCGCGAGCGGCTGCGCTACATCCCGCGCGAGCACGATGACACCGCCAAGCAGGTTCTCGGCAGGCAAGGCAACTTCACTGCCGATGACATCAGGCGGATGGTGCTCGAACACCCGGCCACCTCACGCACGCTCGTGCGCAAGCTGTATCGCTGGCTGATCAGCGAGAGCGACGAACCGAGCGATGCTTCGATTGCTCCGTTGGCGGACTCTTTCGCGCGAGACTACGACATAGCGAGACTCGTGGAGACTATGTTGAGATCGAACTTGTTCTTCTCGCCTCAGGCGTATCGTCGCCGGGTCAAGAGCCCTGTCGAGTATGCTGTGGGTATCGTCACGGCATCGGAAGCAATAGTATCCACGACACAACTGGCGAAAGACGTCGCCGGTCTCGGCCAGAGCCTGTACTACCCACCCACGGTGAGAGGCTGGAGCGGCGGACAGCACTGGATCAGCACGGCGACGATGGTGCGCCGTCATAATCTGGCCGCGGCCCTTCTGGCAGACGATGGACCCTACGGCGGCAAGCTCAATCCTTGGGCCCTCGCGCAGCGACATGGATCTTCCAGCCCTGATTCAGCGGCTCGATTCCTCGCTGACTTGCTCGTGCAGAGCGACCCGCCGGAATGGGGGCTGCCGGAAAGTCGCCGCGATTCGAGCAGTCTCGTGCGTGCTCTCGCGCGACTGGTGATGACTCTACCCGAGTTTCAGTTGGCTTAGATAGCGGAGCGAACGCGATGGTGCAGACTCGACGTGATTTTCTCAAAGGCGCTTTTGGCGCCTCGGCGCTAGTGTCCCTCGGACCGGTTGTGCCGAATTTCCTCGCGCGTGCGGCCGCCGCGGCGTCTGCGCGCGTTACCAACGACAGGGTCCTCGTGGTCCTCCAACTGACCGGAGGCAACGATGGCTTGAATACCGTGGTTCCCTATACCGACGACGAATACGCGCGAAACCGTCCTACCCTGCGCCTGCCGACAAGTGAGCTGCACAAAATCGACTCGTCGCTGGCATTTCATCCGCGCATGGGAGCGTTCCTGCGTTTATACGAGGAGGGGTGCCTCAGCATCGTGCAAGGCGTAGGCTATGCGAACCCGGATCAGTCGCACGAACGCGCGATGCGAATCTGGCATACCGCCGATCCGGAGCGGCCTGAACGGCAGACCGGGTGGCTGGGGCGAGCCGTTGACGCAGGCAGGAGCTCCGTCCGGACCGATACCGCCGCTGTGTTTGTGGGACGCATCAGTCGGCCCTTTGGTCTCAACGCTGAGAACGCAGTCGTTCCGGCTATCAAGTCCGCAGATGACCTCGTGTTGCGTTCCACATTCCCCAGCCCGACGTCTCAAGCCGCCGCCAGTTCGGAGAATCCGTTGTTACGGTTCGTTCGCCAGGCCACCGTCGATGCGCGTGCCATGAGCCGGCGTATCGAGAAGACCGCCGCGTCCGATGATTATCCGTCGTTGGGCCTGGCGGGAGATCTTCGCACGGTGGCTCGACTGACTCGCGCCGACGTCGGCATTCGCATCTTCTTCGTGGAACTTGGCGGCGGTGGAATCGGCGGCTTCGACAATCATGCCAACCAACTCGGCAACCATTGCGCTCTGCTGGGCCAGTTGGCCGAATCGGTGGGTGCGTTCGTTGACGACCTGAAACGAGCTGGTCTGCTCGATCGCGTCCTGCTGATGACCTTCTCGGAATTCGGTCGGACCGTCGCGGAGAACGGCCGGCGCGGCACCGGACATGGGGCCGCCGCTCCCGTCTTCCTCGTCGGCAGTAAGGTCAAAGGCGGTCTTGTCGGACCCCATCCAAGCCTCACCCACCTGGAAAAAGGCTCTTTGAAGTTCCATACGGACTTCCGCCAGGTATATGCCACCATGCTGGCGTGCTGGCTCAGCCTCGACAGCACCGCTGTGTTGGGCCGGCATTTCGAGCCACTGGATGTGCTGGAGACGTGACTTCGCGCTGCCGGCAAAGGGCGAGCGATTGTTGGCCCCACTTGCGATTTCGTGGCTGCCTCTATAAGATCGCACTCATTACAGCGGCGAATTGTTGTTGAGCATAAAGGTCACCTGGATGCAGAGAAACCTGGCCCGTAGGGCAGTCTTTGGCAGCGTCGTTGTCGTGGCGGGAATGTGGCTGGTCTCGTGCGCTCCGGAAGCCCCGCAGGCGAGCGGCGAGATCGCGCGCCAGCCCGACATCAGTCCTGACTATGCGGCCGTTACCATCCCGCCTAATATTGCGCCGCTGAATTTTCGCATTCTCGAAGAGGGCGATGCCTACTTCATCAAAGTCCACTCCGAACGGGGCCGGCCGATCGACCTCTTCAGCAGGACGGGCGAGGTGCACATTCCGCTCAAACCGTGGCGCGCATTGCTCGCGGAGAACCGAGGCAACTCGATTCTTCTCGACGTCTGTGTGCGGAATGCCGACGGCACCTGGCGCCGCTTTGGGCGCATCACGAATACCATCGCCGCTGAGACCATCGACGACGTCCTCGTGTACCGATTCATGAAGCCGATCTATACCTGGTGGAAAGACATGGAGATCCGCCAGCGCGATCTAACCGGTTACGACGTGTCGGTCGTTCTGCACGGCCGATCGTTTGGCCACGGCTGCCTCAATTGTCACAGCTTCGTCGGCAACAGTCCCGACGTCATGACGATTGGCCTGCGCAGCGCGACGTACGGGAGCTATACGCTGCTGGCGCGCGACGGCGCCGTCGGCAAGGTGGGTGCCAAGTGGGGTTACACCGCGTGGCATCCGAGCGGGACGTTGGCCGTCTACTCCATTAACAAGGTCCGCCAGTTCTTCCAGACCGCCGGCACGGAGGTCAGAGACGTGCTCGATCTCGACTCGGCACTGGTCTGCTACCACGTGGCCAGTCAGAAGGCGATGTGCCCTGAACCGCTGTCGGAACCCAACCGGCTCGAGACCTATCCTGCGTGGTCTCCCGACGGCAGGCATCTCTACTATTGCAGCGCGCCGATCCTGTGGCAGGATCGTGACACGGTGCCGCCGAAGGACTACGACCAGGTCAGGTACGATCTTCGACGAATCCCCTATGAGGTGGAAACGGATCACTGGGGCGTGCCTGAGACGGTGTTGTCCGCTGAAGAGACGGGTCTGAGTATCCTGCTGCCGAGAGTGTCGCCGGACGGACGCTTTCTGCTGTTTTGCATGTGTCGCTACGGGTGCTTTCCGATCTACCAGCCCAGCAGCGATCTCTACCTGATGGATCTGGCGACAGGCGAGTATCGCAAGCTGGAGGTCAACAGCGACCACTCCGAATCGTGGCACAGTTGGTCGAGCAACAGCCGCTGGATCGCGTTCAGCAGCAGACGGCCGGGCGGGCCTTTCACTCGAACGTATCTGAGCTACGTCGATGAGCGCGGCCGGGCGCACAAGCCTTTTATTCTGCCACAGCGCGATCCGGCCTACTACGACTCGCTGCTGGAAGCGTTCAGTGTCCCGGAACTGATCACCGGCCCAGTCGAGGCCGGCAAGACGGCGCTGGCCCAGGCCGCTCGTTCTGCGCCGTCAGGCGTCGTGGATATTCCCATCAGCGGTGCGACGCCGAAAGCCGAGCCCTCCGATCCCTGGCAACAGCGCGAGTAAGCTGCCGCATCGAATGAGGAAGAACCAGACCATGTGGTCGGCAATCAAACGGATGCCAAACAGCGCGCTGTTCTTCATACTGGCCTTCTTGTACCTATGGCTGGTTACGGAGCCGCGGTTGACCTACTATGCCTTCGGGACCATCGTCGACGCCTGCCCGTTTGCCACCGGATGGTCGTTCCTTCGGGACTCGCTCGCCGCGCCGGGCGGACTTGTAGTCTATGTCTCAGGACTGCTTTCGCAGGGTTACTACCACTCATGGCTTGGCGTCCTGATTATCGTGCTCGTTGGTCTGGGCCTGGCCGAACTGGCTCGGCGGCATTTCGTCCGGGCCGGGTGCAAAGGCCGGGAGGTCTTATCCATGCTCCCGGCGATCGCGTTCTTCACGCTTTGTGCTTCATACAAGCACCCTCTTACGGCTTGCCTGGCTGTCTCGATGGGCCTGTTTCTCTCTCTGGTCTTCGAGACCGCCGCACCCACAAGAGTCGTGATGCGTGTCGTTCTCTATCTCTTCATGGCGGCGTTGGTGTTCTGGCTAGCCGCCGGAGGCGGGCTGCTGGTGTTCGTCCTCATGACGATCCTCTACGCTGCTTTCGTACGCCGGGATGCGTGGCTGGCTGTGTTGGCAGCACCGGCAGGCGTCGGGATTGTCTGGGCTCTGGCGAGGCACGTGTTCCTCGTAGCGCCGCAACAGGCGCTGCTCGTTTTGACGCCGTTCTCTGATCCGTTGACAGGCGCTCTGACGCCGTTCCAGAAGAGTCTGGTTATTTTGCTCTACGGCTTCGTCCCGTTCACAGCCGCACTCACGCTCTTGCTTACCAGGTGGCCGGTCCTCAAGAAACGGGCGGCAACGACTCGCAAGAAGCATGACCGCGCGAGAATGCCGCTTCCGGCGATCCTCAGGAAAGCGGTGGTGATCGGCGTCCCGGTTGCAGTCTTGGCCATCTCGCTGGGCGCCAGTCACGAGAAAACGGGCAAGGCGTTCGTCCTATCGAACTACTACTGCCGTGAGCGGCAATGGGACCGGATTCTGGAGCTGGGTCGCGAATTGCCCAAGGGACAGAGCAACATCTATGTGAACCACGACATCATCCGCGCGTTGTATCATACCGGTCGATTGCCCTATGACATGTTCGAATTCCCCCAAGTGCCACCGGCCCTGCTACTGACGCACGAGGGTGACGAGTCGGACCTGACGCAGTCCAGGCTCTGCGACCTCTTCCTGGAACTGGGTCACGTCAATGTGGCAGAAAGGTTGGCGTCGGAACTGCTCGCGGTGCGGGGACGTTTCGGACATGTCCTCGAAAGGCTCAGTTGGATCGCCATCATCAAGGGGCAGGAGCAAGCGGCGCGCGCGTATCTGAACGCGCTGAGTGAAAATCCGGTCTATCACGGCACGGCCGAATCCTTGCTCGACGGTCTGGACCACGGTTTCGCGCCGGATCAAGTGACTCATATCGATCGAATACGCTCATACATGCCAACCGACAGTGACACCGTCACGGGCGATAGTTCCGTGGAGGAACTGCTGACGGCGCTTCTCGAGCGCAACCCTGGCAACCGGATGGCTTTCGAGTATCTGATGGCCTGCTACCTGCTCACGGGCCAGGTGGACAAGGTGGTCGCCAACTTAGAGCGACTCGACCGCCTGGGATATCGAACGATTCCCACGCTCTACGAGGAGGCCATCCTCTTGTACCATGGTGTCCAAGGGCGAAAGCTTGACGTCAGCAAGTTCAACGTGAGCCCCGAGACCCTTCGGCGGTACGTGACGTTTGTGCAGATCCACAACTCCATGCAGTCTCAGAATCGCAGCGCCGTATTGAACCGCCTGGTCCGGGATTTCGGTACGAGCTACTTTTTCTACTTCACGTTCGGGCGGGTGGGACTGTCTTGAGGCTGGAGGCCGTGGAGGCGACCAATCCTTCGCTTTACCCTTGATCTCGGTCTGGGTGTTCCTCGGGGCCGGAACGGTTCAGGACGATGCCGCAGAAGCGCCAGATGGCTTCAAACTGGGCGCGGGACATCGACCGAAGGCCAACGCTGGGATCGGCGACCGTAACGGTCTCGTCGGCGATAGCGAGAACGGTCACGCAGTGATCGAGCAGGAAGGCATCTTTCACCACCGCCAGCGTGATGCCGGAATCGCCAAGCTGCGAGATGGAGTCGAAGAGACGGTAGCGACATTCGAGCCCGTCAGAGCCGTAACGATTGCGCAGGGCCTTGCACAATGACGTCGGCAGGGTGCCGGTTACCGGGCTCGCGCACGACAGTATCGCGATTTCACCTTCTCCGGCAGGTAGGCCCAGTTTCCTCAAGGCGGTTACCGCTGCCGCCGGTCCGCAGGTATATCTCGTGCTCTGAAGGCAGACGCCGTTGGCGTCGATTGTCGTTTCGAGGTTAACGAGGCGGCCCTTTACCCAGGCCGGTGCCAGGCAGGGCAGAACCGAGGACCACAGCAGCAGCAGGCTCGTCACCAGGCACACCGCCACCTTTTCCCCCGCGCGAGGCAGACGGTTCAGGAGGGTGGACACGCCGAGCGGGATGGCCAGCGCCAAAGAGATGGGTCTGGCCCAGCCTGTGACGATCCATGAAAACGGCGGCACGAACTGCAGCGTCGAACCATGTCGAGCCAAGGCGAGTACAGCGATGAGGATGAGGGAGAAGGCGTACCCAAGCAGCCAACAAGGCGTGACAAGACGCCGTGACCTTCGGCCCAGCACCATACCCAGGCAAGCCGCCAGGACAACACTCGCTGTCTGAAACCAGGGGTTCACCCAATCCGTCCTCCAAACCCGGTGGCACCGCCGCTTCGGCGGCGATCCCAGCCGGGGGCGGCTGGGCCACATCGTGCCTATTGTAGCAGGTCTGGAGGACCGCGTCAAGCCAATTGCGGATATGTTTGTGCCTCTTTTGGGTGGCAGTGTGGCGCGCGTGCGTCGTTCGTGCTGCCGTGCGGCGGGTGTCAGCCGAGGAACTTGAAGAGGAAATACACGCCGGCGCCGAGGGACGAAGCGACGCCTGCGATCAGGAGGGCCAGCGCGATGATCGCGGGTGGACGATCATCCATGACCCCCATCCACAAGCCTTTTCGGACCGCCGGTCTGGTCATGCGGGACCTGCGCAATATCGGGGGCGGCGGATAACTCTCCGGCTCGGCCCTCCGGGACCCGGTTTCGCGATACGTGTGCGGCTGTCGCCCGGTTTCGACAGAGTCGGTGGACGGCGACCATTGCGGTGTTATAGGTGTGAACAGTGACTGGCTTTCGCTCTCGTCCCCGTCGGGAAGCATCGCAGTCTCGGTGTGGCGAGCCGGCGGGTCAAGTAGCGCTGTGCCGGTTAGAGGCAGTGGGATATCCGGCGCGAGGACCTCTTGCGTCAGACTGTCGGCTGGGGGGCGCTCGATTGGCCCGTAGGGTGTCGAAGCCGGGCATGGCTGTTCGTCCGAGAATCGCACGGCCGCCAGAGCGCGCACGTCCGCTACGCGCAGCAGTCGGTTTTCGCCGTTGCGAAACTCACGCAAAAGGCCCTCCGCCAGCATCGTCTTGATGCGCGATTCCGTCGTCCCCAGCCAGGCGGCGGCTTCTTTCAGAGTACAGAAGATCCGAGCCATAGTCGCCGATTCCGTCCAAGGTCACTCTGTCATCGCGCCGGCGGCGGTGCGGCCGGATCGACAGCCATCTCCACCGGTGCATTATGAGATTCGGCAGGTTGGCTGCCGGCCATTACAGATTCTGGTCAAGGAAGGCAACTTTCGTCCCGGCGGTCTAAAGGCGCCCCGCGGAAAGACCGATATGGATGGTGCTTGGGAGGATCACCACAAATGAAGGTAATTGCAGTTGTCAACCAGAAAGGTGGGTGCGGCAAGACCACCACGGCGGTCAACCTGGCGGCGGCAGCAGCCGAGCAGAACCAGCGCGTTCTTCTCATGGATCTCGATCCGCAAGGGCACGCGACCATCGGCCTGGGCTGGGATCCGGACGTCCTCGACCGGACGGTATACGATGCGCTGACCGACCCAAGCGTTTCCCTGTGCGATACGCTGGTTCAGACACAGATGAGCCGGGTCACGCTCGGGCCGGCCGGTATCGTTCTGGCCGGCGCCGAAATCGAGCTGTCGCTGGTCGATGACAGAGAGCTGGTCCTGGCGCGCCGACTGGCGTCGGTCCGGGACCGATTCGACGTGTGTGTGATCGACTGTGCCCCGTCGTTCGGGATACTCACCATCAGCGCGCTGGTAGCCAGCACCGACGTCATCATACCCGTCCAGGCCCAGTATTACTCGCTGGAGGGTCTGCGCCGGGTGCTGGAGACCGTCCGCTTGATTCGCCGACGCTTCCATTCCTGCTCAGCCGAAAGCCTCCACATTCTGCTGACCCTGGTCGAGGACAGAACCGTCGTCAGCCGGCAGATTCAGATCCAGGTGCGTGATATCTTCAAGTCGCTCGTTTTTCGGACGGTCATTCACAACGACGTTCGCTTGTCCGAGGCGCCGAGCGCCGGAGAAGCGGCGCTGGTCTACGCCCCGCGCAGCCGTGGGGCCATGGAGTATCGCCAGGTGGCCCAGGAACTGCTTGGAAGCTCGGACGCGATCGAACCGGTCAGTCGCGGCAAGCCGAGGAGAGGAATCCACAAGGACCTGTCGGCCTTCTTCGATGGTTTCGAGACGCCCGGGGAGAGTGTCCCTGAGAGTGTCCAGCCAGAGGACCAGACGCTCGTGGAGGAGCTCGTGCAAACGACCTAGAAACGGTTGGCTGGACGCTGTCGGGAGATGTCGCACGAGGAGAAACATGAATTCGGACGTGACAGAAATCTCGCAAACCTCCTCGTTGCTCGGCGCCGATCCGGGGCTTCAGTTCGGGGACTTGCTCGTCCAGCGACGTCTGATAACCCCTGAGGACCTGCAAAGGGCCCTGGCTGAGCAGCGCAAGAGCGGTGGACGCCTGGGCGAAGTGCTGCTGCGTCTGGAGGTTATCGACGATTCGACCCTCACGAACACGCTGGCCGAGCATCTGGCGATCGAAAGGGTCAACCTGGAAGACCTGACCACGGTGGACACGCGCATCGCGCGGATGGTGCCTGAAGCGATTGCCAAGCGTTTCTGTCTGGTGGCCATCGGTGAAGAGGGCGACAAGCTGGTCGTCGCGATGGCCGATCCGCTGGATGTTTTCGCCATCGACACGGTTGTGCTGAAGGTGCAGCGGCCCATCAAGCCGACGGTCAGCTCCAGCAGGGAGATCAACCGGGCGATCGATCTCCTCTACCACAGCTCCGATATCGAGGAACGTCAGTTGCGCGACCTGATCGCGCTCGAGGCTGACACTGAAGAGGGCCCGACGGAAAACGTTCAGATAGAAGAGATGCCCCAGGTCGACGCCGGCGGCGAAGAAGCCGCCAACCAGGCGCCGGTCATTCGCTTCGTGGGTCTGCTCTTGAAACAGGCCGTCAAAAACCGGGCCAGTGACATCCACATCGAACCCCAGGCCAACACCACCGTGGTACGCATGCGCGTGGACGGACTGCTGCGCGAGATGGTCCCGCCTCCCAAGCGGATGCAGGCCGCGGTTGTCGCACGCATCAAGATTCTGGCCCAGATGAACATCGCGGAGCGCCGCCTGCCCCAGGATGGGCGGCTGCGCATTCGCACCTCCGGGCGAGACATTGACGTGCGCGTCTCCACGATCCCGACGATCTACGGCGAGAAGGTGGTCATGCGTATCCTCGACGCCTGCGCGGTCAATCACGATCTGTACCGGCTCGGTCTGGAACCCGAAGCGCTGCTGGAGTTCAGGTCCATGCTCAGTCGGCCGCACGGCATCATCGTCGTCACCGGGCCGACCGGCAGCGGAAAGAGCACGACGTTATATGCCGCCTTGAACTACCTGAAGGACCCTGCGGTCAACATCACCACGGTCGAGGACCCCGTCGAGTATCGCCTGGCGGGCATCAACCAGATCCAAGTCAAACCTGAGATCGGGCTGGATTTCGCACGGTGCCTGCGCGCGATTCTCCGCCAGGACCCGGATGTGGTCCTCATCGGCGAAATGCGCGACAAGGAGACCGTCGATATCGCGATCAAAGCTTCGTTGACCGGCCATCTGGTGCTGAGCACTTTCCACACCAACGACGCGCCCAGCACGATCAGCCGGCTCACGCACATGGGCGTGGAACGCTACCTGCTGGCCTCGACGCTGAATCTCATCATGGCTCAACGACTCGTGCGCAAGATTTGCGACCACTGTCGAGAGCCGGTAGAGGCGACCGAAGATATGCTCAGACGTCTTCGCATAGACCCCGAGCAGGCTCGGGACGTGGTGTTTCAGCATGGCAAAGGATGCAGCGCCTGCGGAGAAACAGGCTACGTCGGTCGGCTGCCCATCTTCGAGTTCCTGGTGGTCGACGGGGACATCGCCGAGCGGATCGTGGACAATCAGAGCGAAGCCCAAATCAGGGAGGCCGCACGCCAGAAGGGCTTTGGCGGCCTGCTGGAGAACGGCGTACGCGCCGTGCTTCGAGGGCAGACGACGGCGGAAGAGGTTCTCCGAGTCGCCTCGACCGTCGACAAGTAGAGTTGAAGGAACCCGCTGGGGAACCACGATGGGAAGTTACGTATACATAGCCCGTGACACAGGCGGGTTGCGACGCGAAGGGGTGCTGCCGGCAGCCACACCGAATGAAGCCCTTGATATCCTGCACCACCGAGGTCTGACCCCGATATCGATCGAGGAGACGGCGGCGCAGAAGAAACAACGACAGCGCGCCGTCGCGGGCGGTGGGCGCGTCAAGTCGGCGGAGCTGGCTGCCTTGTCCTGGCAGCTCAGCACGATGGTCGAAGGTGGTATCGCCATCACGACCGCGCTCGAGATCGTCGCAGGTGACACGACCAATGCCCAACTCAAGGTCGTACTGCATCGGACCCTGGCGAAGGTCAGTGAGGGCCGGCCTCTTTCAGACGGCCTGAAAGAGTTCCCTCATATCTTCGCGCGCATTGCCATCGCGATCGTCGTGGCCGGAGAGACCAGCGGAAACCTGGCCCAGGCCCTGCAAACGCTGGCGGAATATTTCGAGAGCAGGGACCGGCTTATCCGGAAGGTCAAAGGGGCACTGGCGTATCCGGTCTTTGTACTGGTCCTGATCACTTCGATTGTCGCCGCCATCATGGTGTTCGTCGTGCCGCGTTTCCGGGCGATCTTCGACCAGCTCGGCGGCAAGCTGCCGGCCTTTACGCGCGCGTTCATGCAGTTCCACGATCTGCTCAGCCATAACGCCCTGTACCTGATCGTTGCGGTTGCGGTCCTGACCGGCGCCGGCGTGGTCTTCTCCCGGACCGGCAAGGGACATAAGGTTCTCAGTCAGGTGGTGCTCGGCCTGCCTCTGTTCGGCAGACTCATTTCAGAGGCGTTTGTCGCGACGTTCTGCAGCACGATCGCGATGCTGCTGGAGTCAGGCGTACCGGTGCTCGATGCGTTCGAGATTCTCCGGGGCATGACCAGCAACGACGTGATCGATTCGGCCATCGCCACGACCAAGCAGCACATTACCGGTGGCTCCAACATCGCGATAAGCATGGCGGCGGCGGGCTTCTTTCCCAACATGGTCGTCAAGATGACCCAGGTTGGCGAGGAGAGCGGCTCGCTCGCAGCAGTCCTGCGCAAAACCAGCGAGCATTACGAGCGGCGCCTTACCTCGACGATCGACACGCTGACCGGCCTGTTGGAGCCTTTGATGATCGTGGTTATCGGAGCCATCGTGCTGGTGGCGGTGGTAGCGCTGTATTTGCCGGTGTTCACGATTTCCGATATGGCCGGATAGGCGAGCGCCGACCGCGACGGGCCGTTGTTAACGGACCGGAACGGCATGAACGAAAATATCGGCAAAGTCGATGGCTGATTCTGCCGATAAGTGACACGAAACCACGGGGTGATGGATCATCCACTTTGGGCACGGTGCGGTGTGTTCCGTACGGTGTACATTTCCAGGCGGAGGCAGGGAGTCTCCTGAGAACGTTTGATTTTGGGAGGTGCAGCATGAAGGGCAGAAGTGGCTTCACGATGGTCGAGCTTATGGTTGTTGTCTTGATCGTCGGCATTCTGGCGGCGGTAGCGGTCCCGCTGATGAGCGGTAGGATCGACGCCTCCAAGTGGTCCGAGGGCAAGGCGGGAATGGGTACGATCGCGTCGGCGCTGCGCGCCTATGCGGCGGAGAAGGGCAGCTTCAGCACCGCGCCGAGCTTGAGCGAAATCGGCATTTCGAACGCCGATCTGGACGGCACTTACTTCTCGCACGACGCCTACGCAATCACCTCGGCTTCGGCCAGCAGTGGACAGGTCTCGTTCGTCATTACCTGTACGGCGGGATCATCCACGCGTGGCGGCAAGCCCAGCACGCCGCCGTCGATGACCCTCACCTGCAACTCGGCGAACGGCTACGTCGCCACCTTCGCGGAAGGCAGCAGCGAGTAATCCCGATGGCTCGCGATGGATGGCTCAAAACCTCGCGACTTTGAGCATGAGCGACCGGCACGGATGACATGTGGACAGCACGAGAGATGGAAGGTCGCAGGACGACTAGCAGGCGCAGGGAGGCGCAACGCGGCGGTCATGCCGACGGTTTGACGCTCGTCGAGGTGATGGTGGCCACCGTGGTTCTGGTGGTCGCTGCCCTGGGTGCGCTGCACTGTCAGTATTACGCGGCCGGGCACGGCAAGATCGCCCGTGCCCAAGTCGCGGCCGCTCGCACCGCCCAATTGCTGATCGAGGACTGGAAGAGCACCGGAGGCTCGACGGAATACGACCCGTCCATCCTCGGGCTCGGGTTCTCGCCGCTGGCGATACCGGCCGGATTCACGACACCGGAGGGCCTGGGAGCGCCGCTGAACGAGGCGGTGTATTCCATTACGCTCGATGGCACCCCGATGCTGGCGATGCTCAAGTATCTGGATGTGAACGAGGACGGGCAGGCCGCGGCGGCGCTGCGCCAACTCGCGGTCGTGGTACGGTTCGCCGACGATTCTGAAAGTCGCCTGGTCGAGATGGAGCCGGTGACCCTGGCGACGTACGTGCGGCTCGACGGATCTGATGGCTGATTCGACCGGCCCGCCAGCACGCACGGTGCCGCACATGCGAAATAGGTGCCTCGGAGGCGTTCGCACCAGCAGGACGGAAAAAGGAATGGCCCAGTGAGTCGCGCACGCAGCACACTTCGTTCCGGCATGACTCTGGTCGAGCTGATGATCGCCGGCACGGTGTCCTTCATTGTCATTCTGGCGGTGGGGATACTGCTCGACGGCGGCAATCGTGCCTGGACCAAGACCTACGAACTGGCGCACAGCAAAGAGAAGGAAGAGGCCCAGACCGTTCGGGCCGCTTTCGGCAGTCTCGGTCGTCGGGCCAATCGAGGCAGCTACACCCTGTACCAGGTAGACCAAGGCGTCTACACCCCGGTTCGCGGCGATCCGACGCAGGCGGTGTCGGTCGTGTTCGGCGACGCGGTGGAATTCCGCTACTGGGATGTGCCTCTGGATGCCTCCGACAGCTACGACGTCATGGACACGGAACGAATCGCAACCGCCTACGCGTTGTTCTATCTGGAGAGCGGGCAGCTCAAGGTCGACTACGGACCGTATCCACCCGGCGCGGTGCCGGCGGAAGGCGGATCGAAGAACACGACAGGCGTCACGACAACGGTCCTGGCGGAGCACGTCACCGCGGATTCCGATACGGGTCCATTCAGCTTTACCGCCTACGCCGGCGTCGGCCAAGGCTGCGTGCGGCTCAAGGTGACGCTCACCGATCCGGACACCGACGAGACCACGCCGGTGATGACCGCCGCGCTGTTACGCAATATCTGGCCGAGGTAGTCCGCGATGGCTGACCTGAAACGCCAACTGGTTTCGCATCTCGCATCTCGTATCTCGTATCTCGTGAAGCTACCCTCGTCTCTCGTCTCTCGTCGCGCGTCGCTCAAGAGGCAAGGCGGTTCTTCGAGAGACGAGCGACCAGCGACGAGCGACGAACGAGAGACGCGTCACGCGTCACGCGTCACGAGGCCCACTCCACGCGAAGCAGCGAGATACGAGATACGAAATACGAGATACCGCGTGAACGCGCCGCGTTCACGCGCCCGCGGCGTCGCACTCGGCCTGGTGGTGGTCTCGCTGGGGGTCCTTAGTGCCTTGGGCGTCGGACTGCTGGCGGTCGGCTACGGCGCGCGACGCCAGGCGGTCTCGGCCAAGGCGGAGCTGGCGGCCATGCTGGCAGCCGAAGCCGGTTACGAGAAGGCAGTCTTCTGGATGAGCCGCCAGCAGGACATGCTCAGCACGCTCCAACAAGGCGCGCCGGGTGCGACCGGAGCGGTGGTCTTTCCGGACGGCTCCTGCACCTACCAAGTCAGCCTGTTCACGTTCATCGGCGCGCGTCCGGTCTATCGCGTCCTCTGTCGCGGCGAGAGCGGCGCGTTCGAGAAGACCGTCGACGTCCTTGTCGTGCAGGCCGTCAGCGGTTGGGACATGGGCATGTGCCGCATCCCATCCAGCGCCAGCGGCACCGACGAGGTCAACTTCGTCAGCGGTGAACTCATCGACATGCCGATCAGCATCAATAAGCTGGACGACTATCCCGACCTCAGGGACATCTACATCTCGGGATCTCCCGACTTCGAGGCGCCGGTCGCGATGGTCGAGTCGCGCTACACCAGCGGAGGCTCCGACAAGTACAGCGGTGTCATCGGCCTTTTCGACGACGGCATCTACTTCAACCAGCCCACCAGCAAGATCACCGACGAAAGCTCCGTGCAGACAAAAATCAACCGCTTTCGCACGAGCACGAAGACCCAATACTGCCTCACGCCCAGCGCCATCTCGCAGGTCACCAACGCGCAGCCGGCAGTGCAGCTCGAGTTCTTTGTGGAAGACGGCGTCGGCAGGGTCCGGATCACGAACGATTGCACCGTGCGCGGCTTTCAGCAGGACAGCGACTGGAAGACATACGATTTCCGCATCCGGCCGGGCACGAACGGACAGGGCTTCGAGCGGTACGATATCTACGCCTACCACATGGCGCCGAACGACGCCGACACCACCGGCCAGCGCTTCGTCGCGACCATCGAGGACACCTATGTCACCCAGTCGTTCGGCGGCGTCGATTCCGAGCCCGGCGGACAGATCTTCGTCAACGGCAACGTCATCATCGGAGGCGACGCCGACGACCACAACAACGACCAGGTGGTCAAAGGCAAGATCACGATCGCCGCGACCGGCAACATCTGGATCGCCGACTCCGTCTACGTGGACGGTTCGCACGACAGCAGCTCAGAACCCAGTCCGAGCAACCCCAACGCGCTGGGCCTGCTCGCCCAAGGGGTCATCAAGGTCGTGGACCCCGGCCTGACGCTGATCGACGGGACCCCCAGCGTCTCGGGCTACGAATTCATTCCCGTGGGCCGCCCAGACGATCCCGACGCCACGCCGCCTGTCCCAGACGACCCAAACAGCAGCCAGGACTACTTCCAGAGGCACCTGCCCGATCCGATGGTGCTGGAAGCAGCCATTACCGTCGGCGGTGGCGGCTGGGGCGCCGAGAACGTCAAGCGCGGCGTCTACGGTGGACGCAAGCCCTGGGGAGGCTACCAGGACTACCTCGTTGTCCACGGCTCCATCGCCGAGGCGATCCGAGGCGTCATCGGCGTCATCAACACCAACGGTTACCTCAAGAGCTATCACATGGATCGACGTTTGCTCACCGGTATTCTGCCTGGCGACATCGGCCTGCGCGGCAAGTTCGTCCCGGCGCCCGCCGGCTGGCACGATTATCGGCCCGGAAACTGACCGGACGGCGTCCGGACAGATTGCGATCCACGTTCGGTTGGTTGCATCGCGCTCGCTAAAGTCACCCCTCGGGAATGCCGAAGACAATACAGCTAAGTGCATTTCACACAAAAGGATGGCTTGCGTGGGTGAGAAGAGACCTCCACGTCTGATGCAGCGACCGCTGGTCGGTTTGGATATCGACTTGTCGTCGGTCCGCATGGTGCGGCTACGCCGTCGCAACGAGGAGTATGTCATCGCCGGTGCGGCTGTGGTCCTGGTCGCGCCGTGGGGCGACGATCCCGACTTGCACCGCGTGCACACGATCGAGGCGGTTCGCGCGTGCTTCGCGGCGCTCGGGCCGGGCAAGAAACTGGCTGTCTGCGGCCTGCGCGGGCCGGAGGTGGTCGTCAGAGGGTTCGAGTTTCCAACCTTGCCGCCGGAGGAGACGCAAGGCGCCGTCGAACTGGAGACGGCGCAGATGTGCCCTTTCAGCATGGACGACGGCGCGCTCGACCACCAGGTCACCTCCGATCGTGACGGCAAGACCCGTGGGTTCTGGGTGGCCGCCAACCGCCATCTGATCGAGGACAGGATACAGCTCGTGCGCGACGCGGGGCTTCAATGTGTGCTGATGGACGTGGACGGCCTGGCGCTGCTGAACTGCCTGTCGATTTCGGATTTCGGATTAACGACTGCGGATTCGTGTGCCGACGATGATCCGCAATATGCAATCGGCGATCCGCAATCCGCGAGCGGTCCTCCGCCGCAGCCGGTCCTGCTCGATGTGGGTGATGCGCACGCCTCGATCGCCGTGATCGATCAGGCTGGTCGCCCGTTCGTGCGCGACCTGTGTTGCGGCGGACATGAGATTGTTCGCGAGATCGCCCGCGAGATGCGCGCCACGACGGAGGAGGTGCGCGATGCGTTGCTGTCACAGCGTGAAGCGGGCCTCGTGAAGTGTGAAAGTGTAGAATCAAGGTTGGAGGCTGGAGGCTGCAGGCCGAAGGCGCCTACCGCCTCCAGCCTACGGTCTGCGGCCTTGCCTTCCACGCTCCAAACTTGCCTGGAGCGAGCGTGTGGACGTCTCGTGGAGGACGTCGTCACGACGCTGCGCTACTACGCGGCCCAGAACCGTTCCGTGCGCATAGCCAGAATGCTCGTCTGTGGCAGCTTCGCTGAGGCGCAGGGTTTCATCGAGCTGCTGGCGGCCAAGCTGCCGATCGAGGTGACCCTCTGGAACCCTGTCGGCCAGATGGCGCGCCAGGTCCAGGCGCCTGGTGAAGAGCTGCTCAACCAAGCCGGTACGGCGTTGACCGTGGCGGTGGGATTAGCGATGAGGACGATCTAGATCGTATCTCGTATCTCGTCGCTCGGGAAGCGTCGCACCTGAAGCGTGAAGTGTAGAAGCGTAGATGCGTAGATGCGTTCAACGCTTCACGCTTCACGAGATACGAGATACGAGCAGAACTGAGTAGGGGTGTGTGAGAATGTATACGATTGATCTATTGGGCGGAGAGGGCATTCCCATCCGAAGTCGGCCGGGCTGCATTGCCTTCGCGTGCCTGCTCATCGTCGTGCCTCTGATCGTCGCCTTCGTGCTCGTCGGCATCTACCTCGATCGCCAAGTCACCGTCTCGATCCAGAGTCAGCAGCTCGCCAGACTGGAGGGCGTGCTCGGGACACTGTCCAGTGCGATGGAAATGAAGCGGTCACTGGAAGAGCAGAAGACGACGGCCACCGCGGTGCTGGGCGAGATCAAGACGGCGCTGAAGCGGCACACGCAGTGGACGCCGGCGCTGACGGTCGTGACTGAGAGCCTGCCGGAGGTGCTGATCCTCACCAAGCTCGAGGCACGCCAGGAGTTTATGCCGCGGAAGGTCCTCTCCAAGACCAACCCCCAGACCACCGTCACGATCAGCGTTCCGGTGCGCAGCCTAGGAATCGGCGTGTGCGGCTACGACGGAGAGGTGTCGTACTGCGCCGTGCGGCAACTCCAGGAGCGCCTGCGGTCCTCCGATGTGCTCGGGCCGTGTCTGGAGGCCGTCACGGTCTCGCAAGAGTCCGGGACGCTCGACGGCGAAAATGTCGTGCGCTACGAACTGAATTGCACTTTCAAACCGGACAACGGGTGAGCCCAAATGACGGTTCGGAACAGATATCTTACGATTGTGGCCGCTGCGTGGGTGCCCTGCCTGGCGCTGGCGGTGGGATTCTGTCTGCTGATGGTCAGACCGCAGATGCAGCGCGGCAGGGAGCTCGGTGCCAAGCTTGAGGAGACCAAGAGGCAGTATATGGTAGCCCAGGCCGCGGCTAAGAAGGAAGATCAGGCGCGCCTGGCGGAGACCGTGGAGGAGCTTCGTAGCCGCGTGTCCGATTTCGCCGTCGAGCTCGAAGCGGCTCCGGACCTGGTGCTGGAGATAGCAAAACTCGCCAGCGACACCGGAGTGGGGTCCTTTGCGATGAGGCCTCAGAGCCGGCAGGGACTTGACACGCTGTCCGGCAGCGAGCGCCTCGGAGAAAAGCGCGTGGAGGTCGGTTTCACGTCGCGCTTCGGCGGGTTCGCCACGTTTCTCAACGCCCTGGAACGACATCGTCCCGTCCTGTTTGTCGAGTCGTTTACGATAAGTCATTCCCGGTTCCAGTCGACGGAGCCACGAGTCACGATGGAACTGGCGTTGCTGGTCGAAAGGCCGCATGGCGGCTGAGCGGTGCGAAAACAAGTGGTATGAAGTGGTGGTCCTGAATGCAGGCAGCGCAGACTAACGAGAAGATCGAGAGAAGGTCCCGCGATGAGGACCTGGCGTCCTACTTGGACAAGCTGCTCAGGCAGGAGTCTCAGCCGTCGGGGCAGGTGCCGTCACCTGTAGCCCAACCGCAGCCGGAGCCGGAACCGGTCGCGACCGTCTCCACGGCCCAGCGCGAGCGCGCGTTGCCTGACGAGAGGGCCGCTGGCACGTGGCCGCCGCAGTCGTCGGGAGGGCCGGCGGCCCGTAAGTCACCCCGATGGTTCAAGGCGGTCGCGCCCAAACGGCGTAAGCCGGCCTCGGCCCAGAAGCTTCGTCCGAAGCCTCGCGGGGCACAGGACAGGCCCAAGGGCATGCGACAGGTTGTGATGAAGACGCTGATCCCGGTTCTGGCGGTCACATTACTGGTGATCGTGCGTCGGCCCTTTGGGGGGCCCGCCGGAGCCAAAGCTGACACGCCTGAGGTCGCGCCGCCGGCGCCCGTCGAGGTCGGCGC
Source organism: Sedimentisphaerales bacterium (assembly GCA_016927855.1). Taxonomy (GTDB): domain Bacteria; phylum Planctomycetota; class Phycisphaerae; order Sedimentisphaerales; family Anaerobacaceae; genus JAFGLV01. Next base: position 70,883 of record JAFGLV010000049.1, read on the forward strand.
GATCGAAATCGAGTGGCAGATTCCTCCGGCGTTCCAGCTTGCCAGCCACGACCCGATGAGACTCGAACCGCCGCAACCGGCACAGGAGTTGGAGCCCGATGCAACACCCGTTGCGGCCGGCGAGACCCTGGAGGTCAAAGGCGTTCTCTACAGCGAAGACAGACCGGCAGCTATCGTCGGCACGCGCCTCGTCCATGAAGGCGAGCAAGTGGCCGGCGCGACTGTGATAGCGATTGGGAAAGATGGCGTCGAACTCGAGCGCGACGGACGAAGGTGGAGACTGACGGTCTCAGCCCGCCCGCCGGTCCAAGAGACACAACAGAGCCGCGAAGGTGGCTTATAAGATATACAGAGGAATGACCATGGAACGCTCTGCCGCAAATGCGCGTCATATCAGATGGCTCAAGCCCACGCTGGGGGTCTGGATCGCCTGGGCGATCGTCGCTGCCTCAGGAGGCCGGTGTGCCGAGTCGCCGCTTTCGTCCGCCTCAACGTCGCTCCGCGACCGCATGGCCAAGACCATCAGCATCGACGTGCGGAAGATGCCTATCGAGGACGTCATTCGACTCCTTACGGAACAGGTGGACGTCGATACCGTCCTGAGTCCCAACGTCAAGGGTGAAGTCACCGTCACGCTGACCGATGTTACGTTGGAAGAGGCGCTGCGCAGCATTCTGGAGGCGCATGGCTGTGATTACGTCGCGGGCGAGAACGTCGTACGCATTCTGACCCGCGAGGAAATGCCAACGGTTCCGGAGAAAGACGTCACCCAGATTTTCGAAATTACTTACGCCGACATCGCGGCAGTCGTCAAATCGCTGGATGAATTCAAGTCGGAGTCGGGATCGGTCTCATACATTCAGGGGACCAGCCATATTCTCGTTACTGACAAAGAAGGCAAAGTCCAGGCTATGACGGCGTTCATCGCGGAGGTGGATCGGATGACGCCTCAGATCCTCGTCGAGGCGCGGATCTATGACCTCACGAGCAAGGACCGGCTCGACATCGGCATCCGCTGGGACGGCGGCACCGCGACGACCTACGACGCGTTCGGCAATCCCGATCCCAGCACGAAGACGGATCCGTTCGCCAACGCCGGGTTCGATGGGACGATCGCCAAGACTGAAAGCACGACCGGCGCGCTGCGTTTCGGCTGGCTGACCTCCGCGGTAGACATCGACGTCCTGCTCAAAGCTCAGGAGGAGAGAGTCAACGCCAAGCTTTTGGCCAACCCGCGCATCCTCGTGCTCGACAACGAGACCGCGCAAATGAAAATCATCTCGGAGATCCCATACCAGGAATTGCAGGAATCCGCGCTGGGAGGCAGCATCGGCGCCACGGCGTTCAGGGAAGTGGGTGTCGAGCTGCACGTGACACCCCATCTGGCCAGACGTGACGGCCTGATCCGGCTGCACCTGCGGCCTGTCTTCAGCGTCGTCACAGGCGAAGTGCAGGTGGCCGGGATCGGTGTGACGTATCCTCAGCCGGTCGTCGACAAACGCGAAGCCGACACGAAGCTGCTCGTCAAGAGCGGTCAGACCGTTGTCCTGGGCGGACTGCGCAAGAAGCAGGCGACCAAGCAGGTCAACAAGGTCCCTCTGCTGGGCGACCTGCCGCTGGTGGGACGCCTGTTCCGATTCAAGGGCGAGGATACCATCAACAGCGAGCTGCTGGTCTTCATCACCCCGTGGGTCGTCGAGCAGCCGGGTCTGTCTGATCAGGAGGCCCGATCGTTTGAAGAGACCAACTTCGAGAGCATCAAGCCGGCATATACGCAGACCGAGATGCGGGAAGACTAGCATGAAAGCCACACAGACCTCTCGCAGGGCGAAGGCAAGCGCGCCGCCGGCATCGGCGGGACGCAAGAGCCGTCCGTCGCGCCGCCGAGGCAGCGCGTCGTCGCGCCCGAAGGGCCAAGCGCCACGGCGGGCGGCCGCCCGGCCCAGGTCTTCGGCCAAACGCAGCGCGCCCGCCAAGCCGCGCAAGCCGGCACAAGAGCAGGCTCAGTACGTGTGCCTGCCTGGAACGTTGAGTCGGCGCGGCGACGGATGGTGGTGGGAAGTGAAGCTGCCGGGAGAGACCGAGCCCCAGGCCAGGCCACTGCAACCGAACGACGCGGATGCACCGGCTCAAGACCTTGATGCGGCAAAAGCGGTGGCGTTGGAGATGTGGCAGCGGAGTCTCGCCGCGTCGGTGGAAAGGCGTGTCAAGAGCGAGACCAGCGAGACCATCGCAAGGCTGAAGGCGCGGTTTCTGGAGAAGGTACGGGATTTTTCCCAGGTCGTCGAGACGACCAAAGCTCGGCTGGAGGCGGAGACCCAGGCGCGCGCCGAAGCGGAGGCCAAACTGGCGGAGATTGGCTCGCACGCGGTGCAGACGACGGTCTGCGAATGTTGCGGCACCATTGGCATTCCGACAACCAGCACCCAGCGGATCGATTCGGGACAGTTGCTCTGCCAGGATTGCCTCGCGGCGCTCCGCGCGGAAATCGAGCGCATCGAAGCGGAGACCGCGCCGGTGACGCCATAGGTCGTGCGTCCCGCACGACTGGCGAGCGAGGACGCTCGCCCTACGATGCTCTGACGAACACACTGCGAGCAGGCAGGTCTCTCACAACCCTTTGGTGAAGATCACGCGGTCGTCCCCTCGACCGTAGAAGTCGCGCACGCGCGCGACCTGCGCATACCCGAGCTTTTCATAAAACCGGCGCGTCGGCAGATAGACCTCGCGGCTCGACGTCTCAATGACGATCAAGCGGCCGCCGCGCTCGGCAACGCACTTCTCGGCAAAGGCAGTCAGTGCGCCACCGATTCCCCGACCCTGCCAGGAAGGCGCCACACCGATCCAGTACACGTCGAAGCTGCCGATCGTGCAAGGCGTGGGACCGAAGCAGACCCAGCCGACGGGGAGGGATTTCGGATTTCGGATTTCGGATTTCGGATTGATCCTTCTTAACGCACGAGTCCCCTCTAATCCGCAATCAGACTCGCGATTGACGCATGCCACAAACGACTGGTAATGTCCCTGTGGTCCTTCCGCCAGTGCGGCGTCGAGGACCTCCCGCGCGGTCTCGATCTCATCGGGGCGGAAGAAGCCGGTCTCAGCCAGGAACGACAGCACGATCTGCCGGTCGGAGGGCTGACACCAGCGAATCTCGTATCTCGTATCTCGTCGTGTCGAAGGCGTCTCGCCTTCGAATCGAGGGCAGGATGCCCTCGCCACGCGCGGGCGGGGATGCCCGCGACACGACGAGATACGAGATAACCCTCTGGCGAGCGCGTTGTCGATCGTGAGCTTGACGAACGCTTCGTACGACATCCCTGCGGCCTCGATCGCGGCCGCGAACCCGGCGTCGGGTGAGATGTCTGGGTTGGCATTGACCTCGAGGACGTAAGGCCGGTTCGCCCGGTCCAGGCGAAAGTCCACGCGGCAGTAGTGCTCGCACGATAAAGCGCGACACGCGTCTTTTGCCAGCGCGCGAATGCGCTCGGCCAGTCGCTTGGGCAGCGGCGCCGGGATGACTCGTGGCGTGTTATGGTATTCAAAGCTGTCGGCCAGCCACTTGGCTTCGTAGCCGACGATGCGCGGCCGATCCGCTTCGAAGGCGCTGAAGTCGATCTCCGCCAAAGGCAGCACGTTAACCGCGCCGTCGCGGCCGATGACAGAGATGTTCAGCTCGCGCCCTTCGATGTACTGCTCGATCAATGCCGGCTCGGACCAACGGTCGTGGATCCGCCGGACCGCGTCGCGCAAGGCTCTACCTGGTTTGCGGATCACGCTGGTCCTGTCGATACCTTCGCTGGCGTCCGTTCCCACCGGCTTGACGATGTAAGGACCCTCGAACAGCTCGCGCACAGGCACTGACTGGCCTGGGTGGACGAGCAGGCCCTTGGGCACAGGCAATCCTGCTGCCACCAGCAGGTTCTTGCTCTGCCACTTGTCCAGCGACAGCAGCAGGCCCCTCGTGTCATTGCCGGTGCAGGCCTTGCCGAAGCTGCGTACGACCGACGGCACCAGGTTCGCCTGCTCCGCATTCTCCCAGAAACCCTCGACGAGATTGAATACGACCGTCTCGTCGGAGGCCGACAGGGCAGCGGCCAATTCCTCGAACGCGCGAATGCCGACCGTGCGATGAGCGATCCGCAGCTTGCTCAGCGCCTTCTCGACTGCCTGCACCTCAGCCAGGACACCCGCCTCGCTTTCAGCAAACGTCTGGTCTGCATAGGCTTTCTTCGGGCTGTTGTACAGGACTAAGACGCTGGTCTTTCGACGCGGCATGATGCCGACTCCTGGCGGGCTAGCGCGCTGTGAACGATGCGCCCGATGAGCTCTTCGTAGGCCATGCCTTCCTGGGTCGCGATCATCGGCAGGTCCGAGTGGGTCGGGTGCAGGCCGGGCAGGGGATTGACCTCGATGAACGCGGGACGTCCCTGAGTGTCCAGACGGATGTCCACGCGGCCGGTGTCGCGACATTCGAGCACCTGATACGCGCGCAACGCCAGCTCTTCCACCTGCTCGCGCAGCGGTCCGGTCGGCATCGGGAAGTAGTCCACGCACTGCTCGCACTGCTCCTTGACTTCGTAGGAATAGTCGGCAGCCGGGGCGCCGGCGCGAATGGTGAATTCCATCGTTCCCAGCACCGTAGTGTTGCGCGCTGTCCCCAGGATGGCGGTCGTAAACTCGCGGCCGGGCAGGTATTCCTCCACCAGCACCGGCTGCTGGAACACCGTCAGCAGGCGCGCACAAACCACTCTCAACGTCTCGGGGGATTCGACGCGTGACTTGCCGTCCACCCCCTTGCCGGTTCCCTCGGCCAGAGGCTTGGCAAACAGCGGATAGTTGAGTCTCACGGAGCCCACGTCACTCATCGACGAGACCACACTGAAGCGTGGCGTCGGCAAGCCCGCCGACTGGATCACGCGCTTGGTCATCGCTTTGTCCAGGGTCAGCGCGCAGACCAGAGGATCGGAAAACGTGTACGCAATGCCGTACATTTCCAGCAGCGCCGGCACCTGGGCCTCCCGACTGCGTCCATATAGGCCCTCGGCGACATTGAAGACCAGGTCCCACCGTTTGCCGGCCGCGAGCTGGCGGGCCAGGCTCAGACCGTTGCCGACGCGCTCGGGTACATAGCCCAGAGCCAGGAGCGCCTGCTCCAACGCGGCGATGGTTGCGACGGAATCGAACTCAGCCACCTGATCCTGGCTGTAGCCTTGAGCCAGATAGTCGTCTCTCAGATCGTAGACCAGACCGACAGTCAGGGGCACCCCTCGCACCGACGGACCGGCGACGACCCCTTGCGATGTTCCAATCATTTCTTTACCTCTGCAAATTCACCTGCCAAGGCTTCGGACAGTCCTCCAAAGAAAGCGACCACTCCCTGGCGCAGGTTGCGGAGGCTGTAGCCTCCCTCCTGTACCACGAACGTGGGCAACCGCAGTCGGCCGATGCGCCGACCGATCTGGCGCAGCGACGGCGCTCGCAAGACGAACGAACCGGTCGGGTCGCCTTTCATGGTGTCGAAGCCCAGACAGACAATCAGGAACGTGGGCTTGAAGCGTTCGATATGCTTGATGGCTTTGTCCAGAGTTTGCAGGTACAGGGTTTCATCCGTCCCTTCAGGCAGCGGGAAGTTGTGGTTGAATCCCTTGCCCGGTCCTTCGCCTTGCTCGTCGACGAAGCCGCTGAAGTACGGATACGAATGGTTGGGATGGCCGTGCAGACTGACAGTCAGCACGTCGTTGCGCTGGTAGAAAATGTCCTGGGCGCCGTTGCCGTGGTGGTAGTCGATGTCGAGCATCGCAACGGTCCCGTGCTTGCTCAGAAACTGCGCCGCGATGGCGGCGTTGCTGAAATAGCAGAATCCCCCGAACGTGCGCCGTTCGGCGTGGTGTCCCGGCGGTCGGCACAGTGCGTACGCGACCCTGCGGCCGTGCAGCACGTCCTCGGCGCCGGTGAGCGCCACATCGACTGCCTGCCTGGCGGCTTGGTAAGCTTGGCGGTCCAGCGGTGTAAACGTGTCGATGCAGTAGTAACCGGCGCGAACCGCCAGCTCTTTGGGTCGTCGCTCGGGCCGACGGATCGGAAACACGTACGGATAGATCGGCGTCCCGTTGGCGATCTTCTCGCACACGACCTTCAAGTAGGCCAGGAAATCGGCGTCGTGGACGGCGCGGAGGTGCTCCTCGCCGAAATGACGCGGTGTCGTCTTGGCGAACAGGCCGGTAGTCATAGCCGCCTGCTCGAGAACGCCGACGCGTGCCGGCCGCTCGACATAGCCTCGGTCGCGCACGTGGTGAATGGCGTGTACGTCGCCGCGGATCAGCTCGAAGGCGGTCTCCACGCGCTCCTTGCGCGTCGCGACGGGCGGCGTCTTGACGTAGCGTGGTTTCCTGAATTGGACGGGATCGTCGACGATACTCTCGACCACGCGCTCGATGTAGTCCGGCGTGACGAGTTGAGCGTACTTGCGATTGAGAATCAGGCGCACCGCCGCGCGGCACTCGGACCGTTTGAGCGGTGTGCCGCGTCCGAGATCGTCGAATAGCAGGTAGGGCGCGGGGCTGGCGCCGAGAGGTGTTTCGTATTCGGTGTTGATAATCGGCCGGATGCCATAGTATTCGTAGAACCGAAGCCGCTGCTGGTTCTCGCGCAGCAGCGCCGGGTCCTGGACCACGGTCGGGTCGTCGGGCAAAACCTCCATGTACAGGCCGCGCGAATGCTGTCGCTGCAGGTATTCCTCGGTGGCTTCGAACAGGGCGCCACCGACGCCACCGCCGCGAAGCTGCTGTCGCGTGGCCAGGAAATCCAACAGGCTACTGTTGAGCTCGGGAAAGTGCATCACCAGCGAGAAGCCCATGACCTTGGCCATCGCGGTTTCGCA
>JAFGLV010000050.1 GCA_016927855.1 Sedimentisphaerales bacterium
AGTTGCCGCCGATTGACATCTTGTCTGTCCGGACCTAGGATTCGGGTGTCGAAGGGAGGCAGTGTTGACAGGACAGAATACCAGCCGTGCGGTCCTGACAATCGCCGTCCTTGCCGCAGTCCTTGCGCTGGCCGCGCTGGTGTGCAGGAAGCCAGCGCTCAACGAGCCGCCCGACACGCCGGCGATTCCGTCCGGGCCTTCGGCCGGCAGGCCGGATAGCAGTTACGAGTTCGCCAGTTTCGCGATCGACCCGGATGGCGACAGTGTGGCGATTCGCTTCAGTTGGGGCGACGGCGACATGTCAACTTGGAGTAGCTTTGTTTCATCCGGCGATACCGTGGGGGCAACTCACATGTGGCGAGACACTGGATGCTATCAGCTGAGGGCACAGGCCAGAGACCAGGAGGGCCTGACGTCGGGATGGTCAGCTGCCAAGGCCGTGACCGTCGCAAGGCTGAAGTGGCGCTTCGGTGCCGCCAACACCGTCAGACCATCTCCAGCCGTAGCGTTTGACGGCACGGTATACGTCGGGTCTTCCGACAGCTGCCTCTACGCCATCCACCCCGATGGCACGCTCAAGTGGCGCTACCAGACCGACCACTACGTCAAATCCTCACCCGCAGTCGCGGCAGATGGCACGGTTTATGTCGGTTCCTCCGACGACCACCTCTACGCCATCAGCACAAGCGGTACACTCAAGTGGCGCTACCTTGTCAATAAGAGAGTCTACTCCTCACCCGCAGTCGCGGCAGACGGTACGGTATACGTCGGGTCTTCCGACGACTACCTGTACGCCATCAACCCGGACGGCACGCTCAAGTGGCGCTACGAGACCGATGGCTGGGTATACGTTTCTCCGGCGGTGACGGCAGACGGCACGATCTATGCCGGGTCCTACGACGACCACATCTATGCCATCAACCCGGACGGCACGCTCAAGTGGCGCTACGAGACCGACGGCTCCGTCACATCCTCACCTGCCGTTGCGGCAGACGGTACGGTCTATGTGGGGTCATACGACGACCGCCTCTACGCCATCAACCCAGTCGGCACGCTCAGGTGGCGATACGAGACCGACGGCTCTGTCACATCCTCACCCGCTGTGGCAGCAGACGGCACGGTCTACGTGGGGTCAATGGACGACCACCTCTACGCTTTCAACCCTGATGGGACGCTGAAGTGGCGGTACAAGACAGGCTTCGGCGTCCATTCCTCACCTGCTGTTGCGGCTGATGGTACGGTGTATGTCGGGTCCAACGACGACAACGTATACGCCATCAACCCGGACGGGACACTCAAATGGCGCTACCAGACAGGTGACGATGTGCGTTCCTCACCTGCTGTGGCAGTGGACGGCACGGTCTATGTCGGATCACTCGACGGCTACCTGTATGCCTTCCATGGTGACAGCCCTTTGGCGACTTCGCCCTGGCCCAAGTTCCGCCACGATAGCAGGAACACCGGTCGGGCCGGGGGAGGAAGGTAGCCCGACAGCATCGGCATGGGGGTAGGGAACGGCAGAAGGCGCATCCCATCCGTTTGCCTGATGGTCATTTCGCGATACAATAGCGCTCGATGAATCATCGCGAGCTGAGGCGGACGTTCCTTGAGGTCCGCGCCGAGCGCGGGCTTTGCCAAGCCGCCAAGTCCACCTCCTTGACGCGGATTCCGGCAGGAGCTAAGCTGGTGCGTCAGCCGACGGACGAAACGAGCCGCTGACCGGAGGAAGTACGTTATGAGTTCAGTGAAGGACGAAGCCAGGAAGCTGATCGAGCGGTTGCCCAGCGAGGCGACCTGGGATGACGTGATGTACGAGCTGTACGTCAAGAAGAAGCTCGCGCAGGCCCTCAAGGCCGCGGATGAGGGCCGCGTCATCGCCCACGACAAGGTCAGAGCGAGCTTCCTGGCCGAGTGAAGCTCTATTGGACCGAGCCGGCGGTAGCCGACCTCGCCGCCATTCGCGACTACATCCGCCGCGATTCGGAGTTCTACGCGAGCCGGTTCGTGAACCGGCTGTTCGACGCTGCCGAGTCGCTCGTCGAGTTGCCGGCGAGGGGCCGCCCGGTGCCGGAGGCTGACGACCCTGACATCCGGGAGCTCCTTTACCAGGGCTACCGCATCATGTACCGGGTCGAGAAGGAACGCGTGGTCATCCTGGCGATTGTCCACGGGGCGCGGGACTGGACGCATACCGAAACCCGGCCGTGGGACGTCGTCTAGCGGCGGTTTTCCTCGTCACTCTGTCCTGACGCCCGCCGTCCCGCGCATTTCGCCCCACGTTTGCCTGACTTCCTTTTCGGGCTACAATTGCCGCGATGAATCATCGCGAGCTGAGGCGGACATTCCTTGAGTTCTTCGCCGAGCGCGGGCACAAGATCGTGCCGAGCTCGCCCCTGGTGCCGAAGGACGACCCTTCGATGTTGTTCACCAGCGCCGGGATGGTGCAGTTCAAGCCGTTCTTCGCCGGCACGGTCGAGCTGCCCTATCGCCGGGCGACGTCCATCCAGAAGTGCCTGCGGGCGTCGGACCTGGACCGGGTCGGCCGCACGTCGCGCCACCACACGTTCTTCGAGATGATGGGCAACTTCTCGTTCGGGGACTATTTCAAGGTCGAGGCGATTCCCTGGGCGTGGGAGTACTGTACCGCGGTGGTGAAGATCGACCCGGAGCGGTTGTGGGCGACGGTGTACGAGGAAGACGATGAGGCGTTCGAGGTCTGGGTGAAGTCGGTCGGCCTGCCCGAGGGCCGGGTGGTGCGCCTCGGGGCGAAGGACAATTTCTGGGGCCCGGCCGGCTCGTCCGGCGCGTGCGGGCCGTGCTCGGAAATCTACTATGACTTCGGGCCGGAGCGGGGCTGCGGCGAGCCGGGCTGCAAGCCGGGCTGCGAGTGCGACCGGTTCGTGGAGTTTTACAATAACGTCTTCCCGCAGTTCAACCAGTTGCCGGACGGGACGCGCGAGCCCTTGAAGAACCGGGGCATCGACACCGGGATGGGGCTGGAGCGGCTGGCGACGATTTCCCAGGGCAAGCGGACGGTGTTCGAGACCGACCTGTTCGCGCCCGTCATCCGCGAGATGGCGAAGTCGCTGGAGCTGGAGGTGACCGACGAGAACCGGGTGATGTTCAATGTCTGCGCCGACCACGCCCGG
>JAFGLV010000051.1 GCA_016927855.1 Sedimentisphaerales bacterium
CCTGATCCCATGCCGAACTCAGAAGCTAAGCCCGCTGCGGCCGATGGTAGTCCTTCGGGGTGAGAGTAGGTCATCGCCAGGAATTATAAGGCCGGTTTGCCACAAGCAAGCCGGCCTTTCCTTTTGCGCCGTAGCGAGGGCATCTTGCCCTCGTATGGCAGTTTTTGACTCGCCCAGAAACGGCGGCGGGCGAGTCGCAAGGGCGGGACGCCCTCGCCACGACAGCACAAATTGCCAGCCAAGGGCGGCTGGGCTGCAAGATCTCCCGCCATGCCCCTGCCCGGCCTTTTTTTCTTTTGGCCGTGTGCGCGCCGACGGTATCATAAGGATGTAGGGTGGGTTCTTGACTCGCGTAGGGGCAAGTCCCCGTGCTTGCCCAAAGGGGTGTTCGATATGCGTGATTTCCAGTTCATCGTTGACGAAAAGGGCGAGAAGACGGCAGTTGTGATCGACCTGAAGAAGTGCGCCGCGCTCTGGGAAGACTTCTACGATAGCCTCGTGGCGCAGCGACGTGCCAAGGAGCCCCGCGAATCGCTGGACTCGGTCAGAAAGCGCCTCCAGCGCGCGGGCAAGCTCAATGGCTGAGTACGCGGTCACGTTTGCTCGCTCGGCGCGCCGAGAACTCGAAGCATTGGTGCCGGCGCTCGTCGGGAGGATCTTCCCCCGAATCGAGGCCCTGGCCGACGATCCGAGGCCGCAGCAGTGCCTCAAGCTACGCGGCCGGCGTGGCCTCTGGCGCATGCGAGTCGGCGACTACCGTGTCATCTACGCGATCGATGATGAGGAGAAGGTCGTGGACATCATCGCCGTGCGCCATCGAAGAGACGCGTATCGATAGTCACTTGCGGTGGGCGAGTCTCGCTCGTCCCGGCGGGACAAAAGAAAATAGCCCAGCGATTCATCGCTGGGATTCCGGGGTGAAAGGCTACGCAAGGACAAGTCCCGGCAGGGACGAAAGAGCCCGCTCGCCGAGCCGCCGGGGCGCTGCCCCGGCCGGGAGGAGATTTTCCGCTTTTCGCCAATGGCATGACCGTCGTAGGGTGGGCCGGGCCCACCGCGACCCTCCCGTGGCCCCGGCTCAAGGCTGTCAAAGCTGGCCGATAATTGGTAGATGGAGATGTGACCCCGGTCCTCCCCCCGGTCCTCCCCTGATCCTCATCCTTGCCGTGGCCCATCTCCACCGCGAGCCCGACTATTGGATCGACCGTTTGTAGCGGACCCGTAAGGGCCTATATGCCAGCGGGTCGTGCCATCGCGAAACAGCGTCTTATCCGCCAGAGGCGGACCGCTACGAACCGCAACGTCCCCAGCCGAGAGCGGCAGGGCCACATGGTTTCCCGAGGGTGCGGGAATGCCTGACCCAGGCGCACTTCCTGGCCGAGATAATTAAGGCGTCCCCAGAACTCCCCCAGAACTCCCCACGTGACCTCCTCTGGGCCCGGAAATCTTCGGCGAGACTCTTGAAATCGTGCCCCAAGCGAGTTACTCTGCGAAGAAACGCTTTGGCTGGACTGAGTCTGTGCTGTACAAGGACGCCCATCAATTCTTTGGCTGGCCCGCCCGCCCGCAGGTCTTTGACCCAAAGGGTGCGGGAGCGCGCGCCTATGCGGATGAGGTGAAGCGCAAGATTGGCTTGGAATTGCACAGGCAATTCCCCAACTTGGCTGTCGAAACCGGTATCCTTGCGGCTGATCCGAATTCCGATAACACCGAGGCCCCGATCGCGGTGGTCTGCGAGTTCCCCAGCGGCGCCAATGACGAGGCACTCAAACAGGCCCATCGTCTGGCGTGGAATTTCTCTCGCACGGCGCTGCTCATCACGTTGGAGCCACATAGACTACTGGCATGGTCATGCTGGCTCAATCCGCAGCAGGAAACGAAAGACCTCCAAGTGCAAGAACTACGCGAGTTACCAAGGGCTCGCGGTGGCGCGCTGAACGCTCTGCAATCCAGTGCCCGTGACCTGCTCCATTGGGTGAGTCTTATCACGGGCAACTATCTCAAGCAGCAACCGAAGAAATTTCGCAGCGGTGATCGTGCCGATGCTCTGTTGCTAGAGAATCTCAAGGTGGTTCGTCGGGAATTGCTCCTGCTCGGTCTGGTCCGCGAATACTGCCATGACCTCCTCGCACGCATCATTTTTGCACAGTTCCTATTCCACCGCAAAGATAGTGACGGAAGGCCATTTCTGGACAAGAATCTGTTGAGCGGACGTTGCGAGGGCGAACTGAAACATGTCCACGAGGGTCTCGATACTATTCTTGCCAATGGTGACGAGACATATCGCCTCTTTCGTTGGCTTGACAGACGGTTCAACGGTGACCTTTTTCCTGGCAAGGAGAATCAGACCAACGCCGAGCGCAATGAGGCTTGGCGGCAGGAGCAGGAGGCAGTGACCGAGAATCCTGCGGTCCTCACGAAGTTGTCGGAGTTCGTCTCCGGCAAGTTGCAGCTCAAGGATCGTCAACTAACGCTCTGGCCGGAATACTCCTTCGATGTGATCCCGCTGGAATTCATCAGCAGTATGTATGAAGAGTTCCTGACGGAGGACAAAGACAGGAGCAAGGCTTACTACACTCCATCTCATTTAGTGGACTTCGTACTCGATGGCGTTCTACCCTGGAACGATGACCGGTACGACCTGAAGGTCTTGGATCCTTGCTGCGGGTCCGGGATCTTCCTCGTGAAGGCTTTCCAGCGTCTAATCCACCGCTGGCGTCGCGTACACAATCGAGAACCGCTCGTGTCCGACCTGAAGCCCCTTTTAGCGAACAATCTCTGGGGCGTTGATCGGGACCCGGAAGCCGTGCGTGTGGCTTGCTTCAGCTTGTACTTGGCTATGGCCGATGCTATCGAGCCGAAGTACTATTTGAAGCGCGAAAAGGTCTTTCCCCGTCTGCGCGGCATCCGTCTTCTGGATCGGGATTTCTTCGGTGAAGAGACCCCCGGCGTCCGAACGCCTCAGGAGTCAACACAATCAGAAGACGGCGAAGCCAAATTCGATCTCGTTGTAGGTAATGCACCCTGGGGTGACAATTCCATCAAAAGCACTTCCGATGCTATCGCGACCTCCGTGACCTCAACGGGGGAAGTGCCGCGGAAATCTCGAAAGAAGGAAGCTGCACCGCCAACAAAGGCGGAGATATGGGCAAAGAGACATGGCTGGCCCGTCGCAAACAACGACATCGGTCCCTTGTTTCTCGCCAAGGGCGCATCGCTGCTAAGGCGAGACGGGCAGGTTGCCATGGTGCAGCCGGCATCCACGCTTCTCTATCAGCGGGCGGGCAACGCCGAAGCCCTCCGTCAGAAGCTGTTCTCTCGTTTCACCTTCGATGGAGTCACAAATCTTTCTGCTATTAGGTTCGAGCTCTTCCCGGAAGCGGTCGGGCCAGCGTGTGTGGTTACGTTCGGAAAGGCCAAGCCGAGCCCGCAAGAGACATTCCTCTATTTCTACCCCAAGCCTCTGCGTGACGAGCAGGCTGGCAAGCGGCTCATTATTGAGCCTCACGATGTGAACCAGATCACGCACAGCGAGGCCGAGAGGGACCCACTTGTCTGGGTGACTCTTGCCGTGGGGGCGAGGCGAGACTTGGAGTTGGTCCGGCGCCTCTCAAACCTGTCATCGCTCGCCAAGCTCCACGCGGCCAGCAGAATTCTCAAACGTGAGGGAATTATCCGGGGCAACCTCGGCAGAGAAGAGGAGCAGATTAGGGGAAAGCGGCTTCTTGACAGTCGCCAATTTCCACCGGGCTCATTTGTGGAGTTGGATGTTGACAGCCTACCCATCGTCGAAGACTGCAGGGTGGATGCGGCCGCATCGAAAGATTTCGAGGCATTTAAGTTGCCACAACTTCTCATCAAACAAACATGGCGCGCGAGAGAAGGCAGATTTTGCGCAGCAGTCGTCCGTTCCAGCGACCCGGAGTGGGGGGCAATTTGCACGCAAAGCTATCTCAGCATTCGCGACCTGGACAGGAATGGCACGAATGTCAAAGCTGCTTGGCTGGCCTACAATAGCCTGCTCGCAACTTACTTCCTGACTGCTACCAGCAGTCGCATTGGACATTATCGCCAGGAAGGTCTTGTCAGAGAAATGTTGAACGTGCCCCTGCCTCCATATTCTCCAGGAATGCTGGATGGGGTGCATTCGCCTGCGGATGTAGATGCTCGAATCCGTAAAGCAATCCGGTTGACCGAAGCTCAATGGATCTTGGTGGAGGACTTCGTCAAGTTTGTCATCCCCGAGGCGATGCAGAAGCGGGCATCAGATGGTCGGCGAGCAACGGTTCGTTCCCAGGGAAAAGGGCAAGCTGACGAGGCATCGGAACTTCAGCAGTATGCTCGCTTCTTCCTGCGTGTCCTCAAAGCGACTTTTGGCAAGGACAAGGCGGTTTGTGCGACAGTCTTCGTAGAGCCGACTCACGAATGTCTCCCAGTGCGCATGGTTGCCGTCCACCTAGATTGGCCGGGTCGCAGGATGTTAACCGTCGAGCCGATGGACAAGGACGCCCTCTTCGAACAACTGCGGCTGCTGTACAAAAATGCGCTTTCGCCGAAGAGCCGTGCTGCATCCAGTGGTGGGCTGGGCTTCCAGCGGGTCGCGTTTCTATTCCACTCGCACGTGGAGGGTGCGCGTCAGATTCCATCGCTCTACATCATCAAGCCGGACCAGCGCCGCTACTGGACCCGCTCACTCGCAATGCGGGATGCTGACCGGTTGGCCGGCACCATCCTTCACGCGCGCGGCCCCGGGGAGTCCAAATCATGAGCCGGCGCGCTGCCTTCAGGGAACAAGCCTGGCCCGAGGACCCTGTCTTCAAAGAACTCGCGTTGAAGTGGGCCGAAGCCGTATCGGAGCAAGTCCTGGACTGGGTGTGGCGTGCCTTTGACGCGTTGCGCATCGGACCAATGGCGCAGGTAGACCTCACCAGATCAGCGGAGCAATTGGAGCGAGACCTCGCAAACTTGCACTTCATTGAGATTCAGAGCCTGTGGAGAAGAGAGACTGATGGCTTCTCTGCACTCTCCCCCGGCCACGAGATCCCGGAGTTCGAAAGCCGTCATTCGGCGCAGGCTAAGCCTCCGGCGCATGACCTGGGCTTCGTTCATTTGGAGAACCCCCGTGTTATCTGGCCGATCGAGGCGAAGGTTGTGCGAAAGCCATGCGCCCTGAGTGCCTATCTCACTGATGTCCGGGAGAAATTCGTGGCGGGCATAGCAGCGCCGTTTGTTGATCAAGGCGCGATGATTGGATACCTGCTGGCCGGCACGGCTCGTGAGGTGTTTGCCAGCTTGGAGTCTGAGTTGTCCCAGACCCTCAAGCATCCTTCAGCCTTTGCTGCCCGTGATCACAGGACGAGTTTCCACGGGCGTGACAAATCGCCGTTCGGACGCGCTTTGCCGGACCTGCTTCTTCACCATCTCGTCATGGCGTGCTTCCAGGGCTAACGGCGGTCACAGCCAGTCTCCGGTTTGGGCACGAATGTCCAGTCGCACGCCTGAAGAGCTCTTGGAGGCCGACTATGAAGACGCCGGATCCCATACTTGAGGAGATCTGGAAGGCGCGAGATGAGCATGCTCGCCGTTTCGACTATGATCTGAAGGAGATTTGCGCGGACCTGAGACGAATCGAGAGAGAATCCGGACGGCAGGTGGTTACGCGCGAGCCGAAACGCCTTTCCTCGACGTAACCCCCTCGCCGCGTCTTATTCCCACTCTATGGTCGCCGGGGGTTTGCTGGAGATGTCGTAGACGACGCGGTTGACGCCGCGGATTTCGTTGATGATCCGGCTGCTGATCAGGCTCAGCACCTCGTAAGGGATGTGCGAGAAATCGGCGGTCATGAAGTCGGTCGTCTCCACCGCGCGCAACGCGATGACGCTTTCGTAGCTGCGCTCGTCGCCCATCACGCCGACCGTCGAGACCGGCAGCAGGATCGCCAGCGCCTGGGAAATGCGGCGATAGAGGCCGGCGGCTTTGATCTCGTCGATGAGGATCTCGTCGGCGGCGCGGAGCACCTCCAGACGCTGCGGCGTGATCTCGCCGACGATGCGGACCGCCAGGCCGGGACCGGGGAACGGGTGACGCCAGACGATGTCTTCGGGCAGGCCCAGGTACTCGCCGACCACGCGGACCTCGTCCTTGAACAGATCGCGCAGCGGCTCGACCAGTTCGAAGCCCAGCTCGGCGGGCAGGCCGCCGACGTTGTGGTGCAGCTTGATATTCGCGGCCTTGGCGTACGTGACAGGCGCACCTGTGTCGCGGGCATCCTGCCCGCGATTCGAGGGCGGGACGCCCTCGACACACGCGGGCAGGGACGCCCGCGACATGCTGCCCGACTCGATGACGTCGGGATAGAGCGTGCCTTGGGCGAGAAAGCGGGCGTTGGCGATCTTTTTTGCCTCGGACTTGAACGCCTCGATGAACTCCGCGCCGATGATCCTGCGTTTCTGCTGCGGATCGGTGACGCCCGCCAGGTGGGCGAGGAACTGCTTGGACCAGTCGACGACGCGCAGGTCGATGTGGAAGTGATCGCGGAAGGTCGAGACGATGCTCTCGCGTTCGTTCTTGCGCAGCAGGCCGTTGTCGACGAGGATGCAGACGAGCTGGTCGCCGACGGCTTCGTGCAGCAGGGCGGCGACGACGGAGGAATCCACACCGCCACTGAGGCCGCAGATGACCTTTGCGTCGCCCACTTGCTTGCGGATGTTGGCGACGGTCTCGGCGACGAAATCGCTCATCTTCCAGTCGCCGGCGCAACCGCAGATGTCGTAGAGGAAGTTCTTGAGGATTTCGCGTCCCTTGGGCGTGTGGCTGACTTCGGGGTGGAACTGGACGCCGAAGAAGCGCTTGGTCTTGTGTCGCACCGCTGCGTAAGGGCAGGTTTTGGTCTGAGCGATCTTCGCGAAGTCGTCGCCGAGTTTCCCGACCTGATCGCCGTGACTGGCCCAGACGAGCATCTCGTCGGACAGGTGGGCGAAGAGGTCGCTCTTGTCGATCACGTTCAGACTGGCCCGGCCGTACTCTCGATTCTGCGCGGGCGCGATCTCGGCGCCGAGGATCTGGCAGCCGAGCTGCATGCCGTAGCAGATGCCGAGGATAGGCACATCGAGGTCGAAGATCTGCTCGTCGCAGCGCGGCGCGCCGGGCTGGTAGACACTGGCGGGACCGCCCGAGAGGATGATCCCTTTGAGCGGCATCTGCGCCAGTTCGTCGGCAGGTGTGTGCGCGGCACAGATGCGCGAGTAAACGTTCAGCTCGCGGACCCGGCGCGCGATGAGCTGGCCGTATTGGCTGCCGAAGTCGAGAATGGCGATCAGTTCACGAGTCATAGAAACCTATCGTTTGTCGTCAGTCGGTTGCGCGGCACGTTTCGGCTCTCGGTTGCGTTGGCGTGTTTGGCGCCGCCCGACGATCAACGCAACCGTAACGCGCCTCGCAACCTCAACCGTGCAACGTCAGGACTGGCGTGTCAGTCTTCCGCCGGCATGTGCCCGGAATAGTTCGGCGCCTCTTTGGTTATCTGGATGTCGTGCGGGTGCGACTCACCGACGCTGGCGGCGCTGACGCGGACGAACCGCGCGTCTCGCATCAGTGATTCGACGTTGGGCGTGCCGCAATAACCCATGCCGGCTCGCAGGCCGCCGACGAGCTGGTAGACGAAGTCGCTCAGGGCGCCGCGGTAGGGGACCCGGCCCTCGACCCCTTCGGGCACAAGCTTGCCGACCTCGGTCTGGCTGCTTTGGCCGTAGCGCTCGGCGGAGCCTTTGACCATGGCACCGAGCGAGCCCATGCCGCGATACTCTTTGAACTGACGCCCCTTGTAGATGACCAACTGGCCGGGACTTTCCTTGAGGCCGGCGAACAGCGAGCCGATCATCACGCTCGATGCGCCCGCCGCGATGGCTTTGGTGATGTCGCCGGACTGCTTGATACCGCCGTCCGCGATGACCGAGATGCCGGCTTTGTTGGCCACCTCGGCGCAGCTCAGGATGGCCGAGACCTGCGGGACGCCGACGCCCGAGATGATGCGCGTCGTGCAGATGGCGCCGGGACCGATGCCGACCTTGACCGCATCGGCGCCTGCGTCGATCAACTCGCGGGCCGCGTCGCCGGTAGCGATATTGCCCGCGACCACCTCGATTGTGTGCTTGGCCTTGATTTTCTTAACGGTCTCGACGACGTTCTGCGAATGGCCGTGCGCGGTATCGACGACGAGGATATCGACGTCGGCGTCGATCAGTGCTTCGACCCGGTCGTAGTCGTGCACGCTGACGGCGGCGCCGACGCGCAGCCGGCCGCGCTTGTCACGTGCGGCTCTGGGATATTGCTGCACGCGATCGATGTCACGCATGGTAATCAGACCCGCCAGCTCGCCTTTGCCGTTGACCAGCAGGAGCTTCTCCACCTTCTTCTCTTGCAGGATTTCTTTCGCCTGCTCGAGCTTGGTGTCGGCTGGACCGGTGACGAGATTGGCCTTGGTCATGACCGTGCTGATCGCGACGGTGTAATCGCGCAGGAACTTGAGATCGCGCCGGGTCAGGATGCCGACGAGCTTCTTGCCCTCGACGATGGGGATGCCGGAGACGTTCTGCTCCTGCATGAGCTCTTGCGCCCGGCGGACCGGCTCGTTGGGCGAGAGGGTCACCGGATCGCCGATGACGCCGTGCTCGGAGCGCTTGACCTTGGCGACCTCGCGCCGCTGCGCCTCGATCGAGAGGTTCTTGTGGATGATGCCGACGCCACCTTCCTGGGCCAGTGCGATCGCCAGAGCCGACTCGGTCACCGTGTCCATAGCCGCCGAGACGATCGGGATGTTGATCTCGACGTTCCGCGTCAGCTTCGTGCTGGTGTCCGCCTGGCTGGGGATGAAATCGCTCTTGCTGGGCAGCAGCAGGACATCATCGAAGGTGATACCTTCGGCGACGATTTTCACGCTATTCATGGGCCGCTCCGATATATGCATCCGGTCCGCAGATCATTAAACCCAATATTATAGTCCCGCCGGTCGGCAGGGTCAAAGGGATTTTGCGCCCTGGCGAGGCCGAACGTTAGGCAGTGCCGGATGCTGCGTTACAGGCGAAAAACCGTATTCGTGTGAACCTGGGCGCTGTGGCGAGAGTAGTATAGGCAATAAGTAGAGGACCGGTGTGCGTTATCGGGACCGGCCATAAAGTCAACACAGCACTGGATTTGGAGATTCGCCCATGAGTATAGCGTCGCCGAGGAGCCTGATTCTGGTGGTAATAGTCATCGTGGGACTGGTCGGCGCGACGGGCCTGGTGGCCGGTTTCGAGGACAGGCCCAGCCAGGCGGCCAAGGTCGCGGCCGGCGACGCCGCCTGCGGGGGCTGCCCCCTGGCGGAGACCCTGGTCCGTTGCCAGGCGAAATGTCAACCCGCTTGCGGAGCCGACTGTTGCGCCGAGTGTATCCGGCCCGAATGCCGCGCGCCGCTGGCTGAGTCGGGATGCCAGATGAAGGCGACTGGCTGTTGCGATCTGCCTGATTAAGCCGGAGGGAAGGAACATCGCGGCCGACGCGAACCGCAGAGAAAAGGCACTTTAACCCAATTGCAGGTTCACCTCCCCGACGAACCTGACCGCACGAAAAAGCGGGCGTGCAATCTGGCCTACCAGTTCCTCCATGCATGCCCGTGGGGGGCCAGCAAGGAAGCTGGCTTTTTTTTACGCGCCCAGACCGCCCCGAACGCCGCCGCTCCGGGCCGGGGTACAAGCGTGAATGCGTAAAAGCGTAGATGCGCCGACACCCCCATCCGGCCTCTGGCCGGACCCCGCTCCGACGCGGCCTGCGGCCGCAAACGAGATACGAGCGACGAGATACGAGATACGAGATACGAAGGGTCGCCGCTCCGCTCGAAGAATCCGGCGACCCGCCTTTTTTCCATCCACATTTGCCTGCCGAGAATCGCCTTCTTATACGTGGACACGGCGGGGAGCAGGGGAGGTGTGCGCATGGCGCACACGTGGGAACGTAGACGGGTAGAAGCGTAAATGGGGGAAGCGGGAAACCCGTGCATGCGTAGATGGGTAGAAGCGTAGATGCGGCGACACCCCAATCCGGCCCCTGGCCGGCCCGCTCCAACGCTTTCTCGCTTCTACGCATCCACAAAAAAACGCCGGGCCGGCCGTTGTTTCTTGCTTTTCCCGACCCGCCAGGCCACAATCACGTCGCTGGAGACTTCTGTTGCGGCACTTTGAATGTGCGGCAGAGACACAATTTGCGGACCGGACACCCGACAGCAAGTGGGTGCGAGGACCTGAGCACAGGGAAAACAAGAGGTGAAAAGTAGTGAAAGAGTTGGCTGTCTCTAGTGCTCCGTTACCCGTCCATGGATGGGTAGAGGCTCTTGAGTTTGATTCTGGCGTCTGTGGTCGTGAACTGCCAGTTGACTTTTACCTCGGCGGCGTCACGGTTGCCTTCCCACGCGGCGGTCTCCTCGCGCAAGGTCTCGATGTTATCGATCCGGCGCGAGAGGCACTGCCGACTCAGGATACCCAACTCGATTTCGGCTATGTCCAGCCAACTGCCGTGCTTGGGCGTGTAGTGCCACTCGAACCGGGCCGCCGTCTTGCCCCGGGAAAGCATCTCCTGCAACCTCTGCCGTTCTTCTTTGGTCAACGTGACGATATACTTCTTCATCGTAGGTCTCCTTACCTGAGTACACCTGTCTCATCGGCAAGAAGACCGAAACGCGGCCATCATTTCACAAGTAATGGAGCACTAGTGTCTATGTCCGCAGTGTCTACCGAATGGCGATTCCCATTGTCTCGTCTTCTTGAAGATCACAACGTGATGGCAGAGAGCGTGCGGTTGCGCATCAATTCAGGACTGTTATAGGGAGGCTTTGCAGATCATGAGGCAGGCAATAATATCGGCTGTTTTGGTGGGCGCTCTGATCGGGACCGGCTGCGCTACCCCCGATGTGCATGAGCCGTCGCAGACCGCGATCCTGCATCCCGACGAGGAAGACAACCTCGGCGGGACGTTTCTGGAAAGCAGCGACATTCGCACGATCGCCCAGCAGATGAGCAGCGCGATTCTGTCGACGCCGGAAGTGGCCGGTTCGACCGACGTGGCGCGCATCGCGTTAGCACCGGTGCGTAACAACACGCGTTTCCTGATCGACCAGGACATCTTCCTGACGCGGCTGCGCATCGAGTTGAACCGCGTTTCGCAGGGACGCGTCCGGTTCTTCATGCAGGACAATGCCCAGGGCGTCCGCAGCGAGATTCTCCAGGAGCAGGAAGAGACGGGCTGGGAAGACACCGCCGACGAGATCGCCTCGTATCTGCTGGCGAACATGCCGACGCGTACCGCATTGGAGCCGGCCCGTGTGGCGATCGGACCGATCGCCAACATCAACATCACGGGCATGAACGCCCACAGCTTCTTGGCCATGGTGCGAGCCAGTGTGGGCGAGCAGGCACAGGGCAGTGCGGTGTTCGTCACATCGCAGACGAGCCAGCGCGTGCGCGAGGCAATGACGGAGGGTAAGCCGCTGGCCGATCTGGGCGTCGACTTCGTGCTGTGCGGCGAGTTCCTCGCTGAGGGCATCCAGGTGGCCGAGGGAGAGCGGGAAGTGGAATTGACGATCAAGCAGCAGCGCGAATTTCTGGGTCCCACCTATAGCAAGGAGAACACCGACGAAGAGACACTGACGTTCCAAGAGCGTCAGAATCCGAATGTCACGAAACGCTTCAATTGCCAGCTCGTCAGTGCGGCCAACGAAACGGTCGTGTGCGAGAGGATGGTTTCGCTGGAGAAGAAGATCCGGTCGGGAATCGGGCGGGCCGATTACATCCTGACCGGCCAAATTAGCGCTTTGAGCAAGGCAACGGCGGGGGCGACCCGCTCCGATTATGTCATCGTCAGTTACCAGATGGTCGACCCGAGCACCAACGAGGTGCTCTGGGAAGATGCCTACGAATCGAAGCGCGCGTCGCGCGTTGGCACCGTCTACCGTTGATTGCTAAGGTGGGGATAAGAGACATGAGAAATACATGGTATGAATACCTGATGATCGTCGCCCTGGCGGCCGCGATGCTGCCAGGATGCAACAGTGTCCACAACGTCGACCGGGCCCAGACGGAAGAGCTGTCGCGCGAAGGGTCGGTCGTCTTCGTGCGTCCGACGGAATACAAGCTGCTCGGCACGAAATCGCTGTCCGACTATATCGAAGTCGTTTACGAGCAGGGTCGCCGCAATCAAGCCGGACTGCTCGAAGTTCGCGTGGGCCTACGCGATCGCGGCGGCCAGCATTTCTGGGACGTCCAGGGACGGGATTTTCCGATCTCGGCCAAGGTGACGTTTTATGAGGAGCCGGTGGCCGGTCAGGCTCAGCGCACGCCTCCTGTCTACGAAACGAATTGGCAGCGTGTGATGCTTGTGCGTGGTGAGACCACCGATTACAAAGTCACCTGTCCGGTCCCGGAGGGTGCGTTCTACCAGGTCGCGCTGTCCGAACTGAAATAGTGTAGAATCGCCTGTCTTTCTAGAGAACGGAAGTTCTTGAATCAGGGGAGAATCAGTCGTGAAGAAATCAACTATCTTGCTGCTGTTGTGCACCGTTGTCTGTCTTGCCGGAAGCGGCTGCTACAGTCCGAAACCCATTCCGCAAGCCTACTTCGCTCAGGACCTGGAGATGGGCGTGACCGTGGGCCGGTGTCCGGAAACCGCGCAGATGCGGGATTCCGGCCAAGGGGGCCTCATCGGCGCCATGGTGACCGCCGGCCGAGCCGGCAAGATGAAGGAGGCGATGGAAGGCATCATCGGCGACACCGTAAAGGAACTGGTGCGCCAGAAATTCGAGGCGGCGATAGAGGATCATTTCGACGTCTACGAAGACGGCCAATTGCAGACCGTGATCGATATCGAGCAATGGGGCTGGTTCGTACCCACCACCATCGCGGGCATCAAGACCGGCTCCTATCAGTTCACGCTATCTGGCATGGTGACCGTGACGGACAAGCAGGTGAAGAAGAACAAGGGCAAGATCGGCACGTGTCGAATCGTCGCTTTCGAATCCATCGGTGACAAGCCAACGGCCGCCGTGTCGCAAGAGGCGCTCTTGAAGTGCGCCGACAAGTTCGCGGCCGATGCTGTCGCGTTCCTGACAAAAGAGCAGACAACGCCATCCAACTAATCTGTCTCCGCTCGGCTCAGATGGCATTGGTGAGGTTGTTTCCATGGCAGACGCAAATAGATCATCCCGATGTTCTTCCCTGGCGTCGCTCACGTTCCTTTTCGTGATCGTGGCTGGCTCTGGCAGTACGCTGCTGGCCAAGGCGCCCGAATGGCTCGACGAACTCAGTCGCATGGAACGCGAAGCGGATCGAGCCCGGGAAGCTTTCTGGTCCGCTCGGTACGACGAGGCGGCGCAGCAGTTTGCGACGCTGGCCGACTCGGTCCATCCCAGCGTGATGCTCTACCTGAACGAATGTGCGATGTGCGAACTGGCCCGGGGCAATTACGGGGCCACAGAGCAGCGCCTGCGTCAGGTCGATTCCCTACTAAACACGTACTACGACGCCGAACGCGAGAAGAAGGCACTGTCCACCTTCGGCGCCGAGGCCGAGAAAGTCTACCGCGGCGACCCCTACGAGCAGGCGGCGGCCTATCTGCTGCTGGCACTGATCTTCCTGGATAGCGGGGACTACGACAGTGCGCTGGCGGCCTGCAAGTCGGGGATCCTGGCCGATTCGGACGCCACGGAGAATCTCTTTGACTCGGATGTCACTCTGCTTCACGCGTTGGAGGCCAAGTGCTACCTGCTGCGCGGCGAACAGGAATCCTTTCGCTCGCGGCGCGACGCCGCGGTCAAGAGTGTGCAGTTGACATCGGCGCAGGTTCGTGAAGATTTCTCCCGACGCCAGGATTTGCTGGAACTCCTGAAGATGTCACGCAAGGAGCGCCGGGAGGTTGGCGAGAGACGTACGGAAGCGGAGATCCAGGCGGAGCTACAAAACGTTAGCGCCGTCCTGGAACGGAGCATGGCGTCCATCGAGGCCATGTCGCTTCTGGGCCCGCTCTATTCGGGCCAGTACAACGTGCTGGTGTTGGTGCCACGTGGGCGGTGCGTGAAGAAGACGCGCACCGGCGCGGATGCCGAGATAGTGATGTTTCATAAGCACGAGATCCCGTGCGAGAGCCCGGACTTGTTTCTGGACGGGCAGGCTGTGGACCCCGGCGACTGTCTGCCTACCGGTGTGGACCTGGAGTTCCAGGCGACGACGCGGGGCGGGCGCCGCATGGATGCCATCCTCCGCGGCAAGGCTGTCTCACGTGCCACCACGCGCGGCGTGGGAGAAAGCATCACGGAAGTCGGCAACAATGTCGGGGGACTGGCCGGGCTTGGGGTGCCCTTGGTCGGTGCGGCCGTTCAGGGGGCTGCTGGCTCCATGACGGCCGAGGCGGACACCCGCTGCTGGCAGACATTGCCTCGGAAGATCCAGATCTATGCCTTGAACCTGCCCCTGGGTAACCACGAAATCTCCGGAACCCACTTTCTGTACTTCCAGCAGAGAGCGACGTTCCAACGTTCTTTCACCCTGGTGGATCAACATGATATGGCCGTGGTGGTGGTGCCACCACCGGCCTACGAGTTGTACTTCCGTCACGACGAGCTGAACTTCTCCCGGCGCGACCAGGCGGACCTGACGGACGCTGCTGCGATTCTGATACCGCCCCCTACGGGGCTGGACGCCATCGTCCGTGTGAATATCAGTGATCCCGACGCCAAGCTGGAGGCGATCGCGCCGGATCCTAAACGCGTCATGCGCACGCTTCGTGAAGCGCTGACGGAAAAGCAGATGCCCAGTGGCTTGGTCACCCACGAGCAAGTTATTGCGTCGCGTCAGGCTCTAGCAGAGGAACACAACCGCGCACTGCAGTGTCACTTTATCGAGATCACTAAAGAAGGAGATCGCAGAAACGGCCTCTACCAAGCCAAGCTGACGTTCTCGCTCGTTGATACCAAGACCGGCAGCGTGCTTGCTCAGCAGACAACTCAGGGGATGTCGACGGACGTCAAGAATGGTCCTACCACCGCCTTCTATGCCTGCATCCAGAAGGCTGCCGAAGCCTTCTTGCAGAAAACCGATTTCCAGAAGCCCCAGATGGCCAGTTCGATGTAGTACTCGATCTCGGGGAGAGTGCCGGGGTCATCCATATAGGGTTCCTGTCAACAATAGAAATACTTTCTCCGGACCGAAAAGTGTGACCGCACGAAAAACGCCCGCGGCCCATCGGTTTGGCTCTGCTGTCGGCTGTCTTGCAGCGTGATATCAAGAAAATTCCGGGGACGTCTTACTTATTGCGGCCAAGACTTGGCGAATTCACATGGTAAGTGCAACACGGGTATAGAAGAGACATCGCGAGCCGAATCCGGTAGCTTGGAGCTGTTCAACGACTTC
>JAFGLV010000006.1 GCA_016927855.1 Sedimentisphaerales bacterium
CAGGGCTTCTACCGGAAGGGCGGGCCCCGCGCCTGGTTCGACCAGCAGCCGATTGAGGCCCACTCCATGGTGTCGGCCTGTTTGGAGGCACGCCGGATCACGAACGAGGACGAGTGGTCTGCGGAAGCACGCCGCGCGTTCGACTGGTTCCTCGGGCAGAACGATGTCAAACTGCCCATCTATGACGCCGCGACCGGTGGCTGCCGCGATGCGCTGCACCCCGATCGCGCGAGCGCCAACCAGGGCGCCGAATCGACAATAGCCTTCCTCCTCTCGTTGGTCGAAATGAAGGCCGCCGAACTCGCATCAGGGCCTGTTGCTGATCCGATCAAACTCGCGACGCGTTGAGGACCGCGCGGGAGATACGGCGGGTTTCGTCTCGTACCGGGCCCTGCCGCTCACCGGCGTGCCGACCCCGTGCAATTGCCCGGACGGCGACAAGCCTGACCGGGTGTCTTCCGCGCGTTTCCAGCCCGGATGCCCAGTCGCGATCCTCCCGGGCCGAGAGGATCACCTGAAGCACTGCTGCCGGAGAGTGGCGGTCGAGGTTCAGCGTCAATGGCGCATCGACACGAGCAGCGTTCCCAGTGCCAGGAAGATGCCAAAACCGGCTACATCGGTGATGGTCGTCAAGATGATGCTGGCGGACTGGGCCGGATCAAAGCCCAGCCGTTTCATGCACCACGGCACCAACGCGCCGCTGACGGTTGCCATCAGCATGCACGCCACCATTGCCGCGCCGATGGCCGCCGCGAGCCAGGGATCGCCGCGCCAAAACAGGCAAACCAGGGCACATGCCAAGCCAATCAATACTCCCGTCCCCAACCCGATCCCGACCTCGCGTGACAGCATCTGTGTCAGGCGCCGCCCACGCGTCTCTCCCGTGGCAATGCCACGGATCATTACCGCCATGGATTGCAGTCCGGTGTTGCCGGCCTGACCGGCGACGATGGGCAGCAGGACAGCCAAGGCGGTCATCTGCTGCAACGTCGATTCGAACGCGCCGACCACCGACGAGGCCAGAAACGCCGTGCCGAGGTTCACCAATAGCCAGGGGATCCGCCGCCGGAGCACGAACCGCACGGGCGATCCGACGTGCTCGTCGGCGCCGGCGCCGACCATGCGGTGCATGTCCTCGGTGGCTTCGTCCTGGATGACACCCACGACGTCGTCAACGGTCACGATTCCTAGCAGCCGATTGTCGGCGTCAACGACCGGCAGCGCGAGATAGCCGTACTTTGTAAACAAAGTGGCCACCTCCTCGCGGTTCATGTCGGCAGGCACGGTAACGAGGCTGGTAATCATGATGTCACGCAGGCGCTGCGTCCCCCGCGCGAAGAGCAGATTGTGCAAGGACAAAACACCGGCCAAGCGATTGTCATTGTCTACGACGTATGTGTAGTAGAGCTGCTCCGATTCGTCCGCGATGCGGCGTAAGGCGCCGATCGCTTCCGGCACCGTCAAATCCTGGCTGAGCGCCGTCACGTCGGGCGACATGATCCCGCCGGCACTCGTCGACGGATACGCCATAAGGGTCTCGAGCTGGACCCGATCTTCCACATCAAGGCCGGCCAGAATCTGATCGCGATGCGCTTGCGGCAGTTCGGCGAGCAGGTCGGCAGCGTCGTCCGGCGCCATCTCGTGGACGGCGCTGGCTGCCACGTCGAGTGCAAGCTCAGCGACGTACTGCTCCGCGTGCTCTTCGCGCATCTGCCCCAAGGCATCCGCGGCCGCCTCGGGCGACAGCGCGGTCAGCACCTGTGCGCCCTCAAGTGCCGGCATGGTCTGGATGACCTCAGCCACGTCAGCGGGGTGTTCGCGAGCCAGCGCCTCCACGCTCGCACCGCCTGTGGTGTCTCTCAGCAACTCAAGTTCCGAGTCCACGCCGTTGACACTCATCCAGTCATCCTCCCAACCGGTGCCTCCGTATCCCTCCGACGCTCCGCTTCTCAGGGCGCGTTGAACGGAATGTGGCGCGATCGCGTGAGGCGAACGCAAAACCAGGATGAAACGGCGCTGAGGCGTCGCGCAGGAATAACATGACCGATTGTGCCACTTGGCTGGCCTGCCGGCTTGCCTTCTGGGGGACCCCGTGGCTTGCCGTTTGGCGGACCTGCCCGCAGCAGGCGGGTCAACCGCCTACGCTATTCCTGCGCGACTCCCAATCCGTCGTCTCGTTCATCGCCGTTCCCCCGCCCGTCTCAGAAAGAACCTGCGGCGTTGCCTGCGGGATTGCCCGCCGAATCGCGTCGAAGAAGGGCGTTACGCCTTTGTCAACGCAAGCAGCAGCGTAGAGGTACATCGCCGCGGACCAGGTCTGCCAGTCCTGGCCGCGCGCCCGACCGTCCTGAGCCTTGATCCACTCGTTGAAGCCATAGGGCGCGGAAGCCTTGTCTGTAAGTTGCACAAGGCGCGTGAGAGCGAGCAGCTTCTGTTTGGCCAGCCGCTGTCGGCCGGCAGCCACCAGTGCGGCAACATGGAAGCCGCAGATGAACGGCCACACGCCGCCATTGTGGTACTCGCCCGGGCAGTTGAACTGCTCGTAGCGCGGCCGCCAGTCGGGATGGTCGCGCTGGATGTAGGGAAAGAGGCAGGGAGGAAGATCGAGGGCCAGGTGGCCGGCCGCTCGGAGGTGCTCGCACTCCGCTTCGATCCAGCTCGTGAGCTCTCGTGCCCGCGACGGCGAAGCGATGCCGAACAAGATCGCCAGGCTGTTTCCCAGCAGGTCGAAACGTTCGTTGTTATGGATTTTGTAGACCCAAAGGGCATAGTATGGCTTCTTGCGAACGGCGAGGCCCTCGTGGACATGCCGGTGCCGCTTCTCGGCGCGGACGTCGAACCGATTCATCAGCCTGCGCAGGGCGTCGGCCTGCTCATGTTCGCCATACAGCCGGAGATAAGCATAGACGAGGCAGTTCACGTACAGGCCGTAGCCAACGACCCAGTGTTCGTCACGCCAGTCGCTGGTGGGCTGCTGTGCGACCATGACGAGGTCGTCAGGCGCCTGATACTCCATCCACCTGAGTGCCCTCTGCGTGGCCTCGTGGAGAAACCCGACTTCGCCGGTGGCGTTTCGGAACAGCGCCGTCGCGATCAGGAACAGCGGGGTCGTGTCGCTGGCGCCGCGGTCATCAGGGTCGTGAACAAGGGACGGGATGAGACCGCGCCGAGACTGGTTGCGCGCCAACGTCTCCAGTACACGGCGCAGGGTGGCGATCAACGTCTCATCGCCCGTTATCAGAATCCCTGGCGCGGCGATCAGCAGATCGCGCGTGTACGGCTCGGGATACCCCCAGCCGGCCGTCCTGGGAAGTCCGTTGAACGGCCCCTGCGCATTGTGCAGCAAGACCTGAATGGCGCCCTGTTTCGCTTCCTCTATCAACCTTCGTTCCTCGTTCGACATGCTTCACTCGCGGCCAAGGCGGCTTGCCACCAGCTTGGTGAACTGCTTCGCAACCACACGATAGTCAAACCGTTCCACGACACGCTGCCGCCCCGCCTGCCCCATCTTACGCCGCAACTCCGGGTCCTGCATGAGGTCCATCATGTAGTTGGCGATGTCGTGGACGCTCGCCCGATAGTCGGCCGTCCGGAACGTGTCAAAGACAACGCGGTGACCGGACTCAAAACCAGATTCCTCACCCACCGTCGTTTCGAGGATGCGCACTTCCTGGGCGATGTTCGCCAGGAAGGCCGTTTCCCGATGCACGAGTGTGTCAAGCATCGCCATGGCCTTGATGCCGATGACCGGTTTCTCGCAGGCACCCGCCTCCACCTGCGGCATGCCAAAGCCCTCCAGCCGTGAGGGGGCGGCGTAGATGTCACACGCCGCGATAAGATAGGGCATGAAGTTGCGCGATACGACGTTCGTGGTGTAGATGACCTTCTTCTCGATGCCCAGTTGCGTGGCCAGTTGCAGGTCGAGGAGGTTTTGCTCGATGGTCCGCGGTTGCGGCCACACCTTGCAGACGTATTTCCACGGCGGAGCCTTGCGGTCGTTGATTGCCAGGGCCTGCATGACCTCTTGCGCGCCCTTCGACGTCGCATCGCCGCCGACCGTGAGGATCATGATCTCGTCGGGCGTCACGCCCAGGGCCTCGCGCACGGCGGCGACCTTCGCGTCGCTCCGATCACGGGGAACAAAGGCATCGGTGTCGCAACCCACCGGCAGCACCTCGAGGATGTCCTCTTTGATGCCGTCTCGGACGTATGTTTCCTTCACCCAGTTTGATGTGACGAGGATCAATGGCAAGGCGTTCAGGACTTCGTGATAGTTGGCGATGTATCCGTCTGCCACCAGCCATGGGACCGGCTGCACGCCGTAACGCTGCGGGTGCAGCACGAGATGCGGCGTGTGCCCCCAATAGCCGACGCCGACGACGATGTCCGGTTTGAACCAGCGGTAGTACCATTCCTTTTCCTGCGCCGACTCGAAGTGGGCGGCGTGCACGTCGATCCCATTCTGCTGCAGGCCCCTGTACAGTAGATCACCCTGGGTTGCCAGGCCGCCGGGCGAGGGTGGATAGTCATACAAGACGAGCGCTCTCATGTGAAGTTCCTCTCTTCTGCTAATTGCAGATCGATCCACGCGCTGCGATCCACGCGCTGGCCGCGTCGGGTGTGTCGAAACACCAGAACGCTTCGGCGCGCGGTGCCGTGCGTGCCTCCCAGCTCTCAGGTGCGAAGCCGTAGACTTCCGTGAGGAGCCGGCACTTCTCCTTCCACGCGTCCTCCGGCAGTTCCTCGTACCGGTGGGCATCGCTCACAGCGACCGGTAACCGCTGCCCGTTGCTGTCCGTGTACGCAAACATCCATAGCTCTCCCGTGTCGATCATGCCGTACGACCAAAGACGGACGACCGCCCGGCAGGTCTCTTCGTGCCGGCGATGTCGTGTGTACTCCCCCTGCGGACCGTGAGTCAGGACGATGTGGAAACGCCGATGCTGCAGCAGTGAGACGATCGCCCTTCGCGCCAGGGATGGCTCCAGGGGGGCTTGGCCTGCTCCGTCATCCAAGTCGCCAATTGCCCCACCGGCCCCCAGCTCGCGGAGGATGCGCTTGAAGCGAGGTGCCCGGTCCGCGTCGCTGGCGCGGCAGAGCGCGCATATCTCCCACTGCCAATCAAGTCTGGTCAGGATCGTCCCGCCGGCCCACAGCAGCTCGTCGTCGGGGTGGGCAACGATCACTGCCGCCGGCCTAGTCGGCGGCGCCGACTTCGGACCTCCCATCATGGTTCACCCTTTCTGCCGAGTGACCGGACGGACTCGGCAAGCTGAGCGGCCGTGCCCGTCTGGTTTGGGGTGCCGCCTGGACGACCCTGCTTCGTGAAAGATGCCCCATGTACGTGAAAACAGACTGAAATCGGGATGAAATGCGACTCATTCCGCTGGCCGCCACCGGCCGGGGCGACGAAAACGGACTAGAGCAGTTAACGAATGAATGTAGCGTCGGGGCTTGTCCCCGGCGCCTGCTTCGGTAGCATTTCACTGCGCCGCCCACAAGGGG
>JAFGLV010000007.1 GCA_016927855.1 Sedimentisphaerales bacterium
AGCCTCTCATGCAGCCTGAGTTCCTCTTGGCGCTGCTGAACCGATGCCGGTACGAGGACATACAGACCGCAGTCGATACGACGTGCCATGCCAGGACCGACGTCGTCCAGCGCGTCGCTGAGGCAGCAAACCTGTTCCTCTGCGACATCAAGCACATGGATTCGGAAAAGCACGAGCGGTATACAGGGGCCCGCAACGAACTGATTCTCGAAAATATCAAGATGCTGGCCAGGGCCGGCCGGCGAATACGCGTCCGGATTCCCATCATACCGGGCTTCAACGATGATCCACGGAACGTGGAACGCACCGCGGAATTCGTCCGCTCGTTGCGGACCGTCAGGGGAATTGATATCTTGCCGTACAACCGCGGCGGCCTGGAAAAATCGGTACGGCTGACCGCCGACGCTCAGGGGTTCGCGTCCCTATTGAGGGCCATCCCGCCGGCCAACGGCAGGATGGAGGAGATCGCCGGTGCCCTGAGGACGCATGGCTTCGAGGTCAAGATAGGTGGCTGAGAAATGAACGAGAGAGTCCGCAAGCTTCGCCAGCAGAGCGTTGAGACCAAGCCCTATATCTCCAGCAACCGTGCCGAGCTGATGACGCAGTTCTACCAGAGCGACGTGCCGCTGCACGAATCGGTCCCGGTCACGCGGGCTTTGTCGTTCATGCACCTCATGCAGCACAAGACGATCTACCTTGGCGATGGTGAGCTGATCGTCGGCGAGAAAGGTCACGCGCCGAAGGCGACGCCCACCTATCCAGAGCTGTGTTGTCACTGTCTGGAGGATCTGGACATCCTCGATATGCGCGAGAAGACCTCGTTCACCGTGAGCCCGGAGGTCCGCAAGGTCTACAAGGAGACGATCATCCCCTTCTGGCGCGGCCGGACCATGCGCAACCGGATCTTCCGCGAAATGACCGACGAGTGGAAAGCGACGTACGAAGCCGGCGTCTTCACGGAGTTCATGGAACAGCGCTCGCCGGGCCATACCGTCCTCGACGACAAGATCTATCGCAAAGGCATGCTGGACTTCAAGCGGGACATCCAGTTCAGCCTCGACGCGCTCAACTATATGGACGACCCGCAGGCGTATGCCAAGCAGGAAGAGCTCAAAGCCATGCTCATCTGCGCCGACGCCGTGATCGTTTTCGCTCGCCGTCACGCCGAGATGGCGCTAGAGCTGGCGAAGAAGGAACGCGACCCCCAGCGTAAGAGTGAGTTGGAGCAGATCGCGGAGGTCTGTTCCCACGTGCCAGCCCATGCGCCGCGGAATCTCTGGGAAGCTCTGCAATACTACTGGTTCGTACACTTGGGTGTCACCACGGAATTGAATCCTTGGGACTCGTTCAATCCAGGCCGTCTGGATCAGCATCTCTATCCCTTCTATCGCAGGGGTCTCGACGAAGGGACTTTGACTCCTGAGCAGGCCAAGGAACTGCTCCAGTGTTTCTGGATCAAGTTCAACAATCAGCCTGCGCCGCCCAAGGTGGGTGTCACGGCCGCCGAGAGCGGCACGTACACGGATTTCGCCCAGATCAATACCGGCGGCGTCAAGGAGGACGGCTCCGACGCCGTCAACGACGTAACCTATCTGATGCTCGACGTGATCGAGGAGATGCGGCTCGTCCAGCCCAGTTCCTCGGTCCAGCTCAGCAAGAAGAATCCCGACCGGTTCCTCAAGCGTGCGGCGCGGATCATTCGCACCGGGTTCGGACAGCCTTCGATTTTCAATACCGACGCTATCGTCCAGGAAATGATCCGCATGGGCAAGACCGTGGCTGACGCCCGGAATGGTGGTTCGAGCGGCTGCGTCGAGATCGGCGCCTTCGGCAAGGAGAGCTACATCCTGAACGGCTACTTCAATCTGCCCAAGGTCGTGGAGCTGACCCTGCACAACGGCGTCGATCCCGAGACCGGACGCCAGATCGGCCTGGAGACCGGAACGCCGGAGCAGTTCGGCACGTTCGAGCAATTCTTCGAGGCCTTCCGCCGCCAGGTCAACTACCTGATGGACATCAAGATACGGGGCAACAACGTCATCGAGCGCCTCTACGCGACGTACATGCCGGCGCCGTTCCTGTCGATCCTGATCGACGACTGTATCGCCAAAGGCAAGGACTATCACGACGGCGGCGCTCGCTACAACACCAACTACATGCAGGGAGTCGGCTTGGGCACGGTCACTGATGCTCTGACCGCGATCAAGTACCACGTCTTCGACGAGCGGACGGTCTCGATGCCCGAGCTTGTCGCGGCGCTAGGCGCCGACTTCAAAGGCAGCGAAGCGTTGCAGCGAACGCTCTGGCAGAAGACCCCCAAGTATGGCAACGATGACGACTACGCCGACAGCGTGATGCGGGCGGTCTTCGAGGTCTACTTCGAATCGGTGGACGGCCGGCCCAACACCAAGGGAGGCGACTACCACATCAATCTTCTGCCAACGACGGTACACGTGTACTTCGGCTCCGTCACCGGCGCCACGCCGGACGGCCGCCGGGCGCACACGCCTCTGTCCGAGGGTATCTCACCCGTCCAGGGCGCCGACCGCTCCGGCCCGACTGCGGTCCTCAAGTCCGCCGCCAAGATGGACCATTGCCGGACCGGCGGAACTCTGCTCAACATGAAGTTCAATCCCCAGGTCCTGGCTGACGACGAAGGACTCGACAAGCTCGTCAAGCTGGTCCGCTCCTATTTCCGCCTCGATGGTCACCACATCCAGTTCAATGTGGTCGACGCCGATACACTCCGCGAGGCCCAGAAGAATCCCGAGCAGAACCGTGATCTGATCGTCCGCGTCGCCGGGTATAGCGACTATTTCGTCGACCTCGGCGTGGCCCTCCAGGACGAAATCATCGCCCGCACCGAGCAGCAGGCCTTTTGACGACACGGTGGGGTAAGACACGCGTTGACAAATCGCACCGCGCCTGCTTACACGTGCACCATCATGGTGGCCTTCAGCGAACAGAATAGAGCAGTACTGGCAGAATTGTGCCGACGTTACAGAGTGGAGAGGCTCTACCTGTTCGGCTCGGCAATCTCTGAGCGGTTCGACCCCGGCAGCAGCGACCTCGACTTCCTAGTTTGTTCTTCGGATCGCGAGCCAACCGGCGAGTATGCGGATCGCTACCTCGGGTTTGCAGACGATCTTGAGCACCTCTTCGGTCGCCCGGTTGACTTGGCGACAGAACAATCGATTCGCAACCCGTGCTTTCGACAGGAAGTCGAGTCTACGCGGCAGTTGATCTATGAACGTCCGGACGAGAACACTTCTGTTTGACATCCTCGAATCGGGCCGCAGCATTCGAGTCTGGCGACTGAGGTCGAAACACCGTTGGCGGATTCATCAGCCACTAATGCCCAATCCTGACCGACCCATCCATATCCGGCGTTGCGAGAGCACTGCCCCTGTGTTATGGTATGGATTCTCGTAGAACTTGTCATAGGAGAGCCACGATGAGAATAGTGGTGTTGTTGTGCGGTGCACTGGTGGGCGCGCTGGTCCTGTCTGGGTGCAAAACCAACATGCAAGAGGCGGAGGCGGCCTGGTTCATCGAGGACCACACCACGGTAATCAAGCCGCTGTGGACCCAATGGAACCTGGCCTACTGGGAGGGGACTACTACCGGCAGGCCGGAGGCGTTCGAGGAGTTCGAGAAGCTTCAACTGGATATCCGGCGGATCTACAGCGACCCCAACGATTTCGCCCGCATCCAGGCGCTGCGCGATTCGGGACAGGTGCGCGGTGCTCGTCTGGCTCGCCAGCTTGACAAGCTGTACTACAGCTATTTGCAGAACCAGATCGCGCCTGATCTGCTCGAGCAGATCGTGGCGCTGGATGCCAAGGTTCAGGAGACTTACAACAGCTATCGCGGCACGATCGGCGACGAGAAGGTCACGATGAGCGACATCTACACGATCATGACGACGGAGAAGGACGTCGCGCGGCGCGAGGCCGCCTGGCGAGCCAGCAAGCAGGTGGGCAACGTGATCATCGGGGACTTCCTGCGCCTGGTCCGGCTGCGCAATGAGGCCGCCCGCAGGCTCGGCTTTGACAACTTCCACACGATGACCGTCGTGACAGGCGAGCAAGACATGGCCGAGATCGACAGGATTCTGACGGAATTGGACAGGCTCACTGCCCAGCCGTTCGCTCGGCTCAAGCAAGAGTTGGACGAGATTCTGGCGGCCAACTACGGGATCGCACCCGAGCGGCTCATGCCGTGGCAGTATCACGATCCGTTCTTCCAGCGGACGCCGCTGGTCTACGAGCTGGACCTGGACGAGTACTACAAGGGTCGAGACATCGAGGAGCTGACGCGGCGCTTCTACAACGCAGTCGGTCTGCAGATCGACGATATCCTGGCGCGCAGCGACCTGTACAACCGGGAGGGCAAGTATCCACACGCGTATGGGTTCGACGCCGACCGCGAAGGCGACGTGCGGGTGCTCGCCAACCTCCAGGACACGGAGCGCTGGGCCGAGACGCTCCTGCACAAGGTCGGTCATGCACTCTATAGCAAGTACCACGACCGGTCGGAGCCCTGGTTGCTGCGCGAGCCGGCGCACAGCTTCACGACGGAGGCGGCCGCGATGATCTTCGGCCGGCTCAGTCGCAACGCGGCCTGGATGCAACAGATGCTGGACCTGTCGCCCGAGGAAACCGCTAAGATCAGGACCGTCAGCGAGCGATATCTGCGGTTCCAGCAGATACTCTTCGTCCGCTGGGTCCTGGTCATG
Source organism: Sedimentisphaerales bacterium (assembly GCA_016927855.1). Taxonomy (GTDB): domain Bacteria; phylum Planctomycetota; class Phycisphaerae; order Sedimentisphaerales; family Anaerobacaceae; genus JAFGLV01. Next base: position 4,739 of record JAFGLV010000007.1, read on the forward strand.
TGGAACTTCGAGAAGGCCCTCTATGCGGACCCCGATCAGGACCTGAATGCTCTGTGGTGGGACCTGGTGGAGAAATATCAGTTGCTCAGGCGCCCGCCGGGACCGGCCGACGCTGGCTGGGCCTCGAAGCTGCACTTCACCACCGCGCCCTGCTACTACCACAATTACATGCTCGGAGAGCTGCTGGCGTCACAGTGGCACCATTATCTCGTGCACGAGGTTTTCGGTCTTGAATCCGACGCCGGTGTCAGCTATGTTGGCGACGAACGCGTCGGCGCTTATTTTCGTGATAGGGTCTTCGGTCCCGGGGCGTTGTATCCGTGGAACGAGATGATCGCCCGCTCGACCGGCGAGCCGCTGACGCCCAAGTACTTCGTGGAGCAGTTCATCGAGTGACATGATCTACCTCACAGCCATCCTCATCTACCTGCTGGGTCTGACTTGTATCGGCATCTATAAATCGCGTCAGGTCAAGACGGAAGCCGACTTCGCGGTGGCCGGCCGGTCGCTGTCGCCCTGGATTCTCGTCTGCACTATGCTGGCGGTCTGGATCGGCACCGGCTCGATCGTCGGCAACGCGGAACAGACCTATCACA
>JAFGLV010000052.1 GCA_016927855.1 Sedimentisphaerales bacterium
CTGCTGCCGTTGGCGATCCTGGTGTACGTCGCGATCTGGCTGTTCGGCCTGATCCGAGGCGCGATCGGCCCCTTGACCAAAATTGTCATGGCCAAATCCGCTCTCCAGGGCATTGTGGCGGACATCGTGACGATTGGCCTGCTCGTATGCGCCTGTTTCCTCGTCGGCGCGATCGTTCGCACACGTTTGGGCAAATGGCTCTACGCGCTCGTCGAGCTGCGTCTGCTGCGCAAGGCACCGGGCTACTCGATGGTCAAGGAGACCGTCTCGCAGTTCCTGGGCAAGAAGCAGTCGCCTTTCTCGTCGGTGGCGCTGGTGCGAATCTTCGGCAACGACACGCTTGCCTCCGCCTTCGTGACAGACACGCACGCGGACGGCCGCCGCACCGTGTTCGTGCCAACCGGTCCCAACCCCACCTCGGGGAATATCTACCATCTCAAGGCTGAGGACGTCTTTCCCGTAGACGTCGCGGTCGAGGACGCGATGCGCTCCATTATCAGTTGCGGCGCCGGCTCCTCGGCCTTGATCGACAAGCTCGACGAGGACCTTCGTAGGCCTGGACTGACGGCTGTTCCGCGAGAACAGCGCGCCGCCAGCCCACACGAAACAGACCTGACAGACAATGGGGAGACACGACCATGATTCACGTGCAGGAAACCACCGGTCCCATCGCGAGTGTGGTCGAGCGCCTGGAGCAGGCGGCCGCCGCCAACCAATTTGGCGTGCTGGGCATCCACGACCTCAAGCAGAAGATGGGCGCCAAAGGGGTCGACTTCACCTGCGAGTGCCGCGTGTTGGAAGTCTGCAATCCTGTTAAGGCCAAGCAGGTGCTGGAAGGGAACATGTCGATCTCGACGGTGCTGCCCTGCCGGATCTCCGTCTACGAAGAGGGCGACGTGGTCAAGGTCGCCACCATCCGGCCGACGATGTTGCTGAACCTCTTCGACAGTCCCGAGCTCCAGGGCGTCGCGCGCAAGGTCGAAGACACCCTCATCCGCATCATCGACACCGCTTGCGCGTAGCGACCGTGCCTTTGGGCCCAGAAACGGGCGATCGTGCTGGCCATCATCGGTACAGCCCTCCACCGTCTATGGAGCAACTGGCTGGTATCTAACGACTGGATCATGCTCGCCGACGTTCTCCATTTGCACCTTACTCCAAGGACGGGTATGATGGGTGTGCGGGAACAATGATCTACGGCGCCCTCGCAGAAGCGGTCCGGCGGCCGGATGTTTGCAGGGCGACGCCTGTGACCTTGGCGAGCGTGGAGTCTCTCCAGAGACGGACTCCACACGCCAGACGGGAAAGGGGAGAATATGCAGAGGCTGTTCGACATCTACTCAGGAAACTACTGGCTGATTGCATTCCATCTGCTGTTACTGGCCGCGTTCATCTGCGCCTGGGCACGGATCGCCAGGCACCCAGGACCCTCCATCTGCGTCATCCTGGTCGTACTTCAGCAGTATGGCAACTTCTTGTGGGCCGTATTCGACCTCTTTGGTGACAGGGCACCGGAACTGCAGATGCATGTGAGGACGGCTCTGTCCTTCGCAGGCGAAGTTCTCTTGTTCCTCGCCATATTTGGCTGGCGTCCGAGATGCCGCCCGCAGGGCACGCGCATGGCACTTTCGGACAGTCCTGGCCGGTCCGTCTCCCTCCCAGCGGTGCGCATTCCGGTGGGTTGGGTGACGACACTAACCATTATCGCGGCGTTCATCATCGTGTTCGACGCCCTCCTTCTGCTGGGCGTGACATCCGAGTTGGACCCGGACGCCGCTGAGGGTTTCCTGGCGGTCTTCTTGATCGGATCGGCCGTCGCCATCCTTATCGACGTGATTCTGTCCCTGGAGATCCTCTATCGGGCCTGGCAGGCAATACAGGATGGGCAGGCGCGCACCACACCGGGGAAAGCCATTGGCTACCTGTTCATTCCTCTGTACAACCTCTACTGGGTCTTTGTCGCATGGGCCGGTTTCGCCCAGGAGTTCAACGCCTTCACCGCCCGCTATCGGATTCCCACGCGTCGGCTCTCCGAAGGCTTCTTTGCTCTGCAATGTGTGTTGATGATCGTCGGAATCGTGCTGACTAGGATTCCAGTCGTCGGACTCGTTTACAGCATCATTCTCAGCATCACCGCCCTGATGGTCCTTTGGAGCATCACCGGCGCGGTCAACGAGCTGTATGCCCACGTGACGCGCGAGAGAGACGAGTCATCGGCAGTGGCCCAGACAACGGCAAGTACGGCCAAGGACCTATTCTCCAGGGAGAGATATGCTCCGCCGGGCTACTTCGATTGATGCCGTCCTGCATCGTGGATGCCGCCACCGGCCTGGGCCTAGCCGGCGGGCGTAGCCAAGGAGTCGTCCATGACACCGACCGAGCAGTTGCTTCGTGCCGAAAGATCGCGTGAGGGCATGTGGCTGTTTCTCGGGGCCACCGATACCGGCAAGACGACTCTCATCAGCGCGCTGGCGAGCCGGCTGGTTGGCGAGCATAGGGTCGCGATCGTCGACGCCGACATCGGCCAGTCGCACATCGGTCCGCCGACGACGGTCGGATGGGCGTTGATGGAGGAAGGCCGGACCGACCTGACCGAATGCGAGCCGGCAGGCATGGTCTTCGTAGGCGACGTCACTCCCGTGGGCCATCTGCTCCAGTTGACGACCGCACTGGCGTTGGGCGTACACGCTGCTTCGGCTGCAGCTCAAATCGTCCTGATCGACACGCCGGGCTTGGTCACCGGTCCGGCCGCGTCGGCCTTGTGGTGGACCGCCGAGCGCCTGCTGCGACCCTGGCGTATCGTCGCGATCCGGCGGTCGGATGAGCTAGCTCCAATCCTCGCCGGCCTGCCGCGCGGAACGCATCACGCCGATCTCATTGAGGCCGCTCAGGGAATTGCCGGCAAGTCCCCAGAGCAAAGGCGGACCTACCGCCGGCAGCAGTTCGCGCGGTATTTTCGCGACGCACAGCTCCACGAGATCGACCTTGGCAAAGTCGCGATCCGCACTGCCGGGCCTGCCCGCGCGAACGCGCCAACCGGCTGTCTCGCCGGCCTGGCCAATGCCGAAGGGATCGACCTGGCCGTCGGCGTCATCGAGAGCTACGAACCCAGCCGTCAAACCATGCGCATCCGCGCCCCGGCCTTGGACCCCAAGCTGATACGCTGTGTCACTATAGGGACTCCGTACCCCGATTGAAGAGCCGCGGCCTGGCGACGCCCGGCGGCTTCTCCGCAGTCCCTCCGGAAACACCCTCTTCCCAGCCTGTACTTCAGGTCGGCGCGGCCCGCTACGCGTACGGGAGGTTCAGGAGCGAGTTGATCAGGACGACGGCAACGGCCACCGCGATGGTCAGCTTCCCGCTGGTGTGTTTGGAGCGCGACCAGGAGAGCAGACCCAAGGCGAATGCCGCCAGTCCCAGCACGTTGACGACTCCCAGATAGATGGCGACGTTGCCGATCACTTCCGGCTGCGCCTGCGTCGCCACCACGCGCATGCGGTTGGCGCCCTGGCTGAGGAGCCCCCAGGCCAAGGCGCTTTGCACCAGTTCGCCTTTCTCGTTCGTCGCGGTGCTGTGATAGTTATAGACGCTGCCAGCCGCCAACAGGCCTTGCCCGCCGATAAACACCCAGGCCAGCAGGACCAACACGAC
>JAFGLV010000053.1 GCA_016927855.1 Sedimentisphaerales bacterium
TCTCAGCAAGCCTTGTTGCGTTCGTTCTTCAAGCACGCGGGAATATCCCTATGAGAATTAACTCAACTATTCAAGGCTCAATAATGTATCTTGTCAAGAATCTGGGGGTGGTTCGCTCTGCCGAAGATTTGTATAGGGAAGCATGGAATTCCTCGCCGGATGACGTGGGCAACTCACATATCGACGCCATTGAGCAGCAGCTCACTAAGCTGAACCACTTCTCACACCAGCAGTTCCGCAAGTATCTGTTGAGAGGCCACGACAAAGGGTATGGCCTCCGAGAGTCCTTTGCGGATCGATACTTTCTCTTCAAGCGACTCAGATAATCACTCCCTGAAAGCCCCCTCCAGGCGTGCGGCCATAGACTCGCGATGCTGTTTGAGGCATCACGTTGTACCGCAAGAATAGCGCAGGTATCCGACCGTACAAACCCGGCATCTGTGCGTCAACTCTGGCGAGACCAGCCACCTCATTCCGAATCAGAGTTGATATGCTGCTGAACATCGGGCCACGTAATTCAATGTCTATTCAATTTCCTATCATGGCATCCGGGCGATACTAGATGTCCGGAGCATCAGATTGTGGGCTCCTGCTGCTGCGCGTCGGGTCCTGTTGCTGACCCAACTGACTACTCGAGGAGACCGATGATGAGCTGGAAGAAGACACTCACCGACAACGCCGCAGATGTCCTGCGATTCTGTGGGTATCTATTCCTATTGCTGGATGCGATTGTCCTGTCGGTGTTCCTGTTCTGGTTCTTGGCCAAGGGGGTATGGTTCTTCGCCCATTGGCTCGACCGCATCATCTTCAGCAGTCCTTGGTGAATGGTGGAGCAGCATGATGAGCCTCCTGCGAAAGATCCATCGGCATCAGCGCAGTGAAAACCCCCAGACTCACGAAACCGACGATCTGGAAAGCGATCACGAGTTCCATCGCCTCATCGATAGGATGGGAGGAATAGAGAGTGCCTATATCAAGCAGATGTCTTCTCTCGCATGCGGTTGTTTTGGTCCTCCTGGCGGCCGGTGCAGCGAGCCGGGCTGCGGACGCATCAGTTGTGTCCGTTGCCATAGTCATTGCGGCGGCAGCGAAAACCAGTCGCCTGACGGTTGTGGCAAGAGCTTGTGCCGCTGGCATGCTTACCATCTGCCCACGCCTAACGGTGGCACGGTCCCTTTCTGCAAACGATGCTACGGCAAAATCATGCGGTCAAGACGATGGCAGGCCGTCGCCAGAGTCCTCCTGCCATCGTTTGTCGAGAGGAGTGATGATGACTAAGGAGACCAAAGCCCCGGACGATGTGACAAGCCTTATCCAGATGGGTAAAGACCTGCGTGTCTTCGAGGGACCCGAGGGACGGGCCTTGCTACAGTGTTGCGCACACGGGGTTGTGGACGCATTCATCATCGGCCGGGTTCGCCAGCGAATCGAACGAGCCCTGCGTCAACTCCAGGAACGAGGCTGTCCGTTTGTTCCTGCGCAATTGGATCGCGGAGACTTCATACCGGGCCTTGATGAGCGTTCATGCAAGCTGCGCACCTCTATGCAGTACCTGAATGCTCACACGCTAATCGTCGCGGGCACGGGGGCCGGCAAGACCACTTTGTCGAAATTCCACGCGATTCAGATCGCCCCTTCCGTTGGTGGTATGTGGCTGATCGATTTGCGCAAGCGCGAATACCGAGCCCTGCGTCCCGTGCTCGCCCGGATGGGAATCGATCTGAGGATCATTCGTGGTAGGAGATTCCGCCTCAATCCACTGCAGGTTCCCGAGGGCGTTGAACCAATTGAGTATGCCGCGACGGTGGCCGACCTGCTGGTGAGTGTTCTGAACCTGCCGCCCCGGGCCTCAACGCTGCTGCGGACCACGATCGTCAAGCTGTACCAGGGCCACGGCATTCTGAACGGCGGTCAGCAGTTTCCCACTCTTTTCGCCGTCCGCGATGCCATTGGCGCGGATCGCTCCGCCAACGCGCCGGCCCGTCAAGCCGCCCTCGATCAACTAGAGGCGATCTTGACCGCGCTGGGCCCGGAAATCCTGGGCTATCACCGCGGCTGGTCAGTATACCAACTGGCCAAGCAGCATTTGGTCATGGAACTGACGGGACTGCCGGAGTCCGGCAAAGACCTCATCTTAGGCTACCTGCTGACGGCCGAATTCATGTCACGCATCGCGAAGGGCCTGTCGAACGCCAAGATGGACCTTTGGATCGCTTTCGACGAGGCGCAGAGGCTACTGAGCCAGCGTCAGGAAACCACCAACCACGGAGGCAATGCCCTGATCGATCTTCTGGGTCTGGTCAGAGGCACAGGGGTCGGGCTGCAGCTGTCGGTGCTGACCACGCAGGATCTTTCACCCAAGGTACCGAACTTGACGGCGACTAAGATCTTCGGCCGGTGCGGTTCGGTGGGTGAATACGCCACAGTGGGCCGATACATGGGGTTGACTCGCGAGCAGATCGCTTGGTGCGCTCACCACCTCGTGCCGGGTCTCTTCGTTGGCCAGATGGCAGAAGGCAGCTGGCGTCATCCCTTCGTCTTTCGGGTGCCGCCTCTGGGCCAACTCTTGACAAACCGACCGGGCCGTCCTGGCGCGGATGACGGCGGCGTCGAACCATCACAGGCGTACCTTCCATCTGAATGAAATGCCATCTGGAGGAACGACCATGAAAAGACTCCGATCCATTGTGACCGATGAAGAGGCCGACGCGACCCTGCAGACCCTCGTCACGGGTCCCGTAGTCTACGCAACGGACACATCGCCGGGCGAGAAGCCAACGGCATCGGCTCCGGGACCAAGCTGCGGCCATCCGGCGGCCGAGGTGCTGACGCCCGCCGCCCTGCGCTTGCTGGCCGCCGTGGTCAAGAATCCCATGCGGCGATCAAGCGAGTACGCCAAGCTCGCCGGGATGAGTCCGAACACCGTTGGCCGTGTACGCCCTGCACTCATCGCGCGAGGTCTGATCCGCGAGCATCAACTGGAGTCGGGCAGACGAGGACGAGCGGCAATACTGCTCGAACCGCTGGAAGCCGCCGCCAGGGTGCTGGCGCAGACGGAGGTCAGCTCGTTATGAGGGGGAAGAGTTTGCACAACTTGATCGTAGCTCAGGTCGAGATTCTGGCTGAGTCGTCGTTCGACGAGGTCCGGGTGGAACACAAGTATCGCCGCCATGGGACGATTACGTTCTTTGATGTATTCGCCCAGACCGGGACCGTGCAATTGGCGTTCGAGATCGAAACGACGGCGCGCCACGCGGTCGACAACGCGCGCAAGGCCGAGGCCGTCGCCGTACCCGTGTGGTTCGTGGTCTCCCAGCGCCGACTCCGGAAGGCCCTGCAGGAGAAGATCGAGTCCTTCGATCTGAGGCCAGCAGACGAGCCGGTCAGAATACTGCTCCCAGACGAGTTGCCGTCGGCACTTACAGATTATCTATCGCGGCGAATAGACAAAGGAATAAACAATAAACAGATCCCGAGGCGGCCAACCGGCCACCATTTAGGAGAGGAGCGAAACCATGCGAATCCGCTGGGAGAATATCCTCACGCCCTTGCTGATCATCGTCCTGATCGTGTTGCTCACCAGGATGCCGGCCCTCATGCGGCGGTGGTCGGAGGATCTCGGCGCCGTGTATCGGGGCGAAGGCGATCCGGCCATCGGCCTGATGGCCCTGGGTATCATCTGCGTCACTGTGATCGGCATCGTCAGGCTCATCTGGGGCAACCGTCATTAAGGCTGGCTGGTCCCCCTTGCGCGTTTGAGCGGCACCGTGAGTCGATCCGTGACCACCAAGATCCTGGCTTTTCGGCCAGGTGCACACTCGCTTCATCAGCATTATTAGGAGACTCATCATGACTGACCAACAGAGAGAGCGAAACGGGTCCCCACTGGATTCGACGGCGCACGATCCGCCCGCTGGCGCACTGATGCTGCAATGCCTCCAGGTCGTGGCGGGATACCTGGCCGCCGAGGTATCTCGCGCCTGCGAGCGGCAGATGGCACCGCTGCAGTCCAAGGCCAGACACCTGTCGACGACGGTGCAGAACATCTTGAACACGCAGGTCGCGATGAATCGGAAGATCGAGGTGCTGGGCCTGCAGAACCATCTCCTCGAAGCGGCCGGCGAGGAGCAGGCTCGATTGGCCGAAGAACATTATCAACAACATATCGTTGAGCCGATGGTGCGATCGCTGTTTCCAGCTCTCGATGTGATCGACCGCGCCCTGCCACGGCAGCCCCGTGAGGAAAACCCCGCCGACAGCCCTCTACACAACGTAGTCGAGCACCTTCAAATTCATCTGGCCCAATTCCTCGCCTGCTATGACATCAGAGTCGTGCGACATCGCCCGCACGCTTCGTTTGATCCAAAGACCATGAAGCCCGTGGCTTTCACACCTTGTCATGATCCAGCGCTGGACGGGCGCGTGGCCGAGTCGCTGCAGTCGGGTTTTGTGCGAGACGGGAACACTGTGTTGCGATTCGAGAGCGTGGCGCTGTACCGCCACGAGCCTTCCGGAAGCACCCAAACCCATGAGAAAGGAGAAGACCATGCTGCCTGCAATTGATGCCGGAACCGGCAATTTCAAAGTGGCTGTTCCCGACAACCTCGGCAACCCGAAGTTGCTTTCCACCGAGACGGGACAACTGTCTTTTGAGTCGATTGTCTACTTCGACAAGTCCGGCGAGACCATCATCGGCAGTGAAGCGCGAAATGCCGCCCTCGTTCACTCCGAGCGCGCCGTATTTGACTGGAAACGCTATATGGGAACCGACGAGATTCTGTATACCGGCGACGATGGGAAGGACTATCGCGCCAAAGATATCCTCGTGATCCTGATGGGCGAGGCCAAGCAGACCGTCGCAAGCAAAACGGGCGAGCCGGTCAATGAGGTGGTGGTTCTGGTGCCAGCGAACTACAGCGACAGGCAGAACCAGGAGACGCTCGATGCCGGTGCCGAAGCCGGTATGAGCGTGGTGCTCTTGCCAAAAGAGCCTACCTGCGCCGCTTTAGGCAACGGGATACACCAGCGCAAGCGCTGCACGGCCGTCGTGTTCGACCTGGGCGCCGGCACGTTCGACGTCTCGATTGTCAGGGCTACCGGCAATCTGTTCGAGGTACTCATGACGGGCGGCGAGGGGAAGCTCGGCGGCCGGGATTTCAATGAACGGGCCCGCCAGAAGGTCCTGGAGGAATTCGAGCGGCAGTTCAAGTATCGCCCTACGCCCAAGGACGATCCGCTCTTCTTCCAGAGCCTCTGGCAGCAGGTCGAGCAAATGAAGATCAGCCTGGGCGCCCAAAAGGGCTTCCAGCTAGCCGTCGCCTGCAACGGCGATCTGCTCAAGCTGAAGGTGACCCGCGAACAGTTCGAATCCTGGATCGCTGACCTGGTGGATAAGGCCATCGTCCGAACGGAAAAGACGCTGGCTGAAGCCAATCTCGCTTGGTCGAACATCGACGAAATCTACGCCGTCGGCGGTGGATCACTGGTTCCTCTCGTCAGACAGCGTCTGGAGCAGGTCAGCGGCAAGAAGATCTCGCAACGATGCGAAGTCTATGGGGCCCATGCTCTAGGAGGCGTCATCGCGGGCCGGCTGGAATACCAACGTCAAGGCAAGGCCTACCGCGTTCATGACGTTACCCTGCCGCCGCCGGATTTCTGCCTGCGCGACATCATGTCTCACCCGATTGGGGTGGCTGCCCTGGACGGGAAAGAAACAGAGGTCTGTTGTGAGATGCTGCCCAAGAACACACCGATCCCGTCCCAGCACACGCGCACCTTCATGATGACCGAACCCGATCAGACGGCAGTGCGGATACGGGTGCTCGACGGCCATGAAGGCGCCTTGGCAAGCGATTGCCTGGAACTGGGGCAGTTCGAGTTGGTCGACCTGCCAGCGCGGCCCGATTTGATCGGACGGATCGAGATCACGTTCCACATCGATGCCAATGCGATGCTGACAGCCACCGCGCGCGACACCGTCAGTGGTAAGACGGGTGAATTGCAGATCGCTTATAAGGGAGGACGTCACGATGGTAACGCGGATGAGTGAACTGACTTATGCCGCTAAGCGGCACCGGATCGCCAAGGCAGCCGACGCCACCCTCTCTGGGCAGGTCGTAGGGGGGGTGGGGGCCAGTGAAGCAGTAGAGTCCCTGGTCGTTTTGCTCGATGTATCACCGTCGATGCTGGCTCGTGACTTGCCGCCGTCGCGGCTCAAGGCCGCCTGCGCGGCCAACGCCGAGTTGATTGCCGCCAAGGCCGCCAAACATCCCAGGGACCTGGTGGCGGTCATTGCCTTCGGCGGCGAAACGCTGCTGCTGCACGAGCCTGCAGTCGTGGGACGCCATGTCCAGAGCCTGCTTGGTTGCCTGAAGTCACCACAGTGTCTGGACTGGACCAACTTCCACGCGGCCTTGACCCGTGCCGGATCGCTCCTGTGGGGCGACGATGGCCTAGCTGCGATCAGAGGTCACCTGTTGCGGTTCCTGACGGGACTCGCCCATCGAAATCGCCCGGCTGCGTCGCGAGCCAGAGGGGCCTTGGGTCCGGATGGGTGCGTCAAGCGAATCGTTCTCCTCTCCGATGGCGAGCGCACCCAAGGGCCTTCGCCCGGACCTGTGGCCGAGCGCCTCAAGGCCCAAGGCGTGATCATCGATTGCATCGGCATCGCCGACCGCGCCAGCGTCGACGAGGTCGCCCTCAAGGCCATCGCCTCAAGGAATCCAGATGGTTCGCCCCGGTACTGCTTCGTCCGAGACCGCCAGAAGCTCATTCGCAAATACCGGACGCTGGCTGGCCATATCCGCCCGGTGAAGGAGTAGCGACCATGGGAATCGTAGAGCTGTTGGTCTTCACCAGTGTCTATCTGCTGTGCATGGCGATAGATGTCGTGTTGTTTTTCCTGGTCGTCCGCGCCCTCGTCGGGCGCTGGCGGCCAGGGTGGCTGGTTGGCCTGGACATCGCCGGCCAGAGGCTCGTCGATGACCTGTTGCTGCGGATTGATCGCCTCTGGTATCAAGCCTTCCGTCGCCCGTTGCCGGATCGGGGACGGTTGGCCGCAGCAATCACCCTTTTCTATCTGGTCTGGCTGGCTGTGCATTGCGTCGCGTCAGTGTTTGCCTAATAGCAGCCCCAACTTCGACGAAAGGAGTTGATCATGTGGTTGTCATGTGCATTGCTGTTGTTCATGGTTCTCTTCGTCGCGATCTCGGCGTCGATCCAGCGATCGGGCCTCTTCGGCGGCAACACCGGCGCCATAGTGGCGCTTTGCACGGCCCTTCTGTGCATGCTGGGCTTGCATCAGGGGTTCGTCTCGCCCGCAAACGGGAAGGCGGCCGTCGCTGACAGAGAGGGACATGGTTTTGATTTCCTGCTTCTTCCCTATGCGGCGCTGGCCGTGGCGATTCTGTCTGTTCTCTTGCTTCAGTTTGTCCGCAAGGCCCTGTGCCAATGGGAACGACCGAGCGTGGGCGAAGCTCGTCTCCCCAGGAATCCGCCTTCCTCGACCCTCAAGGACCACGGTAGCGGCTCGGACGCCGACTGCCTGCGCCGCACGGGGTTTGAGGCACCGCGGCCTCTCGGTCATGGGTCGGCCACCCTACCTGGCCAGGAGCGGGAGAAGTCACGAAACCACTCAATAGCGAAGGAGATCAGAAAATGAAGGAGCTGACTATATTGATTCCGTTTGGGGTGCCTGCCGCCTCGATCGGAGCGGCCTTGATTGTCGTGGCCGTGGCGACCCTGAAGAGCCTGACCGCGTCCTATGCGCGTCCGACAGCCGTTGTTCTTGCGATTGGGGTCACGATCATGGCTCTGGCGGGTGCCGCGCCGGTCATCCTGATTCCATCGCCAGCCAGAGAGTCCAGCCAGACCGGACTGGCCAACGGCAGCGCCTTGATGCTGTTGCCGTTCCTGACGCTGGCCATCAGCCGGTTGCTCTGCGATCTGTTGACGGCCGCGGGGAGTCGGACAGCCGAACGCGGGCCAAGAGCGGCGGTTCCGGAGACGACGGATGAAATGACGGTGGCATCGCCTGCCCAGCAGACCGAGAATGTCGTGATGGCCGCCAAACCGCGCGGACGACCGAAGAGACAGCAGCCCAAGGAAGGCCCGCGCGACAAACAGGGCGAGCATGGCAGAGCGAAACAAGAACCTATCCCGGCGGTAGCGGCGACGCTGCCGGAGCAATGACAGACGGACCTATCACAACCGAGCGGTCGGAATCTCCGCTATCCCGAAATCGTTGCCCGGCTCCAGGTGATCGATAGTCGAACTCCGATTCGTGATCCGAACGACGCAAAGAAAGACGCCGATTTCGGCTGCCGGCATCTATCTTATCCGCCCTGCAACGCGATATTACAGCGCTACTACCTGGAGGGTGGCTGTGAACTGGCTGAAGCAAAGGGACCCTCCTCGGTTAGTCCTGCCAACCCGCGGATGCTCCTTGCAAGGGCCAAGAAACGACGGAGAATCCAGCGTTAAATGGCAAAGTAAATTCCCGATTGCGCCATGGATAGACTACTGCTAAAATCCGAAGACGCGGCCGAAATCCTCGGGATCAGTCGAACACATCTATACCAACTGAGTTCGGCCGGGGAGATCGGGCCCCGCCCAATCAAGTTCGGCAAGTGTTCGGTCTGGAACTACCTGGAACTGCGGGCATGGGTGGCCGCTGGCTGCCCCAGACGAGGAGAATGGCAACGGATGCGCGCCGGGCGGGCCACCAACGAAGATAGCCGTGAGGGAAAAGGTTGAGAGTTGAGACAAACGATTTGACGACGATTGCAGTGTCAGGAAGTCGAGATCACGCATAAGCGTAACGCAACAAAGAGAAGGCCCCATCGGCATGATCCGTTTGCCGTATTCAGTCAGCCACATCAGCGCCGAGGTCAGCGGGCTCTTCTCTTGAAAGGAAACCGAAATGAGAATCTACAAGCCTACCTACAGCAAGCAACTCCCCAAGGGAGCCAAGATTGTCACGCGCAAGGACGGCACATACGCGAGGTTTAGAATAGGGCGCGGCACTCAGAAGGAGGCCAGATTGACAAAGGCGGGGGACCGAATTCTCGCCGAGACGCGCCACTGGCACATCGCCTTCGAGGACCACGTTGGAGTCAGAAGAGCGCTGAAAGGCTTCACCGATCAGGCTGCAACCCGCCGGCTGGCCGACAATGTCCAGCGGTTGGTGAACTGCAAGATGGGCAGTGTGCCCCTCGATGAGGATCTCCATCGCGCAATCGAGCAGCTACCCGGCACGATGCAGCAGCAGTTCCAGCAATGGCATCTGCTGGAGCCTGAGCAATCGATGCTTGGAAAGCCTTTGCATGAACTGGTGAGCATGTTCGAACAGACACTGAATGCGAGGGAACGGAACCCGAAATACATCTACGAAACCATAACGATGGCAAGCGAGGTGTTCGAAGCCTGTGGATTCCGGTTCTGGCGCGACATCAAGGACCAACAAGTTGAAGGTTATGTGAAGGATCTCAGGGAAGGCTGCATATCGGACAAGAGAGGAAAGCTGCGGAACATCAGTCACAGGCGGAGTAATGCCTACCTGAAGGCGTGTCAGAGCTTCTGCAATTGGGTAGTTAGGGATCGAAAGTGGACGCGGGTGTCGCCTTTGCAGGACATACCTAAGCTGAATGTTAAAGAGGATCCTCGCCATACGCGGCGAGCGATTACCGTCACCGATCTGAAAAGGCTTCTTCAGAAGACGGCCGTGGGCCCCGAACGATACGGCATGACCGGCCATGAACGCTATCTGCTCTATCGTCTCGCGGTCGAGACCGGACTACGACGCGGAGAAATCGCCCGGCTGCGAAGAGCAGACTTCGATTTCGATTCACGAACAGTGACCCTGCGCCCCGCAAAGGCCTCCAAGAACAAGTGTAGGAGAGAGCAATCCCTGAGTGCCGGTCTGTGCGAAGAGCTCCGCGAATTCCTGGGCAGCGGACCGCCGGACGTGAAAGCCTTCGGTGGCTGGTATACGACGTTGACGGACAAAACGGCTGTCATGCTCAGGGAGGATCTTGTTGCGGCCGGAATACCTTACAAGGACGACCATGGAGATTTCTTTGATTTCCATGCGTTACGCGTAGAATGCGCCAGCCTGCTAATCGAGAACGGCGTAGACCCCAAGCAAGCACAGGAACATCTGCGGCATAGCAGCGTGGGGCTGACGATGGACGTATACGCAAAGGTTGTGGGCGGCAAGCAGAAGGCACGGGTAGTCGCGAGCTTGCCGGACCTGTCGTTGCCCCAACGAGAAATGGCGGTCGCCGCAGGAACGGATGGACCGAAAAGCTTGTCCAAATCTTGTTTTCGGGACGGACGGCAGCGGACGATAGCGGACAACAACTGCAAATCTACCCCCGAAAACGCCTCGCAATCGTCGTTCTCGAGAAATGACGGGGGTTTGGCTCGGCCTGTCGATCCGAAGGTTGAGGGTTCGAGTCCCTTCGGCCTCGATCCGCAAGCAAAGGGCTGTCAAACACTTACGATTGACAGCCCCCTTCATTTCCCCCGTCGTCGCAACCGGACGCGTCAGGTCCATCATGCCGATACCTGGCGCTGTGCTCCTGGGGCAACTCGCATCGAACGACGCCGGACTCCCGCCATTCTGTCTCGTGTCAGATCTGCCGTGCTCGAACAAGACCTGATCGTCACCAACGTGCTATTGCCACCGGTCGCCGAGGATATTCCTAACCCCAATTGAGCGCGGCACGCGTTGATGGATCAGCCCAGCGCGACTACGCTGGAACTTGAGATCGGCCTAGTGCACGTGTGCCGGCGACGAATCACCGAAGAAGGACCCAATGATGATGGATGTTCTGAGAACGGCAGAAATCAAGGGATTGCTCCGAGCTAACAGCGACCCTTGTATTTCCATCTACTGCCCGACGCACGAGAAAGGCACCGAGGCCAAGGAGGATTCCATCCGTTTCAAGAACCTGCTGCGCAAGTGTGAGAAGCACCTGCAGGCGCGCGGAATCTCTCGAGACCAACTCGCCAGACTCCTGCAACCAGCTCAGGTCATGCCGGAGACTTCCACGGCCTGGCAGCATCTCGAACGCGGACTGGTGGCCTTCATTTCGCCCGGTGCCTTCCGCACGTTCACCTTGCCCCTCGAGTGCCGCGAGCAAGCCTGGGTGGGGACACGTTTCTACCTCAAGCCGCTTGCCGCCCTCTGTGACGGTGAAAGGCGGCTCTGCATCCTGGCCCACTACCGGGACCTGTTCGGGCACGGGCACGCCTCGGACCGGTTGGAGGAAATCGTCCCCGCCGCCAGGCTGGGACGCGTCCACACGCTCTTGCTCGACCCGACCGCCTGCGCCTGGGCCAACGGGGGCGCCACGGACGCGAGCGGACCGGTGGAGCCCGAGCAGAACCGCCTGGACCTTCTGGACGTAGCGGTAAGGTGGACACTTTCGCGAGGGGGTGCAGTCTACGCGGTCGCACGGGGCGACTTGCCGGCGCAGAGCCCGGTAGGCGCCATCCTGCGGTATTGACGGACGCACACAAGACGCGGGTTTGACAGGAGATCACTTATGTTTGGCAGGAAATTGCATTTGTTTAGTCTCTTTGGCTTCAAGGTGGGTGTGGACTTCACCTGGGTCCTTCTGGCCGTGCTCGTCACGTGGTCGCTGGCCACCGGCTTGTTTCCCTACTATTTCAAGGATTTCTCCACGGCCACCTACTGGTGGATGGGCGTCGCCGGTGCCCTGGGACTGTTCATCTCCATTGTGTTTCACGAGTTCTGCCATTCGCTGGTGGCGCGGCGCTACGGCCTGTCGATGAAAGGCATTACGCTCTTCATCTTTGGTGGCGTGGCGGAAATGGAGGACGAGCCGAACAGCCCGAAAGCGGAGTTTCTCATGGCCGTCGCCGGACCCATCTCAAGCCTCGTTCTGGGAGGCGTTTTCTATGGCGTGAGCCTGTTGGGCGGCCGCGTCGCATGGGGCGCACCTGCCAACGCTGTCCTGTCGTACCTGGCGCTTCTCAACGTCATCCTGGCGGTCTTCAATCTCATCCCGGCGTTTCCGCTCGACGGCGGACGCGTCCTGCGCTCGGCGCTCTGGCAGGTGAAAGGCAATCTCCGCTGGGCCACGCGGGTGGCCTCGGCCATCGGTTCCGGCTTCGGCGTCTTTCTGATCGCCTTCGGCGTCTTCAGTTTCATCGGAGGCGCGTTCGTGGCCGGCGCATGGTACTTCCTGATCGGCCTGTTCATTCGCGGCGCTTCGCAGATGTCGTACCAACAGGTGCTGATGCGCAAGGCACTGGGGGGCGAGAAAGTCAGTCGCTTCATGAAGGAACAGCCGGTAACGGTGCCGGCTTCGACTTCGGTGGACGAACTCGTCAACAACTACTTCTACAAGTACCACTACAAGATGTTCCCAGTCTCCAACGGCGCCGGGCTCTCGGGGTGCGTGACGACCCGTCAGATCAAAGACATTCCCAGGGATGAATGGCAACGACATACGGCCGGTGAAATCCTGGAACCGTGCTCGCCCGACAACACCATCACGCCGGACACGGACGCCTTGAAGGCGCTGGCTTTGATGAAACGCAGCGACAAAAGCCGACTACTCGTGGCGGAGGGAGATCGCCTGCTGGGCGTCCTGACGTTGAAGGATATGCTCAAGTTCCTGTCGCTGAAGATGGACCTGGAGGAGCAGTAGCCAGACAACGTGGGTTCGCCTGACTCGGGGCCGGTGACATGGAGACGAAACAGCGCAAGGTAGTCGTCGTAGGGGCTGGATCGGTCGGCACGACGTATATCTATGCGCTGCTGCAAACCGGACTGGCCAGCGAGATCGCGCTGATCGACGTCGACCGCAAGCGCGTCGAGGGCGAGATCATGGACCTCTCGCATGGCCTGCCCTTCATTCCGCCGGTATCGATCAAGGCGGGGCAGTACACCGACTGCGCCGACGCGAATCTGATCGTCATCACCGCCGGCGCCAAGCAGGCGCCCGGCCAATCGCGGACGGAGCTGATCCAGAAGAACGCCGACATGGTCAAGTCTATCTGTGCCAACATCCGTCAGCACGAGACGTCGGCGGTGATAGTCATGGTGACCAACCCGGTGGACACACTCACGCAACTTGCGATCAAGCACCTGGACCTGCCGCGCGGCAAGGTCATCGGCTCCGGCACCGTCCTGGACAGCGCGCGGCTCAAATTTCTGCTGAGCCGCCATTGCAACATCGATGCGCGAAACGTCCACGCCTACATTCTCGGCGAGCACGGTGACAGCGAGGTCGCGGCCTGGAGCATGACGCATATTGCGGGCGTGCCGATCGAAGAGTACTGCAAGATCTGCCGCGTGTGCGACTATCCGCGACACCACCGCCAGATCGCCGAGCAAGTCCGCGATTCCGCCTATCACATCATCGACTACAAGGGTTCCACCTTCTACGGCATCGGTCTGTCGCTAACGCGGCTCTCCGGCGCCATCCTGCGTGACGAGCGCAGCGTGCTGACCGTTTCGACGCTCCTGCAGGGGGAGTATGGGCTCAATGATATCTGCTTGAGCGTTCCGTGCATCATCGATCGGGATGGTGTCGAACGCGTCGTCGACGCGGAATTGTCGCCGCAAGAGCAGGAAGGCTTGGAGCGTTCGGCGGAGACATTGCGAGCGGTCCTTGCACAAGTCAAGGCGTGACAACAACCCGCGGTTCGCCGCGGCTTAGCATAATGCCCTCGGCCCTGAAGCCGAGGGCACTCTTTTGCGCTCGGCCGGGCCGGTCAGGATACCGGCGCTTCGAGTCCCGCCGTGATCCATTCTCGCGCCTGTTCGACCTGCGTCAGATCGAAGTACTTGATCTTGGCGGTCGTGAAAGGCTCGCAGAACGTGCCCATGCCCTTTTCCCATTTCTTATCCCCCACGAGGGCCAGGCGCTCGATGTCCGCGAAGTGCTTGGCATCGAATTTGATATCCTCCCACAGCGCCGCGGCTTGCCAGCCATGGAAATCACGCATCTCCAGCAGGAACCGAATCTTGCCGAAGCGCTCGATCGCTTGCTCGATCTCCGGCACGAAGCGATCGTAGTCTTCTTTGGTTAGTTTGCCGCTTACTCGAACGGTCATCAACTTGCCACCGCTTTCTTTCTGGATTTCAACGGCCATGGGTGGACCTCCTTTCGTTTGTCTGGTTCGCGTTAGGATTTGGCTCGCTTCCAGACCTCGCAGACGCGGTTGTCCATTGCCTGCTGATCACTGGTGAAACTGTTGAGCCCGGCCAGGTTCATCAGACTGTCCAAGCCGATCGAGCCTTCCTCCAGCGCGTCCGCCCAGTTTTCGAGCTTGGAGATCTTGCCCTCCTGACGGCTCGTCGCGACCTGTTCGTCGCTCCAGTGAATCAGGAAGTCGCCGCAGCCATGGGCCTGGAAGAAATTGACTAGGTCCTGCGGGCTGAACGCATCCAGGTCCTCCTCTTCGAGAGCGTCCACGCAGGCGACCAGCTCGTCGTCGATATCCCACAGCGTCTCGAGCCGAACGCGCGCGGGGTCGACGCCAGCCTGAATGCCCGGTCGGTACCGCTCGTCCAGACGCGATCTGATTTCGCCAAGCCCGTCACGCTGGGCGAGCAACTGGCCCGCCACGTTCGGCGGCGCCGTCATGACGTCGATGCCGGCCAGGCTGGTGTACTGATGCCACGAGCGGAAGCTGGCGCCGATCTGCCGCGTCGAGACGCCCTGTGAATCTCGCAGCGCGCGCACGGCCCTCTGTGAAGCTAGTGTCGCCTTCTCGCCTACATAGTCGCCACTGCCCAAACCATTGTCTGCCACGAAGCTGTTCAGGCGTCCCAGGAACACGTTCACGAAGTCCGGCTGCGCCAGCCGCGTGATCATGTAGTTCTGCCGAGCGGAAAACCCGAGCGTGTGATTGACCGGGATGCCCTCTTTGCGCACCTGGCGCGTCGCCAGCAGACCGGCCGCAGTGAACGGAATCTTTACGTAGAACCGTTCCGGACAAATCGCATAATAGCGCCGCGCATACTCCACTGCCGCCTCGACGTCATGGGCCAAGTCCGTGTGTTCCTCGACAGAAACGCACGCATCGAACTTCTCGACCAGGCGCAGCGCGTGCGTCGCATTCAGGATGAAAGCCAGTTCGAGAAGCTGCTCGCTGTCCGACAGTTCGGAGAAACCACTGAGCAGTCTCGCCGCCTCCAGGATGAGGTCGTCGTAGCGGCCCGTCTGCACCTCCCGGTTCAACAGCGTGTTGTTGGTAGTCAGCGCGGAAAACTCACGGGTCCATATCTCGCCGACGTCGTCAAAATTGCCGGAATCCAGCCAGAGCTCCGTACCCAAATCACGGAATTGTCCCCAGAGCGGATTGGACTCGAATTCTTCCTGCCGGCGTCCGAACGCGGGCGCGAAATCCTGGCGCACGAAGTCGTGGACCTTCTGGCTCAACTGTGATTGTGCCTTGGTGCTCGTTGTCATGATCGTTTCGTCCTTCAATAACTACGAATTCATTCATATTGGCATTCTGGACATCAATAGGCGGAACGTCCGGCCACTTTCGCTTTCTCGATTCCGCCGTGACAGCGTGGACATCGGGCCGGCTCGTCGCGATGAGGCAACAGCCAGGATGAAGGCAGCTTAACGGGATCGATGCCTTCGCGCAAAGCCTCCTCTTCCTTGCGCGCCGTGCCCTCATCGAGCTCGTCGATATCCGTGAATCTCGTTTTTGGATGCTTCTTGAAGTCCATACTGCGACACCCTGAAAAACGTGTCACTTCTTCAGCAGCTTCTTTAGTTCGGTAACAGAACGCGTGTTGATCACATCATCAGCTCGCAACCAGCCCCGCCGGGCCTGGCCCACGCCGAACCGCATGTAGTTCAAATCGTCGATCCGGTGCGTGTCCGTGGAGATGGCGACTTTCACGCCCATGCCAACCGCCATCTTGCAGTAGATGTCGTTCAGGTCCAGGCGGTCCGGATGGGCGTTGACCTCCAGGAAAAGCCCTTTGTCCTTGGCAGCCCTCATGACCTTCCCCAGGTCCACTTCATACGGCTCGCGCTCGTTGATCAACCGGCCGGTCGGATGGCCCAGAACCGTAAAATGCCGATTGTCCATCGCTTTCAGAATCCGGTCCGTTTGCCTGCCGCGCGACAGGCCGAACTTCGAGTGGACCGAGCAGATCGTCAGGTCGAGCGTTCCGAGGACATCATCGGGCAGGTCCAGCGACCCATCCTCCAAGATGTCCACCTCGATGGCTCTCAAGACGGTGAAGCCTTTCAGGTGGTTGTTGAGCCTATCGATCTCTTCGATCTGCTCGCGCACGGCTTCGGGCTTGAGACCGCCAGCGACGGTGACATGCTGGGAGTGGTCGGAGATCGCGATGTAATCGTAACTGCGCTTTCTGGCGGCTTCGACCAGTTCGCTGATGGTGTGGTGCCCGTCGGTGCGTTTCGTGTGCACGTGCAGGTCGCCACGTATGTCTTTCTCTTCGATGAGCTTGGGCAACTTGCCTTTGCGCGCGGCTTCGACTTCACCGCGATCTTCTCGCAATTCGGGTTCGACGAACGGCAGCCCGACCTGCTTGTAGACCTCCTGTTCGGTTCGTCCTGCGACGCGCTCGTCTTCCTCGAAGATGCCGTACTCGCTGAGCTTGAGCTTCTTCTTCACCGCGATCTTACGGACCGCGATATTGTGTTGTTTCGAGCCGGTGGAATACATCAGGGCGCTGCCATAGCTGACCTGCGGGACGACGCGCAGATCCACCTGAAGACCGCTGCGCAGCAGGACCGTCGATTTCGTCCGGCCGTGCGAGACGACCTTCTGGACTTCGTCGTAGTTCACGAACCGGTCCATGACCTTGGAGCCCTTCTTGCACGTGACGAGAATATCCAGATCGCGCACGGTTTCCTTGCGGCGACGGTAGCTGCCGGCGATGACGATCTCCTTGATACCCTTGGCTTGCTTGAGATAATCCACCAGCGGCTCGGCGTACTGCTCCGCTACCGCCAGCTTCGTGCGCTGCTGTTTCTCCTGGCGCAGTCTCTCGATCTCCTCCAGAATGCTCTCCTGCGTCTTGGCGCCGAATCCTTCCAGCTCGGCAATGCGCCCGTCCTTGGCTGCCTGCGCCAGTTCATCCAGCGTGGTGACGTTCAGCTCCTTGTGCAACGTGGCGACGCGCTTCGCGCCCAATCCAGAGACGTGCATGAGGTCGCTCAGTTCCGCCGGTGTCTCACCCTTGAGGTCCTCCAACAGCTTCACTGTGCCGGTCTCCACAACCTTGTTAATCTTGCCGGCCAGGTCCTTGCCGATGCCGGAGAGCTCGGAAAGGTCTTTGCCTTGCGCGATCATGTCGGCGGCGCTCTGCGACAGACCGTCCACGGTTCGCGCCGCGTTGCGATAGGCGCGGATGCGAAACTGGTTCTCCCCCTTGATCTCCAACAGATCAGCAACCTGGTTGAAGACCGCGGCAATGTCGTTGTTGTGAACGGGCATACCACACCTTGGCCGGCGCGCGCCGTGACATTCAGACCCAGTACTTGGGTCGGCCGTAGTAGTCGTACAACTGGATTTCGTACTCGCGGTTCACCGGAGCGGACGGATTGTAGGTCGGGCAGTTCTTCACCGTCTCTTTGGCGGCGTCGACGACGACCTCCTGCCTGTCCCAGCTTACCTGCCGAACCCACTGCGGCGAGACAAGTACGCTGCGGCCGGGCAGCCAGTTTCTCGTGTCCACTACGAGGTAGCGGATTACCCAGTCCTCGTCGCCGGCAATGAAGTCTTCCACGTGTCCGATCTGGCCGTCGGCGGCATGGATGTAGTAGCCCTTGACTTCGCGCGTGCTGCGAAGGCTCGGGTCCCCTTTGGCGGCTTCCTTCGCTTCTTCCGGATCGACCGGCGGCGACACAGGGGTTCCGCCCAGCGGGACACCGTAACCCGCCCAGTAGGGCGCCCAGCTGTAATACTGGTGCAGTTCGATTTCACGTTGTCGTGAAACCGGTTTGTCGGTGTCGATGCCAGGCGCTTTCTTCACCTGCTCCTTGGTCAGTGAGACCGGGAAGACGCGTCCCTCCCAGTTTGGCTGGCCTAGAGCACTCACGGCGATCAGCACTTTGCGTCCAGGCAACCACCTGCCGGTGTCGGCTACTAGGTAGCGAATGACCCACGTCTTGCTGTCGAAGAGAAAGGAATGCACCTTGCCGATCTCCTCGTCGGTGGCACCGATGGAAAAATCGCTAAGGCCTTTCAAGCTGCGAAGCATGTCTGCTCTCCTTTCCGTCAATAGCGTCGAATCCCATGGCGGCGCCTCGTTGCGCATCCGAGAGCAACAAGGCCCAGTTGCACTACGGTGACTCTCCAGCAGCGCATCGCGAACCTCCCCTCTCAAATCCTACGCCTTGCCAACGTTGCCGGACTTGGGGTTTTTCCTGTTTCGGGCTTCGTATTTGCTGAAAGATAGGCCTCGGTGCGTCGAGACAACCACCCGTCCCGTCAACCCATGCGCTCGGGATGCAGGCAGTAGACCGTCTCAAACGAAGTCATCAGATCAAGATATTGCTCCAGCAGGCGGCTCAGCAGGAATCTTTCTTTCACGGATTCGCGCGCCTTGGCGCCCATCCGTCGGCGCAATTCTTCGTCTGTGACGAGTTGAACGATTCTCTGGGCCGCCTCTTCCACGGACGAGACCAGAAAACCGTTGACGCCGTCGGCGATCTGGTGGCGAATGCCTCCGACGTTTCCACCAATGACCGGCGTGCCTTTCCACATCGCTTCAGCCACAGTCAGGCCGAACCCCTCGCGCAGCGACTTTTGCAGGACCACGGCGGCGCGCCGCTGCAAAGCGTTGACCAGGGCCGTGTCCTCTCGGCTGAGAATGATGATTCGTTCGCTGCGGCAACCCAGCAAGGATTCATAGACTTCGGTGCCTTCCGGATCGTCGGTGGCGACATTGCCCAACAGCACCAGAGTGGCGTCCACTTCCTCTTGAGCCTGCTTGAACGCCTCGATCACGCCTTGCGGGTCCTTCCAACGGTCGAACCGGGAGACCTGAACCACCAGCGGCAGGTCGGTCGGAATGTCGTAGTGGGCGAGGCGCTCGTCGACTTCCCGGTCACTGAAATCCCTGTTCTTGATCGTAAACGGGTCGATGGCAGGCATGAAGAACAACTGCGGTGTCCTGAGGTCCTGCTTGTAGTCTTCGATGCTCAGGATCACTGCGTCGTAACGTTCCACATAATCCGAGAAGTAGCGCCACAGGCTCGCCTCCGGTCGCGACAAGTCGACGTGACAACGCCACACCCACGGTCCTCTCTTCTGGTAGTGTCGCACCATCGGCAGAGGCTGTGGGTCATGAACGATCACCATGTCGTGGTCCAGATGGGTGCGCACCACGTTTTCGTAGACGATGTCTTCGTACAGTTGCTTCTTGCGCTCAGATAGATTGATCGTGCCGCCCTGCAAGGCGTTGTGCATCTTCTTCGTGATACTGAAGAAGTCGGGAGAACCCTGAATGACGCGCCAGCCCGCCTTAATTCCCACACTGTTCATCAGCAGGGTCACCGAAGAAAGCAGGGACGCTACGCCTCCACCATAGTAGGTTGAATTGATGTGAGCCACGTGAAAGTCTCGCAACTTCTCGGCTTTCCGGTAGATCCTTTCCGTAGCCTCGGCGCCGATAAGGGGCTCGTAGTCTCTCAGTTGGGTGAGTCTGTCATTCGGTTCCATTGATCCTCCCAAAGCGTTATTGAGGCAAAGCATGCTCCCCGCCGGATTTCACCCCCAGCCATCTGGTGCCAGTATACCCCCTGTCTGTGCAGGAAAGTTCAGGTGGGAAATTCCTGTATTGAGGGTGGGAAATGCCTCGCCTGCCCGGCCCGCTCGCATACCGGCCCCGCCAGATTTCACGTGCCCAGTCCAAGGACAGATATCGCCGCGCCACTTTTGAGTTCGATCATTCTGTCTAATGTGCGTTCCATGAGTCACCGGGAAATCTCCTCTTCGGGAGTCTATTCACGTGTCGCTTTGGCGCCTCCGACGACAATTCTGTATAAAACAACTCCAGTCCTTGGGGAATACCTCGAATGCACCGGAAGCGCCGCAGGGCAATTGCTGGTTCTGGCGTTCCGATCTCCTGACCAAGCATGGCGAGGGATGCGCTACAGATACCCTGCGGCCACGCAAGGTCTACGCCGGGGACGCCCGCAGAGGAATCCGCACCGAGTCCTGCACGCCGGAAGGGACGATGACCGGCTCGGTGTCGAGCAGGCGGACCTCTATCTCCGGCGCATGCTCGTGCCAATCCCCCTCCCAGTGGACCGTGGCGGCCTGCGCCGAGCTGTCGATAGAGACGCGCACTCGACCCCAGGACGTCGGGGCCGGGCCGATGGAAATGGGCTCGCGCGCCTGCAACCATTCGGGCAGAACGCCGGCGCCCAGGACGAGACGTCGGCTGCTCGATTCCTCATAAAGCAGGCAGTTTCTCAGCATCATGATCCACTCAGCGGCCGCCCAGGCGTGCTGTCCGTCGCCCATGCAGCCAGCTTTCGTTTGCGGATGGATCGCTTCGGGCCACTGGCCCGTCGGCGACGCCAGGTCTCTCATCGCGACCATCAAGTCCGCGAAGCGCCGATCGCCAGCGCGAAGCATCACCTGCGCCATGTGCAGCGTGAGATACACGTTGATGCCGGAATGAATCATGTCCTGGAAGAAGCCGTCATCCACCATGCAGTTGTCCATGAGGTAGTCGATGGTATCGAGCAGACTCAGGTCACGAGGTGCCAGAAGCTGGAGGGGATAACCTGCTACGACGCAGCCGACCGCGCCCGAATCGAGACGCCGGTAGCAGGAGGCCGGCATGGCAAGCCGGCCCAGCTTGTCACGCACCGCCGCGAGGCTGCGCTGGATCGTCTGCTGCAGGTCGGTAGCCTCCCTGCCGCATGAGTCCGCGTCCTTCGCGGCGTCGAGGGACCTGAGCAAAGCGGCCGCCGCGCGTAGGCCCGCCACTGCCCAGAAATCGTCCCAGTAGTAATAGTCGTTGGGTCCGAAGTGCTCGGCGCTGAAACCGGCCGGCAACAGCCCAGCGTGCGGCGTTCGACTCCGGGCTGAGACGCGTTTGCGTACGATCCAGCGCCAAGCCCTGCGGATGGGCCCGAGCCAACTCCGTTTGGGACTACGACGCGTCAACTCGCAGAACCGCTGCACAAGCCAAAGCACCTGCCCATTCGAGTCCCATTCGCCTTCCTGCGAGCGGAAGTATCCGGTGGCCGTTTGGCGCGGAAAGAACCTCTCGATGACACGCGCGGCGCGGCGCGTCAATCCGACGCCGAGCATCGCATGACCGATCAGCACAGCGTCGCGAAACCAGAATCGCTTGTACGTGTAGGGACCTGGGTAGACGTCGTGCGGCGAATGCAGAATGAGCGTCCTGACGGCCGCGTCGTACAGGAACTGCATGCGCTCGTCCGGAATGTGGAGCACGCAGGCCGGCGCGAGACTGTCGGACCACGTGGGGAACATTCGCACGCCGTGGCGGCTCCTGTGACTCGTCTTGCCACTCAACGGCACGCGCACCGTAACCTGGCGGCTGGCACCCTCGGGAATCTCGAAAGCTGCCGCCCCGGTGGCCATGCCGATGTCACATCGAACGGCGTCGGCCCCCTCGGGCTCGAACCCCTGGGCGCAGCGGGACTGTATGACATCTCCATGGACGTAGTCGGACACCGCGTGAGCGTCAACAGGCTCGCCGAACTCCACGCGGTGGGTGTCATTGATGATCCATGCGTCGCGGCCCGGCGTCAGGGCAACGGTGTGAATGAAGCTGATGCCTTCCGGATTGCAGGGTCGAGCGGAGACCACGAGCCAAGCCCGCGCACCGGCACTCGCGCGCCATGTCAACATGCAGACAGGCCCCTCGTCGCACAACACTTCGGCGCGCGCGTGCAAACCAAGGTCAGCGTGTCGGGAGAATGTCTCGACCGCTGCTGTCTGTGCGACGTCAAGACGTTGTTGAACACTCTCCAGCCGGGATGGGACCAGCAGGCGCCCATCTGCGGTCATCACCCACGCATCGAGCGACCAGCCGTCCCAGAATGGCGTCACCAGACCGTTCGGATCCACGATCGGCAGTCCGTCGAAGTCCGGCACGCCGATAGCCGTCCAATTCCGCACCGTCAAGTTCACGTGCGTCAGTGAGAAGGCGCGCGGGACGAATGACGGTGACCGAGGATCGAATTGCTGCTGAATCCACGTCGGCCAGACCCAATCGAGGTTCTGCTGGATCACCCGGCTGTTGATGAAGCCGCGCGCGTGAAACACGAGGCCGGCGCGCACGAGCTCCATCGGCGCCGCCACCTCCGAGGGCTGCGCGAAACGCTCCATGTAAGAAAGCAACGCGATAGGATCGATGAAGCCATGCGCACGCGCCACGCGACGCGCCAAGTATTTCCAGGGCAGCCATTTCAGCCACATCGTCTCCTCCGAGGCTACTCGTCTAACTCTTGCCGCGCAGCACGAACGTGACTTTCATATCGACGCGGAACTCGACGATCTTGCCGTTCTCGACGCGCACCTGCTGCTCTTTGATCCAGGCACCGCGAATGTCGTTGACGGTCTCGCTCGCTCTGGCAATTCCCTGGCGCACCGCATCCTCGAAACCCTCGGACGAGGCAGCGCTGATCTCGATCACTTTGGCTACGGACATAATCGGAACTCCTTATCCATACAGTTCCACCGACTGAGCGAAGAGTATACGCACAGCGCCTGTGAGCGTCTCTCGACGTTGGCCATGCCGGTTGCGCTTGTGTGTCTATGTGAGTCTATGATCCCCAGGATATCAGGGGAGTAAGGACATCCCCCGTTTCCCGCGAGCAAAACCCTCGTGTCGTTTCTCTCACGGCATGGTTATGCTGGTGTGTGTGGATATGCCTGCGCACGCAGCCGACCAGCAAGTGCCAACCATCGGAAAGGACATGAATGACCAGCGATCCAGGCCGTGGCAAATCAGGACAGATGAACGATACGCGCAAGAGAGCGGAGCGCCGCGTTCAGTTCGAGACGGTACCGCTGCACCGCATCTGGCAGGTGCCTCGATGTTGGAAACGGAGCGCCGCGAATTGATCGGCAGGCCGTTTGCGCCTTTCGTGAGCGTACCGGACGCCGACGTCTTTCAGGACCACCAGCGGCGCGTTTTCGAGACGCACGACGTCCACACCTGCGAGGTTCATCTCCGAGGCGCCAAGGCACGTGCGAAACGCGTTCGTCTGTGCAGCCGTTTGGTCACAACCGCGTCAGCGGAAAGGGAAGCCACCTGTTGCTGCACTACGGTGATTGACGTCGATGCGCCGTAAATTCATCGCGCAGCAGATCCATCCTGGCTATTCCGTGTCGTTCGCATCTTTCGGCGCCGCCATCCGCGAGAGGCGTTCTAGCGCCGTCTGAAGCGCTTCCAGCTCGCTGGCTGCCTGGCTGAAGTTCTTCTCGCCCAGCGCCGTCAGGTAATTCTCGAAGGCCTGATTGGCCTGGCGGACCAACTGCTCGAAGGAGGCCTCGGCCTGTCGGGCCGGTAGCGGCGCTCTGGCAGCGGCTTCGCCGAAGAGCCCGTCGAGTGCCTCCTCGAATGTCGGCGCGTAGCTGAGGTTGTCGTTGTGCATAACCGCCACCAATCTCAGTTCGGGATAGGCCGCGGTTTCCGCCTGGAGGTAGATCGGCTCGACGTAGACCAGCGTCTCTTCGACGGGAATGACCAGAACGTTGCCCCGGATCACGCGCGAGTCGCGCTGATCCCACAGGGATAGCTGCCCCGACAAGTAGCTGTCCTGGTCGATCTTCGTCTCCATCTGCTGCGTGCCCAGCACGCGCTTCTCCTTCGGAAACTTGTACGCGAGCACGCGCCCATAGTTGTCCGGGTCGCACATGCCGGCGATCCAGCCGATCAGCACCTGGCGGTTCTTGGGCGTGAACGGCAACATCAGCACGAACTCCAGATCGTTCGTATCAGGCGGCTCCCACATGATGTAGTAGGGCTCAACTGGCTGGACGTTCCCGTAGTATTTCTCGGTGGCGCGAATCCACAGGTCTTCCTGGTTGTAGAAAACCGTCGGATCGGTCATGTGGTATTTGGCGTACACCAGGCCCTGCGCCAGCAGCATGTCGGATGGATAACGGATATGGCGGCGCAGCGCTTCAGGCATCTCCGAGCCGTCCTTGAACAAATCAGGGAAGACCTTCTGCCAGGTGCGAATCAGCGGATCGTTCGGTTCGAAAACGTAGAAATCGACCGAGCCCTGATAGGCATCGACGACCGCTTTGACGGAGTTGCGGATGTAGTTGATGCCGCGCAATCGCCGCCGGCCGACGAAGAGGCTACGGCGCGGGTTGTATTGAGCTGCAATGCCCGACGAGAAAGGCTCACTGTACGGATAGTCCCGCGACGTCGTGTACGCATCCACGATCCAGTACAGTCTGCCTTGGACAAGGACAATATAAGGGTCGTTGTCGAACTGCAGGAACGGTGCCAGAAGCTGGACCCGATCCTGGATGCGCCGATGAAACAGGATCTGGCTGTCCTGCGTAGGGTAGCTGGAGAGAAACAGACGTGTTCCGTCGAACTTCCATCCGAAGAGGAATTTGCGCCACAAATTGTGCAGGCGCACACCTCCTTTGCCTTCGTAGCGCGTATATACGTTCTGTTCGCCGCTGGGGTAGTCAAATTCCTGTTCCTTCGTATCGACGATGACATGCGTGTCGGTCAACTCGCCGTAGTAGATCTCGGGCCGGGTCACTTCCAGGCCGGGGTACCGGGCCTTGGGAGGAATGTCTTTCACCAGCAGGTTCGGCAGCCCCTCCGGGGTGAACTCACTGACCGTCGTCAGTGTCACGCCATGGCCGTGCGTGTACTTGAAGCGTCTGTTCACGAACGTCTGGCTCTGCGCCGGCAGGTTGCCCAGGTCCATCTCCCGTGCCGAGACCATGACCTCGCGGTAATCATTGTCTACGGTATAGCGGTCCACGTCCACGTCGCGAAACTCGTAGTACAGTCGAATCTCCTGAAACTGCTGGTACACCGAATCCAACGCGCGCCAATCCCACAGCCGAACGTTCTCGAACGTGCCCTGGTTGTTCTGCACGGTCTGCCGGCTGAATTGCTCCGCAACGGGATACTCGCGTTCTTCGATGCTGTGCAGCTTGAAGGCCCGACGAGTGAATTCGATGTTGTGCTCGATGTAGGGTCTTTCGACCGTGATTTCGTTAGGCTGCACGCGCAGCCATTGAAGCAGACCCGGCGCCAGCAGCAGGAGTACGAACCAGGCGATCACCACCACCGCTCCGGCGGTAATCAGCGGGGACAAAGGCGCGATAGCCATGCCCAGTCCGATGCGCGAAGGGAAACGTCCCGCGAGACGCCGCAACGGCGGGACGACGAGAAAGACCGCCACGAGCAGAAGCAATACGATCAGGACGGTATAAGCAGGCGAACGCACGTGAACGTCGGTCCAGCCGGGACCCGCAACGACACCCAGCGTCGAATACAGTAAGTGGAAACGGTCGAGGTACTTGCCCCAGGCCAGGACGATCGACAGGAAGGCGACACACGCATAGAAAGACCAGGTCGCTGTGCCTCGCATGTCGTCGAAGGTGCCGCCGGATCGTACGCGAATGCCCTCGCGACCGACGCGCAGAAACAGAGCGATCGCCCAGACAATCAAAGCAAGAAACGTCACCAGGAGCAACAGCGAATATATCGCGTCGTACAGGGGAAGAACGAATAGATAGAAGCCGGTGTCACGTCCCAGGATGGGGTCCCGCACGTCGGTGGTGACGCGGTTGAGGTACAACAGAACGGTGTCCCAACTGGCGATTCCCCACTGGCCCCCGATATAAGCAGCGACGGCCTTGGACCCGAGGCGCAGTGCCTTTCTGTCCTTGCCGATGCCCCACGTCAGCAGATGCACCAGGCTGACGGCCACGGCCACGCCGATGAGCGTTAGCGCGACTTTCGCCACGATCGCCGTCCAGAACCGCCGGCCGTAGCCAATCGCTCCGAACCAGAGGGCCTCACCCCAGAAACCCATGAACCAGAACAAGCCGATCGTCAGGACCACGAGAGCGGCTCCTGCAGCGACCGGCCAGATCCGTCGTCTACGCCTGCCCAGCAGTACGAGCGACGCGGCGGCTGCCAGAAGGATGACGATGAGGGTCAGATACATTGACGGTTCCCTCCATTGAAGAATCATTTTGGGCGAAACGAACGGGACCGTCGCACCAACATGCCCTACCTCCGCCGGCTCCGTGTCCCACAGTGTGTGGGATTGTCGCTGCGTTGCGCGCCGCCCGCCGTCGCGCCGACTTTCGGTCATTGTACGTCAGGTCCGTGAATCGAGTTGTAGGGCAGGCGCTGGCATTACGCCAGGAAATTCCTCACTGCCGGCACATCGCCGAAGACGGCAGCACCGTCATGTTCGATTATGCGGCGTCCACGTTGCCGACCGCGGTGGTCAACGAGATCATCCAGCAACAGACCGAGGAGATCGAGCGACGAATTCGCGTGCTCCGCGACGGCGCCGCCCTGCCGGCATTGGCAGGACGAACGGTGGTTCTGGTTGATGACGGCATCGTGATGGGCTCGACTGTGCGCGCCGGGATCGCGCTGTGCCGCAAACAAGACGCCCGTCGAATTATCGTCGCCTCTCCCGTCGCAAGCCCTGCGACCGCCGACGAGCTGACCGACCTGGCCGACGACGTCGTGATCGTGGAGAAGCCCCGCTCGTTCCGGGCTGTGGCTCAGGTCTACCAGAATTGGTACGACGTCCCGGATGAAGAAGTCGTCGCCATCATGCGCAAGTTCGCCCGCCGGCAGGCGTGACCAACACGGCAGCACACCCATGACCGAGGCAATGCTGCAACGAAGCCGGTGGTTGTAAGAGAAATTTCCCTTTCAATCCCCGATCAAGACTTGACAGCGTCAACCGCCGATCTACAATGCCGCAGTAGATTACGAGACCTTGATCCGGGAAGCATCTGGTAGAAGGAGAAAGCCGCATGATGCCAGGAACCAGAACGCTTACCATCATCGCCCAGGACCCTTCGATCAAAGACGCCAACGGTAAGATCCTCAAGACACCGGTGCGAATCCCCTACGAGAACCTGCAGCCTGGTCCGCGAGGCTATCGCGTGCACGTTGTCGATTACGATTCGTCCCAACGCGTGCTTTACCGTCCGCCTGTGGTCGAGGACGGTTTCGACCCCTACGCGCGAGCGTCCGACGCCACACTGCTTCGCGAGCCCGCCTTCCACGCGCAGAACGCCTACGCGATTGTCATGCGCCTGCTGGCCCGTTTTGAAGCGGCGCTGGGGCGGCGCGTGCCCTGGGGCTTCGGCGGCCATCAGATTCACGTCGTCCCGCATGCCTTTGCCGGCGCCAACGCGTACTACTCCGACGACGCGCACGGCTTGTTTTTCGGGTACTTCACCGGTCAGGAGGGCGAGCCGGTCTATACTTGCCTCTCGCACGACGTCGTCGCCCACGAAGCGACGCACGCGCTGCTGGACGGTCTGCGGAACACCTACACCGTGCCGTCGCACCCGGATCAGGCGGGATTCCACGAGGGCTTCTCCGATATCGTCGCGCTGCTGTCGGTCTTCGGCCTGCCTGATGTAGTCCGCGCGCTGCTGCCGCGAGCCGGCAAAACTGGAGACCGCGTGCGGAGCAGCGATCTTTCGGCCCAGAGCCTTAAGATGACCGCGCTGCTGGGTCTGGCCGAGCAGTTCGGCCAGGAGGTCAGCCGGTATCGCGCCGACTGCTTGCGTCGCGCGGTGGCGCGTCCGCCCAGGCCGGGCGCGCTGGAAGACCCGAACGTGCAGGAGAGCCACGTGCGCGGCGAGATTCTCTCGGCAGCGGTCCTGAATTCCTTTGTCGAGGTCTGGACGACCCGGCTGAAAAGCTGGCTGCCTCGCACGGAACAGACCGTCACCGTCGAGCGAGTCGTGGAGGACGGCGCCGACGCGGCCGAGCAGTTGCTGACCATGTGCATCCGTGCTCTCGATTACTGTCCTGTAGTGGACATTACTTTTGGCGATTTCCTTTCGGCCTTGCTGACCGCCGACATGGAGTTGCTGCCCGACGACGGGAAGTATGGGTATCGTAGGATCCTGCGCGAGCAGTTTGCGCAGTGGCGCATCCTGCCGGCTTCAGGCGGTCCCGACGACGTGAAGGCAGGCGCCGTTTCCGAGCCGGGGGTATGGCAACCCCCCTTGACGAGAGAGCCCCTCAATTACGACTGCGTACATCGCCAGTCACTCGAACAGAACCTCGACGAGGTCTTCCGCTTCCTGTGGGAGAACCGCAGGCTGCTGGGGGTGTATGAAGATGCGTACACCTGGGTCATCTCGGTGCGGCCGTGCGTGCGTGTCGGCCCGGACGGGTTCGTCCTGCGCGAGACGGTCAGCGAGTACCGCCAGACGCTGGAGTTGGATGCTGGCCAGTTGACCCGCGTCCACGAGGGCATGACGAAGCCCGAAGGAATGCCTGACGAGACCCCGGTACGCCTCCACGGCGGCGGCGTGCTCGTGTTCGATGAATTCGGACGCCTGAAATACCACGTGCGCAGTCGCATCGACAATCCGATCCGCCAGCACGCGCGCCTGGAGTACCTCTGGAAAAACGGCATTCGTGACCGGCTGGGCCGTTACGGATTCAGCGACGGCTCGCCCAAAGGCCAGCGCTTCGCGATCATGCACGATAGACGAGACGGCAGAGAAGAAAAGGCGGGAGAATGGAATGGCTAAGAAGAAGACGAAGAAGAGCACCCGACGGCGCAAAGGTCCCGAGAGCGTCAGCGTCGCGATGTATGACGTCGGGTTCGGGGATTGTTTCCTCCTGACGTTCGACTACGCCAACGATGGCAAGCGCCATCTCCTGATCGACTGTGGCTCGACCAGCGTGAAGAAGGCGCACCTGTCGCGCGTCGTCGATCAACTGGCCGAGGACTGCCAGGGACATCTCGACGCCATCGTCGCCACGCACCGCCACAAGGACCACATCAGCGCCTTCGGGCTCAAGGGACTCGACGCCAAGCTCGAGGCACTGGAGCCGGAGGTCGTGATCCAGCCCTGGACGGAGCACCCTGAAGCCGCGCGCGGCGCCCTGGAGGCGCCAGGCGTGTTCACGCAGGCGGCGGTCGCTCGTATGTTGAGCCTGGACGCGACCCAGCAGTTCGCGCAACACCTCGTCGACAGCCCGCTGCGCGTCCTGGCGGCGGCCAGTCCCACCACTCGGCGACAACTGGAGCGCATCGCGGCGTTGAGCATCCCCAACACGAGCGCCATCAAGTGCCTCACGCGCATGGGCAAGCGCCACGCTTACGTCCACGCCGGCGCCGACTGCGGCCTGAGCGACCTGCTGCCAGGCGTGCGCGTCTCCGTGCTTGGCCCCCCTACTCTCAGGCAATCCGAAGGCATTCGCACGCAGAAGAAGTGGGATGAGGACGAATTCTGGAAACTCTACGCCGACGTGGCGCGGATGAGCGCTGCGAATACCGCCGCGGCGCGCGGCCGCTCGGCGCTATTCCCCCAAGTTCCGACCGACAGCATCGCACGAGCCCCATCTTACGTCAAATGGGTGATCCGCCAATTGGACGCCGCCCAACTGCACAACGTCAAGCGAATCGTCCGCGCGCTCGACGACGCGCTCAACAACACCAGCGTCGTCCTGCTGTTCGAGGCGGGCGACAAGGTGCTTCTGTTCCCGGGTGACGCGCAACTGGAGAACTGGCAATACGCGCTGGCGGACGCCGATCTCAAGGCGCGCCTGCGAAAGACAAGCGTATACAAGGTGGGCCATCATGGCAGCACGAACGCGACGCCGCAGTCGCTCTGGGCTCTCTTCAGACGTCGACGCTCACGGCGGAACCCGCTCACCAGTCTGCTGTCAACCGAGAAGGGCCACCACTCGCAGGTTCCGCGCGAATCGCTGGTCGAAGCGCTACAGACCGAAACCGTCCTGCACAACACCGAGAGCTGGCCCAACAGACTTCGGGAGGTCTACGTCGTCTGATTGCCGCGCGCTCCAAGCGGGCGCGAGCCGCGTGCGGTCTGTGTCATTTCGACCGGCGGCGCGGGTTCCATGGATGATTGATGAAGGATGATGGATGATTGGAACGGCACGCGAGCGGTTCTTCAATCATCAATAATCAATCATCCTTCATCAATGTCCGGCCTCGCTACGCGACGCGCAACCGCAACCGACCTACGAGCTTTCAGGCGCTTCCTGCCAACTGGAATAGACAGAGTCTCAGATGCCTCTCCAGCTCACCAGGATCGTGTCGACCTCCAACGGCTCGACAGAATCGATCAACCAGGATCCATCGGGCTGCTTGGTCAGGTGCAACTCGACGGAGATGAGCATCGCGCGTTTGACTTCCCGCGCGATCCGGCTGCTGTCCTCGAACCGTGCTCGTACGGTAAGCTCCGCGGTCGCTTCACTTCCCGACAGCTCGACCGTGTCGCCGCGTTTCTTGACTTGCATCAGAGTCGGTTCGTTCAGCTCCCGCCGGCAGTGCGCCATCAGGTCCGCTCTGCTGTGGTGGAAGCCGTCATCGTAGTTGGAGTCAAGCAACCGCTCGATCGCGGCGCAGTCCTCGTTCTCAGCGGCTCCGATAGCCATCCGGATGACGGAGTGGATCTTCTCCAGGTCGGTCGTGACGAGCAGGTCGAGCCCGAAACCGGCGCCCGCGATCGCTATCGGCACGACCAATTGCCAAAAACGGCGTTTCTCAGGGCAAACGCTGCGGAACGTTAAAATGCCCAATAGCACGAGAACCGCTGCGCCCAACAGCGTCCAAGGTTGCTCGAAGATGTCAAACATGCTCTCCCTTCCGTCAACGCGATCCGAGAATCGTCATCTGGACGGTCCGCAGGCTGTTTGTCTACCGGTGTATGCGGCTCGATCGGCACGGCCAGCCGCGCGCCAGGAAGTTGATATCCTCCTGCTGATCGGCAGGAGGATCCATGTTGAAAGAGAAGGCCTGAGGCTGATACATTGCCTGCTCGCACCATTCGATGAAACGCGCGTCGTTCCATTTGTGCATCTCGGCGTGACCGTCGGCGTAACCGATCGAGCTCTGGCGCCGGTGCCACATCGCCATCGGATCGATGAACTGCAACCGCGGGCTGATCTGGAGCTGCCACGAGCCAACGTTCGAGCCGCGCGGATCGATCTCCTCGACGAAGATGTATCTCTCCGCCGGGCGTTTGATGTCGCTGTACTTCTTGGCCACAATGCAATTCCCCGCCGGCCAGTCCTCTCCGTTGGCGCCGTTGGCGATGCCGAAACTGCGAAACGCAAATTGCGACGGGTCCTTCTGACGCCGATCGGCGGGGCAACGGTAGGCATCCACAGCGCCGCTGACGTAGGGAAACAGAGCCCCTCGGCGGATCGCCTGCTCTTTCTCCTCCTGGACGGTGGCGTTGCCGGAGACGGAACGGCACCAGGCGATGCTGCTGTTTTCGATCATGGCGCCCACCAGCTTGTCGTCATTGGCGTCCTTGTACATCAGCCAAGCCAGCGACAGAGTCCGCAAGTTGGAAATGCACTGGATGCGCACGGCGTGGTCTTTTGCCAGTTGCAGCGATGGCATCAGGATGGCCATCAGCACGGCAATGATGGCGATGACCACCAGCAGCTCGATCAAGGTAAAGGCTTTCGATCTCATGGTCGTTCTCCGTTGTTGATACGTCAGGTGCATCCGTCAGTTCTTCACCAACCTCATTCGTATCTCTACCGGCCGCGTCGCATCAAGCCGATTCTCTCTCAATCAGGGTCGTTTCGATCATCTCCACCTCCGATGCGACGTTGCCGTCGGCGTGCTCGATCTGGCGCAGCAACATCCGCGCGGCGGCTTTGCCCACCCGGTAAGGGGATTGCGTAACCGTGGTCAGAGGCGGATCGAGATAGGATGATAGCGTGTTGTCGCCAAACCCCACGAGCGCGACGTCGCGCGGAATTCGCAGACGGTGCTGTTTGGCCTCGCTGTAAGCGCCGACCGCAACGGGATCGTTAACCGCGAACACCGCATCGGGTCGTCGGCTGAGCGCCATCAGATGGCGCATGCCTGCGATTCCATCGGGCTCCTCGAACCCGCCATAGACGATCATCTCCTGCTCGACCGCCATCCCGTGTTGCCGGAGCGCGTCGACGTAACCTCGGCAGCGGTCTCTTCCGATGGAGGTGTGCTCATGTCCGGCCAGATGGGCAATACGCTGGTAACCCAAGCCGATCAGGTGCTCAACCGCTACTCTGGCGCCGCCGTAGTCGTCCACGACCACCCTTCCAGCTTCTACATCGTCGCGAACCCGATCGAAGAACACGAGCGGGATGCCCTGCTTCTGGAGGGTCCGGAAATGGTCGCCGGACGTCGTGGTCTGGGCAACGGAAACCAGCACGCCGGCCACGCGGTTGGAGATCAGCGTGTGGACGTGAATCGCCTCGCGCGCGGTGTCTTCGTTCGACTGGCACACGACGGTGTTGAACTCGCGGCCGCAGGCGATCTCCTCGATACCGCTGATAACGGCGGCGAAAAAGTCATTGCGGATCGAGGGCACGATGACCGCCAAGGTCGAGGTGGCCTGCTTCTTTAGGCTCTTGGCAATCGAATTGGGATGGTAGTCCAACTCCTCGGCCACCGAGAGCACGCGTGCCTTCGTGACCGGGCTGATGTCAGGATGGTCGCGCAACGCCTTGGAGACCGTGGTATAGTGGAGACGCAGCCTCCCGGCAATGTCTTTTACTGTCACTTGTCTGCTGCTCATAATCCGGCCGGGTTCGCAGTCGATTGTAGTATCACACGTGTGATATAACGTTAGAAATACCCCATATCGCGCCACCTGTCAAGAGAATTTCGTCCCCAGCTCCCGACAAGCCGGCCAGGCGGGCCCCTTTCGGCTCCCGTGCCGCCAGAGGGCCGCCTTGCAGCGGCACCCGTCAGGCGAGAGAAGCTCAATTCATCGCACCGAGAGCGTCGCCGATGGCGGTGTCGTCATACCCAGGCGAGCCGGCGGCATCAGCGCTGGGGCGCCACACGCTGCTATCGCCGTAGGCCATCGGATCCGTCGTCCCGGGAGCCTTGACGGTCAGCGAGAAGCCCAAGCCATCGGTCAGATCGTACCAGCCGTCCTGGAAAGCGAAGTTGTGAACTACCTGCCCGGCGGCGTCCCGCAGCTCGAGACGCTCGCCCGCATTGCTGAGACTGCCCGAATACTGGCCAGCGACCACCGCGCTGGCGCCGTACCTCGCTTCGAAGGCAGCCACATCCCGCACCACCACGACATACGCGTCCGGCGCCAGATCGATGTCGGAGAAGGTGAAGTCTACGCCATCGGTGAACTTGACGAGGTTCAAGTTGATCGTCTCGGTCCCGACGTTGGTCAGTTCAATGTACTCGGCGTTCGGATCGTCCGGATGGCCTGTTTCGAGGGGATGGTACATTAGTTCGCTGATCCGCAAATACTCAGCGACCGGCCCTACCGCGAACGTCATCTCGTTCAGGGCGCTCCAGGTCGAACCACTCAGGACGCGGGCCTTGACGTGCGTGCTGGCGGTCAGCGTCACCGGGCTCGTGTAGCGCTGGGCGGTGGGTGACACGCCGCTAGGCTTGCCGCCGCCGGCGCTCCGCGTTGCGGTCAACTCGGCGGAGATGAGAAAGTCCGAGCTGGTCGTGGATTCGTTCAGGCCGTGAATGGCCAGAACGTTCTGGCCCGCGTGCAATTGGCCGACGTAGCCCGAGATGTCGAACGTCTCCTGGGCCATCGCGTCAATGTCGGAATGACTCATCGCCGCACTGGAGTTCCACGTCGGCATACCGCTGAACGCGACGCGCTGGACCTCAACACCGTTGAGGTAGGCGACAAAGCCGTCATCGTAGCGAACCTTCAGCGTGAGACTCGCCAGTTCGCTGGCAGCCTGCGCGGAGAGCTCGAAGGGAATGCGAATATAGCAGGATGCATTGCGGCCGTACATTTGATTCTGGACGTCGATATGGAAGAACTGCTCGTAGCCGGTGCTGCGTTCGTAGCCGACGCCGCCGGCGCCGGCGGTCCACGTCGAATCGTCGAAG
This sequence comes from Sedimentisphaerales bacterium, assembly GCA_016927855.1. Lineage (GTDB taxonomy): Bacteria > Planctomycetota > Phycisphaerae > Sedimentisphaerales > Anaerobacaceae > JAFGLV01. The sequence continues at coordinate 34,077 of JAFGLV010000053.1, forward strand.
CTCGCGCCCCCACGCCAGGCGTCATCGACGGTGCCCACAGGCACCAGCACGCGTTTTGCAGCGGCTTCAGCGACGAGAGTCAGCCCGCTGCTCGGACCGCCTGCGACCCCAGGCGTGCGCGGATCGCTGCCGTCCAGCGTACACCAAACCGCGCCGACATTGCCTGGCATCGAGAGCTGGTCACCCACCGCGACGTGGCCGCCGGGCTGATATGCTCCGTTAATGTAGAAGACAGGTGGGTCGAAAGGCGGATACCACCCCTGGGACTTGAATTGACTGAGCACGACGTCGGTACGATTGGGGAAGTAATTCGTCATCATCCGGTCCATATCGGGGCGCCAGTCGTTGTCGCGCGTGCGAGGAACGGACCGTTTGGCATCGCCCCAGCGCGCCGACTCGGCCACGATCGCCAGATCGATCTGATCGGCGCGGGCTGCGAATCGTTCGGCGCATGGCTGCGGCGTCAGCACACCGTCGTTGAAGAAGTGCTTGTAGACCCGGTCGGCAAAACGCGTGCGGTATTCTGGATGAGCCATCAACTGCAGATGCAGCCACAGGGGGTTGGACTGACGGAACTGGCTGCCCACGGCCATCGTCGTCGGCGCGAAGAGACGGGACTCGTAGAGATCGTAGAGGGAATGCTCGGCATCGTGCCGGAAGAACTTGAAACCGTCCGGATGGGTGCGATCGTAAATGCCGTAGAAGTTGTTGGCCACCAGAGCCCATGCGCTGACGGGACCGTCCGGATCGCCGACGTAGTACGTGCACAGCATGTAGTCGATCAGGTTGTCGACGTCGAGCAGGCGCTCATAGTCGTCGTTGGGCGTGCGGTCGGGATTGAGCCCCTGGACGCGGTAGTAGCTCTCGTCACTGCCGAAACCCGCTCGGGCCGCGTCCCAAAGCCGTCGCCAGGCATCGAGCGTGCCGTCCGTGGCTTCGATGTCGTAGCCGCCGTTGCCGGCGCGGGATTTGATGACGTCGTAGCCCTCCTTGCTCCCTCCGAAATAGGACTCTGCGTACGAAGCCTCCGAGCGCTCTTGCGTCTGGTATAAACCCCAATAGTGCCCATTGATGTAGAGATGATAGTAGCGGCTGCGTGTATAGGGTTGGCCCATGTCACGCTGGGTATCGCGGGAAAACACCTCGCGCACGAACGTGTCGTGACTGTTCGAGTTGCCTCCTTCGAAGCTCCACGAGTAGTTCTGGCTGGTGCGAAGATCGACGCACTCGAATTCGCCGGCGCCCTCGTCCCCAAACAGGGTAAACTGCAATGTGCTCGGACCGTAGTCGGGCCGAAAGAACAGACGAAATGCATGCTTGGGGTTTCCTCCGCTGCGGCTGTAGCCGCCGCGTATGCGCAGTCCCGCGTCGATCTGGAAGCCGTCGGCGCCATTCGGATCGATCAATTCCACCGAGACCGGCCGCTCCCAATTCAATCCCTGACCTCCGGCGTTGACGTAGATGCCTTGCTGCGAATCGAACAGGTTGGCCAGGTTCGTCACCAGCGAGATCGACGGGATGGAAAGCAAGGCGTCGTCGATCAGGTCCGCGTACCTGGCGTTATCGACTACGTCCGGGTCCATTCCATAATCAAGGATCTGCCCGTTCACACTGCCTGAAGGCCACATTGAACCCGGCGGCTGGCCTTGCGGCGATTGACGGGTGATATCGGGCACAAGCAGATACGTATGCGTCTGGATGCCGCTGGACATCCAACCCGATTTGACGGCACACGCGCGCAGGCAGGTTGTCTTGTAGACGAGAATGGGGCCGGTGTAAAGACTGCCTGTGGGCCCTCTCCCGGACGGATCGTATGGCTCACGGCCATCGGTGGTGTAGTAAATGACGACGTCCGGCGTGTCACACGCCAGCGTGACGTAGACCGGCACGTCGTAGAAGCCACGCTCGGGGCTGAAAGTGACGGGCGCGACGACGTCCTCGAACATGCGGGAATTGGACGAACCCGGCGAGGGAAACGTCCCGAAACGCCAGTCATCGGCCCCGTCAGGATAGCGGCCAAAGGAAATGTCGCTGGTTTGCGCGCCGAAGGTGACGCTGTCGAGGAGGGTGGTGCCGTCAATATCGAACAGCCCAAGCTCTTCGCCGGAGGCGCTGAGCTTGAAGTTCGCGTGCAGACCTGCGTCCTGGATGTCGCCGTCGGCCCAGATCACCAGATAGCCCCGCGGCGGGATGGTCGTCACGGCCGGGACGCCGAGGGGAAGACGCCACTTGTCGGGCTCACCCAGATCGTCGGTGAGGTGCATGCCGCCCACGTCGATCGCAGCCCCGCTCGCGTTGTACAGCTCGATCCAGTCGTCATACTGGTTCTGCGGATCGGCTGCCGACCGGCTGTTGGAGGCGACAAACTCGTTGATGACGACGGTCGAGCCATACAGCACCGCCGGCAGCATCAGGACCAAGCAAACGGATTTCACATAGCTCATGCCGTATTCCGCCATCTCAAGAAGCACACGCTGAGTAAGGACGCCAGGAAGACCCTCACCCGCCGTGCACCCTCGGGCCAGACCCACGGACTGTCCCGCCGCATCCCAGCCACACTTCGCGCAGGCAGGCCGCGCATTCCGGAGTTCAAGTGTAGCACATCACCCCCGCCCCAGTCAATGCGCAACACCGTATCTTGTTGTCTCGCTGCACCTTAGGGATCTCCCGCAGGACTCACGCGAATGAGAATCGCGCCCTCAGGCCACTTGCCCGCTTGTTGTCAGCCCCTCCGCCCACAGGTGACATCCGCCAAGAAAGACGGTATGCGCCGCTGAGGCGTGTGAAACGGTTTGGATTTGACGTCCGGTGTCGGCGCAATTACACTTGCCCTCATGACAAAGCAGGAGATCAAACACAAGCTAGTCGAGGCGATCCGGCGGGCTCCGCACTTTGCCGACATCAGGTCAGTGGCGCTTTTCGGATCGCATGTCAACCAGACGTCGACAGAAGCCAGCGACGTCGACGTGCTGATCGACTTCGAACCCACAGCATCCGTTGGCTTTTTTGCGCTGTCCGACATCAAGAACTTTTTGGAGACCGCCCTGGGCAAACCCGTCGATCTGCTGACTCCGCAGGCCATCAGCAAGTACTTCCGAGCCAGTGTCCTGGCCCAGGCTGAGACCATCTATGAGAGATGACCACGCGTATCTGGCTCACATCCGCGATGCGATTGATACCATAGATGAATACCTTCGAGGTGTCTCATACGACACTTTCGCCGGCAACAAGATGATGGTCGACGCCGTTGTCCGGGAACTGGAAATCATCGGCGAGGCCTCCAACAACCTCAGCTATGAATTCCGCGAGCGACATACGGACGTCATATGGCGGCAGATGAAGGACACGCGCAACTTCCTCATCCACGAGTACTTCGGGGTCAACTTGAAGGTGGTGTGGGACACGTGCAAGGATGACCTGCCACAGGTGAAGGCCTTCGTCGATCGCGTCCTCGGCGCGGAGTCATAGCGGCGCACCGAGTGCCACTCCTGCCTAGCGGCGGGCGAGTTAACCCTGACAAGTAGTTTAGGGGGCGAGGCCGGGGCTTGCAGGTGCGGCTTGCCAGTTGGCGGGGTCGTTGCCGCTTTGGGTCGGATCGGCAGAGAGGCGCTGGAGGGCGTCGCCTTGGCCGTCGGGAGTGGTGGGCCAGGGAGCAACATCGGCGTAGATGACCTCATCGACAACGACCCACGCGACCGGGTCGTTGATGTCGCCGGTCGCCTGGGGCTTTTCCAGCGCCAGGCGTTCGCCACCATTGGCGAGGTTGCCTTGCCAAGGACCGAGGATCGTCACACCTGCGCTCAGCGAGCCTGACTCGTAGGCAGCGACAAACGCGCTCAAGCGCGCGGTCTCGATTTGCGGGTCGAAGCCGACCAGGACAAGGCGGCCGCCGGCGAGGATCGTCGCGCCGGCAGGCAAGACATACTCGGCGCCTCCGGCCAGACGCCAGGCGCCGTCGGCACTCGCCAAGGTCGCCGGGATAGCCGTGGGATTGTAAAGCTCAATGTACTCGTCGTTCGGATCGACAGCGTGGTACATGATCTCGTCGATCACCACGTCGGCGAGCGGGTCGGCGTTGGCCGCGCCGCGCGACGGCGCCAGGCGGAACCAGTATGGCGCGCCATCGGGATAGCGGCCCAGCGAGATGTCGTCTTCCTGGGCCTTGAACGTCACGGCGTCTACGACACGATCGCCGCCGCCGCCGGGCAGGTGCGACAGGAACAACTGCTCACCCGCGCTGCTGAGGCCAAAGGCCAGGCCGGTGCCTTGGTCGAAGCTCAGATAGCCTTGCGCGGGGATCGTCGCCGCGCCAATCGCACACTTGGCCAGGTCCCCCATGTCGTCGCTGAGATACCAGCCGGCCAGATCGATACTCGACGCCGTCAGGTTATACAACTCGATCCAATCGCCGATGCCGCCGGACGCGAAGAGCTCGTTGAGGACCGCCGTCGCAGCCAGATCCGGATCGTCCTGGCCCGGCGAGCCGCTGATGAACGCACTGGCGCGCCAGTTGCCGGCATAGTCCAACGACCCAGACGGCTCTGTGCCGACCGCCGAGGCCAGCGGTACGAGCGAATGACCGGCACCGTCGGCCGCGATGGGCCAGCCGCGACCATCGCCATAGGTGAATTTCGCAACGGTCCCGTTCCAGAAATCGACGATGCTGACCGTCTCACCCTCGTTGGCCAATTTGCCGCTGTACTGGCCTGCAATTCTGCTTGCCAGGCCCATCCCATACCGTGAGAGGAAGGCCGGCTCGTTCCGCACGACCAGGACGAACTGGCCGGGGCCCAGTGTCGTGACGGCGCTGCCGGCGAAGTCGAACGTCACGCCATTGACGATCGAGACGCTGGTTAGGTCGAGGGTCTCGTCACCGGTGTTCTTGAGCTCGATGAACTCGAACTCGTCGCCCGCGATGTCGCCGGCGGGCGGATCGGCCGGATTATACATCAGCTCCGTGACGCGCAGGTCCGCCAGGACGCCGACAGCGATCGGCTCGCCCGCTTCGAACTGCACCGGCGCCGACCAATGACTCCAGCGCCCACTGGTGTCCTTCATCCGACAGCGAACGCGGTACGTCCGGCCGGGCCTGACGACCGAGGCCGGGATCTTCACATCGGCATCGAAAGTCGTCAGGTCGTCGCTCTGCCAAGCGGCTTCGATCTCGTACTTGCCGGGCGTGCCGCGATAGACCGGGGCGGGCGCCGTCGGCTCGTCGTCGCCGCTGTCAGCGCTGCGCTCGGCGGTCAGGCTCGCCTCGACGAAACAGTCGGAGCTGCTGAAAAGATCGGCGTTGAGCACCTGAATGGCGATCACATTCGTACCGTCAACCAGCAGATCGGCAGGCGCTCCCAGGTCGTATTGCACCGAGTCAAACATCTCTATCGCCGACACCGCCGTGGCGTCGTACGGCAGCTCGGTACCTGGCACATTGTCCTGAAAGACCAACGTGCCGTTGATCCAGACGTCGACGCCGTCGTCATACTTCAGCGTGAGCAGCAGCCTGTCGAAAGCGTTCAAGCCGGTGGCATTGAAGGTCTTGCGCAGGTAGATGCTGGTGTAGGCGTAGCGCATGTCACCCAGCGTCGTCGCAATGAAACTCTCGCCATAGCCGATGGGCGCGACGCCGGTCAACCAGGCGGAATCGTTGAAGCTGCGCTGGCGCCACACTCCCGGAGCCGAAGGCTCGCTTAGCCCCTTGAAATAGCGCCACGGTGAACCTTCCGGCACGAAGACGTACCCTGACGCGCCGCCCGGGCTGGGCTCGATCGCCTGCGAACCGGGACGGACCTCCGCGATGCGCCACTTCATGGCCGCGAACGTACCGGCGCCCTGCGGGTCGCTGAACGACGTCGTCGTAAACGTCAGGGCATTGGCGGGATACCCTTCGGGACCCGTCGGCGTGACGGTAGGCGTCTGCGGTGCGGCGGGGTCTTCACTGTAGGTATCGAAGGCGCGGTTGTTCGAGACGATGTAGTCCTTCATGATTTGGACCATGCCGCGAAAGTCCCGCGTGGGAGCCTGCTGATAGAACCTTCCCTGGCCGGCTTTGCTGGAGTTGATATAGCCGCTGCTCATGATCGGGTTGTAATCCCACATGGCACGGTCGGCGTCGACGAACGACGGGCCGGGACCAGGAGGGTCGATGATGTCGGCGAGATCGTCGAGCATCTGGTAGGCCTGATCGGCGTTGTAGAGCAGGTCGTGGAACTCGCGCAGGCGGTTCTGGTATTCGATGTTGATATTCGGCCGCGAGAAAATGGCGCCGGAGGATTTGAAGTCGTCCTCGCCGTTGCCATACATGTTGTTGGCCCAGGTCAGATCGACGTCCCAGGGCAGCATGGACCACTTGTTGGTCTCTGGGTTCAGGTAGAAGAACCAGTTCTTGCCGTAACCGATGTCACCGTGGTGGACGCCTTCGACGACGCAACGATAGCCGAAGTAGCCGTCGAGGTTCACGTTGTCGCGCCACCACTGCTCTTGCGGGCGGCTGCGGTAGCCGTTCATGAACTGGTTGAGGTCGGAGCGGTCGGTGGCGCCGGTCGGTCCCTGGTTGTTGAGCTCTCCAGAGTAGCCTTCGATCTTATAGAGGTTGCCGTCGGGCAGGCCATGCTCGTCGAGGAAGCGGCCATCCATCTGCTCGAGGTTCATGTACAAGCCCCAGAAGTCGCCGTCGTACTGGGTCGGCCCGAACTCGTCGGCTTCGTCGATGATGCGGAAATGGACCCAACTGGTGTTCGAGGCCTCGCAACCCATGAGGTTGAAGAGCTTGAACGCCGCCGCTTCGAACATCCCCTGCTCGCCGCGGTGCAGGTAGTTGCCTTGCTGGATGCAGGCCGAGAAGTTGATCTTATCCCATTTCGTATCGTAGGGCCGGCCGTAGTCATCGCGCGCCTGGAAGGAGTGACCCCGGTTGAAATCGAACTTCCACATGTTCTTACCCATGGCGTAGCGCCACACGCCGCCCCGCGCACGGTAGCGGATATGGTCGTAGACCTCGCCATCGTAGACCAGCGTCCCCTGCCACTTGTAGTCACTGCCGCCGTACTGCTCTCGCCAGGTACACGCCTCGACGTCCCCCTTCTTGCTGAGGAGGTGGTAGACCGGCAAGCTCTGCATCACCTCGGGACCGTACTCGACGACTTGTCCCATGGCGCCTTGGGCGCCCGGCCGGATCGCACCGTGCCAGGACGGAACACCGTCATAGACGAAATAGGCGAAATTCGGCTGCGGATCGTCGGCATACGGCGCCTCCCGGTAGTCTCCGGCGCCGTCAACGACGAACAGCCGATACCGTACGAGCATGCGGTTGACTTGCACGTCCGCCGGCATTTGCACCGAATACACGTCGTCGCCTGCGACCGCATCCCCGTCGAGTCCATCGTCGTGCATGTCCAGGTTGAACCACAGGGCTTCGTAGACCGAGTCTCTGCGGGCGATATATCCACCCGGCGGTACCGGCTGGTACGACAGCTTCACCAAATCCACGCCGTCGGCATCGGTCACTTTGGCGGTAATCGTCACCACGTCCGAAGACTTGGGCTGCCTGGGCAGGTGTTCCACCTGCCGCACGAAAGGCGCCGCCGTGTCGCGCAGCACCGCGCTATTGGCCTTCGCCGGCGTCGGTGCCGACGAGCGCCAGGCGCCGCCCAGGTCATTGTCGAGGCGCGGGTTGATCAATTGCATCGAATACCCGGTTCCCGGGTGCCCTTCAGGCACCTCATCGCCCACCGTCGGCCAGGGGAAGCCAAGCTGGTAGTCCACCTCGTCGATGACGTGGCCCGCCGCGTCGCACAGCGTCACGCGTTCACCTTCGTTGTTGAGCTTGCCGGCGTATGGCCCCAGAACCACGGCCTCGGCCAGCTCCGCTCGCAACGTCGCCCACTTGCCCAAAAGCTGACCTGGGTTCTCCGCTACCACCAGGTATCCGCCCGGTGGCATAACCGTTCCGGCAGCGAAGGTATAGAAGACCCCCGAGGTGAACGACCAACCCGAAACATCCACCGTCGAACGTCCCCAGTTGTGCAGCTCGATGTATTCGACCAGCTCCGTGCTCACATCCGGATTCGTGTGCAGCTCGTTGATGACGATGGTTGGCTCTACTGCTTGTAGCGCGCCCGTGACGGCATACAGGGGAACGCCTGACGGCGTCGCGACAAACGAAACGACGCAAAACCATAAAACAGCAAGGATTACAGCTCGCAACGGGAAACACCTTGAAATGCTCACTCTCAGTCCTCTTCCTTTTGTAGCGTGTGTCCAGTGGCAGGTTACCTGACGTGCGCCCCGCCTGGCGGGTCTACAGACCACGACCGCTCTCGACCTATCTTACCTTATTTGACGTCCGCGCGTCAAGGCGGCGCCCGCACACGGGCCTTTCCCGGTGGCACCCTGGCCTTCTGAGGTGATCCCCACTGAGGGCAGCGGCCCGATAATACGCCGGCGCCTGAGGCTGGGCAACGGCGGCTATCCGGAATTGCCGACTGACGGAGGCGCCCCGGCGTGCAGGTCTGCAACGACCGCATCGGCCAAGGGTCGCGCGAAGGCGAACAGGATGGCGCCCCAGACGCAGATAAGGACCTGCCCGATGATCGCCCAGGCTCCTATCTTGCCGACGGTCCCCTTGAAGTTGACATTCACGCCAGGTGGCAGGTTGGAGCTGGCGGAACTGGCCGCGATCAGACTGACTATTGTCTGCGTAACCAGGATCAGCCCGACCAGGATCGTAAGTATCGCCGCGCAGCGTAGCACGATTGTCACAATATGGCGCTCGTCTCTCGGGTTCATGTTCTTGCCTCCATATCACGGGATTCCTCCGGCGTCGCCGGTCCCATCAGACGGCCAGGCCAGAAGCACTCCCTTCAGGCTGCCCAGGATTTCGGGTGATCGGATCCGGCCATTCTGCCTCACCAGCAGCGCAAAGTTGTCCGCCAGGATCTCCTCCGGGTGGAAGATGTACTGCGTGTTCCGACCCACCTGCTCCCAGAAACCTGAGAGCTGGTCTGCCTCGACGAGGCGCGGCGTGCCATCCCGGTAGATGACGCTCAGGTTGGGTGAATCCGCCTGGCGCTCGACGAGGAGAAATTGAAACACGAGGTACTGGAAGAACTCGCCACCACGGTTGGGATCGTACCTCTCGCTGCGCGAGAAGAGAACCGGGACTGCCAGCGCAGGCTGTCCTTCGACCTGCACCTCGATATAGTGCTCGTTTGTTGGCGCGTCCGGGTTCGTCAGCTTCCGCGGTCTCAACGCGGCGGGAAGCTCGATCTCGTTGCACTTCTTGAAGCCGATGACCTCGTAGAGGCGGTCGCGCAATTCAGGATTGGCTCGCGTGAGGACGTGGAACAGCTCATGACAGATCAGGTTGGCATTCAGCATACGGTTGGGCCCGAGCATGGTGGCCGGCACGACCACCGCGTTGGCGCGGGTGTAGGCAGCACCGCCTTCCTCGCGTCCGCCGGTCTTGATCAGGTAGATCGTCGGCGGAAAAGGCAGGGAAAATGCGGCCGTCCGAGGCTGGATCTCAGCAAAGAGCGATTCGATTCTCTTCTGCTCTGCGTCCGTCCAAGCGAGAACGTTCTGGCCGACAAACTCCAGGAAGGCTTCTTCGGAGACCTCATGATTGGTCTTCATTCGCGCCGCGCGATCGAACGGGCTGAGATTCCTGACGAATTCATCGCGTGCGGTCAGTACTTGCCTGCCTTGCTCAACCGTCGCAAACACAACAGTCGTTTCCTCATCGAGCCTGATCTGCGCACGGCACCATCCGGCCATAACCAGGACCACGATCCCGACAAGATGCGGCTTGCTCATGCGCGTCTCCTTCGCATCGTTCTCAAGGTGCATTGCTCCGCCTTTGGCATTCGCAGTATGACACGAACCACCGTCGGCGGCAAGCCCCAAGACCGGAAGGGCGGCAGGTTTAGGGAGAGTGCAGCAGAATGGGGATAGCCAGAACGTTGTACCAGGCGGCCCACGCGTAAAGGATGATGGCGGAGATGAACAGGTACACCGCCCAGCGGCGCAAGTACACCGTCACCGCGACCAAGGCAACAATCTGCATCATCTTGCCGACGAGGGGCCCGAGCACCGGACCCAACTCCATGGCAAACCAGCGAATGACCGGATGGGCCTCTTCCTGGGGACCGCGGATGAGCATGAAGAGAATAGTCGAAAGAGCATCTGCGGCCGCCGCCAGCACCACCAGCAGCAGGAAGATGCTGTAGGCGGACACATAGCCGCGCCAGTTGGCCCGAATACGCCGGACTACATCGCCGAAAGACTGAACCGTTTCCATGACTGGGATTATAGCCTCCACTCGCGATGATTTCACGCTTTTGGCGAGGCATCGAACCGGTCCGTCTTTTTTTCGGATTGCCTTGAATTCGCGGGACAGTCGGCGCGTCTATGGGTAAGAATGGTCCTGGTTGGGCCGAGACGGCCCGGGAAAAGACACACACGAACAACCGAGACCATGCAGAGATTTGGAGGACTCAAACGATGAAGCGTTCCACATTCCGCTCGATCGGCGTTGTCGTCCTGGTGATTGCCGTGGCCGTGCAAACGAGCGTTCTCGCGGCGCAAGCATCCGGCCCTCGCGTGACGACTCTGGTCATCCAGCCAGCGCGGCTCGATACCGGCAAAGACTATTCGCTGCTGCCAAAGCCGGAAGACCTGACCGAAGGCAACGCGGTACCGCTGTATGACCAGGCGGTGGAGAAGATGCCGACAAACATGAACAGCGGCCAGATCGCCGAGTGGACGCGCGTACCACTCAGCGAATTGCCTCTGGACCAGGTTCAGGACCTCCTGCAGCGAGCCCAGCCCAGCCTGGAGGCGATCGCTCAGGCCACGCGGCGCAAGAGCTGCAATTGGCCGGCTTTCCAGCCTGGAACCATGCCCGCTCACCTGAGCGAATACCGCCAACTGACGTTCATTCTCTGTGTGAAAATCCGTTCGGAAATCGCGCAGCGGAAATATGACGAGGCGCTCACCACGATGCAGACGGGCATGGCGATGGCGCGACAGGTCGGCGATGCCCCGACCCTGGTCCAAGGTCTGGTGGGAATCGCGATGGCTGCCATGATGCTGCGCGGCGTCGACGATCTCGCTCAGGCGCCGGACAGTCCGAACCTGTACGCCGCACTGAAGGCTCTGCCGCGTCCGTTCGTCGACGTCGAGAAGCCTATCGCGACCGAGCGGAAGGCGCTCGAAACGAGCACCCAATACAGTGATGCCGTGCGCGAGGCGATGCGCCAGCAGGTGGAACCGGCGTACGAACGCACCCGCCAACTCGCGCGACGCCTCAGTGCGGACATCGGCGCGAGACAGTGCCTTGAAGCCTTGCGTCACTACGCCGCGACGCATGACGGCTGGCTCCCCGCTGAGCTTGACGACATCAGCGGCGTCGAGCTGCCCAACGATCCTGTGACGCAGAAGCCGTTCATGTACCGCCTCGACGGGGATAAGGCAGTCCTGGAAACAGCCGCGCCGGAAGGTGGCAGCCCGAGAGAGACAATGCGGTTGGAGATCACGGTGGCCCATTGATGCCGCGCTCGACCACGTTGAGGAACTGGAGCCAAAGGAGCCAGCGATGATTCTTGCCGAAATGTCACGCACCGCCGCACAATCCGGAATCGGCCTCGGCTCAGCGGTCGCGGTCGTCCTGTCGTGGCATCGCAACCGGTCCATCCTCCTGATGGTTCTTCACGGCATCCTGTCCTGGCTCTACGTCATCTACTTCGCGCTGACGCGCAAACCCGACGAGACGTGAATCGATCTTGTCTTCTCAGCCAGTTCCACTACAATGGGATGGGTGGTTGGGAGTTCCGCCTTCAGGCGGTTGAGGACCGCGTAAACGCGGAACTCCAAACAAGAAGGATCGTCATGGAACTTCAGATCAGAACGCTGCCGCTGGCGCCCACCGTGGCCGGAGTCTCGCTGGAAGGCTCGATTGGCGGCACGACCTATCGGCTTCTCGATGAGGAGGTGGGCCGGCTCCTGACCGGGCCGTACAAGACGCTCGTGCTCGACATGAAAGGCGTCGATCAGGTCACCAGCGCCGGCATCGGCGTCATCATGAAAGCCAAAGCCTCTGCCAAAAACAAGGGAGGCGATCTGGCGATGCGCAACGTTCAGCCCCAGGTCAAGAGAGTGTTTGAGATCATGTCGCTCGTGCCGGCGCTGAACGTCTTCGAGGACCGCGCCGAGCTCGACGATTACCTCGCCAGGGTCCAGCAGCGCATCGTCGACGATCAGGACGAATCCTGATCCGAGGCCAGGTCCCGCTGCATCAGTTCGCGCGCTCGTTCCAGCAGGCCGGCGGGATAGCGCTCCTGCTCCAGGATGCGTATTGCGGTTCGAGTATCGGCCGGCCCAGGACGCAGGCGATAGTCGAACGTAACGCCCTCGTCGCCCAGATGCTCGCGAAAGTGGTAATTCTCGGCAACCATTGAACCAGCAGCGGTTTGCGCGAGCCTCTCTTCATGGGTTGCCAGCAGGAACAGATTGCCACAGGCCAACAGGTGCTCCACGAGTGCCACTCCCGCCGCGATCCTCTCCGATGAGTTGGTCCCGCGAAACGGCTCGTCGATCAGTCCCAGCAAGGGTGCATCCTGGCCTGTATCGACGACCATCCGGCGCAGCCGGCGGACCTCCGAGAGAAAGTAGCTCTCGCTTTTGGCCAGATCGTCGCGAATCCGCACGTCAGTGAGTAGACGCACAGGCGACAGCGTCATCTCACGCGCCGGTACCCCCGAGCCGACCTGGGCCAGCAGCACGTTAACACCAGCCATGCGCAGGAAGGTACTCTTGCCCGCCGCGTTGGGACCCGTGACGACCCACATGCGTTTGGCGCCGGTGAGGCTCAGACTGTTGGGCGTCGGCTCCGACCGACCAATCAACGGATGACGACCCTCGACAATGGAGACCGTCACGTCGGACGTCAGTTGCGGATAGCAGACGACCGGCTGCTCGGCTGAAAAACACGCCAGACTGGCGAGAGCCTCGAATTCCGCCAGCGCCGCGAGACCGTCGAGGATGACGTCCCTGCTCGGCACCGCGCGAGCGAGAATCGCTTCGCCTACGTGCAGGTCGTAGAACATGGCAATGTCCAACAGACTTCGCACCGGCCCGCCCAGGTTCATCCAGCCGATGCGCGCGCACAGCGATGGGATTTCTCCTCGCTCAATCACACTGGCGAATGAAGCCCTCAACAGACCCAACATGGTCTGATCCGGCAAGTGCTCGCCGGCATGCCGCGCATGCACGAGCAACGCCTGCAATGGCCGCGCCATTTCCACCCAGGCTTTGGCCGACTCCTTCACCCGCACCAGCATGCGACGGTTGAAGTAGGCAATCAACACGTTGAGAACAAGCAGTAAGGTGAAGACCCTGGCCCAGGCGAAATGCCCATTGGCGATCCGGTAAACCGACCAGGCCAGCCCCACGGCACTGGGAACCGACCAGACCCTTATCACCTTCGATGCTACCGGGTGTGGATTGGGTACGGTGCGGCGTAGAAGTAACACCAGCGTGTCCACCTGACTCGACCGGCCGCGCAGAGGCAAAGCCGAAGCCATGATGTCAATGCGCTCGCGGTCGTGCTCGGCCAGCCAGCGGACAGCTTGTTGGCGCTGCCGGATGGGCTCGCTCGACAGGCAGGGTTCGTCGAGCATGTCGCGCAGCCGCCGGGCACCCGTGTCGGTCGAGGTGCGATTGAGCAGGCCGAAGACTCCGACCGGCGCAGCGTAGAGATCAAGGTCGTCGCGCTCCTGATCGGTCAGCGGCCAGGTCGGACCCGACTCGACCGGCGGATTCAAAGCCATCGACGGCTCGGCAGCGTCTTTGGGTCGCCTCCAATCGCGCACGGGTCGCCCTTCGGCGACACCGTCGCCCAGCGACTCGCCCACCACCGTTAGAAGCCGCTCGGTGACGATGCGCTCATCCTTCCAGCGGATATGGCGCAGCACGACGTATCGAAATGCGACCACCGCAGGCAAAGCTGCCAGCGCCGCGAGCGGCAGGCCGCACCAGAACCCGACCCCAGCGACGACCGCGACGCAAATCAGAAAGCCCACCAGGCGCAGCCACGACCAGCGGGTCTCCAGACGAGTGTAGCCGGTCAAGTCGCGCTCGAGTGCCTCGCGGTAAGCGATCAGACGCTCCCGACAGGAGCCGTCCCGGCCATCGGAAGGCGCTGTGTCGCCCGAAGGAACCTGGATTGTCGAGTCCGTCTGCGTCACGCGCCCATAGATAACACCGGCCGGCAGGCAACGCAAGCACTTGAGGGCACTGGCGCAGCCGTATCGAGTTTATTCTTGCGTCTGGCGACATCGGCAGGCACAATATCACTCAACCGGAGCCAATCTCGTGGTCGTCCCCTCGGGTAGCACGCCACGAGGGTCGCCGACGCCAATCGTTCAGCATGTGATGCACAGGCCCACAAATGGCACTATGGCACAACATCGCGGAACTGATGGACTACTACATCCCCCCCCTGCCAAGTGTCTATTGGATCGATATCACCCGCTTGTGTGATCTGCGCTGCGTGATGTGCCCCCAGTCGTACGGATTGCGAGACCACCGCCCGACGATGTCGCTCGATGTCTTCCAGCGGATCGTTGACGACGTTTGCGAGAACCATCCGCTGATCAAGCTCTACCTGTCCGGCGAACCGCTCCTGCACAAGGACCTTCTCGAGATGATCGCCTACGCCGACCGGCAGGGTTGCCGGACGATGATCCACACCAACGCGACGCTCTTGACGCAAACGATGTCGCAGAGACTTCTGTCGTCCGCGTTGACGTTTCTCTCGTTCTCTTTCGACGGTTGCAGCGCCGAAGTGTACGAGCGCCTGCGCCCACCGGCCAGATTTGAGCAAGTCCGTTCCAATATCAGACAATACCTTGAGCTGCGGCGCAGCCAAGGCCGCGGTCCCCACACGTCTATCGAGATCATCCGTATGAAGGATACGGAGGACCTCTTGCCCGATTTCGTTACGGAATGGAAAACCAGCGGGGTGGACGAGATCCACGTCGTCGATTGCATGACTTGGCTCGGTTGCGTCAAGGACAGACGCATCGATCGTCCCTCAAACAATGCGGCGTATAAACCGTGCGAGGCCCCTTTCCGGCACGGCTGCATCCTCTCCGACGGCACCGTCGTACCGTGCTGCATGGACGTCAACGGGATGATGCCGCTGGGCAACGTCATCGAGAGCAGCTTCCGCGAGATCTGGGCTGGCAAGCCCTATCGTCAACTGCGCCTGGCCATGCTGACCGCCGGCTTTCCCGAAGGCTCCATCTGCGCGGGCTGCGCCAATATTGCCCGCGAGGTTAAACACACTGCGCCCTGAAACGCGCTGCACGCATCCGATTCATGATAACAGACGGTGCGCGTTACCATACGTCTTGTCATGTCGAGCGGAGCGAAGCGCAGTCGAGACATCTGGTTGCGAATGGAACCGCGTCCTCGATCTGAGCCAGATTTCTCCGCGCGGGCTTCGCCCTTGGTCGAAATGACAATCTCGGCAGAGCGTGGCAGCCGTAAAGCCTATCGCACATACTCTGGTCCGTGCTTTTGGACTTGCATTGGGCGGCCGGTGCCGCGATAGTCGTGACCGGAACAACAACTGTGGACCGCTGCTCTTGGAGAAGGCTATGACATCTGCACACTCGCTATCACGTCGTGATTTCATGAGATCGGTCTCGGCAGCCGCGGCCGCCGTGCTACTTCCGCTTCCGTTGCAGGCGGGACAGGTAGGTCGTCCAAACATCGTGCTCATCTACGCTGACGACCTCGGTTACGGCGACGTCGGTAGCTACGGCGCGACGAACTTCAAGACGCCCAACATCGACGCGCTGGCGTCAGCGGGCGTGCGTTTCACCCACGCGCATTCACCTTCGGCCACCTGCACTCCTTCGCGCTACGCCATGCTGACCGGCGAATACGCCTGGCGCCGGCGCGGCACCGGGGTCCTGCCGGGTGACGCGCGGATGATTATCCAGCCCGGCCGGACCACCCTGCCGTCAATCCTGCAGAAGGCCGGCTACAAAACCAGCGTCGTCGGCAAATGGCACCTGGGTCTGGGCGGCGCCGACCTCGACTGGAACGGGAACATCACACCGGGACCGCTCGATATCGGCTTCGACTACAACTTCCTGATCCCCGCCACCGGCGATCGCGTGCCGTGCGTGTACGTCGAGGACCGCCGTGTGGTCGGACTCGATCCCGCCGACCCGATCCGCGTCAGCTTCGGTCAACGCATCGGCGACGAACCGATCGGACGGGACCATCCCGACCTGCTCAAGATGCACCCCAGTCACGGCCACGACCAGACGATCGTCAACGGCATCAGCCGCATCGGCTACATGTCGGGTGGCAAGACCGCTCGCTGGGTCGATGAGGACATGGCCGATGCGATCACCGGCAAGGCCATCGCGTTCATCGAACGCCATCGAGACGAACCGTTCTTCCTTTATTTCGCGACTCACGATATCCACGTACCGCGCGTCCCTCACCCGCGTTTTGCCGGCACGAGCGGCCTGGGCCCACGCGGCGACGTCATTTGCCAGCTCGACTGGTGCGCCGGCGAGCTTATCAAGACGCTGGACCGTCTGAACCTGGCCGACAACACCCTGGTGATCTTCACCAGCGACAACGGTCCCGTCGTGGACGACGGATATAGAGACGAGGCAGTCGAGAAGCTCAATGGCCACAAGCCCGCCGGCCCGCTGCGCGGCGGCAAGTACAGCGCCTTCGACGCCGGCACGCGCGTCCCGTTCATCGTGCGCTGGCCGCAGCGCGTCAAGCCGGGGCAGTCAGACGCGCTCGTCTCGCAGGTGGACTTGCTCGCCTCGCTGGCGGCGCTGACCGGGCAGACGCTGGCACACGACGATGCTCCCGACAGCTTCGACGTCCTCGGCGCCCTGCTAGGTCGCACACGCACCGGTCGCGACCACCTCGTCGAACACGCCGGCACCCTCTCGCTCATCAAGGGACCGTGGAAGTACATCGAGCCCAACCGAGGCGCGCGCTACGACCGAAACACCGATACCGAACTGGGCAACGACCCTGAGCCGCAGTTGTACAACCTGACCGACGACATCGGCGAGAAGAACAACCTCGCGACCGAACACCCCGAGGTCGTCGCCGAGCTGAGCGACCTGCTAAATAAGATCAGAGCCGACGGTCGCTCACGACCGTAGAGACAGAGCCGACAACGTACCCACGAAGTCGTAGGGTGGGTTCTCAACCCACGCGTTCCCCGGGCACGTATTGACGCGTGGGTCAAGGACCCGGCCTATCCGACTCGGTCTGGTTTGGAGTTCCGCCTTTAGGCGGTCTCGTTCTGACCCGCCTGAAAGCGGAACTCCGAACGGGGCGAAAGCCCATCCTACGGCCTTTACTCTGTATAGAGGTGGTTGGACTAAACCGCTTCGCGGTAGGAGGCGCCATCGTCAGCCCTGCTCGGTCGCGTATGGCTGTCCCCATTCTTCTGCCCCAGA
>JAFGLV010000054.1 GCA_016927855.1 Sedimentisphaerales bacterium
CGAATAAAGAAGGCCTTTTCGTCACCCCTGTCTCCCAGTCGCGAAGTGCCTTAATCTCTAATCCGTTAGTATGAGAGTCCTTTTTGCACTTGCGACATTTTTATCCTGTCCCCCACGGACGCTCGGCCGGGAGGAATACACCATTTCCCTACTTCATGACCGTCATGTCTCGTCACGCCGTGTGCATCGGGCCGACTTTGTCGGCACCTTGGCGTAGTCGGGAGAGCATGAGAAGAATCAACTCGACGCGGTCGTTCACGCCGAACTTACGAAACAATCGGCTCATGTGAGTGCGCACCGTCGGCACTGAAATGCCAAGCACGGCGCTGATCTGCTTGTCTGATTTTCCCCGTAGTAGACACCGAACGATCTCGCCTTGCCGCTTGGAGAGGTCCAACTCCTCAATCGGCAGAACCAAAGCGTCCTCGGTCTCCAGGTTTTTGAGTGCGGCTACCGTCATCAAACCTCCTCCTAAGGTCAGACGTCACCAGAACGAAGAACCAAATCCTTCTGGCCACTTTCTCACCCCTATCACCTGCTGGCAGTATAGCGAAGAACGCGACGATGTCAAGTTAAAAATAGGGCAATTCATAGAAAATGCGAATTTCTTCGGGGCGATGGCGCCGCCCTTTGGTCAGACAGCGCAAGGAGGGAGTCGCCGCTGCAGGACTATCCCCGAGAGGATTCGAACCTCTAACCTTTGGCTCCGGAGGCCAACGCTCTATCCAATTGAGCTACGGGGACAACGACCGTTGCCGTCAGTATCCTAACGTCTGGTGAATGCAAGTCAAGCGTATTACGCCGGCGGAACCGTTGCGCCGCGGTTGCGGATCGGCACTAATGGGTGTCGGCGTGGCTGTGCGTTGCTTTTCCAGTCCGTGGCGCTTCGCCGATGTGTTATAATGGAGAGCAGATTGGAAAGGATAGAGCCGTGAAAACAACGCACCGCGTCAGACCCGCCGGGAGATACTCGCTCATTCTCGCCATACTGCTCATCGTGACTGTCTCGGCCCAGGCGGCCCGGGAGCAATGGCAACGCCAGGAGGTGGATTGGCAGGCCGGCGCAGGCCGCCGCATCAAGTCCATCCGCTACCCGAAGGATAGGCCGGTCTCCACGACCCCAGGTCGAAGGCTTCACTCGCGCACCGTTCCCATCAAGAAGGACGCCCTTCGCACTCCGCTGGCTCAGGCAGCCGAGACCGCTCCCGATGCGCTGTACGTCGATGCGCCTCCGGTTGCCGGTTTCGTGCCCTGGATTGCCGTCTCGGTGACCAAGCAACGCCGGCCCGATCTTGAGTTTGAGGCAGATGTCGAACCGGGGGTACGCGGCAGCTACCCTACCGGCGTCAACCCCCAGACCGACTACATCATCGGGCTGTTTGACACCGGCGCCAGCGCCCACGTCATGGGTTATGCCGACGCCGTGCGCGCCGGCCTCTACCGTAGCTCCCTCGTCGGCTCGAACGAGTCCATCATCAGCGGCGTCACCGGATCGGTTATGGCCTATGTCAGCCTGCCGTTGGGCATATTCGTCGACGGCACCGGCGCGATCGATCCGCAGACACTGGCACTGGACCGATCCACGATGAAAGGCGAGAGTAACGTTGCGATCATGGTAGGCCAGAATCCCGGCGCCCTGCCGGACCTTCCGACCGCGATCGGCTCGCCGCTGAGCGTCTACTATACCACCGTCATCCGCAACGACCGTATTCACACCCTTGACCGCGACGGCCAGCAGTTCGCCGGACCCCAGATCACCTTGCACGATGCGGACGATCCGCAGGCGCCGAGCTTCCCAGACGTGATCCCGCTGGAGCTGCGCCCTCTCGGCGGCGTCAGCGTGCAGTATTTTCCGACCGTGGACCTGGGCTTGGGCGGCTTGGGCGACCTAGGAAACATCGACTTCGATGATATCCTCGGCGGCGGCTTCGGGACGTCCGATTTTCCGCCCGCCAGCCCCTCTGTGATTATCGGCAACTCGTCACAGAGCCTATTCTTCGTGCACAGCGTCGACCTGCGGGAAGCCGACAAGGCGGCGCTCGACAAGAACCGCTTCATGCTCGATACCGGCGCTCAGATCACCGTCATCGGGTCCCGGATCGCCGCTCGGCTGGGGCTCAATCCGGCCCACGCCGAATTCGAGGAGGAGATTGTCGGCGTCACGGGTGACGCCATCATGGCTCCCGGCTTCTACGTGGACTCGCTGGAGATCCCTGCTTTAGGCCGCTGGCTGAAGGCGACGGAGGTGCCAGTGATCCTGCTGGACGTCTCCTCGCCGGAAGGCGGAACGCTCGACGGCATCATCGGAATGAACCTCTTCGTGGACTTCAACATCATCGTTCGCGGCGGCGGGCTCTTCCTGCAGGACGATCCCACGCTCGAGCTGCAGCCACTCGGACTGCTGCCGGAGTGACCCGGCGATACACCGCACGTTTACACGTAGCGCAGACGGCTGGCCCAAGTGTCATGTCGAGCGGAGTCGAGACATCTGGCCGCGAATGAGACAACCGTTGCGTCCTGACCCAGACTTCTCCGTGAAGCCTGCCCTGAGCGCAGTCGAATGGGGCCTGCCTGCGGCAGTCCTGCAGTCGAAATGACATAACGGCCGTTGGTTGGGGGAACCTACCTACCAACGTGAGATGCACGCGTAAGTCGGCGATCCTCTTCTGGCCATTTGACAGGACCCGCCGACAGGCATATCATGCAGTGGTAGCCTGTTGTCCAGTCGCTGTCGGATCGATATGAGACTCATTCTTGACTTGCTCTATCTGCTGGGTGGATTGCTGTACAGCCCGGTCGTCGTCTACCGCATGGTGCGACACCGGCGCTACCGGCACGGCTGGGACCAGCGGTTTGGCCGCATCGCGCGAACCGCTCCCGAGAAGCGCTGCATCTGGCTTCACGCCGTCAGCGTCGGCGAGGTCAACGCGGCCAAGACGCTGCTGACGGAGATCGAGAAGCGATTCGGCGATTACGAGATCATCGTCAGCACTACCACTGACACCGGATTCGCGCGGGCGCAGGCGGTTTTCGGCTCGAAGTGGAGTGTCTGTTTCTTTCCTTTCGACTTCTCGTGGGTCATGGCAAGGGCCTTTCGCCGCGTAAATCCGGCTCTCTGTCTGCTCATGGAATTGGAGGTCTGGCCCAATTTCATCCGCGTCGCTCAGCAGCGAGATGTGCCTGTCGTGGTCGTGAACGGCCGCATCAGCGACAGAGGGTTCAAGCGATACTGCTGGGTCAAGCCCATCATCCAGCGCTTCTTCAGTCGACTCACGCTTGTCCTTGCGCAGACCACCCAATATGCTGAGCGCTTCCGCTGCCTGGGTTGCCCTGCCGAGCGCGTCGTCGTCACCAGCTCCCTGAAATACGACACGGCGCCGCTGACCGACCACGTCGCAGGCGCCGACGTGCTGGCACGACAGTTGGGCCTGACCGACGCCCCGCTGTGGGTGGCAGGCGGCACCGGCAACGATGAAGAGAAGATCGTCCTCGGTGCCTACAAGTCCCTCATCGAGGACCACAGACTGCGCCGCGTTCGCCTGGCGGTCGTGCCGCGCAAGCCCGAACGATTCAACGAAGTCGCCCAACTGATCGCGCAGATGGGTCTGCCGCTGCTGCGCTACAGCCAGGTCAAAGAGGCGGCGCCTCGCGAGGACCACGACAGCGGCGCCGTGATCCTGGGGGACACGATGGGCGACCTGCGGAAGTTCTACTCGCTGGCCACCGTGATCTTCGTGGGTCGCTCGCTGGTGCCGATGGGCGGATCGGACATGATGGAGGCCGCCGCGTTGGGCAAGTGCACGCTGTTCGGTCCACACACCTTCAACTTCAGGCAAACGGTCGATGCGCTGTTGGCGGGAGGCGGCGCCGTCGAAGTCAAAGACGAAGCCGGACTGCTGCCAGCCGTCAAGCGGTGCCTGTTGGAGCCCGACTATGCCCAGGCAATCGCCCAGCGTGGCCGGCAGGTCATCAAGGACAACCAGGGCGCCACCGCCAGGACGATTCAGCACCTTGTCGCGCTCCTGCTGCCTGGCGAAACGGGCGTTATCACCGCAGCCGCTTCGCCACCGCGGCGATGAAGGCCGGCGCGGTCCCGCAGCAGCCGCCAATGACGTGTATTCCCCCTGAGAATATCTTCTGAACGGCCTCGGCGAACTCATTGGGCGTCACCCGATAGACCGCTTGCCCGTCGGTCAGTTCGGGCTTGCCGGCGTTGGGCTCCGCAAAGACGATTGCGTCCTTGCCGGTCGCCCGCGCGGCCGCGACGTATTGCTGTGCCAGTCCGACGTACTCATCGAGCGTGGCAGTTCCGCAGTTAAACCCGACGCCATCGACATCCAGCGAAACTATCTTCGTCACCGCCGAGGCTACGTCCACCCCCATCATCGTCCGATAGCCATCCGCCACCTTGTCGAACGACATCGACGCCAGGATCGGCAATCCACTGTCGATGGACTTGACGGCCTGGATCGCCGCCTCGATTTCGTCCAAGGCAGTCATCGTCTCGATGATGAAACCGTCGACGCCGCCATCGCGCAGGCCAACCGCCTGTGCCGCAAACGCCTCGCGCAGCTCGTCGGCTTTGAGCGTACCCAGAGGTTCAAGAAAGTCTCCGGTCGGTCCGATGTCCCCCAGAACGTACTTGTCCTGGCCCGCCGCCCGCCGGGCGACCTCGGCGCCGGCCTTCGCGATCTGCTGAGCCTTCGCAGCGTGCCCATGCCGGGCCAGGGTGTAGCGGTTGGCGCCGAAGGTGTTCGTAATCACCGCGTCGCTGCCGGCCTCCAGGTACGTGCGGTGGATGTCGAGCACGATCTGCGGCGCTTCAACGTTCATCACGTCGCTGCACGTACCCGGCGCGACACCTCGCGCGAAAAGCTGCGTGCCCATCGCGCCGTCGAGGAGGAAAACGCCCTGCTGTTTCAATCTGGTCTTCAGGTCCGGCCGCGTCATTTCGACTATTCGCTCCGTTATTTCTCTCTTAGCCACTCGCCGTCCTCATACCGGTAGACGTTTTCGAACTGATCCATGTCTTCGGGATGGCGGTTGAAATACCGCTCCTTTGCGGGGTCACTGAGTTCCGTTTGCTTCCACGAACTGAGCCGCACGTCGACCGAATCGGTGTGCCCCTCCGGCGCAACCGTCGTGACACGGATCGTTCTGGGCACGTCGAACCCTTCGACTAACGGCCTGTAGTCCTCGAGCTCGGCGGTCGCGATCAACTTGCCCTCCGGATCGAAGTACTCGGTCTTGTGCACGAGATAGTCACATGCATAGATATGGACCTTCTCGCGCAGTTCGCCCTCCTCGTTTCGCAGCGTCAAGATATCGTAGGGTCCTTCGTTCTCCAGCGACCACAGACCCGAACCGGCTCCGGCGTCGGGTCGCACGATGATGCCGAACGCTTCCAGCACGAGCCTGGGATTGATGATCAGCCCTTCGACGTTGTCCGCGTCGGCCCAGCGGCCCCAGTAGTAGGCGCTGACCTCCTTCGGCTTCAGCGCCAGCCAGAACTCCTCGTCGTTGCAGCCGACGATCACCGCCTTGTTGTCCACGCCGATGCTGCCCTGGATGTACAATCTCGAAGGCGGGTCGAACCATAGTAGCAGCGATACCTTATGGCGCTCCTGCTTGTCGTCCTCCGGGTCGTAGTAGTCCAGGACGCACTGGCCGCTGGCTCGGAGCGGCACCGCCCGCTCGGCTCGCGCGCCCAGCGCTGCAAGCGCCTCGTCCACGTTCGCTTTGCCCGGACAGATCACCAACTGCTTCGGTCCCGGTGCGGCGCAGCCGGCGGCAAGCAGCAGGCCGGCAACCGCGAGAGACAACGATAGGCGCAACTTCCGTTTCACGTTCGCCTCCTATAGGTCTGTTTGCAGGATCTGCCCGATTTGCGACGTGAGCAGCTCGATCTGTTCCTCGTCGAGGTGGGGATTGACCACGTCCACCGTCTCTCTCTCCCCTACCACGCGCAGGCACCAGGTCTCTCTGGCGCCGTCCATCTTGGTCGCATCGTATTTGAGCCGGCGCTTGCGCATGAGCACCAGCGCCAGCACGAAGCGAAAATTGACTTTCTCCGAGTCGGTCTCGTGCGCGAGTCGCTCGAAGAAGGCCATGAGCATCTCGTCGCTGACGAACAGCTCTTTCTTCTCGTCGGGGCTAGCCAGGCGGCTCTTCCAGAAGCAGAAAACCTCCGGTTTGGCACTGTCCCAGTATTCAGCGCTGAAATCGCGCCGTTCCAGCCCTTGCTCGCCCTCGACCAGGGCACCGAAGTATTCCTCGCCCGGCTCGATCTTCCGACCGGTGCCGCAACATTCGCCCAGCGGCTTGTTGATTACCCAATCAGCCATGCATCTCCATTCTCGTCATTCCATTCCACGCCGTCGAGGCCCGACACCGCTGTCCGAAGCCGGCAAATCGGCGCCAAGGATACAGAAACTGACGTCTCGGGGCAACCCCCTGCGCGAGAACCATCGGCGCCGGTGCCTGAGAACCCCTGCGGAGGGCAGACGCACCCGCCGTGTTCCATGGTGGCGCGTCGAGGACGCTGTAGCGACAGCGCAGAGGGCCAAAGCGCAATACGTCGCTCGCGTTGTGGCTGGGATTGGAGTATCCTCGCCTTACGGGCCGACGTCGGCGATGGCGTTCGTGTCCTCGTAGCCAGGGGAGCCACCCGCGCTTCGACTTGCGCGCCATGTGCTCTTGTCGCCATAGGCGTCCGCTTCCACGGTGGCGGGGTTTTTGACCGTCAGGGAGAGGCCCAGGCCATCGGTCAGATCGTACCAGTCGTCCTGGAAACGGAAGCTATGGATCACCCGGCCGGCGGCGTCCTGCAATTCGATCCGCTCGCCGGCGTTGTCGAGGCTGCCGGCGTACTGACCGGCGACAGCAATTTCATCGCCGTACCTGGCCTGGAATGCAATGATGTCCCGAACCACCACGACGTAGCCGCCCGGCGGCAGATCCAGGCTGGGAAAGGTAAACTCCACGCCATCAGTGAATGACACGAGATTGAGATTGACCGTCTCGGCACCGATGTTGGTCAACTCGATGAACTCGGCGTTGGGATCGTCGGGATGGCCTGTTTCGATGGGATGGTACATGATCTCGCTGATGCGCAGGCTCTCGGCCACCGGGCCGACGGCAAACGTTGCCTCGTTCAGCGCGCTCCACGTGCCGGCTAAGGCGCGGGCCTTGATCCGCACGCTGGCGTCCAGCGGGAAGGAACCGGTGAACGTCTTCGCGCCGGGCGCGATGGCTCCCTGGCTGGCTTCCTCCGCGATCAACTCGGCGGAAATCAGAAAGTCCGCGTCGTCGGCGGAGCGGTTCAACGCGTGAATGGCCAGGAGATTCTCGCCGGCGCCGAGAAGGCCGGCGTACGCGGATACATCAATCGTCTGGAACGCCACGGCAGCCAAGTCGGGATTGGAATTGGTGGCGATCGAGTCCCAGCGGGGCACGCCGACGAAATTGCGCCGAGCGATTTCCGCACCGTTGAGGTAGGCGACGAAGCTATCGTCGTAGCGGACCTTGAGCGTTAGCTTGGAGAAAGGCGTGTCGCCGGTAGAAAAAGGAATGCGCGCGTAGCAGGATGCGTTTCGCCCGAACATCTCGGCCAGGAC
The DNA here is from genome assembly GCA_016927855.1 of Sedimentisphaerales bacterium. GTDB lineage: Bacteria > Planctomycetota > Phycisphaerae > Sedimentisphaerales > Anaerobacaceae > JAFGLV01. The sequence continues at coordinate 7,617 of JAFGLV010000054.1, forward strand.
ATCCGTGTCGAAGAACGCCGCGTAGTTGCCGCCGCCCGCTTCGAAGCCGACGCCGCCGGCGCCGGACATCCAGGCGGAATCGTCGAAGTAGTTGGCAAACCAGATATTCGCCTCGCCGACCTGCAACCCACCACCGGCAACGTCACCCACGAGACGGAAGCTCATCGGGCTGAAACTGCTGAAACGTCCGCGCGCCGCGAACAACTCCAATTCGGAGCCACCGCCACGTTCGTAAAAAACCAGCCGCAAGTCATACTGCCCTGCCTCAACGATGTTGAACGTCGAGAGCGTATCGCCGGGACTGCGCGGGTTGGCGTACGACATACTGTAGGAGCCACGTGGGCCGGTCAGCGTCAGGCCGAAGCCGTCGTCGCTGTTGACGCCGAACGTCCATTCACCTGCGGTGGGAATGATAACCTTGGCGGTGGCGAGGATGACGAAGTCCTCGACGTCGGCGTTGAGCTGCGTGCCGGGGAACGGACGGTCGCCGTCGAAGTTACCTGGGCTGCCGGTGTTGAAGTAGTTGATGACCGAGGCTTTCTCGGCGGCCAGCGACGCCTGGAGAGTGCGCGTGGCGATGACCTGTTCGGCAACCGTCAGGCTGCCGACGCTGATGTTCGCTTTATAGTAGATGACATCGAATCCCAGAGGGCTGTTGCCGAGGAGATGGCCGCCATTGGCGACGTTGGGAATCAGCACGCGCTTCGGCGCATCCTCCGCCACCAGGGTCACCGTCTTGCCGTCGTTCGAGGCCCATACCGGCAGGCGCGGATCGGTGCCGTCGGTCGTGTAGTAGACGGTTCCCTGGGGTGCCGTGATAGCCAGTGGCGCGTGACGGGCGGTGTAGCCGCCGTGCTGGGCCACGCCGCTCACGCGGAAGGTCGGTGCTTCAACACTGGGGTAGAGCCCGATCTTCCTGAGCTGGTCCAACACAATCCCGGCCCGCTGAGGCATGTACGTGTCCAGGACCCAATCGCGCTGGTCCTGCCACTGGGCAAGGGTATAGGGAGAGCCGCTGACCACATCGCCCCACCGCGCCGACTCGCCCAGCATGGCCAGTCCAACCATGTCGGCCAGTTCCGCGTAGAGGGCTGCCGACCGGTTCCGCGCCGGCTGAGCTGGGTCCCACACAGGATGAGCGGGATCGACATAGAATGGGCCGTCGTTGAAGAAAGCCTGGTGAGCGCGGTCCGCGAAGGCCATGCGGAATTCCGTGTTCTCACGCAAGCGGGCGTAGGGCTCGCACAGGCTGTTATCGACGCCGGTGACATTGACGGTGACGCCGGAGTTCATGCCGACGACCCATTCGGCGTCCCAGGAGAAGCTCTTCCAACCCGACGTATCGACGCGGTTCATCGCGGCATACCAGTTATGGTACGGCCAGTCCGCGTTGCCGACGAAGAAGTTGACGAGCAGATAGTCGATGTAGTTGTCGATGTCGAGGTAATCGGGGTAGGCAGGGTTGGGCGTGCCGTCGGGATTGTTACCTTGCAGGCGCTGGTAGGCTTGGTTGGTTTGGACGCCCTGTCGCACCAGGCCGAGCATGGCGTTCCAGGTCGCGGCGGTGCTGTCGCCTACCGGCTGTCCCGAATTGAGCGCATCCCAGTCCTCTTTGTCGCCACTGAAGTACGTCGCGGCGAAGGCCGCCTCGGGTCGCTCGCAGGGATTGTACAGGCCCCAGTACAGCCCGTTGATATAGAGGTGGACGAAATTGCCGTGCGGCGAGGGCTGGCCCAGAGCCAATTGCAGGCGGCGCACGTATTCATCGCGGATATACTGCGAGCGATTGCCGCCCCAGACGTAGGCGTCGTTGAAGTTCGCGCGCAGCACGAGCTGGTCGAACTCTTCGGCCGCGTCGGGCCCGAAAAGCGGATACCGCAGCTTCGACGCGCCGTACTGTCGTTTGAAACTCAACTGGAACGATTTCTTATCCTCGCGCCTGCCTACGCCTCCGTAAATCTCGACGCCGCAGTTCGCGTGGAAGCCCTCGGTGCCGTCGGGATAGACCAGCTCGACCGAGCCGGGACGCTCCCAGGCCGGCCCGCTGTTACCCCAGTTCGTATAGATGCCGTTGGCGCCGAACAGATCGCTGGCGTCCATCACGAGTGACATCGTCGGCAGGCTCTCCAGAGCCGCCTTGACATAGACACGGTAGGTCGAATGGTTGACGATTTCCTGGTCCATCTCGTAGTCGGCCGCGGTTGAACCCCAGACGGCAGGAAAGCCTGACGGATCGTTTGGCTGGCGCAGCACCTGATCGAGGAAGATGTAGGTGTGCGTCTGGACGGCGCTGTCCTGATAGCCCGGCCGGAACGCGGCGGCACGGATGCAGGTCGTCGTCTCGACCGGAATCCCGCCGGCGTAGACCTGCCCGCCGGTAGCGGTCGGCGCCGAGCCGTCGGTGCTGTAACGGATGGTCGCGCCGGGTGTCTCGCATGACAACGTCAACAGGAACGGTTCGTCGTAGAGCCCACGGACGTGACTGAATTGCGGATCAGCCACAAGGTCGAGCCGGCCCGAGAGGTTGGACCCGCCGGGAGTTGGTGTGAGAAAGTACTGTGGCACGGCCTCGTCGGCGGCAGCGGTCAATTCCGCCGAGAGCAGAAATGCGCCGTCGGACGGGTCGTCATTGAGTCCCTGGATCGCCAGCACGTTGCCACCATCGCGTAGCAGGTCGAGGCGGTCGGAGAGATCGAGCAAGACGGGAGCCGCCATGAAAGCATCCGGTCGGTCACGGTCGGCGCTCGAATCCCAGCGCGGCGTGCCGGTGAGGTTGTCACGCGCGACCTCGACGCCATTGAGATAGGCGACGAAGCCGTCCTCGTACTGAACGCCCAGGTGCAGCGAGTCGAGAGTGTCCGTCTCATCGGCCTCGAATTCCATGCGGGCCCACACCGAGGCGTTCACGCCCAGCATCTGGCCCAGCAGCCCCTCATTGGTACTGGTGCCGACGGTCAGGGAGTCGAACACGGCGTTGCAGATGCTGCCCGCCGCGTGCGAGGTCACGCAGAGCCCGATGTAGACGTCGCGGGCCATGTCGATCGCCTCCGTGGCGTGCAGCGCCCAGTTCACACCGTCGGTGGAATAGTAACCGCTGATGCTCGCGCCGCGCCGCATGATGCGAACCCAATAGGGCACCTTGAAGGCGTTGCTGCCGGTCGTCGCCGACGCGCCGTTGGTCGTCGCGCGCCGCTGAAAGGCCACTCCGTTGCCAGGTGTCACCACTTCCATCGCGTGCCGGGAGCCGGGATCGAGCGTTTCGCGGATCATCACGCCGGCCTTGGCCCAACTATCCGGAGCCGTCATGAAGACGACCTGGGCGCTGAGTTCGCCGTCGCCGCTGAGTGGCATGTAGGCGAAATAGAACGAGTCGGCGGTGTCCCAGATATCGATGCCATCGCCGCGCACGACGTGGGCGTCTTCCACCGTCGCATAACTGCCGCGGGCCGACGGACTGCCGATGTCACGGCTGTTCAACTGCGGGACCTGCGCGAAGCCCAGGCTGCTCGACGTGGTGGACCAGTCGGCGTCGTCAAAGGCCGGCGAGGTCCAGTCGGCCGCTGCGTCGCCCGGGCCGGGCACGCAATACGACACAGGCAGTCCCGCGCCGGCAAACGTCGCTTCGTGCCGGCCCAAGCCATAGGAGACGTCGCTGAGCTGCTCGGGAAACTGGGGAGCGTAGGCGTGAGCAACGGTGCGCCCGTCACTCTCGAGCAGGGCCAGGTGCTCGCCTGCCGCGCTGAGCTTGAAGTTCGTGTGGAGCTCGTGGCCGGAGCGGTCCTTGCCCGAAGCAAAGACCAGCAGATAACCATCTGGCTCCAGCAGCGTCCCCTCCGGAAACCGCCATTGAGTTGGATCGTCTGCGTCGTCGGTCAGGCACCAGCGGCTCAGGTCTACCGTCGCGGCGGTCGGATTGTAGATCTCGATCCAGTCGGAAGCGTCGCCGTCCTCATCGACGAGCCGGCCCTGCAGACCCGCGGCGCCCGAGTTCGAGGCTACGAACTCGTTGATAACCGGTCCGGCCGCCTCCAGCGGTGCCAGACACAGCATCACCAGCAATACGGACAGCCACGTTGGCTTGGACATCGGCGAGGCCCTCGACCTACAAGTGCTCATGGCGGCAGGCGCGACACTCCCCCTGACGGTCCCCTGCCGGGCTCGTGCCGACGACGCCTCGATAGCCGCCCACACCAGCTATATCGACTCCGCCACGACGCGAGTCCTGCAATTTATCACGGTGCATTGTAGCATTTCGTCGGCGCCCCGGTCAAATCATTATCGGCCGTGCTCATAGACCGGATGGCGACACTGTCGCTTGACATAGCCGATAATTACCGGTAGAATAAGCTTTTGTAAAATAGGCCTACTCAACAAAGGAGCGGCGGATGCAGATCAGACTACGGTTCCTCGGCGCGGCGCAAAACGTCACCGGCTCGCGTCACATGCTCGAAGTCAATGGAACGCGCCTGCTGGTGGACTGCGGCCTGTATCAGGAACGGCAGTTCAAGGACCGCAACTGGGACCCGTTTGACTTCCCGGCGCGCGAGATCGACGCGGTGCTGCTGACACACGCTCACCTGGATCACTGCGGCCTGCTGCCCAAACTGGTCAAGGAGGGTTTCCGGGGACCGATCTACTGCACGAAGGCCACCGCGGAGATCGCGCGCATCATCCTGCTCGACGCCGGCAAGCTTCAGGAAGAAGACGCTGAGTACAAGCGCCGGCGCCATGAGCGCGAAGGGCGCAAAGGCCCCTATCCGGTGGTGCCCTTGTACACGGCGGCGGACGCGGAGGCGAGCTTTCCGCAGCTCAAGCCGGTCAAGTACCGTGAACCCGTCGAGATCGCGCGCGGGGTGACGGCAACGTTCTGCGAGGCGGGACACGTGCTCGGGTCCTCCGTCATTCACGTTTGTATCGATCACAACGGCGAGAGTCGCAGCGTCCTGTTCTCAGGCGATCTGGGGCGGCCCAACAGTCCGATCGTGCGCGACCCGGCCGAAGTGGATGAAGCCGATTACGTGCTGGTCGAATCCACCTATGGCGACCGCGTCCATGGAGAAACCAAGGACATCAAGGGCGCTATTGCTGAGGTTATCAACGCCACCAAGGCCGCCGGCGGCAACATCATCGTGCCGAGCTTTGCCCTGGAGCGCTCTCAGGAAATGCTGTACTACATCAACGAGTTGCTCGTGGAAGGCACGATCCCTCATCTGATGGTCTTTCTCGACAGCCCGATGGCGCGTGCTATCACCAAGGTCTTCCGGCGTCACTCGGAGCTGTTCGATGAGGAAATGCGCGAGTTCGTCCACAACGGCCAGTCGCCCTTCGAGTTTCCCGGCCTCAAGATCACCGAATCGTCGCAGGAGTCGAAAGCTATCAACCACATCCGCGGCACCGTCATGGTGATCGCCGGCTCCGGGATGTGCACCGGCGGACGCATCAAGCACCATCTGGTCAACAACATCGGACGGCGCGAGAGTACCATCATGTTCGTCGGCTATCAGGCGGTCGGCACGCTGGGCCGGCGCATCGTCCAGGGCGAGAATGAAGTCAGGATTCTCGGTCAGAACCACCAGGTCAAAGCCAAGGTCACCCAGATTCACGGTTTCTCGGCTCATGCCGACCGGGACGAGTTGCTCGGGTGGCTCACCTCGCTCAAGAATCATCCGCGCAAGGTTTTCGTCGTGCACGGCGAGACGGAAAGCGCCAAGGCCTTCGGTGCCTACGTCCACGAGAAGACCGGCTGGGAAGTCTCTGTGCCTGAATTCAAAGAGGAAGCCATTCTCGACTGACGCGGTTGCGAACGAAGCAGACGTAGGATGGGCTTTAGCCCATGCTGAAACGCGTCCGTCACGGAAGCCGGTTGCGGTTGCGCGGCTCGTTTCGCTTGCGTCTGGCGTGCAGCGGCGCCGCCTGCCCCAACCGCTTGACGAAACGAGCCGCGCAACCGCCAGACGCTGCCCTGGCTGGCTACACACCCTTCTTGAAGAAGTCAGATTACTTACAGCGCGTGAGACATCACTCTGCGCGTTCGGTAACGCCGAGGCCGGGACGGTCGGTCAGGAGGAGCCGGCCGGCCTTGACGGTGACACCGGTGAACGGGTCGTTGTCGATCAGGAGATGCCCATCCAGATCGGCGTAATCGACCAGCGGGCTCAGGTGCGCGGCCGCGGTGATGGCGACCGAGCTGGCGATCATGCAGCCCAGCATGACCTTCATCCCCAGGGCACGCGTGACGTGGATCATCTGGATCGCTTCCTGAATCCCGCCGGCTTTCATCAGCTTGATATTGACTCCGTCGTAGGCATGAGCCAGTCTCGGGATGTCCTCGGCGCGCTTGACGGCTTCGTCGGCAATGATCGGGATGTCGACACGCTGCCGCAGCCAGGCGGTCTCGTCGAGCATGCCGGCAGGCAGCGGCTGCTCGATCAACTCGACGCCCAGGTCCTGCAAGCGGAGGATCTTCTCCAACGCGACCGCCTTGTCACGCCAGCCCTCATTGGCATCGACACGCAAAGGGCAGTCGGTCACGTCGCGCACCGCCGCGAGAATCTCCTCGTCATTCTCGCGCCCGACCTTGATCTTGAGAATCGGGAATTCCACCGCCTCGCGGACCTTCCGACGGACCACATCGGGAGAATCGATACCGATCGAGAAGGACGTAACCGGCGCCTTGCTTCGGTCCAGTCCCCACAGGCGGTACAGCGGCACACCCAGCTTGCATCCGACCCAATCCAGGACCGCCATGTCCAGGGCGGCCGCCGCACAGCTTTGGCCCTCGGTGACACCCTCCCAGCGACGGCGCAGATCGGCGTAGTCGAGCCAGTCGGCCGATTCGAGGATGCTGGCGGCACGTTCCAGAGCCGTCACCGTCTGCTGCGGAGTCTCGTCGTAGCGGACATTGGGCGCCGCTTCACCCCAGCCGTAAATGCCGTCGCGCTCGATATGGACGAAAACGTTGTCTTTGAAGTCGCTCGAATTGCGCGCGATGGTCCAGGTGTGGCGCAGCGTCAGCCGCTTCGTGCCGACAGTGACCCTCGTGCCGGCGCGGGCGCCGCTCGCGCTCCAGCCGGTCAGTGCCGGCCAAGTTCCTCCCACAGCCGCGACTTTCAACCATTGCCTGCGCGAAAGCAACATCCCTGTACCCCCTCAAGCCACCGAGCTGTAGCCGACCCAGCTCGGCGCATAAAGGAAAGCATGCCGGAACGCGCCCGGCATCCTCTGGGTGATCCTACCAGCGTCCCGCTCTCCGCCAAATGCGGTCCCGAGCGCGACTTTTCCGCAAGCTCACGCAGACGCCGTTTAGGCCGTCGGAGCAGGAGTCCCCGGGGCGGCGGAGGGCTTTTCCCCCTCTTCCTTGGCCTTCTTGCCGGCACCGCTCTTACGGTGCGCGACTTTCGGCAGACCGAGCAGCGAACTGCCTTCGGTCCACCGCTCCTCGTCTTTGAGAATCTCCACGCGCTCGGCACGCGACAGTACGTTGCGGTGCCGCAGCAGCGCGTTTTTCACTTTGAGCGAACGATCCACTGACATTCCACGGTTCTCCTGTTATCTGATCTTCATTCCGTACGCGTCACCGAAATAGTTGGGTGCGAACGAATCCAACCCGGCCGGCGCCTTATCCTTGTACGCCGCGCCGATCTGCTTGATCCGCTCTTTAACCTTGAAGCCGTCCGTCCCCGGCTTCTCGGGATTGTCGTAGAGCTTGGTCGGGCTGGTCACGAGCAGAAAACCGTCTCCCGATGGCAACAAACGCGTGTCGAACCCGTTCTTGATGAAATACTGACGTAACGTTTCAACCGCGTAGACGGTCGTGTCAATCCCGTTGTCGGCAAAATGGAGCTTGGCGGCCTCGAGGTCAGCCTGTCGCTCATGGTAGGCCAGAACGATCCAATGATCTCCCTGACCGGTCGCAGCGGTGCCGCTCCGGCCAGCAGGCGTGCCGCTTACGAAGGGCCCCGGTCGGGTCGGTGTCTCGGTTTCTGTCCCGGCCTGAGGCGAGCGAGGCGCGGTGCTCGCCGTCTGACCGTAGCGGGCCCGCTGGTCGATCTGACCGACCTTGAAGGCGATCAGCAACAGCAGGATCAGGCCGAGCCCGATGGCGATCGCGATCTGGTAGGAGACGGAGATCTCGATCCGTCCAGCATTGAGCTGCACCGCCTTGGCCTTCAGCCACCGCTGAGTCGGGACCGACCGCGAGGGCTCCGCCTTCTCCACCGGGGTGACCGGTTTCGGCAGTCTGGCCGACTTGGGTGGCTTGAGTGTGACGACCGGCGCCGGCTCAGAGGTCGGCTGGGGGCTCTTGGCGCGAGCGGCTGCCTTTTCGGCAGCGTGTTGGCGCAGCTTCTCCAACTGCGGCCGCAGCAGCTCCAAGATGCCGCGCCGCTTGGGCTTGCTGCGCGATCGACTCCATGCCTCGTATAGCGCTCTTTGTCCTGTGTGGCGCCTCATAACCCCAACGATCCTCATTTTGCGGCCATCGATCCAGCCATCTGGGAACCTATCCCTTTCAGGCGCAGTTGCCCTATCTCAACATGTGAACAGGTGTTTATATCCGATTTGCCCACGCGGTTCAACGGGAAAATCGCCCGGGCCGCAATCCGGGGTACACTGCCCGTTTGTAGGTAGATTCCGCTTGAGACTGTCATTCCAACCGGAGGACCGCCGCAGAGCCTGCCCTGAGCGAAGTCGAACGGGCGGGTCGCAGCGGAGAAATCTGCCCAAGAATGAAGTACCGCTATAGCCGCGGCCAGATATCTCGACTGCGTCCCGGCACGCCGGGACTCCGCTCGATATGACAGAAAGGCCGATCATCCGCGTTGCCTACAAACGTGCAGTGCACCCGCGCAATCCGGCCGCTCCGGAGCGGAACACGATTGAAAAAGCCGGTGCCGACCGACTATAATGGTGCTGATTGTCCCTTTCTCCACTGCAATGGAACCCCGTTTTGAGGATGTGATCCACCTTGGCAAAGCTGACCGATACACTCAAGAGACTGCATCTCACCGTTGCTTCCGTTGACTCCTGGCTGCCCCACGAGCACGTTCCGTGGGTCATTGCGGGTCCTTGCAGCGCAGAGTCGCTAAGGCAGATGCTGACGACGGCGCGCGGGTTGGCAAAGTGCCGTTACGTCAAGGCCTTCCGAGCGGGGATCTGGAAGCCTCGCACCCGGCCCAACAGCTTCGAAGGGGTCGGCGAGCCCGGTCTGGAATGGCTGCGAAACGTCAAGTCCGAAACGGGGCTGCCCACCGCCACCGAGGTCGCCAACCGCGAGCACGTCGAACTTTGTCTTAAGTACGACGTCGATATCCTTTGGATCGGCGCCCGGACGACGGTCAGTCCCTTCGCGGTGCAGGAAATCGCCGAGGCACTGAAGGGAACGGACGTTCCCGTCCTGGTCAAGAATCCGATCAACGCTGAGATCGGTCTCTGGCTCGGCGCGATCGAGCGGCTCTACACCGTCGGCCTGCGCAAGCTGGCGGCGGTCCATCGCGGCTTCTCCACGTACGTCGAAATGGAATTCCGTAACGAACCCAACTGGCCGATCCCCATCGAGCTCAAGCGGTTGCTGCCCCACCTGCCGTTGATCTGCGATCCCAGTCACATCACCGGCAATCGCCAACTCATCGAGCCCGTTTCCCAGATGGCCCTCGATCTCGGCATCCAGGGCTTGATGATCGAATCGCACGTCCATCCCGACGAAGCGCTCAGCGACGCGGCCCAGCAACTCACGCCGAAGGACTTGTGCCGCGTGGTGGAGCAGCTGCGCGCCCGGGATGCGGCCATCGCGGACCGGGAACTGAAGACGCGCATGGCGCGCATGCGCGCCGAGATCAGTCGCGTGGACGCCAGGATCATCGACGATCTGGCCGAGCGCATGAAGTGGGTCGAGGAGATCGGACAGCTCAAGCACGAGCACAATATCCCGGTGCTGCAAATCGACCGCTGGGAAAACCTCCTTGAGGACCATATCGCCAAGGCGCGCAAAGCCGGCCTCGACGCGGAGTTCATCAAGGCGGTCTTCGAGATCATCCACGCCCAGGCGGTCCGCCGACAACTATAGTACTCCGACTACCCTTAAGAGGTCTGTAGCCAATCCCGCCCCGCGTCCAGTGGTTGCGCGGCTCGTTTCGTCAAGCGATTGCGTCAGGCGGCGCCGTTGCACGCCAGACGCAGCCGAAATGTGCGTCGCAACCGCAACCGCGTGCCGAGGTTATCCCGCCCTTAGCCCGCATATTTCATCGGGGGTGGTGAATCCGGCTGGCGGCTGCATTCAAGACACGGGATAGCGGGATAGGGCTGGCGGGACG
>JAFGLV010000055.1 GCA_016927855.1 Sedimentisphaerales bacterium
AAGGCCCACGCCAGATAGGGATTGCCGTTCTTGCCGTTGTTGTGCGTTTTCTTCTTGCCGTTCGACAAGTGTCGGGCCCGGAGGCAGCGACAGTACGAGCTGTAGTCTCCCACACGCTGGAACCGCCCAATATCTCCCGTCTCCAGCATGATCGTCAACGCCAGGATCATCCCCACCCCCGGCAACGTCAACAAGCGTGCATAGGCCGGCCGCAGTTGGGCGGGCTCCAGCCCCTTCTTCTCGAACCGCCGAATCTTCTCGGTCAGCAGCTCGATCAGATCGACCTGCTCATCCGTCACGAACCCCAGGCAGTCGTGATCGCCCAGCAGCTCGGCCCGCTCCTGGTCGCTGAGCTGACGCAAGGCCCGCCCGCCGAGACGCCGGCCCGTCTGCCGCTGGGCCATGTTCTGCAAGCTCAAGATGATCCCCGTGCGCTGCTGGACCACCAGCGTCCGCCGACGCAACCGGTCCCGCACCGGCCGGTCCTGCTTGGGGTAGATGTAGCCGGTCGGCAGAATGTTCAGCCGGGCCAGGCGGGCCAGAAACGCCGCGGCCGTCAGATCGTCGGCCTCCTTGATGCCATCATATTGATCCATCTCCGAAGGGTGGGCCAACACCACCGGCAGTTCATTCGGCAGACGTCGGCAAAACCGTTGCTTGTCCTTCTCATCGGTGATAACATACATCGCGTCGTTCGAGTGCAGATCGACGCCACCGTACAGATGCTTACGCATGTTCGGGCTCCTTTCTTCGAGCGTCCGCCATCCTGGCGCTGCCCCGCGCAGGGCAGCTTTCAACTCCCCAGTGTAGCGACCTCAGGGAAGGAACCCTATATGTCTATCACATCTCCAATCACCAATTATTGGTTTGACGCCGGCCTACGAGCCTAATAGTGTACCCGTATGGCGCGGCCATTGTGGAACGATCAAGAGGATAGCTTCTACTATGTGCTGAACCGGGGCAACGAGCGGCGCGCGATCTTCCGCGATGCGCAGGATTGCGAAGGGCGGTCAGACGGAAGGGGAGGCGTATGGCGAAGGCACGAGTCATTCTCAGTGCGTTGATTGGGTCATCGTGCATCAGCACTCGGTCCTTGGCATACGCGCTGATCGTGGCACTGGGCGTGACCTTTGCTGCCAGTCGCATTCCGGGGGCCGCAGCGAGTTCGTCGGATCGTGCCGCGAGTGGGGAGAAGGAAGGGAAGACGCCGGACTTCGGGCCGAACGTCATGGTCTTCGATCCCACCCAGACGGATGTGCAGGAACGCGTGGACGCTGTTTTCAAGGAGCAGGAGCGCGCGCAGTTCGGGTCGGGCAGGTTCGCTCTCCTGTTCAAGCCGGGTCATTACGAGCTGAACGTCGAGGTCGGGTTCTATACGCAGGTGGCAGGTCTGGGGCGCGTTCCCGGCGACGTGACGATCGAGGGGGCCGTGCGGACCGACGCCGCCTGGATGCGCTACAACGCGACGTGCAACTTCTGGCGCAGCGTCGAGAACCTCACGGTGACGCCGCGACGCGATGGCGGTGCGATGATGTGGGCCGTTTCGCAGGCGGCGCCGATGCGGCGGACTCACATCCGAGGCGATTTGCAGTTGTCGTCCGGTGGCTGGTCGAGCGGCGGATTCCTGGCCGACTGCAAGATCGACGGGCGCGTGGTCTCCGGCAGTCAGCAGCAGTACCTTTCGCGAAATTGCTGTTGGGATCGCTGGTCCGGCGGCGTGTGGAACATGGTGTTCGTCGGGGTCGAGGAGCCTCCCGCAGGCAACTGGCCCAGGTCTCCCTATACCGCCATCGAGCAGACGCCGGTCGTTCGCGAAAAGCCGTTTCTCTACGTGGACGATCGCGGCGCCTACTTCGTCTTCGTCCCTTCCCTACGCACGAACAGACGGGGCACCACCTGGGAGCACGGTAGCGCGCCGGGTGAATCGATCCCGCTGGAGCGATTCTACGTTGCTCGTGCCGATCGGGATTCCGCGGCGAGTATAAACGCCGCACTGGCACAGGGGAAGAACCTGCTCCTGACGCCGGGTATCTACAACCTGGACGATACGATTCGGGTGGATCGGGCCGACACGGTGGTTCTCGGTCTCGGCCTGGCGACGTTGAAGCCGACCAATGGCGGTATTGGCATGACGGTTGCCGACGTCGACGGGGTGAAATTGGCAGGGATTCTCTTCGACGCCGGGGAAGTGAATTCCCCCATCCTGCTGGAAGTCGGCCCGCCGGGAAGCTCGCGCGATCATTCCTCCAATCCGACGTCCTGTCACGACATCTTCTGCCGCGTCGGCGGCGCCGGCGTCGGCAAGGCGACTGTCAGCGTGTCCATCAACAGCAACCATGTGATCGGCGACCATTTCTGGATCTGGCGCGCCGATCATGGTTCGGGCGTTGGCTGGGAGACCAACACGACCCGAAACGGTCTAGTCGTTCGGGGCAATGACGTGACGATCTTCGGACTCTTCGTCGAGCACTATCACGAGTACCAGACGCTCTGGCAGGGTAACGGCGGGCGCGTGTACTTCTACCAGAACGAACTCCCGTACGATCCGCCGTCGCAAGAGCAATGGCAGCACGACGGCGTCAACGGCTGGGCCGCGTACAAGATCGATGATGCCGTGACATCGCACGAAGCGTGGGGCCTGGGTTCCTACTGCACCTTCCACAACAGCCAGACGGTGAGCGCGACCCGCTCATTTGAAGCGCCTGTGAGTCCCGGCGTCAGGCTGCATCATCTGGTAACGGTCTCCTTGGGCGGCCGAGGCGTCATAAGTCACGTGATAAACGACAGCGGCGGCCCCTCGGATAGGCGCAACAATGTCGCCAAGGTCACCGACTTCCCTGAAGACGGCCAATAGGATCTCCGCGCCGAATCGAGGGCGCGCGGCGCGAAATCCGTCGTGCAAGTGGACAGGCACGGTCACGTTCACAGCACCATCGTGATGAGGGCTTGGGCCGGGGCGCGGTATTTCAGCGTTTTGCCCTGCACCCAGACCTGAAACAGTTGTTCGCTGGTCGCCAGGTTCAGCACCACCACGGCCACTTCGCCGTCCGGATTGACAAAAGCGGTCGCGAGGAAGTCGTCGCTGTTGGATGTGCAGGCAATCCGCTTGGCGCCCGGCTTGATGAATCGAGAGAAGTGCCCGAAGTAGTAATGTGGCGGATTGAAGCTGAGCTCTCCCGTGCGCGTATCGAAGGTCACGATGCTGGACCCCCGGCCCGTACCGCCGGCGTGGCGGGGACCGCGGTTCTCATCGAGCACCAGGTTCCAGAACACCCAGCCGTTGGCCCAATTGTTCAAATCCAGGATCATATTCTTGGCGAGATTGACGGCGGTGCGCCAGTCGCCTCTCATGCCGGCCTCCGTATAGAGGAGTTTCTTGTCCGGAAATGCGTCGTGGACCATGCGGACGTTGTCAAAATGGTCTCCGATGTACCAGTGAAACCCCATTCCCCAGACGTACTTCGAGGCCTCCGGATCGTCGTACACGACTTCGGCACGCTGGTACATGATGCCGCGGTTATGGTCCCAGATCATGAGCTTGACATCCGCCAGACCGTGCTTGTGCAGGGTCGGTCCCAGGTAGTCGCGCACGAAATTGCGTTCTTCCGCGGCGGTGAAAATGCACGATTCCCAGACCTGCACCGCCATCGCCTCATTTTGCACGGTCAAGCCCCAGATGGGGATTCCCTCGTTCTCATAGGCCTGGACGTATTTGACGAAGTAGTCCGCCCAGGTCTGGAAATACTCCGGCTTGAGCTTTCCGCCGTAGAGCATGTTGTTGTTGGTCTTCATCCACGCGGGCGGACTCCAGGGGGAGGCAAAGAGCTTGAGGTTGCCCCGCGCGGTTTTCAGGGCCCTCTGAATGAAGTCGATCCGGTACTTGCGATCGTGGTCGATCGTGAAGTGTTCGAGGTTCTTATCGTCCGGCACGGTCGCGTACGTGTATGGTTCGTCGGAGTAGTCACAACTGTGAATGGTCGTGCGGCACAGCGTGTAACCATTGCCTCTTTCCGGGTCGAAGCAAGCCGTCAGGAACTCCTCCTGCCTATCGCGTGGCATCTTGCCGAAATTGATGGCGGCGGCGTCCGTAAAGGCACCCCCGAAGCCTTCGATCGTCTGGAAAGTCTTGTCGACGTCGATCATGATGGTGGGGTAGTTCTCATCGGGTTGATCCAGGGGCTCGAACGCGCGGAACCCGAAATTGGTCAGCCGGTTGGGTGTGTCTTCCGCGGTCATATGGATCTCCGCGGTCTTGAAGTCCTTTTCCTGGGCATGCAGCGCAGAGGAAGACAGGCAAAACCAGACGCCGACCAGAGACAGCCCCACGAGACTCGCATTCGTCCTTGATCCTTTCATAAGACACCTCCAAGAATGAGCCACATCTCTTGTTTCTGCCGCAGACGATAACGAGTATATTATCCAACGGTCATCGCGTAAAGCCAGCCGCTTCAACGGCGCCACGCGTGACCGTAACGGCTTTGAGCTGAATGCCGTCGGCGTCATCGCGGCGCTGCTCCATGGCCAAAGCGACTACGTCAAGACCGCGATGGCGGCCTTCAATTTCGGCTGGGACGCCGACAACAACGCGGCGACCGCCTGTACGATCACCGGTGTGCTGAAGGGATAGCTATTACGAGGCAGAGATGATGGAGTTTGCGGAGATCACCGACGAGACGGCACCGGCGTTCTTCAGTTGTCTGCACCTTGAAGAACCGCAAGACCCGGAATCGACGATTTCCGGCAGGCAGTGGTACGCGGCGCACAAGGACAAGGGCTATCGAGCCAAGGTGCTCACCGTGGACGGCTCCGTCGTCGGCAAGTGCCACTACGGACCGATCGAGATATCACCGCTCGAAGGCAAGAACACGACGGTGATATTCTGCCTCTGCGTGCACCCGTATGAGTACCCGCCGGGCGACCATCGCGACAAGGGATACGGGCGCTTCATGCTGGAGGCCGTGGAGAAAGACGCGCGAGATGCCGGCGTACAAGCGGTGGCCGCGTGGGCGATGGACTGGCACTGGAACCCGGTGTCGTTCTACCTGCACGCCGGCTACACCGAGGTGGACCGAGAGGACAAGGTGGTGGCCGTCTGGAAGCCGTTTGCGGCCGGCGCTGAGCCGCCGCGGATTCTGCGTCTTCCCAGCTTGCCACCTGCCCGGGCCGATCGCGTCACCGTGCTCGTCGCGGACAATCCCTGGTGCGACGGCTTTGACAAGAAGCGAGTCGCCCGGGAAGCGGTGGAGGGTCTGGAGGACATCGTAGACTACATCGAAGTCGCGCCGCCTTATGACGGGCGCATGATCCACCTGGGAAGGGTGGGCGGCGTCTACCTGGACGGCGAACCGTACCGGCCCTACGAACTGATTGGGGCCAGTTCGGAACTGCGCCGCTGCATCATGGAGCGGTCCGAGCGGAAGCGCCTGGGGTCCGAGCGGAAGTAGCTGACCGGCAGCGGCTCATGAGGCCTGGGCGGCGCGCCGGACCCTCGGGGCGGCCGGGGGCCTGGGGGGCTGCGGCGGGGCTAAATGAACTTGCGTGCATGTGATGCCATCAGCACCTGAACGAACAAGGAATTGTCATGCTGAACGCAGTGAAGCATCTGGCTTCCGACTGGAATTGACCGTCATTCTCGAACTGAGCCCAGATCCTTCGCCTTTGGCTCAGGATGACAAACGCGTCGCAGTGCCGGCATCATGTCGACGCAAGTTCACTCAGATGATCTCGCCGTAGGAGGACGCGTCGTACATCAGCACCAGCTCCGGGACGAAGCCGGCGGGCAGGTCGTCGAGGCCCGAGCGGTTGAAGTAGAGATCGCTGTTGCCGCTGAGGCTCATCTCGGTGTCGGCGTAGTTGATGATGGAGCCGTTGATGGTGCCGCCGGCGTTGCCGAAGAACTCGATGCCGTTGGCGGCGATGGCGCCGCAGAGCGCGTCGAAGCTGCCGCCGAACGATACAGCGAAACCGGGTGCGATGATGAACGTGCCGATCTGCTCGTGCAGTCCCTCGTACTGGGACTCGGCGGGCAGGTCCGAGACGGGCCAGCTATTGACGTTGCCCTGGAAGACGATCTGGTTGGTCCCGGAGTCATCGGTCTGGTCTCCGTCGCCGACGATGATGCCGGTGACGTCGGTGGTCGCGGTGAAGACCACCACGTTCGGCGACTCGATGTAGATCACGCCCTTGAGGGTGGCGTGGCCGGAGAAGGTCGGGTTTAGATCGGCGGGGATGCGGATGTTCTCGAAGGTCGCGTCCGCACTCGTGTCCGTGTTGGGATCGAGGACGGTGTTTACGTAGGTCTCGAAGTGTTCGGGCACCATCTCCGGGAACTCCGTAGCCGGAACGTCGTAAGTGACGTAAGGCAGCTGGATGGCCTCTTCGCCAGTAGCACCGCCGATGCCGGCATGGCCGCCCTGCAGATCGACGCAGGCTAGGCCGTTGACGATCTTCACGGTGCCGGCGATGTGCGAGTTGCCTTGGATCGTCAGCGCCAGCAGGTCGTTGAGACTCTCGATGTAGGCGTTCGACTCGACCGTGAGGTTGACGCCCTCCAGCTCGATATTGCCTTGCAGGGAGACGGGACCTTTGGAGGCGACGCCGAAGTCGAAGACGGTGTTGGCGCGCGTGCCGAAGACGTAGTGGGAGCGGATCGTGCGATCGAGCGACTTGTAATGGCCCGTGACGTCGAGCTGGATGCTGTTGCAGTCGATGGCAGTCAGCGCTGCCGAGAAGCTCTCTCCGCGCGATGCACTGAGCGGGACGTCGGAGATCGTGATCGTCGTGCCGCTGTAGGTGGTGGCGACGTTGGTGACGCCGGCGGCGTTCAACTCGTTTTGCAGCGCCGTCGCCACCTGGGCGAAGCGCGCGTCGGGCTCGGTCGTGCCGGAGATCGAGACCTTGCTCATCCAGTAGCGAATGACTTCCAGTCCCGATTCGGCGCAGGCGCGCGTCGTTTGGAGCCGGCGGTGATTTTCGGCCATTTGCACGTTGGTGCCTGACATCGTCGCCAGGGCGGTTGCCAGCGCTGAGAAAACCACAATGAACACTAGAGAGACGATTAGCGCGGAGCCACCGGCATGGGGGTGAATGCTACCCTTGGACCGTTTCATGTTACCCTCGGTTGTGTTGCGGTGCGACAAGCGAAGTTGCCATAACCTTCAAAAACCCTCTAAAGTATAGGGCATACACGGGCAGATGCCAAAAAGCCAATGGCTAAAATCGGGTCTGTCGGGCCGAGTGACGCGGCCGAGTAACCAGGTAGTACCCTGACGACGCTAAGAAGGTTTGCATCAAGCCGCGGCCATCGTTTGGCGGTTGCGCCGCTCGGTTCCCCTCGACTTTGCTCGGGGCAGGCTACCGGATGCATCGGGCGGCGCCGCTGCACGCCACGCGCAACCCAAACGAGCATCGCAACCGCGACCGACCAACGTATCCCCCGATTCCACCCACAATCTCAAGGTAGTGAGAATGCCAGCCGGTGCGGAAAGACTATCGGGCGTTTTCGCGCTCGGCGAAGTAGGAGCTGCGTGCGAAGGGAGCGGACTGGACCCAGGCGAAGCCGACTTCCAGAGCTTTGTCTTTCCACCAGGCAAACTTCTCGGGCCGGACGTATTCGACGACTTCCAGCGAGTCCTGGGAAGGCCGCAGGTACTGGCCGATCGTGATGCGATCGCAGCCGACCCGACGCAGGTCCTGTAACACCCGCGTGACTTCGGCGTCCGTCTCGCCGAGGCCGAGCATGATCGACGACTTGGTGGGCACGTCGCCGTACCGGGACTTGGCCATCTCCAGCAGACGCAGCGAGAGCGCATAGTCCCCGCCGCTGCGGGCTTTGGGGTAGAGCGACGGCACGGTCTCGACGTTGTGAGCGAACACGAACGGCAAAGCCTCGGCCAGGATGTCCAGCGCTTCGGTCTGGCAGCCCTTGAAGTCAGGAGTCAGGATTTCGAAGCGCATGGAAGGCTGCTGCCGCCTGACCTCGAGGATGCAATCGCGAAAGTGGGCCGCGCCGCCATCGGGCAGATCGTCGCGGTCGACGCTGGTGACGACCAGGTACTTGAGGTTCATTTCGCGCGCCATTTGCGCCAGGCGTGCGGGCTCGGTCGGGTCCGGCGGTTCGGGCTTGCCGGCGCCCACCGAGCAGAACTTGCAGTTGCGCGTGCAGACGTTGCCTAGGATCAGCACCGTCGCCGTGCCGCGCCCCCAGCACTCGCCTTTGTTGGGGCAGTTCGCGTCCGTGCAGATCGTTGCCAGTCCCAACGCGTCGAGCGTCTGCTGGGTGTGCTGAAACCTGTGCCCGGCCGGCCAGGGCCGCCTCAGCCAGGGGGGCAATCGTCTCGCGGTCTTGCTCATGCCCTACCTCCTCCAAGATGCCGCTCCAGCAAGGAGATCAGTCGTGTCTTGATTTTCTGCATGTCGTTCGCTCTGCCGGTTTCTTTCTGGACGGAGGTCATCTGCACGCCGTCCAGGCCGCAGGGGACCATCAAGTCGAAGAGGCTCAGGTCATTTTGGATGTTGATCGCCATGCCGTGATAGGTCACGAAGCGACTAACGCGCACCCCAATGGAGGCGATTTTCTTTTCGCCTACCCAGAGTCCCGGCAGCCCTCGTCGCCTGTCGCTGTGTAGGCCCAGAGACTGGAGCAGTTCGATACCGATGGCCTCCAGTGTCCGGACGTATTCAGTAACGCCGAGACGGAGCTGCTGCAGGTTCAGGATGGGGTAGAAGACCAACTGGCCTGGGTTGTGAGCGGTGGTACCGCCGCCACGACGGATTTCGACCAGATCGACGCCCCGTTGTGCCAACTCCTCTGACCCGACCAGCAGCCTGTTGGCGCTCTTGCGGGCCCCCAGCGTGATGACCGGCGGATGCTCGACGATCAGCACCGTGTCCGCGCACGCGCCCGCCCGCCGTTTCGCGCAGAGCTCCTGTTGCAGCGCCAGCGCCGCCCGATACGGCGCCAGACCGAGATCGCGGATCACCAGCGTGTCGCTGGTTGCCCGCCGGGCTCTCGATGACATCGCCTCAGTCATATCGTGTCACTATTGCTCCAAGAGCAGCTCGCCCAGGGCCTCGTGCAGTGCGTCTTCGAGCGTTTCGGAAACGGTCGGGTGGGGGAACGTGATGTTGCGAATGGGTTCCACGGTGCCGATCAGGGTGCGGGCGAACGCGACGAATTCGGTCGCCATCGCGCCGACCATCGTGATACCGACGATCTCGTTCATCGCCTTGTCGCGCACCGCGTGCATCTGCCCGAACGTCTCGTTATGCGCGACGCTGCGCCCGTTGGCCTTGTAGAAGCCCTTGCCGACGGAGATGTCACGGCCTTCGGCCTGGCATTTCTCCTCCGAGGCGCCGACGGAGGCGATCTCCGGGAAGGTGAAGATCACCCTGGGCACCAGCGCGTAATCGAGCATCTCCTCGTTGCCGCCGGTCGCGTTGGCGGCCGCGACCTCGGCCTCCGCGGTCGCGCCGTGCGCCAGGTACGTCGTGCCGACCACATCGCCCAGGGCATACACGCCGGGCACGTTCGTTTCGAGCTTGGCGTTGACCTTGATGGCCGGGCCGTTCATCTCCAGCTTCAGCGTCTCGACGATCTGCTTGTCCACTGAGGCCCGCCGGCCCACGGAGACCAGCACCTTCTCGGCGTCGAGGGATTGCCCGCTCGCGAGGTTCACCTTGGCCGGCGCGGAGCTCTTATCGACCCCGGTGACCTTCTGGCCGGTCATGACTTCGATGCCCATGTTCTTGAACTCGCGTTCGAGCAGCCGGCTGACCCATGCGTCCTCCATCGGAATGATCCGCTCCAGCGCCTCAACGACCGTAACCTTCGTGCCGAACGCCGCGTACGCGCAGGCCATCTCGCAGCCGATGACGCCACCACCGACGACCACCATGGAACGCGGGATGGTCGGCAGCTCCAGGGCCTCCTTGCTGCTGATGACGGTCTTGCCGTCGAACGGGATGCTGGGGATCTGGATCGGTTGCGAGCCGGTGGCGAGAATGAGCTTGTCGGCTTCGAGCTGGCGCTGCTGGCCGTTGGTCTGGACGGTGATCTTGCCCGGCGCGGTCACGACCGCCGTGCCCTCGATGTAGGTCAACCGAGGGGCCTTGGCCGAGCCCATCATCCCTTTGCGCAGCAGGCCGACGATGGTCTCGCGGCGCTGCTGGATCTTGGCCCAGTTGGGCGTGGCCGACGCAATGTCCACCCCCATCTCGCTCACCTGGCGGGCTTGCAGCAGCAGGTGCGCCGAGGCCAGCAGCGTCTTGGAGGGGATGCAGCCCCAGTTCAGGCAGGTGCCGCCGACGAATTCCTTCTCGATCACCGCGACCGAGGCGCCGCGCTGGGCGCAGCGTCTGGCAGCCCTGAATCCCCCAGGCCCGGCCCCGATCACCACGATGTCAAACCGTTCACCCATAGTTGTTTTCCTGTCCCAACCGTTGGTATCAGCACGACATGCCGGGCGTTTCGCGACCTGCCCAGCCGGTGGAACGCACACTATAGCAGAGAGTCGCTGCCTCGGCAAGTGGCGAGCCAGATAGGGTCTCGGCAGATGTCCGTATAGGCCTGGAGATCGCGTGTGAGACGTGCTTGTTCCGACGCGGGCGTTGTGTTACGATTGGCGGTGTGCATTTGGGAGGATCTCGACATGCAAGGCAGAAGAGCGGTTCTACTGTGTGTGACGGCGGTTGCCATTCGGGGCTCCGCTTGGGCCGAGATGCGAGGAAGCGACACTTCAGCCGAGCCGCCGACAGTCGAGTCGCTGCTCAAAGCCGTGCGCCGGGCCGCCAGGCCGGCCGAAAGCATGCGGATAGAATGGACGTACGAGACCGTGAATCCTTCCGTTGCCGTCCCGGGAAGACCGGGTCGAGAACCGCCGCCGGGGCCCCCTCATACCACTATGGCTCACACCGCCATTCTCAAAGGCAAACGCAGCCGGATCGAGAGTCTGCAGAAGACATACAAGAGCATCTCCAGCGAGGGACCTCACGACGTGCGCCGCATCACGCGCGTATTCGATGGGAAGCAACAACGCAATCTCACGGACCGTATCAAAGGCGCCCTGACGGTCCCTCGGGGCTGGAGGGCAGGAGATCCGAACGATAGAAACTCTGCACTGCTCACGCAGCTACTCTTAGCATGGCCGTATGACTAGAACAACGAGAAACTTCTCCAGCGGTACTCTACTCGGCTGGTCGGCGGCGATACGCCGGGCCTGTCTGTTGTCGAGATCGTTGACAACAGGGGCTTGATCTATCACTGGACGGTTGCTGCCGATAGAGGCTACCACGTCGTCAAGATTGAATGCTTTCGCACGCCGGGTGACAAGGCCTACGAAACGAACATCGCGCTGCGCGAATACGAAGCGGGAAGATGGTTTGTCGCAGGGCACGAGCGACTCAGATATCCGTTGTCCAAAGCGGTGCGCGAACGGCTCGGACTTGCGGCGGCCGAGGCTGAGGGCGAACCTCGTGTCGAGCACCGGGTCCGCGTGACCAAGGTCGAGTTCGACATCGAGGTTGCCGACGAGACCTTCGTCCTGGAGTTCCCGGTCGGCACCCGGGTCTGGGACGACGCGATTGGCGACTGGGTCATACAGGAAGGCTCGCTGCTCAACAAGCCGCTGGGCGATCTGTCAGAGTTCGGGTTTGACCCGACCCCTCTGGAGGGCAAGAGAGTCCTGGTGTGCTTCTTCGACATGAGCCAGAGGCCATCTCGCAATGGCCTGGCTGAACTGACCGGGCGATCCGTGGACCTGGCCAAGCAGGGGGTCGCAGTGGTGGCGGTGCATGCCTCGCTGGTCGAAGAGGACGCACTGAGAGAGTGGCTGGAAACTAGCCGCATCGCGCTGCCCGTCGGCAAGGCCGAGAAGGGCCAGGAGTACTTGCGGTCGGCTTGGGCGGTGCGCTCGCTACCCTGGCTGCTCCTGACGGACCGTCAGCATATCGTTCGGGCGGAAGGATTCGCCGCAAGCGAACTGGATGCGAAGATAACGCAAGCAGAACAGTAGGCCCAGACGCAAAAGAAGGGCTCCCTTCGGGATTTCGGGAAAGCAATAGCAGGAGCGGCCCAGCCGGTCCTTGGGCCCTTTGAGCGGGAGCCGTCTCCGATGACCGGGGACGCTGTCCCCGGACCCCTGGCATTTTTCGCTTTTGGCCAGCAGCATGATAGCCTCGGAAATCTGGCGTGCCGATCATGCTGTTCGTCTGTTGGCTGCGGTTGTCTCGCGCGTTTCGGTTCTGGGTGGCCTCGGGCGGGGCTCTGGAC
Source organism: Sedimentisphaerales bacterium (assembly GCA_016927855.1). Classification (GTDB taxonomy): domain Bacteria; phylum Planctomycetota; class Phycisphaerae; order Sedimentisphaerales; family Anaerobacaceae; genus JAFGLV01. Next base: position 12,269 of record JAFGLV010000055.1, read on the forward strand.
GCTTGACGACCGATGCAACCGTGACGAGCCGCGCAACCGCAACCTCAACCGCAGAAGCCCCAGGAGCGTCGCCGCCGCCCGGCCAGGGCGTCACCATCCCAACCAGGGCTTGCCTTCTTTCTTCTCATGCTGCTGGCGTAAAGCGCAAAATGCCGGGGTTTCAGGGGCAGCGCCCCTGAGAGAGAAGGTCAACCCGTATCCGAGGTCGGGTTCGCCACCGGATGTCGGCCGGTCCCCGCAATCGGGTGTACTGCATGCCTGTAGGCAGATTTCCGCTAACCGGCGGCCGTCTTTGTCATTTCGAGTGAAGGGCTGCCGTCGGCAGGCCGCAATCGAGAAATCTGGCCGAAGACGAGACGGCCGTCTCACTCGCAGCCAGATGTCTCGATTGCGCTTCGCTCCACTCGACATGACAAAGGGGCTGACTGCCCGGGCTACCTGCAAAGTGCAGTGCACCCCGCGCAATCCCGCGAAGAGCCAAAAGAACAGGGTGGGCCGCTGGGACCCACCCTGGGGGACTGCTTGAAAGTCGGTTCGAGACCGTTTATGCTACAGGCCTCTGGCGAGCATGTAGTAGATTTCGTTCCAGCGGAGCTCTTTCTTGAACTCGCTGATCTTGGTGTCAGCGTCGATCTGGACGTACTCGATGTCTGCCATCTCGGTGAAGTCCTGCATGTGCTCGCTGGTCAGCGCCATGGTGAAGCCGGTGTGGTGGGCTCCGCCGGCGAGGATCCAGGCGGCGGCGCCGACCTTGAGGCTGGGCTTGGGGACCCAGACGACGCGTGCGACCGGCAGCTTGGGCAGGTCGGCATCGGGCAGGACGACGTCCACCTCGTTGACGATCATGCGGAGCCGGCCGCCCATGTCGACCATTGAGGCGTTCAGGCCGGGACCGGTGGGCACGTTGAAGACCAGCCGGCACGGGTCGTCCTTGCCGCCGATGCCGAGCGGATGGACCTCCAACGAGGGTTTGCCTTCGGCGATAGAGGAGCAGACCTCAAGCATGTGGGCGCCGAGGACCTTGGGCCCGGCCGGGTCGAGGTGATACGTGTAGTCCTCCATGAAGCTCGTGCCGCCTGGCAGACCCGCGGCCATGACCTTCATGGCGCGAACGAGAGCGGCGGTCTTCCAGTCGCCTTCGGCGCCGAAGCCGTAACCGTCGGCCATCAGGCGCTGGACCGCCAGGCCGGGCAGTTGTTTCAGACCGTGCAGGTCTTCGAAGTTAGTGGTAAAGGCCTTGAAATTGCCTTCTTCGAGGAAGCCGCGCATGCCCAGCTCGATCCGCGCCGCTTCACGCAGTGCCTCGCGCTTCTTGCCGTCTTTGGCGATCGGCTTGGTCAGCTCGTACGTCGCTTCGTACTCGGTGGTGAGCTTGTCGATCTCTTTCTCGCTGACCTTGTTGACGCGTGCGACGAGATCGCCGACGCCGTAACCATAGACGGAGTGGCCAAGCTGCTTCTGGGCTTCGACCTTGTCACCTTCGGTGACCGCGACCTCGCGCATGTTGTCGCCGAAGCGGACGAGCTTGGCGCCTTGCGTGTCGTGCCAGGCGCAGGCGGCGCGGGCCCAGACGCCGAGTTCGGCCTGGACCTGAGTGTCCTGCCAGTGACCGACGATGACCTTGCGGTTGCGCCGCATGCGGGTGCAGATGAACCCGAACTCGCGACCGCCGTGAGCGCTCTGGTTGAGGTTCATGAAGTCCATGTCGATCTGGGCCCAGGGGATGTCACGATTGAACTGGGTGTGAAGATGGACGAAGGGTTTGCTCAGCGCTTTGAGCCCGGCGATCCACATCTTGGCCGGGCTGAACGTGTGCATCCAGGTGATCAGGCCGACGCAGTTGGCGGTGGTGTTGGCCTTGGTGCAAAGCTCATAGATCGCGTCGGGCGTCGTGAGAACGGGTTTGAAGACCACTTTGACGGGCACGTGTTTCGACCGCGAAAGGGCCTGGGCGATTTGCTTGGAATCCTGTTCGACCTGCTTGAGAGTCTCAGGGCCGTACAGGTGCTGGCTGCCGGTGACGAACCATGCTTCGAGCTTCTTCATGTCAGGTATCATGCTGTGCTCCGTCCAAATTGATCTTGTTTGGCTTTCAGTGTAGTGGCGGTTAGCTTAACACAGCCTGACGCGGCGATTCAATCCCTAAATTGCGGAGATTTCCGAGCCATCGCATTTTTGGCAGAGGCCGGGGAGAGCCAGCCCGAAGTCGGGCCCGAGCGGGGAAAACCCGTGCGGCGCCGCCGCCCGCCGGGGTGGCGGGCCGGGCCGGGACCGGGGACAAAGTAGGGGTGCGGGCCTTTAGTGGGTCGCCTGGCCGGGGTCGATTCTGGGCACCGGGCCCTGTTCCTTCTTCATGCCCGGCGGCATGTCCAGGCCGCTCTTGCCCTGCTTTTCGCGAAACTCCGTGATGATCTGCACGGCCGCCTGCGGGTCGTCCTGGATCGTGAACACGTCCAGGTCCTCGGGGGAGATGTACTCGTGCTCGTTCAACATGGTCTCTCGGATCCAGTCGATCAGACCGGTCCAGTAGTCGCGCACCATCAGGATCACCGGGAACTGGGCCTGCTTGAGGGTCTGGATCAGAACGAGCGACTCGAAGAACTCATCCATGGTGCCGAAGCCACCGGGGAAGACGACGAACCCATGGGCATACTTGAGGAACATGACCTTGCGCACGAAAAAGTAGCGAAAGTGCAGGGAGAGATTCTGATACTCGTTGGGGATTTGCTCCATCGGCAATTCGATGTTCAAGCCGATGCTGGCGCCTCCGGCCTTGGCGGCGCCTTTGTTGGCGGCTTCCATGATCCCGCCTCCGCCTCCGGTGATGACCGCGAAGCCCGCCTTGGCGACTTCGCAGGCGGTCCGCGTTGCCAGCTTGTAGTGACGGTGGTTAGGGTGGGTCCGCGCCGAGCCGAAGATGGAGACGGCCGGACCGACCGAAGCCAATTCCTCGAACCCTTCGGTAAACTCCGCCATGATGCGGAACATGCGCCACAAGTCTTGGACAGGCTTGTCGGGAGTATCAATCATGTTGACCTTTCTTCGCTATTGTGTGCATCGCTGCCTACCACTTATCGGGCCGGTTGGCGGCCGGGCAGTGTTTTGCTATCGGACAGTGGGGGCAATCGGGCTTCCGGGCCTTGCAGATGCTCCGGCCGTGGAAGATCAGCAAATGGCTGAACAGCGTCCACTGCTTTCTCGGCACTATGTCGGCCAGATCGAACTCGAGCTTTACCGGGTCCGTGTTATCGGACAGTCCCAGCCGGCGCGCCAGACGGATCACGTGCGTGTCGCAAACGATGCCGGGAATGTCGAAGGCGTTGCCCAGCAGGACGTTGGCGGTCTTACGTCCGACGCCGGGAAGGGTGGTCAGCTCCTCCATCGTCTGGGGGACCTGGCCCTTGTGCTCGGCGACGATCTTCGTGCAGGCGCCCTTGATGCTCTGAGCCTTATTGCGGAAGAACCCGGTGGACTTGATGTCCTCTTCAAGCTGCTTCTGGTCGGCCTGCGCCCAGTCGGCGGCGCAGCGGTACTTCTGGAACAGGTCCTTGGTGACGATGTTGACGCGGACGTCTGTGCATTGGGCCGACAGAATGGTGGCGACCAGCAGCTCGACGGGATTGCTGAAGTTCAGCGCGATCTTCGCATCGGGATAGGTCTTCCGGAGCAGAGGCCAGATCTTCTTGATGCGTTGAGCCGCCGTGGCCTTATCGAAACCACTCGTTTGAGATTTCGTAGTCTTCTTGCGAGTTGGTTTGCGAGGTGTCGCCTTCTTCTTGGCCATTTATCGTCTGCTCCGGTATCGCTTCGATGATGTCGATCAGCTCGTTTTTGTCAAATATGCCGCGCAACGTCCGCCGTGTCCCGTCGGGCAGCACTACGATGGTGACCGGGACGTTGCCTGCCTCGCCGTAGACCTCTTTCAGCGCGATCGTGGCCGGGTAGTCGTGCAAGGTCGTGTCCGCCTTGATGGGCAGGACGTTCCTGGTCTCGATCAGATCGGCGACCTCCCGGTCCCGAAAGACGTCTCTTTCCACGACCTTGCAGTTGCCGCACCAGTCGGCGGTGAACTTCAGCAACACGGGCCGGCCCGCCTCGGTGGCAGCCCGGACGGCAGTGCGACCGTACTCCCGCCAGTCGATAGAAACCTCAGGCGGTGCCGGCAGCAGCCACCATCCGGCGCCCAGCGCGATCGCCAGCGCGATCAGACGTACCGTCCACTTCTTGCCGGCCGGCGTCCCGAAGCCGACCCACTTGCCCCACATCCAGACGCAGAAGCTGAAGATGATCCCGTACGTCAGCACGTTCAGCAGCCTCTCCTTGGGCAACGCCGCCAGCGTCAACTTCGCGGCAATGAGAAACAGGAGGAAACCCGTAGATTTCTTGAAGATCTCCATCCAGGTCCCGGGTTTGGGGATCCGCTCCAATAGCGTCGGGACCGAGACGATGACGCCGTAGGGTAAAGCCATGCCGACGCCCATGAGCACGATCGCAGCGCTGCTGACCGACAGCGGCTGCGTCTGGGCCCAGACCAGGACGAACCCGAGCAGCGCGCCGCTGCACGGCGTGCTCAGGACACCGGCGAAGAACCCCATGCCCGCGGTGCCGAGAACGCCGGCGGTCGACCCTTGGCGGTTCGTCACCGCCGATGGCAGCGCCGGGGTGATGACGTCCAGCATGACCAGCCCAAAGAACAGGATGGCCAGGAACAGGACGATGACGGCGGTAGGATATCGAAAGAGGCTGTTCAGATCGAGCACGCTGCCGGTGGTGACGTTGATGATCGCCGCTACCAGCGCGAAGGCAGCAAAGAACAGGACCACGCCGGTGCAGAAGGCGATCCCGGTCGCCATGCGATTGCGGCTGGACTTCTTGGATTGCTCGATCAGTCGCGCCATGACCAACGGAATGACCGGCAGCACGCAAGGCATGATGTTGATCGAGATTCCCGCCACGATCGCCAAGAGGAAGTAGACCCACGTGCCGTAAGGCAGCACCGACTGGCGCGCGTCCGTAGGTTTCTCAGGTTGCTCGCCCGCAGCCAGAGTCACTTGCGGCCAGGACTCCATGCCGGCCGGGTCGACGGTGGCGGTCAACGTCTTCTCGAACGGTGAGAGGCACAACTGGCTCGTACAGGCCAGGCCGGCGATGGTCACCTTCGCCTCGGTCGGCCGGTCCAGGCTGCCGGCAAACGGCACGAAGACCTTAAAGTCGCCCACGTAGACTTCGATGTTCTTCTCCTGGGCAGGGTCGTAGAAGAGCTTGCGTCCCGGAAAGACGGCCGGACCGAAAGAAAGCCCTTCCGCCGACGCACTGATCTTGAGGTTGAATCCCGGCGCCGGCGCCGTGCTCGAATCGGCATAGTAGTGCAGATCGTCGGTTCCCTCGAACACGACGGCAATCCCCGGTTGACCGTCCAGGCGCGCCGGCTGGAGGTGAGCCCGCGAATACTCATCCTCATACCGGCACATCTCGACCGGATCGCTAGGATTGGCGCCGAGCGCGACGGAGGCGAGGCAGCCGACGAACAGAGCGCGCACGAAAACAAGCCTTGTTGTTGCATCCATCTCGCTATCCCTGCTGGCGGAGAAGGAGAGTACCCGTTAATTGACCGACGATTCCTGCTGCGGGTTCTTGTCCGTCTCCTTTTCGTTGTCTTTGCCTTTGGCCTGCTCCGCGGCGAGAAGGTCACCGACGGTCGGCTTGTCCAGCCGGCCACCGGCCAGGATGAGCTTGACGTCCTCGGCATCAAGCGTCTCATACTTCAGTAGCGCCTTGGCAATCCCCTCCAGCCTCTCTTTGTTGTCCGCCATCAGTTGTTTGGCTTGGTCGTAGGCCTCGACCATGATGCGGTTGACCTCGGCGTCGATGGCCTCGGCGGTCTTCTCCGAGTACTCCCTCTCGGTTTGCACGACGAAAGCCAGGTCCTTCATCCCGCTGTCGGAGCTGTAGCTGATGGGCCCAAGGTGCTCGCTCATGCCCCAGGTCAGAACCATCTGCTTGGCGATGCGGGTCGCCTGCTCGATGTCGGACTGAGCGCCGCTGGAGATGTCGTCGCAGAACATCACCTCCGCGGCTCGCCCTCCAAAGCAGACCTTCAGCAGCGCGATACAGTAGCGCCGGGTGAACATTGTCCGGTCCTTCTCAGGCAGCGCGAACGTGGCGCCGCCCATCGGCCCGCGCGGGATAATGCTGACCTTGTGCAGCGGGTCGGCGTCCTTCAGGAGCGACTGGACGAGGGTATGTCCGGCCTCGTGGTAGGCGGTGATCTCGCGTTCCTGCTGGTCGATGACGCGGCTCTTCTTGGCCCGTCCCCAGCGGACCTTGTCCCGCGCCTCTTCGAGGTCGGCCATCTCGATGTAATCCTTGTTGGCCATGGTGGCCGCCAGCGCCGCTTCATTGATGATCGCGGCCAGATCGGCGCCGCTGAACATCGGCGTGCCTCGCGCCAGCCGATGTAAGTCTGCCAGGGGTCCAAGCTTGACCTTCTGGGCGTGGACGCGCAGGATTTCGAGCCGTCCCTTAAGGTCAGGTAAGGGCACGATCACCTGCCGGTCGAACCGGCCCGGCCGGGTCAGCGCGTTGTCGAGGATGTCGGCGCGGTTCGTCGCCGCGACCACGATGACCTGGTCGTTCGTGTCAAAACCGTCCATCTCGACGAGGATGGCGTTGAGGGTCTGCTCGCGTTCGTCGTGACCGCCTCCGACGAAGCTGGCGCCGCGCCGCCGGCCGATCGCGTCGATCTCGTCCAGGAAGATGATGCAAGGCGAGTTGTCCTTGGCCTGCTTGAACAGGTCGCGCACACGCGACGCGCCGACGCCGACGAACATCTCGACGAAGTCGCTGCCTGAGATGCTAAAGAAAGGCACGTCCGCCTCCCCGGCGATGGCCTTGGCCAGCAGCGTCTTGCCGCACCCGGGCGGGCCGATCAGCAGCACGCCGCGCGGGATGCGCCCCCCCAGACGCTGGAATTTTTTGGGGTTCTTGAGGAATTCGATCAGCTCACCCACTTCGTCCTTGGCTTCCTCGATCCCGGCGACGTCCTTGAACGTCACCCGGACCCGGTCCTTGCCCTGGACCTTGTGGCGGCTGCGCCCGAAGGACATCAGCATCCCGCCGGCACCGCCGCGCAGGTTGCGTGCGAAGAAGAAGTAGAAGAACCCCACCAGCACCAGGATCGGCAGCACCCAGTTGATCAACATGATCAGCCAGACCTGCTGCTTGGTGTACTCGTATTCGAGCTTGTACTTGGCATCCGTGGCGGCCTTGGCCTGGAGCGTGTTGATCAGCTCGTTGAGCTGCTCTTTGGCGCCGCTCTCGGGACGGTAGTTGACCTTGAAGGAAGGCGATTTCTGCGCCACTTCGGCGTTCTCCTTGAACTTGCCGGTGATCTCGGTGTCGCCGATGTTGATGCGCTCCACGTCGCCGTTGGCCATGTGGGTGGCAAACTTGTTCCAGGTCAGCGTATTGACCGCCAGTCCCTGCTGGAGCATCATCATGGCGGTGAACACGATGATGGCGATCAGCAGCCAGCTCAGCGGGCCGCGCCGATAGGTGGGCAGAGGCGGCTTCTTGTTCAGACGTCTGTTGGCGTTGCGACGCGGGTTGGATGGGCTATCGTTCAAGTTCTTCGTCATGTCCTGTCACGGGGTCTGCGTCTCGCACGATGTCCGGCGATTCTGACCCGACCGGCGCACGGAGCGTGCGCGTTACCACTTGTTTTCCATCCGTTCTACGATCTTCTGGGCCAGCTTGTTTACCGCCAGATGCGAGGCATAGGTGAAATCCTGGTTCTGGAACTCGGAATAGCTGGCCGAGGCGATCACCGTCTCATTGTTGATCATGATGCGCCCCGTATTGAGATTCTTCCAGTTGACGACCGCGGTTACCGTCACTTCTTTCTCCAGTGGGCGGGCGACGTCGCGCTCGACCGTCAGGATCGACTCGCCGACCGCCACGAGTTGGCCGCTCATGACGCTGTCGGTGCGATCTCGGCTCGAAACGATCTTGTACGGCGTTTCGACCTCGATCCGTTTGGCCAAGGCGTCGGACAGCACGTATTCGACCCCCCGGCGGAAGCTGCGATTGTCGAACATCTCCAATCGGACGCTGGCGACATCGTCCGGGAACAGCGCCTGGTTCGAATATCCGCCCAGGCCGGCGCAACCGGCAATGGACGCGACAACCGCCGTGCCTGCCAGCAGCCCCAAAAGACGACGCGCGGTCCCAGGCATCTCACTTCTGACCCGCTCACTCGCCATCGACGCCTTCCTGGAGTATTTCTCTGGCCGTCGCGGCGGCGGCGGTGCTGGGCCAGTTCCGGACCACCTGCTCGAAGTAGAAATCGGCGGCCTGGGTCTTGCCCACCCGCCAGTAGTACTGACCTATGGTAAGTTGCTTGTAGGCCATCTGCTCGTCGATCTGAGCGATCTTCTCGGGCACCTCCAGTCTCCTGGCGTCCTCCGGATAGCGCACCAGGAACTTCTCATAGTAAGTCCTGGCGGTGGTCAGCTTGGACGCGTCGAAGCGCGGCCTCTTCTGCGGCGGGTGTACGTTGTAGGCGGCCAGATTGTTTTCCGCCATTTGCAGCAGAGCCCGCTTGCCGATCAGTCCGGTCTCCCAGTAGGAGGCGATTTCAGACCATTTCAGATAGGCTTCCAGGTATTGACCTCTGGCCTCGTAGTTCTCGGCCACCGCGATGGCGGCCCGCAGGCCGATGCCGTTGGGCTCTTCCAGGCCATCCCGGTCAGTAAGGCGTTCCATGATTTCGATGCCTTCGGCCTGGCCGGAGATGCGGATGATGCCGAGCAGCGTCCTTTTGCGGCCCTCAAGGTAGGCTTGCCCGATCTCGAATTCCCGCTCCATCGCTGGCGGAGCGAATTCACTGGCGGGGCTGTCCTTCAGAAGCTTCTCGTATTTCGCCATCGCCTTGACGTAGTGGTCCTTCCAGTATTGCACCTCGCCCTGAATGAACAACGCCAGGTCGGGACCGACGTATTGCGGAAATTCGTCTTCGAGCTGAGCCAGAGCGGCTTTGACCGCCTTGGCGTCCCCGCTGCGGGCCAGATCCTTCAGCGCCGCGATCGCGTGCAGGTACTCCTCGCGTGGCTCGCTCGCCACCGGCTGCCACTCCTGGTCGTCGTTCAGACGCCAGGTTGCGGCGTTCAGCGCGGTGCCGCTGCACAACATTGCCAGGATTGCCCAACTTGCATGTCGCATCCAATGTCGCCGCATAGTGCAGTCCGTTAATGTCCTGAGAGAACCGTATTTCCGCGAAACACCCACAACGTGCGTCCATTATACCGGCCGGCACCCTCAATGCAACGCACACTTTGAAATATGGCCCGGCGGCCTGGAGACATGGACGCTCGGAGCCGCACTGCATCACAAACGAAGTCTGCGGGCCCTTATCCGGTTTGCCTAAATTGACTTTACGGCCGGCTCCTGATGGGGTATAAGAGCGCCTAACAGAATGACCGGTGGATGGGTAGGGACAGGCCCCCGTGCCTGCCCAGGGCAACCACAGGGGGTTGCCCCTACAACGTCCGTAGCGCGACAGATCATTCTGTTAGAGGGTATAAGTACTGCCAAGAGCATGGCCTCACGCCGGCATCGCTTCACGAGCCTGACGGTGCGAAGGCCGGGGGAAAGTATGACACGAAGGAGATGGACTATGCGATATCGCACAGCGGTAGGGGTGGCCTTCCTTTTTCTCTCGATCACACCGGTCGGCAGGGCGGCGCGACTGAATCCTCTGGGCTCCGACCATCGGCGTATTCGCGTCGATGCGTACGTGGACAAGATGAAAGGCGGCTGGGTCGGCCAGATGGCCGGCGTGGGCTGGGGCGCGCCGACGGAGTTTCGCTATCAGGGCGCGATCATCCCCGAGAGCGACGTGCCGCAGTGGACGCCCAGGATGATCAACCAGTTCCGCCAGGACGACATTTACGTGGAGATGACATTCCTGCGGTCGCTCGATGTCTACGGCCTGGACGTATCGATCCGCCAGGCAGGCATTGACTTTGCCAGCAGCGGCTACCAGCTCTGGCACGCCAACCAGGCCGGACGCAGCAACCTGCGCAGCGGCATCGCACCTCCCGACTCGGGACATCCTCAGTTCAACCAACACGCCGACGACATCGACTACCAGATCGAAGCGGACTTCTCCGGCCTGATCGCGCCCGGCATGCCACAAGTCGCGATCCTGCTGGGCGAGAAGTTCGGTCGGCTCATGAACTTCGGCGACGGTCTCTATGGAGGCCAGTTCATCGGCGGCATGTACGCTGAGGCCTTCTTCGAGGACGACGTGGTCAAGATCGTCCAGGCGGGCCTGCGCTGCATCCCGTCGGAGAGCCAGTATCACGAGTGCGTCAGCGACGTCCTGCGCTGGCATCGACAATATCCGGACGACTGGACCCGCACGTGGCACCTGGTCAACGAGAAGTACCACCTGAACCCCCAATACCGGCGTTTCTCATGCACCGGACCGGAGGGCAAGTTCAATATCGACGCCAAGATCAACGGCGCCTATGTGGTCATGGGTCTGCTCTATGGTCGCGGTGATCCCGACAAGACGATCGTCGTCGCGATGCGCTGCGGCCAGGACTCCGACTGCAACCCTTCCAGCGCCGCCGGTATTTTGTTCACGTCGATCGGCTTCGCCAAACTGCCGGACAAGTTCAAGATCGCGCTCGATCCGCTGAGCAAGTTCAGCCACACGCCGTACGACTTCCCGACCCTCATCGGCGTCTGCGACGAGTTGGCGCGGAAGGCGGTGCTCAACAGCGGTGGGCGCGTCGAGACCGACTCCAACGGCAACGCGTGGTTCGTCATTCCCAAACGCGCGCCTCGTCCCAGCCCGCTCGAACAATGCTGGGAGCCCGACGAAGCCGACAATAGCCGATACAGCGAGGCGGAGATGGCGCAGATTTCGGCGCTGCTCGGGGAGGACCTCTCCGCAGCGATCGACGAGTTCGCGCCGGGCTGGACGGTCAGCAAGTGCGGTGACGATATGGAGGTCGGGTTGGTGAGCGAGCGACGCGGCCGCGAGGACGTTCTGGTGACCCATCCCCTGAATCAGGACATCGGCTGCGTCATCAGCAGAACCGTGGACCTGCCCGCAGGCAAGGCTAGCCTGTTGAAGCTCGTGGTTGGACACGATCCGCGCGGCGACTGGGACCTTGTCGTTAGGGTAAACGGCGAGCAGCTCTTGCGAAGGCCCATCGGGCTGGCGACTACGACCGTGGGGTGGGCAGAGGTCTCCGTCGATCTGTCGCGCTACGCCGGCCAGTCGGTCAAGATAGAGCTGGTCAACGAACCCACCGGGTGGCACTATGAAGCTGCCCACTGGGCGGAAATCTCGCTTACGACTGATGACGAGTCCATTTGAAGGAGCGATGCTATGGCAGACGAACGCGTCAACCGGCGAGGATTCATCAAGAAATCGGTGGCCGCTTCAGCCGGCGCCGCACTGGCGCTGCAGAGCTTCGAGGAACATAATCTCCTGGCTCAACTAGCGCAAGGCCAGTCCGACGCCAGTCGCCCGGCGGTGGAACGAAACACCGCTGACATGCCGCGCGGCAACATCAAAGACCTGAGCCTGAGCCGCATCTTTCTGGGCGGAAACCTGGTCGGCGGCTGGGCTCATAGCCGGGACCTGATCTACGTTTCTTCTCTGGTCAAGGCCTATCACACGGACCAGAAGGTGTTCGAGACGCTGGAACTGGCGGAAGAGCGCGGGATGAACGCCATCCTGACGAACCCCTCGGCCGGTCCCGTGATCAACCGTTACTGGAACGAGCGGGGCGGCAAAGTCATCTGGCTGTCGGACTGCGCCGCCGGCCGGGACGTCAAAGAAGGCGCCAGGCAATCCGTCGAGAACGGCGCTCACGCCGTGTACGTCCAGGGAGGCATCGCGGATGCGGCGGTCCGCGACGGCAAGGTGGCCGCGATCGGCGAGGCGCTGGAATACATGAAGCAGCTCAAAGTGCCCAGCGGTCTCGGCGCGCACGACCTGGAAACCGTCAAAGCGTGCGTCGCGGCCGGTCTCGAACCCGATTTCTGGGTCAAGACGCTCCACCCCGATAACTACTGGTCAGCCACACCCAAAGAGAACCGCAAGGCGTTCGACGTGATGGCGCCGAATGCCGACGATCACGACGAGTTTCACGACAACATGTTCTGCCGCAACCCGCAAGAGACCATCGAGTACATGAAGGGCCTCAAGCAACCTTGGATCGCCTTCAAAGTGCTCGCGGCCGGCGCGCTGCACCCGCTCGAAGCGTTCAAGTTCGCCTTCGAAGGCGGCGCGGATTTCATCTGCGTCGGTATGTTCGATTTCCAGGTGCGCGAGAACGCCTACATTGCCAGACAGGCGCTCTCCGGCGAGCTCAAACGGCAACGTCCCTGGTGCGCGTGACTCACCTCCCACAGGGGATACACACTTGGCGACGTCAAACAGGCGCCTGTCTGTCGGCTGGCCGGTAGTCGGGCGCCTCTTGTTTGCGCACCTTCCGCGCCGGTGTCGCTGGAGGTATGGGCAGGCAAAAAAAGAAGCCCCCGCTATTGATGAGGGAGAGGAAGCGAGACTATGCGGGGGCCTGTGGACTTCTTAACTTTTTGTGCTCGTCGTTCGCGTAACCTTATAGCCTACATGTTGCATTCTATCCCCGACCCAACGGTCCGTCAACAAGCTTACCGAGAATTTCCAAAAAAATGTGTCTGACGGGCCGGAGGTGTTTTTGCTGGTTTACGGCGTCCTCTCCTTGTGACGCAAACTACGACTTCACATGAGTTTACGGCTTCTTAAGGCAATCCGGGCGGTGTCTGTAGAGGCCCCGATCTTCGGCACGATCGGCCGAGACTCCGATGATTTGTAGGTGTTTTCTCGTGGCGGCAATTCCCTCCGCCGGTCTTCTTGACGGTGCGCCGACCATGCGATATAAGAAGGGTCTTTCAAGGGACGGCTCGTCCGTATACAGAGACCAGGGGGTTTGCATGGCCAAGAAGAGTCAATGTGACAAGTGTACCGGCCTGTGTTGTCGGTATTTCGCGCTGCCGATCGAGACGCCGGAGACGCGCGAGGACTACGACGACATCCGCTGGTATCTGTGCCACGAGGATGTCACGGTTTTCGTCGAGGACGGCGACTGGTACGTCAACATCAAGAACAAGTGCCGCCACCTGACCGACGGCAACCACAACTGCGAGATCTACGAGCAGCGCCCGCACATCTGCCGCAAGTACAAACACGCCGACTGTGACTTCACCGAAGGCGAGTACGACTACGAACTGCACTTCACCAACGACCGGGAAATGGCCGAGTACATGCGGATCAAGTTCGACAACAACATCTCCGAAAAGCAGAGCGCCAGGAAATCCACGCCAGGGAAGAAGAAGAGTAGATGAAGATACCGCCGGTCAAGGGAACGCGTGACTTCTACCCGCCTCAGATGGCGATTCGCAATTGGATCATCGACGGCTGGAAGCAGGTGTCGGTGCGCAACGGCTTCGAGGAGTACGACGGGCCGATCTTCGAGCTGCTCCAGATGTACCAGATCAAGAGCGGCGACGAGATCGTCGAGCAGCTCTTCTCGCTCCAGGACCGCGGCGGCCGTGACCTGGCGATCCGGCCCGAGATTACGCCGACGCTGGCGCGCATGGTCAACCAGCAGATCAACGCGTTGCCACGGCCGATCAAGTGGTTCTCCGTCCCGCGCCTGTGCCGCGCCGAGCGGCCCCAAAAGGGGCGCCTGCGCGAGTTTTTCCAATGGAACGTCGATATTATCGGCGTCGACAGGTCCACCGCGGACGCCGAGGTCATCCTGACTACGCTGGATTACCTACGGATGGTCGGTCTGACAAACCGAGATGTTCAGGCGAAGATATCAAGTAGGAAGCTGCTGGCGGCAGTGCTCAGGGGCGTGGGCATTCCGGAGGAGAAGCTCAATTCGCTCTATGCGGTGCTTGACAAGAAGGCGAAGCTGCCGGCCGAGACCTTTGAGGCGATGCTGGCCGAGCAGGTACCAGATTCAAACCAGGCCAGGGTTATCCAGGATTTCATGGTGGCCCGGTCTGTTGAAGACGTCGAAAGCCTCGTCGACTTCGATGACGATATCCAGAACGCGATCATGAATCTCAAGATTGTGTTCCACACGTTGGACCTGATGGGTGTCTCGGACTACTGCGTTTTTGACCCCGGCATTGTCCGAGGTCTCGCGTATTACACCGGCGTGGTCTTCGAGGTACACGACGTCGTGGGCGAGTTGCGAGCGATCTGTGGCGGGGGACGTTACGATAATCTGCTGCGGGATTTCGGCGGACCGCGTATCCCTGCGACCGGCATGGGCATGGGCGATGCTGTTTTGGAGATCCTGCTTGCGGAAAAGGGCCTGCTGGAGAGGCAGGTACCGAAGCCGCAGCTTGAGTACTATGTCACCTGCGCGGATGCCATATTCACGAAGGACATTTTCACTATCACGGCCAAAATCCGCGAGACAGGACATTCCGCCGCCTTCAACTACGGTCTTTGGTTAGAACCAAGTGGAACGTGCGAAGCACCAAGTCTTTCCAAACAGCTCAAGGATGCTGCGAAACAGAATGCGAGCAAGTGTGTGATCATAGGGCAGGAGTACGCTGACAAGAGGGAGCTCGTCATCAAGGACATGACGAAGGACCAACCCTCGCAGGCCCAGGTGGGTGTGGACCAATTCCTATCCGATTTGACATAGCAGAGCGATGTTGAAGCATTGACGTGCTGGACGCTGACAATCTCGGTTATGATTCATCTTCGCGTGCTTCACGTCGCGACCACGGGTCGGCCTCGTTTTGTCATTTCGACCGGAGGCCGAGGGCCGGAGCGGAGAAATCTGGCTGAGCACGAGGGTGTGTCATGTTTGTAGCCAGATGTCTCGACTGCGCTCGACATGACACCGACAGTACGATAGTCTTCCGTGCTCCGAACAGCCCGCGGACTCAATGGTGAGCGTTGGAGTGGGAGCATGCGGGACTCTGCGGACAATCACTACGAGCGAGCTTTCGAGAGCTGGCTGATCGACCACCGCGTGCAGTACGTGCGGGCGGACGAGCACAAGCGCCTCGGCCCGGCCCGTCGGTCGGTCAAGAACTTTGACTTCCTGCTTCACACCGGCTCCAGCAGGCAGATCATCGCCGAGGTCAAGGGCCGGACTTTCAAAGGCACGACCGTCGCCCAGTTGAAAGGTCTGGACTGCTGGGTCACACGTGACGACGTCGAGGGCCTGCAAATGTGGCAGCGCGCGCTCGGCGCCGGCCATGAAGCCGCCTTCATCTTCGCCTATCGCGTCGTCAACGTGGACGTGGATTTCGACGGCCGGGAAACGCTTCTGCTGGACCAGGACCGCTACCTCTTCCTGGCGGTACGCGTCGATGACTACGCGCGGCACATGAAACGCCGCAGCCCGAAATGGCAGACCGTGACACTACCGGCCGAGAAGTTCCGCGAGCTTGCCGTCGACTTGGTGGCGCTGCTGCGGTAAGACAATCGCCGTTCGTAGTGTGCCCGTCAGGGCATAGATGATAACGCCTTCCGGCGTCACTACGAACGGCGCTTGGCCTTCCGCCGAAGAGTGAACTGTCTACTACGGCAGGGTCTTTTCGAGTTCCGCCAAGGTCTCGGCACTGACGGTCTCGGCGTGCAGATCGCCGAAGATGACGCGATACTCCTGCTCGGAGACTTCCCACCGGAGCAGGACTTTGTCCGTGTCTGCGGGTGTGACGACCTGGCCGTAGTACGCGGGTTCCTTTTTGTCGTTGGCAAGGTTCATGTAGAACATGAACGAGCGCACCATGAGCAGTCGGGCATCCGCGAGTCGCTTCGCCCTCTCCGGTTCTGCGAGCCCTTTCAGTTCCTCTTTCAACCGTACGGCCCCGGGGGTGTCGCTCTTGTTCAACTCACCCTCCAGGTCTGAGGAAGAGGCGACACTGAGGCTCTCCGGGTATTTGCCGAACAATTCGGCATATTGCCTCAAACTCTCCGTCGCAGTCTGCTCACTGATGGCTGCCCAGGGCTCTTGCACCGGCGCGGTATAGCCATCCGGTATGGTCGGCGGCTCAAATTCGGATGCGTTGACCGTGACATCCCACTGAAAATCGTACATGACGACCTGGAAGCTCGCCCTGGCCCCCGTCTGATCGAGTCCCGTCGTGAGGCTCTCGTATCGCACAGGCAAGTATGTCTTGACATCTATCCATAGCTTCACATCGACCTGCGACTCTTCGAAGCCAGAGCCTCCGTCTTGGCCGCAATTGGGATCTGTTGTGCGGAAACCCTCAACCTCAATGCCATCGATAGTCGATCGACCTATACTTTCGTATTTGCTGGCGGCGATTTCTTTAAGGACCGCTACCGCGTCGCCGTATCGACCAACCTCTTTCTGCATCTGTTGGGCCAACCAACTGTCCAGTTGCGTGCGAATGTACCGCTTCTGCGTGTGCGCTACGAGCACCATGATATTCGTAGCTGGATTGAAGTAGAGATCTGACAAGTTTGCCCGTTCACCATTGGGATCCAGTTGCTCAAATTTGACTATCGAACCATATTCCTTTGATACGAGACGGTCATCATGAATCTGCCAGATGGGAGGTTTGCCAGCGGGCGCTTCATGAATGAGCTTTCTTGTCGTCTTGCACCTGAAGGCCTTGACCTGTTCGATGCGAGCCACGACATCGGCCAGTGCTACGCCTGAGCCGGTGGTCTTCCAGAGAGACAGGCCGATCACGCACGCGATGATGACCGCTGCCGCGACGGCTAGCTTGGTTGATGGACTTTTCATAATGAACTTCCACATACGCCGCTCTGGCCGAGCCGATTTCTGCTGGACTGTCCTTGTGTACACCGTCTCGATCTTCTCAAAGACGGCATCATCTGACGCCGTGTTCGCATGCACCGCCGCTTCATCGAACAATCGTCTCATCTTGTCTGCGGAGCTCATGTGTCTACCTCACTGTTGAGCAGTGCCCGCAGCTTCTCCATGCCATACCGGTATCGGCCCTGTACGGTGTTGATCGAGGCATTCTGGATCCTGGCGATCTGCTGAAATCCCATGCCTCCCTCGAATCGCAGCGTCACGGCTTCTCGCTGCTCTACCGGCAACTCGGCCATCGCTTCGCTGAGGCGTTGCATCTGCTCGTTTACGACGGCCCATCGATCGGCAGGATTGTCTCCGGCCGTCTGCATTGCTGCCTCGTCGAACTCGGCTGCCTGGTGGCGCTGGCCGTCGCGCCGGAGGGTGCGAAGGCGATTCACCAGGCACGTGATCAGGAAGTTCTTCAGGTTTCCGTGATCGCAGATCCTGTCGAAGGACTCGGCCAGCCTGAGGAACACATCCTGCACGGCATCCTCTGAGTGATGGATGTTGCCTGTCATCAAGATGGCCAGCTTGAGCAGGTCGAGCTTGTACTGGTCATAGATCAGGCGCAGGGCATCGGCGTCGCCCCGTTGCAGTCTCCAGATCAGCCGCTTGTCTTGAAACATGGCGCCCAGCCTGTCCACGAATCGCGGTTCTTTTGCCCTATTACACTCCGAAAGGGGGTGTCTGCGTATAGGCCGGACAAGAAAATCTGTATAAACAGAAAGGGCCGGCTGCGAGTGGGCCGGCCCTTGGAGGAACTTGCGGGTTGTGAAAGGAGCTACTTGGGGATGGTCTTCTCCAACTCGGCCAGGGTGGCAGCATCGACGGTCTCGACGTGCAGGTTGCCGAAGATCACGCGGTACTCGCTGTCGGAGACCTTCCACCGCATGAGGACCTGGTCGGCGTCCTCGGGCGTGACGAACTCGCCATAGTAGGCCGGGTCCTTCTTCTCCGCGACGAGCATGGCGTGGAAGGTGCCGATCGCCTGGATTGGCATCATCATGTCCACCAGCTTTCTAACCCTCTCGTCCTGGGTGAGGTCTTTGTTCTCTTCCTGAAGCTGTTTGAGCAGCGGGTTCTCACCGTTCTCAGTGCCTCTCATCTGTGACATGAGGCTCATCATATCGAGCTTCTCGGGGTAGCGGCCCGTCAGTTCCACGCAAAGCCCCAAACCTCTGATGGCCGTCTCTTCGTTCATGGCCGGCATCTTGAGCGTTCCGCCGGCTATGGGCGTGTAGTCGTCCGGGATGACCGGATTGAACTCGGCGGCATCGACCACGACGTCCCACTGGAAGTCGTACATCGCCGTGTGAACGCGCGTCCCTTCGGCCATCTGGGCGTCCATTTCCATCCGCACAGGCAGTTGGGTCTCGACGTCGACGTATATCAGGAGTTGGGGCCCGTCCATCACGCTGCTCAGGAAGTTGGAGCCCGTGCTGCGGAACTTCTCCACCTCGACGCCGTCGAGCGTCTCTCGTCCGAGACTCTCATAGCCTTGTCCCAACGCCAGTTGAACGATGGCGCTCGGGTTGCTGTTCTGGCCGCGCATGCGCTCGGCCATGCTCTCGTCGTACTCCATGCGCATGTACTTCTTCTGTTGTCGCATGATCGTTAGCGCGGTCCCGTTCTGGGGCGACATGTACATCTCCTGGGTGATGGTCCCCGACCCGTTGGGATCGACGGTCTCCATGACCATCTTCATGCCGTAATCTTCAGACGTCGTGACGGTGCTGCGCGATTCGGTGTCTATCGTCGTGTCGCCCGCTCTCAGGCCGGTAATCGTCGAGGTGCTGCGAAACACGTAGGCCCTGACATCCTGCATGCGAGTCAGGACGTCGGCCAGGGCGACACTCGGTTGGGTGCCGGTCCACAGGAACAGGCCGGCGATGCCTGCCACGACGACAGCCGCGGCGATGGCGAGTTTGCTCAGGGGGCTCTTCATGACTATTCTCCATCTCTCCAACGAAACCGTTGGGTCCTTGTCGGTGTTTTCCTGCGCTTGGAGCATGTCCTGGAACACCCGTTCATCGGGCTCTGGACGGATGCCAAGCTGAGCGTCTTCGAAAAGCTGTTTTACGTCATCTGCGGGTTGCATTCTTCGACCTCACTATCCAGCAGGGACCGCAGTCGTTCCATTCCGTATCGATATCGGCCTTTGACGGTGTTGACCGATGTATGCTGTAAGGCGGCGATCTGTGCGACCGGCGTGTCCATTTCCATACGCAGGCAGATCACCTCGCGCTGCTCGTAGGGCAGTTGCGCCAGCGCCCGGCTCAGGCGCGTCAACTGCTCGTTGAGGACCGCCCATTGCTGAGGGCCGCGAGCAGGACAGGCGAGCCGTTCGGCGTCGTCCAGGCTCGTTGCGTCGCGCCGCTGACTGTCGCGCACGCGGTTGCGAATCCGGTTGACGACGCTCGTGCTCAAGTAGCTGCGGAGGCTCCCGGCCGGCTCGAGGGTCGCCGCGGAGCCGGCGAACTTGACGAAGACATCGTGCACGACGTCCTCGGCGGTGTTCACGTCGCCGGCCAGCACGACCGCGAGCTTGAGCAGATCGACCTTGTACCGATCGTAGATCTGCCGCAGCGCCTCGCGGCTGCCCCGTTTGAACCGCAGAATCAGCAGTTTCTCATCCACCATCGTGCACGCGTGCCTGAAAAGCGATCACCTTTCGGCCTATTACACACTCTCACCCGGCGTGCGGGTATATAAGAATCTCCGGCGAGAGCGTTTTTCTTGCCGCCGGGACAACCTATAGGACTCGTAGTGTCGTCCAACGGTTGCGCGGCTCGTTTCGTGCATGGGTTGCGTCGATCGGCGCCGCTGCACGCCAAACGCAACCGAAACGCGCCGCGCAACCACAACCGACCCACCCAGGCCGGCCTTTTACACAGTATTTACGAAACGGAGCCCCTTCACTACGTCATACTATACAGTGAGACAACGACCATAAGGCAACTGAATACGGGAGACAGAATCATGTGTAGGTCCGCTCGAATCTGGATCGTGGTCATCGCCGGCTCGATGATCTTGCCGGCCGCTCGCAGCGCGGCTCAGCCTACCCACATCGGCCTGCGGCCGCTGGCCTCGAATGTGCTGGTGCCCCAGAGCCGAGGACGGGCTTTCGCGCCCGAGCGGCAGGGCGGCGTCGAGATCACCAAGGTCAGTGTTCTCGTGGATATCGTCGAGACGATGGCGACCACGACCGTCGAAATCGACCTGGTCAACGAAACGAACCGGCGGCAGGAAGCGGAGCTGATCGTCCCGGTCCCCGACGGCGCAGTGGTGCGCGGCTTTGCCTACGACGGGCCGCACGGGCCCATCAGCGCCGAGGTTCTGCCTCGCGACGAGGCGCGGCGCATCTATCAAGGATTAGTTGCCAGGATTCGCGACCCGGCCCTCGTCGAATTCGTCGGCTACAACCTGATTCGCTCCAGCGTCTTCCCGGTCGAGCCGCACGGCAAGCAAAAGGTGCGTCTGACCTACGAGCACCTGCTCGAGGTTGACGGCAACCGCGTGGACTATATCCTGCCTCGGACCGAGTCGCTGCAATACGCCGTGCCATGGCAGGTCACGGCCCACATCAAGGCCAAACAGCCCATATCGACGGTCTACTCCGCCAGCCACAGGATGGAGATCGAACGCGTCAGCGGCAGGCACTTGTCCGTCAAGGTGACGCCGGATGCGTGCAAGGAGCCGGGACCCTTCCGCCTGTCCTACCTGCTCCAGTCGGATGGTGTCACGGCCTCGCTGTTCGCCTATCCCGACCGCAAGGTGGGCGGAGGCTATTTCCTGCTCCTGGCGGGGCTGCCGGCGGAGATGACGCGAAACCAACCCGCAGAGCCGGTCAAACGCGAGGTCACACTCGTGATTGACCGCTCGGGCAGCATGAGAAGCGAGAAGATCGAACAGGCCAAGGAAGCGGCGCTGCAGATCATCGCCGGTGTGCGCGAAGGTGAGTCGTTCAACGTCATCATCTACAGCAACACGGTGGAGTGGTTCTCGGACAAGCCTGTGGTCAAGGACGGCTCGACCGCACGGGCAGCGCAGCGCTACATCGAAGGCATCACGGCCACCGGCGGAACGAACATCTACGATGCTCTCACGGCCGCGTTGAATCAGGAGCCGACCGCCGGCACCTTGCCGATCGTGCTGTTTCTCACCGATGGCCTTCCCACGGTCGGCCAGACCTCGGAAATTGCCATTCGGGACCTGGTCACGAAATCGAACCCGCACCAGCGGCGCGTCTTTACCTTCGGGGTCGGGTTCGACGTCAACGCGGCGTTGCTCGAGAAGATCGCCGACGAGTCGCGCGCCCGCGCGGAGTTCGTCCTGCCCAGCGAGGACGTCGAGGTCAAGGTCGGGAACGTCTTCAAGCGGCTGACCGGTCCGATCCTTGCGTCGCCGGAATTGCGCGTGGTGGACCATGATGGCGACACGGCCTTGGGCCGGACGCGGGACATCCTGCCCGACAAGCTGCCCGACCTGTTCGAGGGGGACCGGCTCGTTGTCCTGGGGCAGTACGTTGGGGATGAACCGCTGGCCTTCAGGCTCAAGGGGGACTACTTCGGCAAGGAGCGGACGTTCAAGTTCGGCTTCGATTTCGACAAGGCCAGCGCCAAGAACGGCTTCGTGCCGCGACTGTGGGCCAGCCGTAAGATCGCCGAATTGATCGACGCCGTCCGCCAGATGGGCGCCGACCCATCCGCCTCGACCAGGGATCCCAAGGTCAAAGAATTGGTCGATGAGATCGTCAGACTTTCGACGGAGTTCGGCATCCTGACGGAATACACCGCGTTTCTCGCCCGCGAGGGCACGGACCTGGCCCGGCCGGTCGAACTTCGCCACGAAGCTTCCGACAGGCTCTCGGAAAGGGCCCTCGGAGCCCGCTGGGGCATGGGCGGTGTCAACCAGAGTCTCAACAGCGTCCACCAGAAGTCCCAGACCGAGCTCAACATGAGGAACTTCTACTACGACGAGCAGCTCAACGAGGTCTCGATCAGCAACGTCCAGCAGATCAACGACAAAGCCTACTACAACCGCAGGGGCCGCTGGATCGACAGCACGCTCGTCGAGCGCGAGAACGTCACGCCGGCACGGGTCATCGCGTTCGGGTCGCAGGAGTACTTCGATCTGGCCGAAAGGCTCGCGCGCGAGAACCGCCAGGGCAGCATCGCCCTGACCGGCGACATTCTCCTGATGGTCGATGGCGAGCCGGTGCTCATCCAGGCGCCGCGTGCAGACTGACGCATCACTATCCAGACGAAAGGGGCGAATACCATGAGAACGACAAGTCTGATAGCAGGTTGGGCCGTGATGGCGGGTGTCTTGTGTGGTCCGGCTTTGTACGCGGCCGAGTCCTCGCCGATCGTTGAGGTCCCGGTCCAGGGAGACAAACCGCTGGTACAGATCGCCATCCTGCTCGACACCAGCGGGAGCATGTCAGGTCTGATCGACCAGGCGCGGACGGAGCTGTGGTCGCTGGTCAACGAGTTCATCTTCGCCCGCCAGCACGGCCGCCAGCCCGAGGTCCAGGTCGCACTCTACGAGTATGGCAAAAGCGCGTTGGCGGCCGAGGTCGGCTACGTCCGCCAGATCGTGCCTCTGACAACGGACTTGGACAAGATTTCCGAAGAGCTATTCGCGCTGCAGACCAACGGTGGCGACGAGTACTGCGGCTGGGTCATCCGGGACGCCACCGCACAACTACAATGGCGCGATGCGCCCGACGATCTGAAGGTGATCTTCATCGCCGGCAACGAGCCGTTCACGCAAGGACCGGTGGACTATCGTCAGGCGTGCAAAGCAGCGGTGGAGAAGGGGATTATCGTCAACACCATCCACTGTGGCCCTGAGCAGCAGGGCGTCGACGGGAAGTGGCGACACGGCGCCGTGCTCGCGGACGGACGGTATCTCAACATCGACCAGAACCGCCAGGTCGTGCACATCCCGGCGCCGCAGGACAAGGAGATCGCCGAGCTGGGCGTCAGGTTGAATCAGACGTACGTTGCCTACGGCCGGCAAGGCCAGACGCTGCGCGAGAGGCAGGCCGTCCAGGACAGAAACGCCGCACAGGCCTCTCCCGAGGCGGCTGTCGGGCGCGCGGTCGCAAAGTCTTCCAGCAACTACCTGAACGCCGGCTGGGACCTGGTCGACGCCTTCAACACCAGGCAGGTGGATCTCGGACAGATCGAACCGAAAGACCTGCCTGAGAGCATGCGCACGATGAGCGCCGACGAGCGCAAGGTGTTCGTCGAAGCCAAGGCCAAAGAGCGTGCCTCGATCCAGGCACAAATCCAACAGCTCAACGACGCGCGCCGTCGCTTCATTGCCGACGAGATGAACAAACGACAGGGAGACACCGATACGCTGGGCTCGGCCGCCAGGCAGGCGATTCGCGAACAGGCCCAGAAGAAGAACTACACGTTCGAGACCCCTGAGAATACCTCGCCCGTCGAACCGAACGCCCCGGCAGCCAACTAGACCTGTCCAACACCTTCTATCTGACCGAACCCAATTGAGCGCGAGCCACCCGCGGAGGGTGGCTCGTGCGTTTGTGCGTTCGTTCGTAGTGGCGTCGTAAGACGCTCCCGCTGCGTTTCAAGTGTCAAGTTTGAAGTGTCAAGTGGCGTGGCTTCATGTTTGGCTCTTCACGCTTGACACTTCACACTTCACACTTCCCATGACGAAGGGCGAATCTGCTGGCGAAACACGCGGCTCATGCTACAATCGCCGGCTTTGGAAAGCCGGCGCACCATGATTGAAGATGCGGACAACCTTGAAACCGGACGGACCGGGCCTGCCTGGCCTCTCTACGGCGCGGCCTTCTCGACCTCGCTGAGCCTGAGCGTTTGTTGGACCGCGATGCCCTTCATCCTGAGCGGGATCGGAGGTACCGAGGTCCACGTGGGCTATGCGCTCGCGCTGAACAGTCTCACCTATATGGCTGCCCTGGTCCTGACCGGCTCGTTGCTGGGGCACATGGATGTCCGACGCGCGACGCTTCTGGCGACGGTGGTGGCTCTGGTCGCCGCGGTGGCGATGGTACTTGCGGTATTGGGTTCCCAGCGGTCGGAGGCGGTCAACAAGCTGGCTTGGGTCTGGGCCATCATCGCGGCCGGCGGGCTCGGCGGAGCGGCGATGGCGCTGTTCTGGCCCTTTCTGATGAGCTGGGTCTCGGCTCGATTCGAGGGTCTGGAGCTGAACCGGCGTTTCGGACGCTACAACGGCTCGTGGTCCGGCGGCGGGCTGATCGGACCGGTGCTGGGCGCGTGGCTGGTGGAGTCGAGCCCGCTCTGGCCGGTGGTCGCTTCAGTCGTTTGTTTTGGGATGACGGTGGTGTTGCTGACCATCGCTCGGAGCAACTTGTCCGGCCGGGCAGGGCCCAGAGCCCCCGGCCTGACGCTGGAGAATGGCCATGATGCGCGAACGCTGGCGGACTATCGCTGGATGTCCCGGATCGCGCTGTTCTGCTCGTGGGCCTGCCAGGCGATTGCGCGCTCGCAGTTCGCGTTGCTCTTTGTGGCTCTGGGCTACACCGAAGCTCAATTCGGCCTTTACTACGGCGTCTTCGCGCTGTGCAACTTCCTGGCGCTGGTCGGAGCGGGTCGGTGGGCCTTCTGGCATTTCAAGCCGGGTCCGGTCTTCGTTTCGCAGGCGATGATGTTCGCGGCGCTGCTGATGATGGTCTTCGGCCGGACGCTGCCAGTGTTCTTCTTCTCGGCAGTCGTGCTGGGCATCGGATTCGGATTTTCGTATTGCTCGCACCTGTATTACGGCGCCTGCGGCAGCCGCAACCGCTCGGCGCGGATGGCGATCCACGAGACGGTCATCTCGCTGGGCATCACGATCGGCGCCACCGGCGGTGGCTACTTCGCCAAGAACGTCGGCGCGTATGCGCCTTACTGGTTCGTTTTCGCTCTCGTCGGTTCAGGCGGGCTGCTACAACTGTCGATACACTTCGTCTCGCGCACGCTGATCGTCCGTCGGCAAAAGGCTGCGACGCGGCGTTTGTAGTGCGCCCGTAAGAGCCTGCCCCGAGCTTGTCGAGGGGATGCCCGTGCGACTCATAGGCGGGACGCCCATGCTACTGCTCTGGCTACCCTAGAGTGGTGTGGAGCCCGCGATGGTCAGCGTTTGGCGATTGTGCGGCAGGCCGTGTCGCGGGCGTCCCCGCCCGCGCGTGGCGAGGGCATCTTGCCCTCGATTCGAAGGCGAGACGCCTTCGGTACACGCGGGCAAGATGCCCACGACACGATGAGCCGCGCAACCGCGACCGGCTTGTGTACTTTCGGATGCTACCGGCCAGATTAGAACGGACGCGGTGCTACGATATGCCTTACGGGCGGTGGTCAGGCTGTCTGGCGACCGTGTCCGCAAGGTCGGCAATCGCCTTCCAGTACGTGTCGCCGGCCACGAGCGGAATGTCATCGTGCGTGGCGCCATCGACCCATAGCTTGGACTTCGGCGCGTTGGCGCGCGCGAGCAGCTTCTCGGCGTGCCAGGGTGCGACGACGTCATCGTCCCTCCCATGAACGATCAGGACAGGACATTGGATGTCGTCGATACGTTTGAGGTTGTCGAACTTGTCGAACGGCGCCAGGCGGATACGCGTGACGGTACGAAGGGCGCTGACAAAAGCGCTCTCGAGAATCAGCCCGCCCATCGGTTCTCGCGCCGCTAGGTAGCAGGCGGGTCCCGCGCCCACGGATCGGCCGTGCGCGATGATATTCTCCGGCTCGACCCCGGCCCGTTCGACCAGATAGCGATGCGCGGCGGTCACGTCGCGATACGTGTTCGTCTCGCTCGGCTTGCCGGTACTGGCGCCGTAGCCGTGATAGTCATAGGCAAAGACCGTATAGCCCTGCTTGCGATACTCTTCGAAGAAGGGACGCAACTGTCCGAGGTCTTCGGCGACGCCGTGGCTGTAGAGGATCGTAAACCGTGCCTCCGGGTTCTTCAGATGCAGCGCCCAGATCAGGGCGCCGTCGTCCGTCTCTAACTCGATCAGATCGGACGTGTCGGTATAGCTCGCGGCCGGTAGAGGCATGAAGATCACGCGGTCGGCACTGACTGCCACGACCGCCAGCACGGCGCCGTAAACGAGCAGGGGAGCCAGGACATAGCGGCTCTTGGACAGGATCAGCCGCAGTAGATCGGCAGAGCTGCGCGACCGCGCTCGGACCGGCTCGCCTGCCAGCCAACTTCTGATGTCACCGACCATCTCGGCAGCAGACTGGTAGCGCTCGTCAGGCTCCTTGGCGAGGGCTTTGAGCACGATGGCCTGCACGTCCCAGTCCAACCGCCGCACGTAGGCGGAGGGCTTGACCGGCTCGCTTTCGCGGATGTTCTGCAGAGTCTCCAACATCGACGTTTCGACGTCGTAAGGGAAGTGGCCGGTGAGCAACTGGTACAGGACGACACCGAGCGAGTAGATGTCGGTGCGCGTGTCCAGGTGGCCGCGCTGCCCGGCCGCCTGCTCCGGCGACATATAGGCCGGTGTGCCGGTGACTTCGCCATCGAGCGAGAGCGTTTTGAATGTGCTCTCGTCGAGAACGGCCCGCGCCAGGCCAAAGTCCACCACCCGCGGCTGCCCGTCGCGCGTGACGAGAATGTTCGACGGCTTGAGGTCGCGGTGAATCACGCCGTTCTGGTGGGCGTGCTGGATCGCTTCGCAGACCTTGAGCATCAGCTCCATCGTCTGCTCGACGGACAGGTCGTGCCGTTGAGCATACTCATCCAGCGGCACGCCCTCGATCAGCTCCATCGCGTAGTAGTAAAGGCCTTCGCACAGGCCGCTGGCGTAGATGCGCGCGATGTTGGGATGATTCAGCTTCGCGGCCAGCTCGACCTCCCGCGCGAAACGCGCCATTGCCTTGCGCGAGCGCAGCAGAGCCGCGTGCGGGACCTTCAGCGCCACCTGGCGGCGCGTGCTCAACTGCCTCGCGCGCCAGACGTGCCCTTGCGCGGCTTCGCCCAGGGGACCGAGGATCTCATAGCCCTTGATCTTCGGCGCTGCCGGTGGGCCGTCCCCGGCTCCGCGCGGGGCCGGGCCACTCACGGGCGGCAGGCCGTCGGAGATGTCTCGCCTCTTGTCGCTCATGCCTGCCTCGACCTGCGCCGGCAAATCTCTCGGGCCTGACCGAACAGCGCGACCAGTTCCGGCGCCATCCACCGCTTCTCCAGCAGCACCGCCAAGGAATCGGCCAGGGCTGCGTAAGTGCTCTGCGTGATCTTCGTATCGTGGACCACCAGCGCGGCGGCTATCGCCGCGAAGTACACGGTCCGCGCCAGCGCCGTTTCGGTTGCGGAGTCCAGCGTACTCGACAGCGTCTTGCTGCACCCCTTGATCGCGCCGAGGAGAGCGACATCCGACCGGGGACTCAGGAGAATGTCACCCAGCGGCCTGCCCTCTAGCGCGGCAGCGTCGCTCTGCGTGTCGCGCAGCATCATGACCAGCGTGTCCCGCAGGAGCGAGCCCTTGGGCTCGATGCAGGTCAGTTGCTCGCGCAGCAGTCCGCGCAGGACCTTGTCCTCGTCTGCTTCTGCCGCCGGGTCGGGCCCTTCGGCGCCGATGGCGAACAGGTCCGCCATCTGGTCCAGTCTCAAACCGTACGTCGATTTCCTGTCCATTGCTTCTCACCGTCGCAGACGTCTTGCCGTCGTAACCCGAATTCGCTCTGGGCAGTCTACTATACCCCACTTATGGCAAGGATTGCCGGTTGCTCGTCAGAAACTGGCGCAATTCGCGGATTTCCTCACCGATCTCTGCATCGACCGCCACGGACTGGCGTATGTTGCGTTTCAGCGCCGCCTGCAAGCGCCGCTTGACCGCGAAGATCATGTTCGACGCCTTCACCGCCTCTGCGATGCCGTGCCGGACGCACAATTCGGCCAGAGTCGGCGGCGTTCGGTCCTCCAGCGTCGGGCGCAGCACCCGGTCGTGGAACAGGTCCCAGTGCGTCGTCATGCCGTTGGCGCGACAGTCGGCTTCGACCTCCTCCAGCGTCCGGTCCAGTAACTCCGACACCCAGGCGTAGTGGAACGTCTCGTCGGAGCTGATCGCTTGCACCACCTCAGGCAACTCGCCTGCGTCGGCCTGGTCGAGCTCGATCAGCTTATGTTTCGGGATGCGTTTGAGGGCTGTCCGGCGACGATGGACGTTGGCGAGATAGTTGCTCAGCGCCGACAGCAGGAGCGTGCGGAAGCGCCCTCGGGCCGGGTCGGCACGCCGGATCAGGTCGCGGCCCAGCACCACCTCCTGAAAGAAGCCTTGCGTCAGGTCCTTGGCCTCCTCGTTGCTACGGCCCTTGTGGCGCAAGTAGCAGTAGACCGGCTTCCAGTAGTCCTGGAGCAGGTCGCCGATGACGCGGTTGCTGTCGGCGTCGTCGCCCGGACCGGCCTGCTGAATGGCGGTCCAGTGCGTGCTCGGAAACCGCCGCTGACTGCCTCCGATCCGCGTATCATCGTCCATCTTCACGATTTCACTCCCAAACGCCTCGACGAGTCACGACCTTCGTGCTCAATCATAAGATATCGAGCACAAATCGCAAATATTGTTGTTTCGCGCGCAATACGTCCGCGCTTCGGGGTATCTCTGTTTGCGGAAGCTGCCTGGCTGACGTGGCTAACCCTGGGAAGGGGAGCGAGCGGGCCCGCGGAGGGGGTCTGCTCGCTCCCTGTTTGAACGCACACCTTTGGGCATCAGAGTCTCATATCGAAAGGAGCGGAAAGTGGAGAGGTCAGGAATTCCCTTAGTGGCAAGAGTCGCTTGCGTGCTTGTGCTGGAGCTCGGCGCGATCGGGCAAGGGGCTATCATCTATGTCGATGATGACGCCGGAGGTTTTGGTGATGGCTCGTCTTGGGCTGATGCGTTCGTTTACCTCCAGGATGCTCTGGCGGTAGCCCAGGCAGGCGACGAGGTTCGCGTCGCTCAAGGCGTCTACAGGCCCGATGAGAGCGCGGCCCATCCAGACGGTACGGGCGACCGGCTGGCGAGCTTCTGGCTGCTCGAGGGGGTCGCCATTCGGGGCGGTTTTGCCGGCGTCGGCGCGGCCGATCCCGACGCGAGAGACATCGCTCGTTACGAGAGCGTTCTGAGCGGCGATCTGACAGGTGACGACGTCCCCGTTGCTGATCCGTGCGGCTTGCTCGTGGAGCCGACTCGCGCGGACAATAGCCGGGCTGTGGTGCAAGCCGGTCTGTGCGACAGGTCCGCTATCTTGGAGGGCTTCACGGTTAGCTCGGGCTCGGCGCTTGATTCCCGGGGGGCCGCCGGAGCGGGGCTGCTCCTGTCGGACTGGGGGACCCCGTCCTACCCGTCGATACGAAATTGCTCCTTTGTCGGTCACGCCGGCAGCGCCATCTCTGTGTCCTATGCCCGCCCTGAACTGATCGACTGTGCCTTCGTGCAGAATGCGGCGCCCCTCTACGGAGGTGCCATCCAAGTCTATGCGGTGATCAACTTCCCCTCCTCACGGGGCAAACTCACCTTGCGACGGTGCAGTTTCGTCGACAACTACGCGGCAGAGGCCGGTGGCGCGATCTACACCAGCGATGCTTTAAGGTTCCGGACGGATGATCCGTCCATCGCGATCGACGGTTGCACTTTTGCCGGCAACTTCGCCAGGAAGGGCGGCGCCGTCAGTTGCGACGCCGGCGAGACGACTTTCACCGCGAGCGAATTTCGTGGCAACCGGGCCTTCACCGGAGGCGCCATCGAGGGCAGCTTGGGGGGCTGACGGACTGTCGCTTCAGTCGTAACGTCGCGACCGACCGAGGCGGCGCTCTTCGCCTCAGCGGGGCTCTGACCTGCGCAAGGTGTCTTTTCGCCGGCAACCTGGCCTGGCTGAGCGGCGGAGCGGTGTACTCCAGCGGTGAGATGCTGTACAGGAACTGCACCTTCGCAGATAACCGGTCGCCTGACGGCGAGGCGTCTCGCGCCGCCAGCGGTCGTGGCGGCCCCGCGCGCAATCTCCTGGCTTACTGTATCATCTGGGGCCTGACCAGAGATCTTGAGCTTCACCCATGGCTATCATACGCGTCGATCGCCTATTGCGACGTGCAGGGAGGTTTTCCCGGCGCGACCAACCTGAACGTCGATCCTTTGTTCGCCAGTCCGGGCTCCTGGAAGCTCAACGGCACGCCAGACGATCTCACCGACGATCTCTGGAGCGAGGGAGACTACCACCTCAAGTCGCAGGCCGGGAGGTGGGACCGTGCCACCGAGAGTTGGGTCGCCGACGACGTGACCAGTCCCTGTATCGACGCGGGCGACCCTGCCTCGCCGATCGCCGACGAGCCCTTCCCCAACGGCGGTGTCGTGAATCTGGGAGCGTACGGCGGCACCGCCGAGGCGAGTAAGTCCTACTTCGGCGCGCCTGTGTGCCAAACGCACCTGGCGGGTGACATCAACGGCGACTGCAACGTCGATCTCGCGGACCTGCTCATTCTGGTCGCCCAGTGGACGGAAGGTCCGGCGGCGGAGCATCCTCCGATTGCGATCGTGGAGCCGCAGAACGGCGCCGTGTTTGAAAGCTCCACACGGTCGGTCCCGATTCGCGTCGAGGTCACCGACCCTCACTTCGTGGCAATCGACGTGCGAGTCAGGGTTAGTCATCATTCCGACGCCCTCCACTACGGAAGCTCCTTCTCCACGAGGCAAGAGGCGGACGGCTGGTCCGGGCAGTGGTCCGTGCCGGCACCGCGGAGCGGCGCTGCCGAGCATGACTACACAATCACCGCGGAAGCCACCGACTACCTCGGCCGCGTTCATGTCTCCTCGCCGATAACGGTCACCGTTCGTCAGTTGCCCTGATCGCGCATTCGCGCACACGCTGGGCCGGCCGCATCGACGCTGAAAGCCCACCGAGCGCCAGGTCGGTGACAGGATCGCCAGGGAGGTGCAGCCGCGGTGTGTAGCGTGATCTCAGCGAGCTGGACTTGAGGGCCGGCCCGTTCCGGCCCGGCGCCCGGCCGTTTCGTGCGGAAACGGGCCGGAGCGTGCGAACAAATCCCGCCGGGTCGGCGTACAATTGTCTCATGCCAAGGGCGCTGCCCTTACGGACTATCCTGTCGTGTTGCTCGGAACGGAAAATTTGCGGTGTGGGCCTTGACGGGCGTCGCTTTTTTCGTAAGCCTATAGGGCTCGTTTTCGTGAGGGGTTCGTAGTGTGCCCGTGAGGGCAACGGGCGAATGATCAATCGCCTCCACGAGCAGTGGGCAAAGGTTTTGGAGACCGATATGATTGAAGTCAAAGACCTTCGGCGCAGCTTCGGGCCGGTCGTCGCGGTGGACGGCGTCTCCTTCAGCGCCGAGAAAGGCCAGGTGCTGGGCCTGCTCGGTCCCAATGGGGCCGGCAAGACCACCACGATGCGCATGTTGACGTGCTTCATCCGGCCCGACGGCGGGACCGCCAGGGTGTGCGGGCACGATATCCTGACGGACTCTGTCGGCGTGCGGCGCTCGGTCGGCTACCTGGCGGAGAATTCGCCGGCCTATCCCGAGATGACGGTCGGGGGATTCCTGAAATTCATTTGCGACGTGCGCCAGATCGGCGGGCCCAAGCGCAAGCAGGCGCTGGATCGCGTCGTCCCGATGTGCTCGATCGAGTCGGTTTATCACCAGACCATCGAGACGCTCTCGAAAGGGTACAAACGCCGGGTCGGGCTGGCGCAGGCGCTGATCCACGACCCCGATGTGCTCATCCTCGACGAACCCACCGACGGGCTCGACCCCAATCAAAAGCACGGCGTCCGCGGGCTCATCAGCGACATGGCCAAGGACAAGTGCATTATCGTCTCGACCCACATTCTCGAAGAGGTCGACGCGGTCTGCTCGCGCACCATCATCATCGCACGCGGCAAGGTCCTGGTGGACTCGACGCCCAAGGAGTTGAAAGAGAAGCACCATGCGGGCCTGGACGAGATCTTCCGTAGAATCACCAGAGCCAAGGTGGCCTGACATTGATAACGGATGATTGATTATTGATGATTTCAGAGCAAGTACAGACCGCTCGATCAACAGTCAATCATCGATAGTCAGTCGTTTTCGGGAGTGTGACATGAACAGCTTTAAGGCGGTATTCAAGCGGGAGTTGAAAAGCTATTTCGCGACACCTCTGGCGTATGTCTTTCTCGTTATTTTTCTGGCGGCCGCGGGTTATCTGACCTTCAAGCAAGGCTTCTATGAAGCGGGCCAGGCGGACCTGCGTGCCTTCTTCATGAATCTGCCGGTGCTGTTCATCTTCATGGTGCCGGCCACGGCGATGCGCCTCTGGGCGGAGGAGCGCAAGGTCGGCTCCGTCGAACTGCTGTTCACGCTGCCGGTGACGATCGGACAGGCGGTCCTGGGCAAGTTCCTGGCCGCCTGGCTGTTTTTGGGGATCGCGCTGGCGTTGACGTTCCCGATGGTCTGGACGGTGTTCTACCTGGGCAACCCCGACGTCGGGCTGATTATCACCGGCTATCTCGGCAGCTTCCTGCTGGCAGGGGGCTTCCTGGCGGTCGGCTGTTTCTTCTCGGCCGTGAGCAAGAACCAGGTGATTGCCTTTGTCTTGTCGGTGGTGGCGTGCGCGATTCTGGCCTACGCCGGCATGCCGACGACGCTGAACTATCTGTCGTCCTTCCTGCCGAGCGGCCTGGTCGCCGCGGTGGGGGGGTTCAGCATTCAGACGCACTTCGACTCGATGCAGAAGGGCGTGGTGCAATTCCGAGACCTTGCCTATTTCATTTTGCTGATCGCCGGCTGGGTAGCGGCCTGTGCGGTCGTTTTGGATGAAAGGAAGGCCAGCTAATGAACCGAACCATACGAGCGATTATCGGCGCCGTCCTGATCCTGGTCATTGCCTTCAGCGGGATCACGATCAGCCAGAATCTCGGCCGACGCCTGAAGATCGATGCGACCGAGCGGAAGCTCTACACGCTCAGCGACGGGACCAAAGCCATTCTCGCCAAGCTCACCCAGCCCCTCACCGCCAAGCTCTACTACGCCAAGACCGCGGCGATGAAGACCTCCGACCAGATTCGCTTTTTCAACGACTACTACGAGTACGTCAAAGCCTTGCTGGAAGAATACGTCGCCGCCTCCGGCGGCATGATACGTCTGGAGGTGATCGACCCAAGACCGTTCTCAGACGAGGAGGAAGAGGCGCTGCGCTATGGCCTCCAACGTTTCCCCATCTCGCAGGAGGAGAGCTTCTTCTTCGGCCTGGTCATCGAGACGCAGTTCGGCGTGGAGAAGGTCATCAAGGTGTTTTCTCCCGACCGGCAGCGCTTCGTCGAATACGATATCAGCTACCTGATCGATACCGCGATCACCCGCGCGAAGCGGAAGATCGGCGTGATGAGCTCGCTGCCGGTGATGGGCGAGGACGTCAGTCCCTACATGATGCAGATGATGCAGGCGCAGAACCAGCAGCCGACGCCGCCCTGGACGATCGTCCGGCAGTTGCGCCAGAAGTACGAGGTGACGGAGGTCCCGACCGACGTCAACGACATCAACGACGTTGACGTCCTGCTGGTCATTCACCCGAAGGACCTGCCCGAGCGGACGCAGTTCGCCATCGACCAGTTCATCCTGAAAGGTGGGCGCACGATCATCTGCGTCGATCCCCACAGCGTGGCGGACCGGCCGCAGCGAAACCCCATGCAGATGACGGTCCAGAAGCAGGCTTCCGACCTGAGCCGGCTGCTCAACACGTGGGGCCTCGACATGCCGGCCAACACCTTCGCCGGTGACAAATCCCTGCTGCTGGAGGCCCCCCTGGGCTCGAACCAGAGGCTGCAGCCGATCATGGGTTTCCTCGGGCTGACCGCGCCGAAGTGCTTCAACGACGATGCCGTCATGACCGCCGACCTTAACTTCGTCCGAGTGCTGTTTCCAGGGGTCTTGCGCGTCACCGCTGCGAGCCAGAGCGGCACGGCGGATCCGAACCAGCCGGCGGAGACGGAAGACACCTCGCCCATCACCCGAACGCCATTGCTGACGACTACCCCCGAAGGCAATAGTTGGTCGGTGAGCGGCTCCTTCGAGCTGATGTATCCCGACCCGGAGAGGCTGATGGGCCACTTCGCGCCCGGCGACAAGCCGGTGGTGATGGGCTATCTGCTGGCCGGACGGTTCCCGAGCAGCTTCCCCGAGGGGATCGAGGTGGAAGTCGACGTCGAGGTCATCAGAGACGATCCCAACGCGCCGACGACGGAAACCCGGCATGTCACCGGTCTGACGGAAGCCACCGAGGACTGCGCGGTGGTCGTGTTCTCCGACGTGGATTTCCTGTGGGACGAGCTGGCGTATTCCAACACGTTTTTCGGACCGGCCACCGCCGGCGACAACAGCGCGCTGCTGCTGAACGCCATCGAAGAGATCAGCGGCTCGGGTGACCTGATCTCGATTCGCTCGCGCGGCAACTACACGAGACCTTTCGAGGTCGTCGAGAAGATCAGGCAGGAGGCCGAGGAAGAGACCGCCAACCGCGTCGCGCTGATCAACGCGCAGATCGAAGGATTCAACCAGCAATTGCAGGCGCTGGTCGAGAACGCCGACCAGGAGCAGCAGGACGTGCTGAGCGACGCGATCATCAAACAGCGCCAGGACCTGGAGCTGAAGCTCTACGAAGCGCGACGTTTGCTGCGTGAGGTCCAGGCCAAGCGGTCGGAACGTATCGAGGAATTGGGCAACGACCTGCGGAAGCTCAACATGGCGGCGGTTCCCGGCGTGATCATGGTCTTCGCGGTCGTGCTGGGTACCTGGCGGAGCGTGCGCCGTCGGCACTACATCAGCCATGCCAGTGACGCCTGACGTTGATGATGAACGATTGATGATTGATGATTCGCCATCGGGCCTGAACCGGCGGGTGGCAACAAAGGGGTGACGTGAATGAGTAATCGGAATCTCGGCATATTGGCGGCGGTGGCCGCCGTGATGGTGATCTGGGCGATCCTCCAGTCGCGCTGGTCGCGCCCGGCGAGGATCGAGCCTTCGGCGCCCGCTCCTCTTATTCAAGGTCTGGACACCAGCGCGATCGACAGCATCACCGTGGGAGTGGGCGACGACGCGGTCAAGATCGCCAAGAAGAACGACCGTTTCGTGGTCGTCAACAAAGCCGACTACCCGGCCGATCCCAAGCAGATCAACGATCTCATCTCCAAGTGCCTCGATGTCAAACGAACGAAGGTGTACACCAGCAATGCGAAGAACCACGAGGACCTCGAAGTCACGGAGGGCAAGGCGCGCAGCGTGGTGAAGTTCCTCAAGGCGGACGGCTCCCTCCTGACCGGGGTGGTGGTGGGCAAGTCGCCGGAAAGCGGTCAAGGCGCCTTCGTCCGGATGGTCGGCAGCGACGACGTGTACCTGGCTGAGAGCGCGCCGTGGTTTCGCAGCACGCCGATGGAATACCTCAACGCGGAATTGCTCGCGCTCGAGGCCGACGATGTGAATTCTGTTACCGTCACGACGCCGGACGGCAGCTATACCTTACGACCCCAGGAGGGCGGTAGCGGGACCGTCATGGAGAACCTGCCGGCCGACAAGACGCTCAAGACCAGTGACGCCAGGAGCGTCCTAACGGCTCTGACGAGCCTGCGTTTCGATGATGTCAACACCCCTGCGGCGGTCGAGGGCTTAACATTCAATCACCAGTACTCGTGCATGCTGGACAATACGATCCAGTACACCCTGAAACTGGCCAAGAAAGACGGCAAGACGTATCTTCGTTGCGAGGCGTCGTACCCTGATATGACACCGGTGACGGTCAAGAAGGGTGGCAACGAGTCCGAGGAGGAGCTCAAGAAGAAAGAGGCCAAGCTGATGGCCCAGGGACGGGTCCAGGAGTTTACGCTCCAGCACAAGAACTGGGTATACACCATTCCGGCATGGAAAGCAGGCTACCTGACCAAGCCCCAAGCCGACCTTCTGGAAGACAAGCCCAAGCCGGCCGGCCTGAGTGACCCGAACGACCAGGTCGGCGCGCCGACGGAGGCGACGTTGCCGGTCGAGCAACGCGAGCCGGTGGATGAACCGAATCAGGCGGCCGATCCGAATGAATAGGAGGGCTGGGCAAGGCTGGATTGAATGAAGATCGACCGCTTGATCCTGGGGGACTTCCAGACCAACTGCTACGTGGTCCGCGCGGATGAAGCGACGACAGATTGCCTGATCGTCGATACCGGTCTCGATCGCGAGCGCCTGCCGGCGTTCCTGAGAGAAAACATACTGAATCCGACTACGGTTGTCCTCACCCACGGCCATGCCGACCACATCGCGGGTCTGACCGTCTTGCGTCAGCAGTATCCCGAGTTGAAGGTGTACATCCACAGGCTCGACGCCGGACTGCTGGCTGACGCTGAGGCCAACCTCTCTACTCTGGCCGGTGCGCCGCTTGAAGTGGCGCCGGCCGATGTGCTCCTGGAAGACGGCGACACCGTCCGCGAGGCCGGCATCACCCTGAAGGTTCTGCACACTCCCGGCCATACGCCGGGAGGCATCTGCCTCTATGCTGAATCCGAAGGTCTTGTCTTTTCAGGAGATACGCTCTTTGCCGAGGGTATCGGCCGGACCGATTTTCCCGGCGGCGATACCGATCAGTTGCTCCGGAGCATCCGATCCAGGCTCCTGACCCTGCCCGACACCACCTCGGTCTATCCCGGCCACGCGATGAGGACGACCATTGCCCACGAGAAGACCCACAACCCTTTCCTGGTCTGAGACCGAATCCCAGGCGAAAAAGCTGGCGGTCTTTTCCCTGTTTTCGTATATTGATATTATCGGCTCTGCAGGTGTTCCGGCGTCAGCAGCCGGCTTCTCGGCCTGGGTGACGCGATGATGGAAACTCGCATTCACCCCCATGCGTGCGAACGTCTGGCCGAACGGGGTGCGACCGAGAAGGAGATTGTCCTGACGGTGGAGACCGGAGAGCGGTTTACCGCCCGGTTCGGACGGACAGGGTTCCGACGCAACCTGCCGTTCAAGAAACGCTGGAGAGGCAAAAGGTACAAGTTCAAACAGATTGAGGCTTACGCCATCGAGCAGCAGGACGGTTGGCTGGTCATTTCGGTAGTCACGCGGTACTTCTGAGGGGTTTGGAAGGCACGTCAGTATGAAGTTCAGTTACGATCCTCGCTACAATGTCGGTTACATCCGCTTCAAGAACAAGAAGACTGACGCTGAATCCATCAAGCTCAGCGACGAGTTGGTGATCGACCTGGCGCCCGACGGAACCGTGTACGGCATCGAACTGCTCAACGCCAACGATCAAATGCAGCGCGATGACACCGGTGAATTCCGCGTGATCAACGAGGAGACCGGCGAAGAAACCAAGTTCGCCCTCAAGCTCAAGAAGAGCAACAGCAAGTCGCGCCGCGCCTCGACCCGCCCGAGACGCCGCAGTTCATAGTGCGCCCGGTGCGAGACGGCGAGGCGCCTGGTTCGAGGCCCTCGGATCTGCGGCCGGAGGAACGCTCGGCGGGAAATTGTCAGGGTCGGATCTCAGGAACCAAGTCCGCGCGTTCGGATCGGTCTTGAAGAAGGCCAATAGCATCTCGGCGACCTTCTGCCTGCCTGAAGTGCTCGGATGCGTGCCGTCTGCGGCTAGGTCTTCGCGCAGCCAGACCAGTCCGTCGCTGCGGCGCGGCTGGATACCGTCGGCCCACAGGTAAGGTCCCCACGATGCCAACGGCGCTTGCACTGGACCTCTCGCGGCGTCATAGTTGAGGTTCGGGTCGCCGTTGAGCTGGTCCTGGATCAGCCAGCGCACCGAGAATGCCGACTCATAGGCATAGGGTTCGGGGTTCAGCGGCGTCGTCGCGTAGCCGGCATAGATCCGACTCGACAGATAACAAACGCGCAGATTGGGAAAGCGGGCTTTGAGCATCCGCAGGATGAGCGCCATGTTGTCTCGCAGGACTTGGGCGTGCGCGGGAAAATCACCATACTGACTGGGCGACTTCTCCGCCTGCTTCATCCACACGACCTGAACTTGATTGGGCTCGACGCCGGCCTTCTGCAGCCGCTGATCCATCACGGTCCAGGGAGAAGGGCGGTTGCGCTCGTTGCCGGGATACGCCCACTGGCGCGCTGCCTGGCCTCCTTGGGCGCAATCGACGATAACCAGGTGGGGTGACTTGTTGGGGTCGGCGTCCGCCAGCTTCTTGAACGCGGAGAATTCCTGCGTCGTGTTCGACATGCCCAGGGAGACGAGGACCACCGTGCCTGTCGCGGACGGTTGCCCGTTGGGATCAAGCGGCTCGATAGCCAGAGACTCGCGCTCTGCCGCGACCTGGTGCAGCCGGAGGAATGCTTCGTTGCAGTCGCGGCCGTACAAACCACCGTCTTGGCCCTTGTAGAGAGTCCCGCCCATCTCCGTGATCGGGACAAGTCCGGTTGCTTCCTTCGCGCTCGCGCCGGTCGCGAGGGCGCAGGCGAGAAGGCCGGCGAGCGAAGCCGTGGCCAACCGTTGCGCCCACCGGTAGAATCCGCGTCTTCCCATTGTAGGTCCCCCTCGGACCGAGTGTCCCGATGCCGGATGCACGCCGACCCTGGCTGAGACTCGCCGGATACGTGGCCTCCTGCGTCTACCTCCAGAACTCGGTGGCGATGTAGATCCTGACCGGGCACAGACAAGCTGCGGGAACGGCAAAGGATAGCGAGAACTGGCAGTCCACACAG
The DNA here is from genome assembly GCA_016927855.1 of Sedimentisphaerales bacterium. Classification (GTDB taxonomy): domain Bacteria; phylum Planctomycetota; class Phycisphaerae; order Sedimentisphaerales; family Anaerobacaceae; genus JAFGLV01. Next base: position 50,818 of record JAFGLV010000055.1, read on the forward strand.
TCGCTCTCCAGGCATTCGAGAAAGCCAGTCTTTCCGATCCCTCGAACTTGGCCAACGTCCGAAAAACCGGACGTGTAGCACGCGAATGCCTTGGGGCATTCGATCCCGCTCATGATCTCCTCGATCCGGCTGCGGTGCTCTTGTGTAATTTCCATAGCTCACCCGCGCAAAAGAACAGAGGCCAAAGCTCGCACCCGCCGTCCTAACAAATATGACGAGCATGGACGTGTCTTTATTACAGATTTTTCTCGATGCGGGGGAGTTGCTCCGCCAGTCGCTCCGGCGTTCGGCCATCTGCCGGCGAACGCGCGTTGACCAGGCCGGGCTGGGTGGCTATGCTGTTTGGCAGCCTGATCGCGCGAGGGCATATCTGCGATCTTGAGGCGACCAGGGAAGGGGAAACGTATGAATCCGCAGGCAATTCGAAACAGTCTAACCCGACAACGAGCAGCGACGTCGGCTATTCGTCCGTCACGACCAGTTGCAGGGAGGCTTCTGGCTTTCGCCGTGCTGGTGCTGTTGTGCGGCGGTTGCAGCCGTAAGACGTACTGGTATCACCCCGACAGGACGCTGGCCCAGGCACAGCAGGATTGTCGCGAGTGTTACCAGCAGGCGCAAGCCGAGGCTGCCGAGGCCAGTTGGGATCAACGTCTCGACGACGCTGAAATCCAGGAAGAATCGACAGACAAGCAATGGTCTTACGCTTACGAGGACTCGCGGTTTCGTCGCTGCATGAAACGCAGGGGATACAGCCTCGTGCCCGAGCGCGAATTGAAGGCACCGGTGCGAAAACGGGTGCTTCGCATGGGGCCCATCCAGTCCTTCCCGCTGGCAGGCGAATGAGCCACCGGCCGGGCACGGGCGCCCACCCCCGGTGAGACGATGCCCTTTTGTGGCTACCTTGCGTAGTAGCCGCCTCCCTGCGTGGTGCTCATGAAACCGGGGAACCCGCCCAGCGCGTTATAGCCTGACGTGCCGTAACCGCCATACCCGCCGTAACCCGGACTGTAACCGCCGTAGCCGGGACTGTACCCGCCGGCTCCCATGCCGTAGCCTCCGAGCATGCCCCCGTAACCGGGCATCATCCCGCCCATCATGCCTGGCATCATTCCCGGCATCATGCCGCCCATCATGCCGAAACCCATCCCGGTCGAAGGCGGCGCCACGAGGTCGCTGATATCGTAGACCCGAGTCACCCGTTTGGGCTTGGGCAGAGCCTCAATGGTCCCGATGGTGATGACGCCGTGGTTGACGACGTAGGTGACCGCGGTGGGCGCCGTAGCCGACAGCGAGGTCAGGAGGGACTCCAGGCACTGACGCAGGCGCACGCCCTGGAGCCCGTCGATTCCGATCGGCGTGGTCTTGTCGATACCGGCGTTCTCCTCCAGGTCGCGCCACAGCACGACGACATTCAACGGCGGCTGCGTGGAATAGCGCAGAATCTGGATCGCGCGTTCGATGGGCATGTCCGGCGTGAACGACGCGGGAGTTTGCAGCATCGGCTGTGCGGGCCTGAAGCCAGGCGCCGGACGCACCTGTTGGGGCGGAGCAGGCCGGACCGTCGGGCTGGTGGAATTGTTGGTTCCAGGCCCGGTGATCCGATCAGCTCCCTGCGCCGCGCCTATCAGCAACGCAAGCACGATCGGCAGAATCCGGCCCAAACCCCCAGCGTCCGGCCAACTTCTTCCTTTCGACGTCTTCATCTCAATATTCCCCCTTGAAAAGACGTAGCGAAGACAGCGACAGAACTCCCCTTACTAATACCATATCCTTGACGCAGCCGGGCAGTTCAACGTTTCAAGTTGGGCGGAAAAAAAAGAGAATGAGCCGCTTTTCTGGAGGGGCTCGTGGTCTGTCTATCTTGGTGACGGGTGTGTCGGACCGTTCGTGTTCTGGCTGGCAAGACCGCCGCAATCGTGTCGGAACTTCACTTCTGCATTGGATTGGTGGGCAGGAGGAAGTCCTCGTGTCCCTGCGCGGCGACGTTAGCTGCGACGATCGGCTCGGTATTGCGGATGGTTTCGAGCGTTCTGGCGGCGGCGCTTAGCACACTGGCGTTGTCCTCCGTCGCTACGATCTGCTCGAGCAGCGCGTAAGTCTGTTCGTTGGGGAAGTTCCCGAGCGCATAGATAGCTGCCGTCCGGCCATGTTCGGCCGACACCTCCTTGCTCCCGGAGGCAGCGTACCGCAAGGCCGCTTCCGCCTGCGGTTGGCTGATGCTGGCGACGGCATTGAACAAATAGGCGTCCTCACCCGGAGCGGAGGCCTCCAGCTTTCTTAGCAGATAGCTGACACATTGCGCGTCGGCCACGTTGGCCAGGGCTTCGACGGCGGCTTTCTCCAGACCGTCCTGCGGGGTCGCCGACACGTCGCCGGCCAAGGCGAGAAGGGATTCGCTCGCCGCCGGAGAGCTGATGTTGCCGATCATCCGGGCCAGTCGGTCGGCTTGCTCTTCGGTGGCAGCCGCGTCATACCGCGCCACGATCTCATCGACGATCGGCTTGTCGGCCATTCGCGCCAAGGACGTCCCGGCCGCGCGCATGACCGCCGCATCCGCCGTGTCCTGCAATGCGTCCAGCAGAACCGGCCAACTGTCGTGATTGTCGATGCTCGAGATCTCCTTGGCGAGTTGCTCCTTGTAGGGACCGTCCCCCGTCTGGGTCAGTGTATCGAGCAGGACGCCGCTGGCCGTGGGAGTCCCGATGCGCGCGAGCGCCTTGGCAGCCCAGAGGGCTGTCGCATCGTTCCGGCTGGCGACGATCTCGCTGAGCGGTCCCACCACGTCATCCCCCAGCGCCACGAGGTCATCCATGCATTGTTTGACCTGTGCGTTGTCGCCTGTCTGGAGTGCCTGGCGCAACATCGCTAACACGCGGTCGGTTCCCTCCAGACTCTCCAGGTCGGTAGCCGCCGGCTGAGCGTCGGTCTCAGCCGTGTCCGGGGTGAACGTGGAAGCGTGATCCTCGCCGAGTAGAGTTGTCGGGTTGTGCTCTTGTACCACCGCGACATCGCCGACTGCGGCATCGGCAGGGGGTGTGACCGTTTCGCCTTCAAGCGACCGGACGCTTGGTGCCTCAGCCGGTGTACCGACCCGCCCTGCCGGGCTGGGGGTCAGCTCCCTCTGGATCGACTGGCTGACGCCATAGAGAATGCCGAGGGCCGCGACCACCAGCACTGGATACACCAGCAGCGGCCACTCAGATCTCAGCAGACTGTTGCGCCGATTGGGGGTGGTCGTCCGCGACGGTGCCGAATTCTTCTCGCCTCGTGTGATCCTCATGATGGTCTCGAAAGCTCCAGCCCGGCCGGCCTGATCGCTGCCAGGACGGCCGGGTATGTTGGACAGATGTCTTCTTCTTGCCGATGCATCCCACCCGCGTCTTGGTGGAATGGGATGCTGACGCTATGGTTTTCCGTAGGTTCCTTGTCTGATTTTGTCGATTTCGGCGGGGCTGAGGATGTCGTTGAAGACGACCATCTCGTCCATGAGGC
>JAFGLV010000056.1 GCA_016927855.1 Sedimentisphaerales bacterium
AATCCACCAGGAAATGGAGAAGGGCAAGCCATGAATTAGAGCGTAATTCCAAAAAGGAACTGTCTCATTCGACTTGACAACTACCGTGTCGGCCTTGGCTGGTCCATGTTCACCCGGGCCAGTGTCAGAGCCGCCGCCCTGATGCAAGCTCCGCCAGGAAAGGCCAGATCGGCGTCCGCCGTTGAAAGGGGCACAGCCATAGCGGCTTCCAGGTGAAATTACGTAGTCTCCACAATTGGCGCAGTCCTTGTCGCAGCGGACAATGCTACAAGCTGCGGGCGCGAACGTCCTCCCTCCCGTCGCTTGTGGCGGTTCAGAAATGGGCGTTCGCAGCGGGGAGGCACGGTGACGAAACAACTTCTTGGGTGCTACCGGTGTCTCCCCTATTTTGAAGGTAGTCAGTGAGGCGCTTCGCGCGATCTAAGACGGAGCTTGGAGAGAAAAACGAAGTGCCTCTCTTCACACGGAGGGTCGTTCACGGACGATAGGGCCCGACCAGCCGTATGTGAACCGGACATTCAGCCCTCTGCCCTGCACTCAAGAGCCACTTCCTGCGCAGGGCCCATCAGCCGCCGGACAGCGATCTTGACATGCTCCGCCACGGAAGGCGGATAATCCTGAGGCTATATATGAGGAATGGTGCTCTGCCTCAGAATAGCCGCCCGACGACTAAGCCCGCAACAAACCCGACGGCTCCGCACAAGAGCTTGTAGCCAACATGTTGGTGTTCCGCGGACCATAGCTCCGCCAGTCCTAGCCAACTGTCAAGCCTTTCCGTGAGCTTGAATCCTCCAGCAGTCAGCCTGACCTCTGTAACAGAATCATACGGATGGGGTCGTGTCGCGATCAAATCATACGTGGCCAGAACCTCGTTAGCAGCACGTACCCTTCCCTCAAGCGCAGCATTTCGCGTCAAACAGTCTTGCGTCTCCTCGCACCTCAGGTCTTCCCCTGAGCTGGCGTCAGCCTCTTCACCGTACTCGTACAGAATCTGAGCTGCGCGCCGCACGGTCCACGGTTCCAGGGCACTCCCTAATTGGTCCAGTCGAAACCTCTTCTCTACGCCAATCCCATAGGCTCCCTGGGGCGAGGCCACTACCTTTCGGCGATAAAGCTTCAACAGTCTCCGCTGATCCTTTGATAGCCACATAGCTCGTCACTCCGATCCCTCGCTACCTGCACCTCGAAACGCTCATCGGCCATAATCGCCGGCGACTTCATGAGCAGAGAGAACATCCGTCCCTGATTTGTGGAGGCGCGCCGACGCGCGCCACACACGGCTATCGACGCAGATAGGCATCGTAGGGTCCGATAATCTGACGACGGGTCGATGAGAGTCCAATCTGGAAGTGAGAATGCGTTAATCTAGCCAGCACACAAGGTTTTGGTAAATTCAGGCCACATTCGCGTCGATAAGGGTCTCAAGCAGTAAGTATCCCACGCGAGCGTGGTCGCGCTATGGACGTCATGCATGGTACTTGTGTCGGGGACAGAAGATGGACAGTAAGGTTCAGGCTCAGACTGACTGCGTTTGTCAAGACGCGGATGTTTCCAGAGTGCTTGACGGCACGGAACAACTGCTGGCCAGGGATGTGATGCAATGCGGCGTTGTGAGCATCGATATGAAGGAGCCCATCCAAAAAGCCGTGATGCTCTTGATCGAACGCGACATCAGCGGGCTGCCCGTTACACGCGGAGGGCAGTTGGAGGGTATGCTGTCTGAAAAAGACCTGCTCAGGCTTCTGTACGAAACTAAATACCTTCCAGGGCTGGTGGAAGACTACATGACGTATGGTGCCCAGAGTCTCGATGTCGAAACCAGACTGGCCGTCATTCACGAAAACCTAGCCCACCATTCCTTTCGGCGTGTGCCCATTCTCCTTGAGGGCCGGATCGCTGGAATGATCACTCGATCCGACCTCATCCGCGTCTACAAGGAGAGATTTCGTCCGCCAACGGCGAGGTCGGAGGCCACCGGCAAGAGTGAATTGCTCGCCGGCGATGTCATGAAGTGCGGGCTACTCACTGTCCATCCGGATACGCCGCTTTACGATGCCATGGACATGATCGCGCGGCATCACGTCACCGGCCTTCCGGTCGTGGACAAAGGGCTGCACCTGTTGGGAGTCATCACGGAGAAGGATCTGCTCGACTGCGTCGACAAGGCTGAGGCCATTGGGGCATCGGTCGGGGCATACATGACGGAAGACGTAGTGGCCTTCGATCGCAAGACAAACCTCCGCTGCATCTGCGAATGTCTGATCACAAATGATTTCCACCGGGTGCCCATTCTGGACGGGACGCGTCTCGTGGGTATTATCAGTCGGTCAGACATCCTGAAGCACCGCGCCGCCATCTTTAGACTCTGAGCGCGTGGCGCCGCGTCCTCAGTCCTGACAGCCCGTCTTAGCCCCATGCTCAGAGGGGGCGGTCCAGCGGCGTCGGCAAAGAATCGCCATTTGCGGCTGGTCGCAGACATTCTGCTGAAGCGGCCATGTCATCTGGCCATTGGGCGGTGGCGCAACAGCTCTTCACCGAGTGACTCAGCGGTCTCGTCCCTAGCCGATAGGAGTCCATCGTGGCGACCTCGACCAGAAGAGCAGCTGATCCCCCCAGCCCATCATTCACCTTCCCCCACAGCGGCTCTGGTAATGGCCAGAACCGTCAGGCGGTGTCGCTTGGAGCAGCTATGGCCGGGGTTCTCGGATGAAGGCCAAATCGGGGTCTTTGGGGGTCTTTTCGCCTTCAACTATGCCGGATTGTGTGCGTTTTTCCGGCGCATTCTGAGAAATCGCCGTTCTTGGCCCAATATCAGGGGTGGTTCGATCCCCTTCGTCTCCATTTAGACCTTGGTCCGCGACTGAGGGCTCCCTCCCGACGATCTCGATTCCTGCGGCTCTGACCCGTCGTCGGCCGACTATTCAGTGCCCTCGGGCAGTCTGGTCAGGTAAATGTTGCGGACGGCGCCGGTGGTGACCCAGGTGGCGATGCCGAGGGGGACGCACAGGTCCATTTCCATCCGGATATCGATGTGGCGGCCGGTCGTGTCGACGTCGATCAGGGATTCGTCGTCCAGCCAGACCTGGATGCGATTGGGCACGACGCGGAGACGCACATGATACCACTTGCCGTTCTCGAAGCTCACGAACGTGGTCGTCTCGTTCTCGGAGGCGTCGAAGTAATTGAGGCTGGACAGGCCGCACAGGGTGCCCCCCCAGCCGCCGAGAATAAGCGTACAGGGGCTCTCGCCCACCGGGAAGGTCAGGCCGCAGAAAAAGTCGCTGCCTTCGATGCGCAGGGCGTCCAGCGTGATCTCGTAGTTCATGCGGACCAGCGGACCGGCCCAGGTAATCCCGGTGGCATAGTTGCCCATCTCCATGACGATGGCGCCGTCCTTCACGGAGACGTCACCCTGTCCGCCAAACTCGGTCACGTTCCAGAGCCCGAGGCTCTGTCCGTCGAACAGGCTGACGGGCCGGCCCGGCTCAAATGTCGTCTGTGGCGTGGCCGTGGCGGGTCCCTGCGACGCGGCGGCCTCCTCGACAGGGTGGGCGGACCGGCAGCCGGCCAAGCAAAACCCGATAACCAACAGCGAGGCGAGCAGACCTGCAGCCGCCCTGCCACTGTGCCAATCCCACAGACCCCGCCTCTGGGACTGTTCCACCGGGAAACAAACGTTCATATCGTTCTCCTTCGAGCCAAATTTGCTTGGCACAAGCGTACGAGTTGGCTACAATTATACAAGGGTAAATCGATCGGGGCGACCGATTCGGACCGGCGGCGGAGATGTCCTCAAGACGGAAGAACCTCGGGTCGATAAGAAAGGTAAAAACAAGTACTTACGATAGTCCATGGGGCTGGTTTTCGGTTACGCATCGGACGTATCCCGAGGCATTTCGCCTGTGACCGGCATAGTTGAGAAGGGCCAATGAAGAGACGCCTGCTGATCGCCGCCATTCTTGTCGGCGCCGCGCCCTGCGTAACGTCCGGCCAGAGCAGCCGGCTGGCCAACGCGGGTAAAGCAGGCCTGTACGTCAGTTCGCTCGAGCAGGTCCTGCGGCTCCGAGACGAGCAGATGGACCTGGCCACCGCGGCGCTCATCGCGTCGGAATACTGGAGTGACATGGTGGCGGGACGCCGGTACCTGGAGCAGTTGGACATGATGGCCCTGGAGATTCGCGCGCGCCTGCGCCAGCAGCGCGTACGGGCCGATTACGGAGCGATTCCGATCATCAACCACTATCTTTTCAACGAGCTCGGCTTCACGACGATCGAGCGTGCCGACGATCCGAACGACCTGTTCCTGCACTCGGTCATGGACCGACGCCGCGGCTATTGCCTGAGTCTTTCGGTGCTGTACCTGTCGCTGGCCGAGCGGCTCGGGCTGAACCTGTACGGTGTCGTCGTCCCCGGCCACTTCTTCGTCCGCTACGACGACGGTCGCACGCACGTCAATATCGAGACCACCAGCGGCGGCGCCAACCCCACCGATGAGCAATACATCGAGAAGTTCAACGTGCCCCGGAACGGCCGTGACACCATCTACATGAAGAATCTGACCAAACGCCAGGTCCTCGGCTGTTTCTTCAACAACCTCGGCAACGTCTACAACGATATCGGTGACATCGACACCGCCCAGCGCGCCCTCGAGCGCGCGACGACCATCAACCCGACCCTCTCCGAGTCCCGGGTCAACCTCGGCAACATCTACCTTCAGAAGGGTCTGGTCGACGACGCCATCCAGCAGTACGAAGCGGCGCTCGGGATCAATCCCAAAGACCCCAAGACCTACCGCAATCTCGGCGACGCCTTCGTGCAGATCGACCTGCTCGACCGGGGGATCGCTTCGTACCGACAGGCGATCAGCCTGGATCCGAACTTCACCGACGCCCATCGCAACCTGGCGCTGGTTTACACGCGGCGCGAGCAATACAGCCAGGCCTTGAACGCGCTGCGCCAGGCCCTTAACCTGGAGCCGCAGAACGCCGCGATCTACGACCAGTTCGGCGAGGTCTACCGGTGTCTGAAAGAGCCCACCAAAGCCATCGGTTTCTACCTCAAGGCGCTGGGCCTCAAGCGTGACTCGGCGGAGACCTACTTCGGCCTGGGCCTGTGCTACCGGCAGCTCGGACAGCTCCCTAGTGAGATTCAGGCCTATCGAAACGCCCTGGCGATCAAGCCCGACCTGGCGGCGGCTCTGGTGAACCTGGGGAACGCCTACTTCGAACAGAAGCAGTACGACCAGGCGATCGAAAACTACATCCGCGCGATCGAAGTCAAGCCGGATGACGCCTGGATCTACTACAATCTCGGCGCTGCCTACGCCAGCAGCAGCGATTTCACCCAGGCAGTAGGCGCGTATCAGCAGGCCGTGACACTCGACCCCGGCATCGCCGACGCGCATCAGGGGCTGGCTTACGGGTTCTATATGCTCCAGCGCTACGACCTGGCCTGGAGACACATCAATCTCGCCAAGCAACTCGGCGCCAAGGTCCCCGACGACCAGATCGAGGCGATCCGGAGCCGGTTGAACTGAAGGCCCATCGGCGCTGAGCCGGGGCGGCCGGCGGATTTTGAACCGTTCTCTGAAAGCGGCGCCAGGGCCCCATGCAGGGAAAATCCTCTACAAAAGGACTTGACACCGCCGTGGCGAACGAATAGGCTGATAAGAACGTATTGGGAGTGGGCACCCAGACAATTCAGGTGGGCAAATCAAAGAAAAAGCCACTGATTGGAATCGTCGGCGGAATCGCTTCCGGCAAGAGTACGGTTGCAGCGGAGTTCGAGAGACTGGGATGTGCCCTCATCGATGCGGACGCCTTGGCTCGAAGCGCGTTGGGCGAACCGGCGGTTCGCGAGGCGCTCGTGCGGCGGTTCGGGCCGTCCATCTTGAACGCGGCCGGCCAGATCGACCGCCGAGGTTTGGCGCAATGTGCTTTTGCGGACGCTGAGGCGGTGGCCGCGTTGAATGCGATCGTTCACCCTCCCGTGATGCGGCGTGTGGAAGAACTGATCGCGCACTACGAGCACTCGGAGAGCGTGCCGGCCATCGTGCTCGACGTGCCTCTGCTCGTCGAAGTCGGGTGGGCGGAGCGCTGCGACAGACTCGTCTTCGTGGACAGCCGCTGGGAACGCAGGGTCGAGCGGGCGCGCAGGAAGAACGGACTGAACGAAACGGACATCAAAATTCGTGAAAATTTTCAGATTTCGCTGGACACCAAGGCGGACCTGGCCGATAATACCATAGACAACAACTCGGGCTTCTCGGCGTTGGTCAGGCAAATCCAAGATATCTTCTCTGACATGACTAAGAAATAGTTAGGTGGTTCTCCAAGAAGTCACGCATTTTACTGTTGTCTGCTTGAGTTGCGGCTGAGAAGAGCTTCAGCTCAAGGCTCAAACCCCGTAGAACCGCCGTCGAGAAGGGGTCCACGTTGACGACAGGCGTGTCGCCCGTACCCAGAGGGGACAGGTTCCTATCCTGAATGGCCCGAGGCGGAGATGACCACCCACCTGGCGCGACGTACAAAAGGAGCTGTTATGGCGAAGGCCAAAACGACCAAGAAAAGAAAAGGACGCAGAAAAGTGACCGTCGAGCAGGAGACTCCGGCAGAAGCACTGGAAGAGACTCCGGAGGCTGCGCCTGCGGCAACGGCCACCGTCGAAGCGGCCGAGCCCGCTGAGGGTGAGGAAGGCACCGACGAAGAGTCCACGCACGCCAAGTACGAGCGCATCAAGAAGGGCAACCTGTACTTGACGGACCTGCAGCGACTGACCGTCGCCGAGCTGCACGATATTGCCAAGAATGAAGGCATTACCGAATACAGCGCGCTCAAAAAGCAGGACCTCATCTTCCGAATCCTCAAGGAGCGCATCCGCCAGAACGGCCTGATGTACGGCGAAGGCGTGCTCGAAGTCCTGCCCGACGGCTATGGCTTTCTGCGCAACCCCGAATACAACTACCTGTCCTCGTCCGACGACATTTACGTGTCGCCGTCACAAATCCGGCGCTTCGGGTTGCGGACCGGCAACGTCGTTTCCGGACAAATAAGACCGCCAAAGGATTCGGAGAAGTACTTCGCGTTGTTGCGCGTCGAAGCGATCAACTTCGAGAACCCGGACCTGCTGGCCGACAAGATCGTCTTCAGCGACCTGACGCCGCTGCACCCGGAAGACCGCCTGATCCTCGAGACCGCCGGCGACGAGCTGAACATGCGGATCATCGACATCGTGACGCCCGTCGGCAAGGGCCAGCGCGGCCTGATCGTCGCGCCGCCGCGTACCGGCAAGACCATCCTGCTGCAGAAGATGGCCAACGCGATCACGATGAACCATCCGGAAGTCAAGCTCATCGTGCTGCTGATCGACGAGCGCCCGGAAGAAGTGACCGAAATGGAACGCAAGACCGCCGACAACGTCGAGGTCATCAGTTCGACGTTCGACGAGCCGGCCGCACGTCATTGCCAGGTGGCGGAGATCGTCATCGAGAAGGCCAAGCGCCTCGTCGAGTACGGCGTGGACGTCGTGATCCTGCTCGACTCGATCACCCGTCTGGCCAGAGCGTACAACAACGAAACGCCCCACTCCGGCCGCATCCTCACCGGCGGCGTCGACGCCGGCGCCATGCAGATGCCCAAGAAGTTCTTCGGCGCCGCGCGTAACGTCGAGGAAGGCGGTTCGCTGAGCATCTTCGCCACCGCCCTGATCGACACCGGCTCGAAGATGGACGAAGTCATTTTCGAGGAATTCAAAGCGACCGGCAACATGGAACTGCACCTGGACCGCCGGCTCGTGGACCGGCGCGTCTATCCCGCCATCGATATCAGCCGTAGCGGCACGCGACGCGAAGAGCTGCTGCTCGACCCCAAGGAGCTCGAGCTGGTGTATCGACTCCGCCGGGTCCTGAGCGATCTGAACCCGGTCGAAGCGGTGGAGCTGCTCAAGAGCCGCCTGGCGAAAACGCGCAGCAATGCAGAGTTCCTCATGACGATGAACCTTGACTAGGATCCGTCGTTGCAGGCCCGGCCGAGCGTCGGGCAATGGCCCCTTTACACGGTGGGTTCTGACGACTAACATGCAATCCGGCAGGCGCGTGTCTGCCGGATTTTTTTGTCGATAGCGTTGCGGTCAGGTACGTCATGGCAGAGCAGTTGGACAAGGTCTACGATCCGGCCACGATCGAAAAGCAGGTGAACGAGTTCTGGTCGTCGGCGCCGTTCTTCCACGCCGACGCTTCGCGCGACGGGGACAAAGCAGAGGCCTATACGATCGTGATCCCGCCGCCCAACGTCACGGCCGCACTGCACCTGGGACATGCACTCAACAACACGCTTCAGGACATCCTGATCCGTTTCAGGCGGATGCAGCAGCGCAACACGCTCTGGATGCCCGGCACGGATCATGCCGGCATCGCGACCCAGACGGTCGTGGAGAAACGCATTCTGGCCGAAGAAGGCAAACGCCGCACGGAGCTTGATCCCGATCTCCAAATCGCGCGTCAAAAGTTTGTGACGCGGGTGCAAGCCTGGAAGGACGAATACGAAGCCACCATCCTGGCCCAGCTCAAAGCGATGGGCTGCTCCTGCGACTGGCAACGCACGCGCTTTACGATGGACGACGTCTGCGCCAAGGCGGTCCGCGCTAACTTCTTCAACCTGTTCAAGGACGGCCTGATCTATCGCGGCAAGCGCCTGGTCAACTGGGACCCCGCGACGCAAACTGTCCTCGCCGACGACGAAGTCGAGCACGAAACCGTCAAAGGCCATTTCTGGTACCTGCGCTACCCGCTTGTTGAGAGTGTCGCGGGCGTCTCGCCCGCGCGTGCCGAGGGCATCTTGCCCTCGAATGAGAACGAGGAACCCGAAATCAACAAACGTCACGGTCGCTATCTCCCGCACTGGTCCAAGGAGGGTGCTATCTACGCGATCACTTTCCGGCTCGTTGATGCTGTTCCTGCAGAGGTCTCCGAATCATGGCGGTTCCAGCGACGAGACCTGATTGAGCGTGCCCAGCCGCAGGCGCGCCACCTGAGCGCTGCGGAGCAGATCGAATTGCAGCGCCTCCATTCGGAGAAGATCGAGGCCTTTCTCGACGCCGGACACGGCCAGTGCCTGCTGCGAGATCCAGAGCTTGCCCAAATCGTCCAACATGCCCTCAAGCATTTCGATGGCGAGCGCTATGAGCTTATCGCCTGGGCCGTCATGCCCAATCACGTGCACGCAATTGTCCGGCCCCTGCCCGGTCACGAGCTGCCCAAGCTCGTCCATTCCTGGAAGTCATTCACGGCTAAGGACATCAACCAACACCTCGGCCGTCAAGGAACCGTGTGGATGGACGAGTATTACGACCACTTGATCCGCGATGAGAAGGACTTTATCAACCAGGTCGAGTATGTCTTGGCGAATCCTGAGAACGCGGGATTGGAGGATTGGGCGTGGTGTGGTGTCGGAGAGGAGCGAGGGCAAGATGCCCTCGGCACGCGCGGGCGGGACGCCCGCGACACGAGCGACACGATTACCTACGTTACGGTCGCGACGACGCGGCCGGAGACGATGCTGGGGGATACCGCGGTCGCGATGAACCCGGCAGACCCGCGCGCCGCCGCGCTGGTCGGCAAGATGGTCCGGCTGCCTATCGTCGGGCGCCTCATCCCGATCATTGCCGACGAGCACATCGTTCTGCCCAATCCGGAGAGCGAGGACGAGAAGGCTCGTTTCTCGACCGGCTTCCTGAAGGTCACACCGGCGCACGATCCGGATGACTGGGCGATTGGCGAACGTCACAACCTCGAAGTCATCAACGTCATGGCGCCGGACGGCTCGATCAGCGACAAGTATGGCTGGAACGACGCGACCGAGCCGGAGGCGCGCAACCTGCTGGGCATGGACCGCTTCGAGGCGCGCGAAGCTATCGTCGAGTGGTTCCGCCAGGAGAACCTGCTTGAAGACGTGCGCGATTATACGCACGAGGTCGGTCACAGCTATCGCAGTCACGTCCCCATCGAGCCGTACCTGTCCGACCAGTGGTACATCGCAGTCAAGAAACCGATTGACCACCTGGCCGAGAAGTTCGGCTCCGGTCTCATCGAAGGCACCGATGTCCCGGTCAACTCGCTGGCGGGCCTGGCGCTGAAACCCTTGCTCGACGGCCGGCTGCGCTTTATCCCCGAGCGCTACGCCAAGACCTATCAGACGTGGCTGGAGAACCTGCGCGACTGGCCCATCAGCCGCCAACTCTGGTGGGGCCACCGCATCCCGGTCTGGTCCTTCAAACTGTCGTCTGCTCTTCTCGGAAGCTCGGGGGGGGCATACAATGAGGGACTGGAAGCAAAGGCAGAGGAAACAAAGAAGGACTTTGACAGATTGATGCACTTGTGCGGACTCGCAGAGGAAGTCTCGTCTTACATGACCTCCCCTACAGATGATGATCCCATCACGCGCTACCTTGTTGCCTGCGGTAGGACGCTCAAGGCTGACAAGGCCTTCGATCTGCTGAACAGAATCCTGAATCACAGCAACCAGATTGATTTCGATACTGTATGCCAGGAAAACCAAGAGTTCAGAGATGAATTCGGAGTAGACGCATTCAATCAGCTCGGCCTCTTGACGGCTTCATTCAGCGAGATTGGACAAGACAACGATGTGTTGGATACTTGGTTCAGTTCGGCGTTATGGCCGTTTAGTACGTTGGGGTGGCCGGACGAGACGCCGGAGATGAAGGCGTTCTATCCGGGTAGCGTACTCTGTACGGCGCGGGAGATCATCACGCTTTGGGTCTCGCGCATGGTGATGATGGGTCAATACTGCGCCGGCGACATCCCCTTCTTCGACGTCTATATTCATGCGATGATCCAGGACGGCGAAGGGCGCAAGATGTCCAAGAGCCTGGGCAACGGGATCGATCCACTCGTCGCGATCGACAGCCACGGCGCCGACGCGATGCGGTTCACGCTCGCGAGCATGGCGACGGACACACAGGACATTCGCATGCCGGTCGCGCCGATGACCTTGCCCGACGGACGCGAGGTCAACACGTCGCCCAAATTCGACATCGGCCGCAACTTCTGCAACAAGCTGTGGAACGCGTCGCGTTTCGCGATGATGAACCTCGAAGGTCTCGACCCGGCCGGCTTCGACGCGAGCAGGATGGACGTTACAGACAAGTGGATACTGTCTCGCCTGGCGAGCACGCAGGCGGAAGTCACCGCTTCGCTCGACGCCTTCAAGTTCAGCGAGCCCATGGCGCTGCTCTACCGCTTCTTCTGGAACGACTTCTGCGACTGGTATCTCGAATGGGCCAAGGGGCGCATGAGAGACGATGCGCAGCGCCCAATCGCACAGAACGTCCTGGCGTTCGTGCTGGACCGTGTCCTGCGCCTGCTGCACCCCTTCGTACCGTTCATCACCGAGGGCATCTTCCAGAAGCTCAACGAGCTGGCGCCGGTTCGTGCGCTCAGCGGGATCGTCGAAGCAGATGAATCGCAGGCGCTCGCCGTCGCGCAGTGGCCGGTCGGACTCAACAACCTCATCAACAAGGATGCAGAAGAGCGGATTCGGATCGTGCAGGAGATCATCCGCGCGATACGCGATATCCGAAACAAGTACAACAAGGCGCCGAACGAGAAGATGAGCGCATCGGCCGACGCGCCGACCAACACGGCGAACATGCTCAACGGCGCGCGCGATCTGATTTGCCCGTTGGCGGGCCTGACCACGTTCCGCGCGACGACGAACGCCGAAAAGCCGAACAACGCCGCGACCGCAATAGTAGAAGAAACGCAGGTGTATTTGCACGACGTCATTGACCCACAGGCCGAAAGGACGCGCCTCGAAAAGCAGAAACAGGAGATCGAGCAGGCCAAGAAAGGGGTCGAGGGCAAGCTGGCCAATGAGAACTTCGTGACCCGCGCCAAGCCCGAGGTCGTCGCACAGGCACGCGAAAGGTCCCAGCAGCTTCAAGAGCAATTGCAGGCCGTCGAGAAGCACCTGGCCGAGCTGGAAGGATAGCTCAGTAAAGGGGGATCGAAGATGGATGTGGAAGTCGAGCTCTCACGGATCATCATCAATGAGACGTCCGACCAGCAGATCATCGTGCTGAAGGAGCGCAACGGCAATCGCGCGTTCCCGATCGTGATCGGCATCGTGGAGATTTTCGCGATCGACCGGCGTTTGAAAGGGATCAAGCCGCCGCGGCCAATGACGCACGATCTGCTGGCGACCGTGATCGAAAGCCTCGGCGCCACCATCGAGCGCATTGTCATCGACGACCTGCGCAGCCACACGTTCTACGCCAAGATCCACCTGCACGTGGACGGACGTTCCGTGGTGATCGACTCGCGTCCCTCCGATGCAATCGCGCTGTGTGCGGCGATCAACGCTCCGATTTTTGTGTCTGAGCACGTGTTCGATCAGACCAGCCAGTGAACACCGTCGCGAGCGCCAGCAGGCCCACCGCGACACACAACAGCGCGTCGGCCAGGTTGAACGTGTGCCAGTGCCGGCCGGGCCAGTACACCACGTCGATGAAGTCGCGCACCTGGCCGGCATTGAAGAGCCGGTCCCAAAGATTGCCACACACGCCGGCCGCAAAGAGCCCTAGCGCCGCCTGGACGAGGCGCTGGTTGCCTGAGCCGAAGAAGAACACGCCCAATATCACCAGCAGCGCCAGCGTCGCGATACCCACCAACAACGGCACTTGGCCGGCAGCAATGCCAAACGCGGCACCGTCATTGAGTGCCGGCGCCAGAGCGAGGAAGCCGGGGATGACGTCGACGCTGTCGGGGAGCCGTATGTGTGCAAATACGATGTGTTTCGTCCACAGGTCGAGCGCCACACCAATGATCGCCAGGGGCCAGAAGATCAGATGGCCCACTTTGTCAGGCAGCAGTTCTCTGCATCGTTCCATCAGGCATCGCGAGGCCACCACCGCCTCCTGGGGCTGTCTTTGTCGGGTCGTCGTCATGAGTCAGTCGTTCAGTCCTTGCAGAGGGTCCATCGTGCCGGAGTGCTCCCGGATGAGCTTCTCCAGCGCCTCACGTTTCGGCTGGCTGGGGTTGATCTCCAGGGCCTGTCGCCAATGCCGCAATGCCTGCGCCTCCGCGGAGGCGTCGTTGGTCGCGTTGGCCTTGACCATATACGCTACACCCAGGCCTCGGTGTGCCTGCCAGTCGTTAGCGTCGATACTCAGCGCCTTTTCGTATGCGCGGATCGCACGGTCCGCTTGTCCCTGGTTGACAAGGCAGTAGCCCAGATGGCGATACGTCGCGGCCTGGGCCGGTTGGACCCGCACCGCCAATTCCAGCACCTTTTCGGCCTCATCGAACTGCCCATTCTTCATATAGGCCACCCCCAACGCCAGCATCGCTTCGACATCGGCGGCGTCCGTCGCCAGCAGGTGCCGATAGGCCTGGATCGCCAGGAGGTAGTCCTTCTGGGCCTCATAGACGCGTCCGAGTAGGAGCAAGACGGCGCGAGCGTCCTCGTCGATCTGTCGGGCGGCTTCGCCGTGCGCCAGCGCGCGAACGGTCTGGCCCGCCTTCAGATGACAATCAGCCGCACCCACTTGGGCCTCGAGACTGTCGGCGTTTAGTCCCGCCGCACGCGCGTACGCCTCTGCTGCCTCAGAGAATCTCTCCAGCTTCTCGCAGGTCTTGGCCAGATTCATGTAGCCGTCGAAGGACCAGGGGTCCAGTCGCACCACGGTCCTGAAAGCACTGACGGCGTTCTCGTTGCTGCCGGTGGCCTGATACGCCTTGCCCAATTCGGAATATGCCAAGGCGAAGCCAGGGTCCGCCTCGGTAACCGCTTTCAGTTTCTCTATCGCCAACTCGTTCTGGCCCAACTCTCGCAGCATGACGGCGTCGAGGTACATGTCCATCGTCCGGGTCCGGTTCGAGCAGCCGAGAGCCAGACACAAGGACAGCATCACGGTGCTCAATCCCCTCCGGACGGCTCTGTGGCTTGCCTCGGACACCAGCTTCCTGCCCTTCCGACGACCCGGCAGAGCGCCCCGTGCGTCCTTCGCAGCCGTAACCACGCCCTGCCAATAGCATTATTGTAGCATGTCCTGACCTGGTCTGTCAAAGTCCGGCGCCGGACCCCGGACGCCGGGTGCACTGCACGTTTGTCGGTAGGTTTCCCCCACCGGCGGATGTTTTTGTCATTTCCACCGGAGGACTGCGCCAGGCAGGCCGGAATGGAGAAATCTGGGCGAGGACGAAGCGGCTGGTTCACTCGCACCCAGATGTCTCGACTGCGCTGCGCTCCGCTCGACATGACAAATGGGCTGGCCGCCGCCGTTACCTACAAACACGCAGTGCACCCCTGGACGCCGGTGCGCACGGTTAATGTTTGACAGTCCCTGCCGGCGTGCCTATCATATCTGGCCCCAATGACGTTGATTATCCGCGGGACGAGGCTGGGCTTCGTCCCTATCACTATCGATGGAAAGGTGCGTTTTGCATGGCCAAAGAGAAAGTCGCACTCGCTAAGAGACCGTGCATTCTAATCATACGGGATGGGTGGGGATACAATCCCGACCCTGGTGAAAGTGAGTACAACGCCATCAAACGGGCGCAGACACCGACCGATGACATGCTGATGCGGGATTACCCAAATTGCCTGATCCATACATATGGCGAGTATGTGGGCCTACCCGACGGGACGATGGGCAACAGCGAGGTGGGTCACCAGAACATGGGGGCCGGACGCATCGTGCCCCAAGAATCGGTCCGTCTGACCCACGCAATCCGCGACGGCTCGTTCTTCGAGAACCCGGCGTTCCTGGATCTCGTCAGATTCGTCAAGGAGCATCAAGGCAAGGTGCACTTCATGGGCCTGTGCAGCGATATCGGAGTTCATTCGTTGCTGGGCCACCTCTATGGACTGCTGGAGCTGGCCAAACGAAACGGTCTGACCGAGGTCTTCATCCACGCCTTCATGGATGGACGCGACTCGCCTCCGGACAGCGGTCTGGGGTACGTTCGGGACGTGGAGGCCAAGGCGAAGGAGATCGGCGTCGGCAAGATCGCCAGCGTCGCCGGTCGCTTCTACGCGATGGACCGCGACAGTCGTTGGGACCGGGTTCAAAAGGCTTACGATTGCCTGCGGGTTGGCAAGAGCCTCAAGGCGCGCAGCGCCGAAGAAGCGATTCAAAGCAGCTATGACCGGGACGTCACCGACGAGTTCGTCGAGCCGACAGTCATCATCAACGAGGACAACGAGCCGCTGGCGACCATCGACGATGGAGACGGCGTCGTCTTCTTCAACTTCCGAGGCGATCGAACGCGCGAGTTGACCCGAGCGTTCGTCGAGCCCCACTTCCAGGGCTTTCCGCGGCCCACCCAGCCCAATGTCTACTTCGTCTGCATGACCGAATACGATGCGACGATCCCGGCGCCGGTCGCTTTCCCGAAGCCGCCCAAGATGAAGAACATCCTCGCGGCTTACTGGGCCGAGCTGGGCATCAAGGAATTCCGTTGCGCCGAGACGGAGAAATACGCGCACGTGACGTTTTTCTTCAACGACTACACGGAAAAGCCCTTCAAGGGTGAAGACCGCCAGATCGTCCCGTCACCCAAGGTGCGCACGTACGACTTGAAGCCTGAGATGAGTGCCTTCGAGGTTGCGAACGTCGTGCTGGAACGTCTCGAATCCGACAAGTACGACGCGATCGTCGTCAACTTCGCGAATCCCGACATGGTCGGTCACACCGGGGACCTGTCGGCCGCGATCCACGCGGCGGAGGTAGTCGATCAGTGCGTCGGCAGAATCCTGGACAAGGTCAAGGGCATGGGCGGCGCCGCGATCGTCACCGCCGATCACGGTAATTTCGAAAAGATGATCGACGGAGATCCCGACAGTCCTCACACCGCGCACACGGTTGGCGACGTGCCGCTGGTGGTCTTCGACGAGCGGTACAAAGGCGCCAGGCTGCGCACAGAAGGCTCGCTGGCGGACGTGGCGCCGACGCTGCTGGAGATGATGGGCGTGCCTCAACCGGAGGAAATGACCGGACGCAGTCTGCTGCAAACCTGGCGGTGAAATCCGAAGCACGAAGTCCGAAAGCAGTTTGAAGTTTCAAGTTTGAAGGGCACTTGTCACTTAACACTTCACCCTTGGCACTTTCAGTTTGTTTCGGATTTCGAGATTCGAATTTCGTATTTGATGAAGGAGGGTGGAGGATTAGAGAGGACTGCAGGTATCCCCTATGGCTCGAATCGTTCGCCTTGACCAGAACATGATCAATATGATCGCCGCCGGGGAGGTGATCGAGCGCCCCGCCAGCGTGGTCAAGGAGTTGATGGAAAACAGTATCGACGCGGGCGCGACGCAGATCACCGTCGCGGTCGACGACGGAGGCCGGCGGCTGATTTCCGTCAGCGACAACGGCTTCGGCATGGACGCCGACGACCTCGACACCGCCTTCGAGTCTCACGCGACCAGCAAGATCAGAGACACCGACGACCTGAGCCACATCGCGACGCTTGGATTCCGCGGCGAGGCGTTAGCGAGCATCGCGTCCGTCGCACAGGTTCGCGCGGTTAGCCGCGCACGCGACTCCGACCAGGCGCATTGCCTCGAAATCGACTGCGGCGACAAACAACCCGTCAGTCCGTGCAGCGGCGACGTCGGCACGACGATCCAGGTGCGCGATATCTTCTACAAGCTGCCGGCCCGGCGTAAGTTCCTGCGCACTGCCAACACCGAAATGGGCCACATCAGCGAGCAGTTCACGCGGATCGCGCTGCCCGCCGGCGCGCTCGACCTGACGCTGGTTCATAACGGCAAGGAGCTGTACCGCCTCTCAAAGAGCCAGGGTCTGCGCGAGCGCATCGGGCAACTCTTCTCGATGCTGGCCGCCGACGATCTGATCGAAGCCCGGACCGAGGAGAAAGGCATACGCATTCGTGCCCTTCTGGGCCGGCCGAGCAGCTCGCGCACGAACAATCGCTTTCAGTATGCGTTCCTGAACGGCCGCTTCGTGCGGGACAAGTTCCTTTCCCACGCGATCAAGGAGGCCTATCGCGGCTTGCTCGAACCGAACCGGTTCGGCGTCGTCTTCCTGTTCATCGAAATGCCTCCCGCCGACTACGACGTCAACGTCCATCCGACCAAGATCGAGGTGCGTTTCTTCAACGCGAACCTCGTCCACTCGCAGGTGCTCGGCGCCATGCGCGAGAAGCTGCTCGGCACGGACCTGCACGTCACCGCCAGACTCCCGACGCTACCCGGTGATACCATCGGCGATGAGATGGGAGGCCAGCACGCGCGCAGACAGGAGATTGCCGACGCGATGGCGGAGTTCTTCAAACGGCACCGTCCCGCCCATCAGCAGCAGCAATTCGATCTGACGCCGTCGAAGCCGCCGCGTCCGGCAACCACCACTCACAGGGAATCGGTCATGCGGTTCCCGGAGCCGCGCGCCCCGATGGAGTTTGAAGGACCCAAGTTCATCCAGATTCATGACAGCTACATCGTCGAGCAGACCGACGAGGGCTTTGTCATCATCGACCAGCACGCGTTGCACGAGCGGATGCTCTACGAGATGCTGCGCGAGCGTGTACGCCGCGGCAACCTCGAATCGCAACGCCTGCTGCTGCCTGAGAACTTCGACGTCACGGCGGTACAGGCGGACGCCATCGAGAGCAACGCCGAGCTGATCGCACGGCTGGGGATCGAGCTGACTGCATTCGGACCCCGCACGTATGCGGTTCAGGCCTTCCCCACCCTGCTGGGCAAGACCTCTCCGCTGGCGTTCGTGGAGGACCTGATCGATCTGCTCGCGACCAAGAGCGGCGAACTGAATGCCGAGAATCTGCTCGCTGAGGTGCTGAATATGACCGCCTGCAAAGCGGCGATCAAGGCAGGCCAGAAGCTGACCGACGACGAGATTCAGCAGCTTCTGGCGGACAGGCAGCGATTCGAATCGACGAACCGATGTCCGCACGGACGACCCACGACGATCAAATTTACTGTCGCCGAACTGGAGAAGCAGTTCAAGAGGACCTGATGCGCAAATGGTGGCTGCTATTGGCGGGATTGGTATGTTGGTGCCTCCTGGGCTATGGGCTGCTAGGTCGTCAGGCGGTCCGGGCGCACACGCCGCAGACCGCGCCGCCGACGCGCATCGTTTCGATGGGACCCAACCTCACGGAGATCCTTTACGCTCTCGGGCTGGGTCCGGAAATCGTCGGCGTGACGGTTGACAGTGACTACCCTCCTGACGTCGCGCAGAAACCAAAGGTCGGCAGCTTCTGGCAGCCGAATCTCGAGGCCATCATTGCGACCAGACCCGATCTGGTCGTGACGCTGGGCTTCGCGCAACACCGAACTCTGGCGGACCGCTTGCGTCGTATGAGTTACGCCTGCCTGACCCTCGATATCGAGACGATCGACGGCCTCTTTCAGGGCATTCTCGCGGCCGGCGCCGCGACAGGCACCGAGGGCCGCGCGCAGGAGATAGTCGCTGAAATGCGCGCGCAGATAGCAGCACTTCAGGGCAGTATCACATCGGGCACCAGAGCCAAGGTCCTCTGGGTCGTGCAGAGAGAGCCGCTGCGCGTCGCCGGTCGAGACACATTTCCAAACGAGCTGATCGAGCTGGCCGGCGGCCGGAACGCCATCGGTCCGACCCTGCACAAGTACCCCCCGATCGGCGCCGAGCAGGTTCTCGCGTCAGGTATCGACGTCATCATCGAGCCGACCATGGTCCCCGGCGACGAGGAAAGCCAACGCGCGCAGGCGCTGCAATACTGGTCGCGCTGGCCTAACGTGCCGGCGGTGGTAAACGGACGGATCTACATCGTGGACGGCGATCTGGTCTCGCGCTTGGGCCCCAGGTTGTGCGAGGGAATCGAGACCGTCGCCAGGTGCCTGCGACCCGAACCGCTAGGAGAGTAAGATTGTGCTAGCGCTGCTGTCACCGAAGACCTTGCTGATTCGGACCGGTGCTGCTCTGCTGGTGCTCATTGTGGTCATGCTGGCCTGCGCGCTGGTGGGCACGGAGCATGTCTCCCTGCGTGCGGCCCTGACAGCCGGCAACGATCCGGGCGCGCCCAATCCCGACTACGAAATCCTTTTGCGCGTGCGGGTGCCGCGCATCGTTCTGGCGGCCATCGTAGGTGCCGCGCTGGCTGCGTCGGGGGTGACCTTCCAGGCGCTGCTGCGTAACCCTTTGGCCGATCCGTACATTCTCGGCATTTCCAGCGGCGCCGGGTTGGGCGTAATCCTGGCGGTCATCAGCGGGATCACCTGGACGCTGTGGGGTCGCTCGCCTCTGGCGGTGTTCGCTTTCGTGGGCGCCTTGGGCACGGTTTGGCTGGTCTGGGGGATCGGGCGGATCACAGGCAGGGTACATGTCACAGGCCTGTTGCTGGCCGGCGTGGTGGTCAACGCCTTCTTCTCGGCTCTCATCATGTTCCTGGCTTCCATCGCGCGGGGTCAGCAACTGTACGCGACCATATTCTGGCTCATGGGCAACATGACCGAGGAGGACTTCTTCGTGCTCTGGGTCGCCGGCGGGTTCGTCACGGCCGGTATCGTGGCGCTGTTCTTTCAGGCGCCCAGGCTCAACGCGATCAGCTTCGGCTCGGCCGACGCCCAAACCATGGGCATCGACGTCGAACGCACACAAATCGTGGCCTTTGCGCTTTCCGCGTTTATGACCGCGGTGGCCGTCAGTCTTAGCGGCCTGGTCGGTTTCGTGGGCCTGATCGTCCCCCACGCGGTCAGGCTGGTCTTCGGGCCCGACCACCGCCAGTTGTTGCCCTTGAGCAGCCTGGGCGGCGCGATGTTCCTGGTCATCGCCGATACCGTGGCGCGCATGGTCGTGGCGCCGGCGCAACTGCCGGTAGGCGTGGTCACCGCCATCGTAGGTGGCCCATTCTTCCTGGTTCTGCTCGTTCGATACAACAGGAAGGTCCAGGGACTGTCATGACACTTTCCTTGCACGTCGATAACGTGACTTTCGCGTATGAGCCGGCCCGTCCGGTCCTACAGGATGTCACTTTCGACGTGGCACGCGGCACGTTCCTCGCCATCGTGGGACCCAACGGCGCCGGCAAGAGCACGCTCATCGGTTTGCTTTCCGGCCAGCTCAAACCCCTATCCGGCGAGGTCCGCCTGGGTGACGCCAGCCTGCGGTCGTTCAGCGCACGCAACCTTGCTCAGCAGGTTGCTGTCGTCCGACAGGAGTTCGTTCCTGCCTTTGGCTTCTCCGTCTCCGAGACGGTGATGATGGCGCGGACGTCGCACTACAACCAACTGGGCTTCGAGAGCGCGGCGGATCGTCGGCTGGTCGCGCAAGCGCTGGAACGGACCGACACCGCACGGTTCGCGTCCCGCCCCTTGGCCCAGCTCAGCGGCGGCGAGCGTCAGCGTGTCTTCATCGCGCGAGCGCTGGCCCAGGACACGCCCATCCTGCTGCTGGACGAGCCCACGAGCTTTCTCGATTTTCGGCATCAGGTTGCTACCTACGACCTGCTCAAGTCGATCCAGCGTGACAAGGGCACGACTGTCGCGGCGGTAACACACGACATCAACCTCGCGGCGCAATACTGCGACCAGGTCTTGCTGCTGCGCCCTTCTTCGGACGGCCCTTCCGGAGGGCCTGGACTCTATCGGCTGGGCTCGACCAACGAGGTCTTCACCCCCGCTGAGCTGCAGAGGGCTTTCGGCGTTCCGGTCTTCTCTGCCCCGGTGGGCGCCGAGAGGGTCTTCCTTCCCTTGGGGAAAATGGCTAAGGACGCCGCCCAGGCTTCGCCTTCGCTTGGCTCACACGGACCGTCAACCGAGTCTGCGTGACCATAAACCAATTCAAACAAATCACTTACGAACAACGTAGGCCGCCCCGGCGTATCAGATTCCATCTGAGTATGTCCACCGGTTCACGCCGTGAATTTGCGTCAGAGAGGGAAATGGCGCTATGCTCAGGCGGGCACGTATGCTATAATATGGGTTTCTATAGACCGGAGCCTGTTGCCTATACGAAGTGAAAGGTTGATGGAAACGTGGCTGAGCAACGCAAGAGAGTCCCGAAGAAGAAGACCGCCAGGAAGCCCCCGTCGAAACGCCATTTGACCGCGGCTGAGATTCAACACTTCAGGGGGTTGCTCCTGGAGAAACGACGCGAGATTTTCCAAAATGTCTTCGAGATTGAGGGTGAGACGCTCAAGAAATCCCGCTTGGACGCCAGCGGTGACCTTTCGAGCATGCCGATCCACATGGCCGACCTGGGCACAGACAACTACGAGCAGGAGTTTGCCTTGGGTCTGATGGACGGCGAACGCCGCATCCTGCACGAAATCGACGACGCATTGCAGCGAATCGAGGACGGTGTGTATGGCATTTGCGAGGGGACAGGCGATCCTATCCCCAAGGCGAGACTTGAAGCCCAGCCGTGGGCCCGTTACTGCGTCGAGTACGCCCGAATGGTCGAAAAAGGTCTCGCCGAAGGCATACAGTAGGAACCCGAGCATCTCGTTGACAGCGCCTAGAGTCCAGAGGCGATCCGGCCAGTTGTCCCTCGCAGGCAATTAGGATGGAGGATCGAGGTCGCACCAGGTCTCAGACACGTCCAACAGCTTTGCCCGCGGAATGAGGAACCGGTTCTCGCCGTCACACGAACGGACGAGGCATTACGTTTCTCGGAGCCACTCGCATGGAAGCGCCGCCAGACAAGTCTCAGCAACCTCCACCGAAGCGCCGTCAGCGGCGCTGCCCCGTATGCCACCGGCCTGTCACCCTCACCGGCGATCGCGCGGCGCAACGCCTCAAGTTTTTCCCCTTCTGCTCGGAGCGCTGCAGGCTCGTCGACCTGGGCGCCTGGTTCGACGGTGACTATCGCATACCGGCGCGCCCCGATGACGCCTCCGACGAGCCGGCGGAAGACACGTCCGCCTGACCGGCATGGGCCCAGGTCGGCACGCCGGCCGAAATCCCTCTGGACGCCGCCGGGCCGACCCGGTAACATGCCGAGTAAGGACAGAGCTGGACCACCCAGGCACCACGCG
>JAFGLV010000057.1 GCA_016927855.1 Sedimentisphaerales bacterium
ATCATCACCGCCCACCTGAGCAACGCGACGCGCTACCAGCAGGCCAGACTAACATCATTGACCGACGCTCTGACCGGGGTGGGCTCGCGCAAGCTGCTCGAGGAGAAGCTCCAGGCTGAGTGCGACCGCGCGGCGCGATACAAGCGCCCCTTCTCAGTGGCGATCGTCGACCTGGATCATTTCAAGATGATCAACGACTCGCTGGGTCATGCTGCCGGCGACGACGCGATCCGGAAGCTGGCGGCGTGCATGAAGAAGGAGAAGCGAATCCCCGACGTGTTGGCGCGCTACGGCGGCGACGAATTCGTGATTCTGATGCCCGAGACCAAGGCAGTGGACGGCCGGACCCTGATGGAGAGGATTCGCACCAAGGTTCTGCAGATCCGCCTCGACCAGGACATGTCGATGTCCATCAGTTGCGGCATTGCCGAAAGCGATCCGGAACGCCACGATCCACGCGAGGTCATGCGGCGCGCCGACATGGCACTCTACGACGCCAAGAACGGCGGAAGGAACTGCGTCAGGCTCTGGGACGCCAGCATGGCTCGGATCATCACCGCCAACGAGATCGAGTTGGACAAGATCAAGACGCTCCAGAGGCGGGTGGCCGGGCTTTCGGAAAAGGCCGAGAAGATGTTCATGGAGAGCATCTGGGGCTTGGTGCAGGCCCTTGAAGCCAAGGATGCCTACGCCAAGAGCCACTCGGAAAACGTCATGCATTACGCGGTCAATATCGCCGAAACGATGGACCTCGGGCCCAAGCACGTGGACCTGATCCGGCGGGCGGCCATGATCCACGACATCGGCAAGATCGGCATCCCCGACGCCATCTTGGCTAAACCCGACGATCTGACTCCCGCCGAACGCAAGATCATTGAGCAGCACCCGATCATCGCGGTGCGGATTCTCGAGAAGATGAGCTTTCTGGAGCGGGAGATCGCGATTGTCCGACACCACCACGAGAAATGGAACGGCCAAGGCTATCCCGATGGCCTGGCGCGAACCGCGATCCCGCTGGGCGCACGCGTAATCGCCGTGGCGGATACCTTCGACGCCTTGACCGCTTCGCGCGCTTATCACGCGTCTCGCGGCGTCGCGGAAGCCCTGCACCTTCTGATGGACTCGGCCGGCTACGAGCTTGATCCCGACGGAGTGGCCGCGATGGCAAGTTGGCTTGAAGCGGTGGCGAGGAGACTCGGCAAGTCCGTTGACGGCTTGAGCCTGCCTGATGTGCTGGGAGAGCACGGCCGCCGGGGACAAACGGCGCCGGCGGCCGACCCGGCGAAGACCCTCGCCGGCGCTGCAACAGGCCGGTAGCCACTCTCGAATCCCGATCTCATCCCGGAGATTTTCTCGGACGCAGGCTGGAGAGTCTAATCTCTTTTTCTGCAATCCTTTATCTTCCCATCGGCCCGGGCGGACCTGACCGCGATGCAATAACGCGCTACGCGGATTCGTCCAATCATGCATCGCGGCCTCGGGACGGTGCACCCTGCTGGCGGAAACCAAAGGACCGGTGTAACCAGGCTCGGTATCGTGCCACTTGACCTGACGTGACACGGCAACGTCGCCTGCACGGAAACAGGCAGAAGAAAGGGCAGCACGATGAGTTCCGATGAGATGAGAGTGGATTTGGAGTCGTTCGTCAATCAAGGCATCACGGAAGGCTGGCGGGGCTGGCCGGTCAAGGGCCCGTCCCAGTGCCGCCATGAAGGCATTCGCAGCATCTATCGCGCCGCCGGGGCCACCGGCCCTTGCCACGGCGTTCTGGGGCGGAGGTTTCGGGAGGATGGGTGTCTCGAACTGACCTGTAACGGCCGAATCGGCAATTTCCTGCCATAATGGCTTCCGGCGGCGCCGCGACGGTCCCTGCCGCGGCGGACTCTCACAAAAAAAACGCATTTGTGTGTGACCGAGGGGAGGGGTCCTTCCACTATACGAGTAGGAGCAGGGCTTCGTGGTGAGTCCTGAAACGTGTCAAGGTAACGTGGTTTGGTCTTTTTGAAAGGAGACGAAAATGTTGAGAAAAGTGATCGGTATCGGTGCCTTGGGCTGCCTAGTAGCCCTCCTGGCAGTCAGCATGGCGGTCGCGCAGCCTGGCGGCGGTGCCGGCGGCGCCGGTGGCCAACGTGGCCAACGTGGCCAACGCGGCGAGATGACTCCTGAGATGATGCAGCAGATGCAAGAGCGACGCGCGCAGATGATGCAGGAGCAGCTCGGTATCACCGCCGAGGAGTGGAAGGTCATCGGACCGCGCGTCGAGAAGGTCCAGACCCTCAGCCGCGATCTCCAGAGCGGCGGCATGATGGGCATGTTCGGCGGTCGCCAGGGCGGACGCCAGGGTGGACGCCGGGGCATGATGGGCGCCCAGGAAGGCGAGCAGACAGACGTCCAGAAGAAGACGGAGGCCCTGCGGACCCTGCTGGAAGGCTCACCTTCAAACGACGCGATCAAAACGGCGTTGACTGCTCTGCGTCAGGCGAAAGAGAAGGCCAGGCAGGAGTTGGCCACCGCGCAAGCCCAACTGCGTGAAGTCCTCTCTCTCAAGCAAGAAGCTAATTGTGTACTGAATGGAATTTTGGACTAAGACTTGGCCAGCCCCATGAATAATGCACTAGTCGAAAGAATGGTCAAACAGGGGCTGATCGACGAAACCGCGGCCCGGGGGATCAATGGGTTGCTCGCTACCGGCGAGCCACCCACCCGGGCCTTCGCGGCTTGCGGATTGGCCGAAGAACCGTTGCTGCGCTTCTGGACCCACGAGTTCGGGCTGCCTTATGTCGAGCTCGAGCACCAGCAGTTCACCAAGGAGTTCCTGGCGCAGTTCCCCGCGCGCATCCTGCTGGACAAACACGTCATGCCGGTCCAGGACGGAGACGACAAGGTCTACGTCGTCACGAACAATCCGTTCGACACGTCGGCTGTCGACGAGTTGCGTCTGGCGACGGGACGGGATTTCCAGCTCGCCTTGGCGCCGTCGACGGAGATCGACCGGTGCATCAAGAAGTACCTGGGCGTCGGCGCCGATACGGTCCAGTCGATGATCTCGGAGGCCGGCGAGGGCGGTTTCCAGGTAATCGACACGGATTCCGACGACGACATGGACCTGACCGACGCGGCCGAGGGCGCCTCGATCGTCCGGTTCGTCAACCAGATCCTCACCGAAGCCATTGAGCTGCGCGCCACCGACGTACACATCGAACCGTTCGAGGAGAGCCTGCGAGTGCGCTATCGCATCGACGGCGTGCTCCAGGAAGCGCTGGTGGCGCCGGAGGTCAAGCAGTTCCAGGCGGCCATCGTCTCACGTCTGAAAATTCTCAGCAAGCTCGACATCGCCGAGAAGCGCATCCCCCAGGACGGCCGCATCAAGATCATCATCTCCGACCGCGAGATCGACGTGCGTGTTTCCGTCATCCCGATGCTCTATGGCGAAGCCGTCGTGCTGCGTTTGCTCGATAGGACCAGCGTCCTGCTGGGTCTGGACAGGCTCGGCATGTCCGAGCGTGACTTGAAGGTCACCAAGATCATTCTCGAACGACCTCACGGCATCATCCTGGTCACGGGCCCGACCGGCAGCGGCAAAACGACGACGCTCTATGCCGGTCTGTCCCAAATCAACGATATCCAGCGCAAGATCATCACGATCGAAGACCCGATCGAATACCAACTGCACGGCATCAATCAGATCCAGGTCTCACGCAAGGCGGGCTTGACCTTCGCCAACGGGCTTCGATCCATCCTGCGTCATGACCCCGACGTGGTCCTCGTCGGCGAAATTCGTGACCTTGAGACCGCGGAGATCGCGATTCAAGCGTCTCTGACCGGTCACCTGGTCTTCTCGACCCTGCACACCAACGACGCACCGACGGCGTTGACGCGTCTGGTCGATATGGGCATCGAGCCCTACCTGGTCGCATCGTCGCTGGAGGCGGTCGTTGCCCAGCGCCTGGTGCGTAGGATTTGTCCCGAATGCAAGGAGCCGGTCCCCGAGAGCGAGGTGGCGCCGCTGCGTCCTCGCTTCGGCGACAAGTTGCCGGCGACGCTCTACCGCGGACGAGGCTGCCGGAACTGCCAGGGAACCGGCTATCGCGGGCGTATGGGCATCTTCGAAATGATGGTGGTCACCGACGACGTTCGCGCCCTGATTCTCGAGAACGCTTCGCCGCGCGCGTTGCGTCAGGCGTCTGCCCAGCAGGGCATGACCAGCCTGCGCGACGACGGTTTCCGTCACGTGCGGGCCGGTGGAACCACCATCGACGAGGTCTTCCGAGTGACCAAAGACGACTCCTTCGCCGACAGCGCCCTGGACGTCGTCTCCCAGGAGTAACGGCAACTTGCCATGGCAACATTCGCATACAAGGCAATAGACGCAAAGGGCTTGCAGGTCGCCGACAGGCTGGTAGCACCCGACCGGGCCGCCGCGATCGATCAGCTCTTCGATAAGAGTCTCAGCCCCGTCTCGGTCGAGCGCCTGGAAGAGGGGCACGCCGAAGGCGTTTTCGCACGCATGGGCGGCGTCACGAAGCGCGAAGTCGATGCCTTCACGCGCCAGTTGAGCAACCTGTTGGCCGCCGGCGTGCCGATGAGCCGCGCCTTGGGCATCCTCAGCCGCGAGGCGGCGCGGATGGCGCCGAAGAGGCTATGGGCAACCATCCACGACCAGGTGTCCGGCGGCATGTCGCTGGCCGACGCGTTGAGCCTGCACCCGCGTGCGTTTTCGGCTGTCTACGTCGCGATGGTACGCGCCGGCGAAACCGGCGGCTTTCTCGATATTGTTCTCGAACAGATCGCGACCTTCCGTGGGCGCGAAGCCGACCTCAAGGGCCGGGTCAAGGGCGCTCTGGTCTACCCGATCATCCTGGCGGTGATGGCCGCCGGTATCATGGTTTTCCTCCTGACGTTCTTCATCCCGCGTTTCTCGACGATGTTCGAGGAATTCGGCGGCTCGCTGCCGCCCTTGACGCGCGCGATCGTGGGTACCAGCGACGCCTTGGTCAAGTATTGGTTCTTCCTGGTTCTGGGCATAGCGCTGGTGATCTTTGGGATTCACCGCATGTTGACCAAGGAGGAAGGCCGCCGGACGATGGAGCGCATTTTTCTGAAGACACCCCTGTTCGGGACCGGCGTGGCGCGCTTCGCACTGGTGCGGTTCTGTCGCATGCTGGGGACGCTCGTCGGCGCCGGCGTGCCGCTGATCGCGTCGCTGCGCGTCGCCAAGGAAGCGATCGGCAACCAGGTGCTGGCCGACACGGTGACAAACTCTATCGAGAGCGTCCAGAAAGGTCAGCCGCTGGCGCGCAGCCTGGAGAATTGCCGAGTGCTGTTTCCCAGCGCGGTCATTGAGATGATCTCGGTGGCAGAGGAAAGCGGACGGTTGGACAAGGAGCTGACCCGCTTGGCCGGCGCGTACGAAGATGAGCTCGATCGTCATCTCAAGATGATGGTCACGCTGCTGGAACCGGCGCTGCTGTTCGTGATGGCGGTCCTGGTGGGCACGGTGGTAATCGGCATGCTGCTGCCCATCTTCAGCCTTCAGGAGCTGATTCGCTAGTCCGGCACTGACACGTGCGAAAGCGATCGGACGCAAGATGTGGTCCGAGCCAATAGAACTCACTCGTGGACTCTTGAGTTGCAGGAAATGATATGAAATCGATGGCTGAGAAGAACGGAAGACAGACATGTCCCGAGAGGCGGGCCCGGCACAGCGGCTTCACGCTCATCGAGCTGATGCTCGTGCTGGTGATTCTGGCGACATTGGCCGCGGTGGTGCTGCCCAGATTCACCGGTCGCTCCGAGGACGCCAAGATCACGGCGGCCAAAACGCAGATCTCCCAAGTCGAAGTTGCACTGGACGCTTTCGAGATCGACGTCGGTCGGTATCCTTCCACCGCTGAGAGTCTCAGGGCGCTGATCCAGACGCCGACCACCGAAGCCGACGGTTGGCATGGGCCGTACCTGCGGAAAGAGGTCCCGCTGGACCCGTGGGGCGAGGAATACCAGTACCGCTATCCCGGCACCTACAACCAGGACGGCTACGATCTGTACTCGACCGGCCCGGATCGCCAACTGGGCGGTGACGACGACATTACGAACTGGACGCTGGAAACGGGTTATTAGCCGACCCGACCGCCTTGCGGCCCCGACGGCGTGACGCCTATGACCGCGAGAAGTCTCCCGGACGGAACGATACGTGAACGCGAACAAGAGACAACACGGTGCAGCCGCAGCCTTCACGCTGCTGGAGCTGATTCTGGTGATGGTCATTCTCTCGACCGTCCTGGCGCTGGCAGGTCC
This sequence comes from Sedimentisphaerales bacterium, assembly GCA_016927855.1. GTDB lineage: Bacteria > Planctomycetota > Phycisphaerae > Sedimentisphaerales > Anaerobacaceae > JAFGLV01. The sequence continues at coordinate 6,295 of JAFGLV010000057.1, forward strand.
GTCTCTGCGCGGTTTCTTCGCGTCACGCAAAATCGATGACACCGCCGCGACGATTCTCGCTTTCACTCAATACGCGCGTTCTCAGGCGATCAGCGAAGGGATCATTTATCGGCTCAACTTCGACGTTACCGAACGCACCTACTGGCTGACCTCGTGGCAGTCGGGAGCCTTTCAGAAGCTCAAGGCTGAGTTCGGACAGGTCTTCACGTTCCCCAAGGACATCGACATCGAGTTGGAGAGCGTGGACGAAGATGAAACGGAAGTCTTCCTGGAGTTCACACCCCAGGGCACTGTGACCGCGGGCACGGTCCGGCTATTGGACCGCAGCGGGAACGTCCTGGAGGTGACGTGTCCGACGATGACGGAGTCGTTCGCCATCGTCGAGCCCGAAGAAGGCTATCAGAGCTATGCGAAATACTCGTCGAGAAAATCCCGTTAGGAGGCGCCATCTGGGCGGCTTCACCTTCGTGGAGCTGCTGGCGACCGTCGCGCTGCTCGGCATCGTCATGCCGGTGGCGATGCAGACCATCGGTCTATGCACGCGTCTGGCGGGACAGTCGCGCCAACGGATGGAAGCCGCCGCGCTGGCCAGCATCAAGATGACGGAGCTGCTGGCGGCGGGAGACTGGGAGACCGGCGCGCGCAGCGGCGAGTTTACGGATTGGGCGGCCTATCGGTGGACTCTCGACGTGGCCAACTGGACGGAATCGACAGTGCGCCAGATCGACGTGACGATTCACTGGCAATCACAGGGACGTCAACGACAGTTCGTGCTCAGCACGCTGGTCTACCCGGAGGAGAGCTGAGATGACCGGCGCGCGACTGCATTCCAAAGGGTTCACGCTCCTGGAGCTGCTGGCGGCCATGGCGCTGATGGTCGTGGTGGCCGGGTGTTTGTACACCGCGCTCTATACCGGCTTCAGGGCGCATCGCAGCGCCCTGTCGGCGGTGAGCCCGACGGCGCAAGCGATGGACGCGATCGAGCTGCTCAAGCAGGACATCTACGGCGTCCTGCCGCCGACCGGGGTGCTGGCGGGCGCGTTCGTCGGTACGGACCAGCGCGGCTTCAAGGGCGCCGATACCGACATCCTGGAATTCTACACGACCCAGGTTTATGCCAGCCGGGACGAGATCGTCGGTGGCATCGGCAAGATCGAACTGGGTCTGGAAGAGGACCTCGGCTACGACCTGATCGATGGCCGACAGATCACCAGGACGCGGATCGATACGGTCCCAGACACCTATAAGCTGGTCCGCAAGGTGACCTCGAACCTGCTCAGTCCCAAGACGATCGATCCGAACGAGCAGGTCCTCTGCCGCAACGTGGTGTCGCTGAACCTGCGGTATTTCGACGGCACCAGTTGGATCGACGAATGGGATTCGGTCGAGGACGCCAACAGCCTGCCGCTGGCGGTGGAGATCGAGATTCACGTAGTAGACGACGTGCGAAGCCGTAATGTCAAAAGTACGGTCACCAGCGCTTCGGAGCTTCCACAGCGACAGCTCATTCAGAGCTTCCCGATTCCATGTGGGCTCACCGCTCTGACCGAAGAAGAGCTGGCAGAACTGTCAGGAGAGGGTGGGTAGGCGAAGCAATGAGAACGCGCACGCTTGGACAATCCGTTCGGTCTGGTCGCGCCAAAGGCACGATCTTGATCGTTACGATCTGGGTCGTCCTCGTCCTGGCGGGACTGGCGCTGGTGTTCGCGCGTTCGATGCGGGTCGCCGCGATCCTCTCGGCCAACCACGTCGCGGCGCTCGAGTGCGAGTACATCGCTTCCGGCGCATGCCAATACATCATTTCGCAGTTGATGGCGGTCCAGGAAGAAGGCGAGACCATCACGCTCGAATCCGACGTTCCGTACGAAGCCATGCAGGTGGGCAACGGCTATTTCTGGGTCTTGCGGTCGGACCTGGAGGACGATCAGGAGTTCGTGTTCGGCCTGACCGATGAAGCCGGCAAGATCAACCTCAACAGCGCTTCGGAAGAGATGCTGCTGCGTCTGCCCGGCATGACCAGCGAACTGGCGGCCTCCATCATCGACTGGCGCGACGAGGACAGCGAGGTCACCGCCGGAGGCGCCGAGGACGAGTACTATCTGTTGCTGCCGGAACCGTACAACTGTAAGAACGGACCGCTGGAGACCGTCGAGGAAATCCTCCTGATCAAGGGGGCCTCGAAGGAGCTGCTCTTCGGCGAAGACACAAATCTCAACGGGATCCTGGACGACAACGAAAACGACGGCGACGAGAGCGACCCGCCGGACAATAGTAACGGCCGGCTGGAGCCGGGATTCTACGATTACGTCACCGTCTACACCACCGAGCCCGGCACCACTACCGAAGAAACCGAAGGGACAGAGCCCGGGGCGGAAGGCGAGGCCGGTGCCGCCGGCCCAGGGGGCGCAGGTGGCGCAGGCGGTGCGGGCGCCGCAGGCGGAGGCGGCGCAGCAGGCGCTGAGGGTGAGCTGATCAACGTCAACGATGCCACCGCCCGCGCGGCTCTGCAGGCGGCGTTGGAAGAGTTTGTCAGCCAGGACCGCGCCCTGCAGATCATGAGCGCCATCCCCAACAACCCCAGCTACACCAGCGTACTGGACTTCTATGCCCAGAGCGGTATGACCGCGGAGGAATTCGAGCAGATCGCCGACCGTCTAACCACCGGCGAGGAAGAAACGCGCTCGGGTCTGGTCAACGTCAACACCGCGTCGAAGGCCGTGCTGCTGTGCCTGCCCGAGCTGGAAGAGCAGGACGTCGACGCCTTGATCTCATATCGCGAATCGACCGCCGCCGACCTGACTTCGGTCGCCTGGGTGGCGAACGCTTTGGACTCGGCCAAAGCCACCGCGATCGGCAGCTACATCACCGTCAATTCGTATCAGTATTCCGCCGATATCATCTGTCTGTCGGGCAACGGACGCGCCTATAAGCGCTACCGGGTCGTCTTCGACATGCAGGCCGGCAAGCCTCAGATCGTCTACTGGAAGTCGATGACCCATTCGGGCTGGCCGCTGGAACGTGAAATCGTCGCCACCCTGAAAAAGGGTGAGCCTCTTACCAACGCCATTGTGGGCATGAGATGATTGGACCAAAAGAATGCTTGGCACTCGAACCCTATTAGGACTTGCGATCGATGAGTTCGGTATCGTGGCCGCGGAAGTGGCGGCCCGGGCCGGACGGCCGGAGGTTCGACGCGTCGGCCAACTGACCTTCGAAGGCAAGCTCAGCGCCGAGACGGCCAAAGACCTGGGCCAGCAGCTCCGACATTTCCTCCGCGCGAACCACTTTTCGTCGCGTCACGCGGTCGTCGGGATTCCGACGAAGTGGATCGTCGCGAAGGAAATCGTGGCGCCGCCGGCCAGTGCCGACGCGGTGGCCGGGATGCTGGGCATCCAGGCGGAGCGCGCGTTTTCCCTCAACGCCAGCGACCTGATCTTCGACTACTTCGGTCGCACCAGCACGTTCGAGAGCAGCAAGGTGATGCTGCTGGCCGCTCGACGCGAGATCGTCAGCGATGTCAGGGAGTTGACCACCGCCGCCGGGCTGCAGGTGCGCTGCGTCACGGTTTCGGCGTTGGCGTTTGGCAAGATTCTCTCCGGGTCGGGTCCGGAAGCGCGCTACGGTTTGTACGCTCGCCCGACCTACTGCGAGTTCTGGAGCCAGGCGAACGGCCAGTTGCGCTCGATCAAGCACGTCCCGATGGCCAGCGCCAACGGGACCACGCCCGATCGCGCCGAGCAGCTCACCTCCGCGATCCAGCGTCTGGTCCTGCTGTCAGGCGAACAGGATCAAGCGCCGCCGCACCAGGTCATCGTCTACGACGGTGACGGTCGCGCCGACGGGCTCCTCGACCGGCTCAATACGCAATTGCGCCCGCAGATCACCGTCAGCGACGGACGGGCCGGCCTGATGGCAGGTCCGATCGATCTGAGCGAGGGCTCGGAGGGCGCCCAATCGATCGCGGCGGCCGCGGTGGCGATGGCCGGTGCCGGACCCGACCGGCCGCCGGTCGATTTCCTCAACCCGCGGATCGGACGCAAGAAAACCTCAGGCCGCAAACGCGTCACAAGCTGGGCTGTCGTCGCGGCGATCATCGGCCTGGCAGCCGTCGGCGCCGTCGTGGCAGACTGGCAGATCAAGCGCTCCGACATCGCCACTCACACTCAGAGTTTGGAGGGGATAAGCGAAGAAATTGCCGCGGCCAAGAAGCTCATGGAACAGATGCAGTACGCCGCGAGTTGGACGTCGCAGAAGCCGGTCTTCCTTGACTGCCTGCGCGAACTGACGAACGCCTTCCCGGAATATGGGACGGTCTGGGCCACCAGCCTGAACGTGAGCGATACGGGTCAGGGCTTGCTGGTCGGCCGGGCAAACACCCAGGCCAACTACTACGAGGTCCTCAACCAGCTCCAACAGAATCCGGCCTTCGCCAACGTCATGCAGGTGTACCTGCGCGAGGCCGGCGGCAGCGCGCGTCAGCAAGAGTTTGCCATAAAATTCGAATTCAAAGGTGTAAAATAACATGGTGCTGTCCAAGCGAGAACGGATCATCCTGGCGGTCACGCTGGCATGCGTGGGCCTGCTGGTGGTCTACAAATTCGTCGTCGAGCCGGTGGACAAGAAGCTCGGCGAGATGGGGTTGCAGCGAACGCAGCTTGCGAGCGAGGTGGAGCAAGCCGACATCCTGATGGATGGCCAGGCGACCCGGCAGGAAAGGTGGAAGGCGCAGATGCCCAGCGACTTGCGGGACGCCAGCAGCGTGCAGATGCGGATCAGCAAGGCCCTCAGTGATTGGGCCAGCGACGTCGGGCTGTCGCTGTCGTCGATCCGACCCGACCAGGGCGCCAAGGAAAAGGAGCTGCAAGAGATGATCTTCACCGTGGCCGGCAAAGGCACGCTCGGCGCCGTGGCGCAGTTCCTCTGGCAGATCGAGACCGCGGCGCTGCCGGTAAAGATCAAGAGCATGCAGTTGGGCTCCAGCAGCGACACCGGCGACGCCATGTCGATTCAGATCTACCTCTCGGCCCTCTATCCCAGCGCCGGGAGCACGCAGGCACCACAGAAAGCACCCGAGGCAACCAATGAAGAAGACATATAGACATTTGACGATGTGGGCCCTGGGGGCGCTCCTAATCGGGCTCGTGTTGGCGCTCGGACCGACTCTCGGCTTCGCCCAGGAAGCAGGCGATCTCGCCGGCGAGACGCTGACCGGACTCGTGGATGAGCCCAACGACGCGGTTGACGGCGCGCTCATGAACGACGACGCAGAGCCTCAGAACGAGCCTAACGAAGAGTTCCCCGACCAAATGGTGGATGAGTCTGCGGACGAGTCCGGCGAGGAACCTGCCGACGAAGCGGTGGACGAAGGCGCCGTTGAGGCTGCCAACGAAACCACGACCGAACCTGACAACCAGACTGTCAGCCAGGTGGTCGAGAGGCCCGGGGACCGGTCGCGGTCCCGCATGACCGAGAGGTCTGACGACAGCACGACGGGCAGGTCCAGGGACAGAACCAGAGGCGGGTCCAGAGACGAAAACGCCCACCCGCCTGCGAGCGGGCCGGGAGGAATGGCGGCCGAATACGTTGTCATCACCCGTAACAACATATTCTCGCCGACCCGCCAGCCGTGGCGACCGACTCCGCCCACGCCAACGACGCCGACTGTCGTGACTCCTCCGGAGGCTTACTACATCTTGCGCGGGATCGTCGCCGAGAACGATACGTTCAAGGCGCTCGTCCAGGACAACCAGAATGGCGGGGTCCTGTGGCTGCACGTCGGCGACGAAATAGCGCAAGGCAAGATCAAGTCGCTGACCCTCGATACGCTCGAGTACGAGTCCGGCGAGAAGACGACCATGGTAGCGATGGGCCAGGACCTGCAAGGCGGTCGCGGCGCCTTGAATATCAGTGACATGTCGCAGTGGTCGCAGTCGAGCTACTCGTCCTCGCGGCGCACCCGCGACGAAGGTCGCAGCAGCGGCGGCCGCAGCGATCGGGGCCGTTTCAGCGGCGATCGAAGCTTCCAACCATCAGCACCGACGACGTCATCTGAGGAGCCCGTCACCGGCGACGCCGCCGAACTGCTGCGACGGCTGATGGAACGACGACAACAACAGCTTGGAAATTGAGAACACCGATAAGACGAAGACCGAGAAATACACCCACTCGAAGGAGACCACCACGATGCAGATCCGTAAAGCAATGGCCGTCGGCGCGATGCTCATCGCCGCGTTCCTGATGACGCCGAATCGCGCCGGCGCCGCCGATCCCAACACGGCCGCCCAGGAGCAGCCAACCAACGGCACCGGCAGCATGAAGATCATGCTGAACTTCCAGGACGCGCCTCTGCAAACCGTCCTGGAGTACCTCTCGCAGACCGCCGGGCTGACTATCGTCTCCTCCGAGACCATTGTCGACGGTCGTATCACCGTCATCAGTCGCCAGCCCATTACCGTCGACGAAGCCGTCGGGTATATCAACACCGCGCTGAAGGACCGGGACCTGACGGCGGTGCGCGAAGGCAAAACGCTGACGATCTATACCATGACCGAAGCCCGGGTCCACAACATCCCGGTTCAGACCATCAGGACTCCCGAGGAGATCGAACCCACTTCCGACCTGGTCACGTACGTGATTCCGGTCGGGCACGTGGCCGTGGCGGCGCTGAGGCAGAACCTGCTGCCGCTCATCCCTGAATACGCGATGATCGAGTCGAACGACGAAAGCAATTCGCTGATCATCACCGATACCAAGGCCAACATCCGGCGTCTGATGGAAATCATCCGCGCGCTCGACACGCACATGTCGACGGTCGCGGAGATTCGCGTGTTTCGCCTGATCAATGCCGACGCGACCAGCGCCGCCAACCTGATCAACAGCATCTTCCAGCAGGACGCCCAGGGCGCTCGGGGCCGGCAAGGCGCTCGCGGCAACGTCATGGAGATGATGATGAACCGAGGCGGCGGTCGCGGCGGTCGCGGCGGCGGTGACAACGGCGGCGGAGGCGGCGCCACCGGCGGCGGGTCCGTCAACGTGCGCGTCGTTGCGGCTGCCGACAGCCGGACCAATTCCGTCGTCGTGCGCGGTCCGGCCGAGGCGCTGGCCGTCGTGGATGGCATGATCAAAGCCCTGGACGACCGGACGACCGAGATCGCCGACGTCAGGGTCTTCCAACTGCGCTACGCCGACGCGCTGAACACCGCCCAGGTCATCAACCAGCTCTTCGGCCAGAACGCCGCCAGCAACACTCGCGGGCAGCAGGGAGCGCAGGGCGTATTCCAGCGCGGTGGACGGGGCGGCTTTGGCCAACAACAGCAACAGCAGCAGAGCGGCCCCCAGCTTCAGGTTAGCGCCGCCGCCGACAGCCGCACCAACTCTGTCGTCGTCACCGGTCCGGCCAACATGCTGGATGTCGTTGAGGAAGTGGTCAAGAACCTCGATTCGCAAATCCCCAATCTGGCGGACGTGAAGGTCTTCCGTCTCAAGTACGCGGACGCGCAGAACGTGGCGTCGCTGGTCAACGAGGTCTTCGGCAGCGGACGGACCACCTCAAGCTCGCGAACCACCGGCCGCGGCACCCAGAACCAAGCCATCCAGTTTACTCGGGGAGGCCGGGGCGGCCAGCAAACGCAGACCAGCGGCAGCACTGCCTCCGACGTGACTGTGGTGGCTTCCGCCGACTCGCGCACCAACTCCGTCGTCGTCACGGGTCCGCCTGAAACGATGGCGACCGTCGCGCAGATCATCGAGGATCTGGACCAGAATCCTGAGCAGGAGCGACAGATCTTTGTCTACGCGCTCAAGAACGGCACCGCGACCAACCTCATGACGATCTTGAACAACATGTTCGAGCAGATGCAGTCTCTCAACCAGCAAGGCACCGGCCGCACCGGCGGACAGCAAAACCGAGGGGCCGCCGCCGGCGGTGGTGGCGCCACAGGCGGCGCAACAGACTCCAGCAGTGCCAACGATCTGTCCGAAGAGACCTACTTCGAAGCCGACGAGGAAACCAACTCGCTGCTCGTGATGACCTCGACGAAGAACTACGAGAAGATCAAACC
>JAFGLV010000058.1 GCA_016927855.1 Sedimentisphaerales bacterium
CTGGACCACCTGGTCTCGATGAGCAGCAAAGGCCGGGCGCTCCGGCTTCACGCCGAGCGCAGTTTTGGCAAGGACCACGACCTCGCCCAGCGGACCTACAACCAGGGAGACGCCAACATCACGCTGATTCGTTCCGCCAACGGGGTCAGCTTCACGCTCTACTTCGGCGCGGTGTCGCCGCAGCCCTGGTCGCCGGAGCACAAAGTGCAAGGGACGCTGGGCGCCTGCATCGGCGATATGTTCGACTACCGTCGCAACGACGAGGCCTGGATTCAGACGAAGGTGTACGAGCGCGACAAAGGCACGCCCGGCCGCTGGAGCAGCTACTGGGACTACGTCGAGCAGTACGATCACCCCTTGTGGAAGGCCATGGGCGACGAAGCGAACCGGTATCGCGCCTGGGACTGGAGCGGTGCTTACGACTACCTGATGCTCACGCAACTGACCGACGCTTTGCGCCACGGCAAGAAGCCGCCGATGGATGTCTACGACGCGGCCACCTGGAGCGCGATCTCGCAACTGAGCGAACGCTCGGTCGCGCAACACAGCCGCGTCCAGGAGTTCCCCGACTTCACCAAGGGCAGGTGGAAGGACAACGCTCCTGTGGATTTCGCGCTGGCCTAATATGCACACACGCCTGATAGCGTTGGCCCTTTCTGTGGCGATGGTCTGCGCGAGTGGATGTCGCGAGCGAACCGCCATGCCGACGCGCGCAGACGCAGGCCGAACCGTCACGCTGACGTTCGAACTCGAGTTGAATCCCCGCGTGTACGAAGACAGCCTGTGGGGTGATCCTCCTCAGGTTGCGCTCTGGCTGGAGAACGAGGACGACGGTGATATTCGCATGGTGCGTGTCACGCATCGCACCGCGGCCTGCGACTGGGAAGGCAAGGTCGAATGTTGCGTGGCTCTGCCCTATTGGATGTCTTTCTACAACCGCCAGACGGGAGCGCCGGCCGGACCGACCTGGCAGAACCCGGCGGTCAACGCTATCACGTGCGCCACGCCGCGCACGCAGCTCGTTGCCGACATCGAACTGCCGCGCGGGACCCGCTGGAAATGCTTCGTCGAGGTCAACGTTTCCGGCGACTTCAACGTCGCCTTCCCGCGTTTTTCCCAAGCGGGGATATCCGACACGTATGGCAACGGACAGCCTTCCCTCGTCTATCGGAGCCGGATCGAGGCCATCCCAGGCACAACAAGCCGACCCGAGCTGATCGGCCGCACCGACCAGTACGACCCGGTCGATGATCTCAGCGATGACCTGCAGGGCATCACCACCGCCAGGGATTTGATCCGCCGCGTGGAGGTCTCCTGCTTGTAGTATGCCGTAAGGGCATAGTAGCATGGGCGTCTCGCCCATGATCACGGGCAGAGCCTGCCCCGAGCTTGCCAAAGGGATGCCCGTGCTACGTTTGGGGTGGCATCCTGGGCTCCTCCTGGTATGATAGCCCACGTAACGATTCCCTTTTCGAGGAGATTGAACATGGTCGTTCGGTTGACTGTCCTGGCAAGCCTGATTGCGTGCCTTTGTGTCGCATCCACTCAAGCTCAAACGCCCGACTGGGAGAACGAGCAGGTCATCGGGATCAACAAGGAGCCTGCGCACGCAACGGGTCTGCCTTTCGAGAATTTCGATTCCGCCATCGCGGCCTATGCTATGAAGGACCCGACGGATGCCTTTAAGACCTGGCGGAACTCGCCGTACTTCCAGTCGCTCAACGGCACGTGGAAGTTCCATTGGGTCAAATCGCCCGACGAGCGGCCGGTGGATTTCTATCGGACGGATTTCGACGTCAGCGGCTGGAACGACATCCCGGTCCCATCCAACTGGGAGATTCACGGTTACGGCACGCCGATCTATTCCAACGTCACCTATCCGCACCTGCGTGAGCCTCCGAAGATCATCGGAAACGTGCGGCAGCGTTTCGCCGCCGCACGCGAGCCGAACCCGGTGGGCAGCTACCGCACGACGTTCATGGTGCCGGAGGGCTGGAAGGGCCGCCAGACGTTCATTCACTTCGACGGCGTCGCCTCCGCGTTCTACCTGTGGATCAACGGGCAGAAAGTGGGCTACAGCCAGGGTAGCCGCACCCCGGCCGAGTTCAATGTCACCAGGTATCTCAAGCCGGGAGGGAACATCCTCGCGGCGGAGGTCTATCGCTGGTGCGACGGCAGCTACCTCGAAGACCAGGACTTCTGGCGCCTGAGCGGCATCTTTCGCGACGTGTACCTGTTCAGCACGCCGACGGTGCAATTGCGAGATTTCTTCGTGCTCAGCGACCCTTCGGCGAGTTCAGGGCAGGCTCTGAATGCAGCGTACCGAGACGCCGAGATGAGCATTTCTGCCAAGATTCGCAACCTCTCGGCCAGTCCGGCTCAGCGGCGCCTTCGCGCGACACTCGTGGACGCCAGAGGGCAGAAGACGTCCCTGGGGCAATCTGAGGTCGTGACCGTCGCGGCGGGGCAGGAGTCGGAGGCTCGGCTGACCGCGAACGTTGCTGACCCGCTCAAGTGGACCTCGGAAACACCCAACCTGTACACCGTCGTGCTTGAACTCCTGGACCAGGCCGGCAAGGTGACGGAGGTCAAAGCCTGCCATTTCGGCTTTCGAGAGATCGAGCTGAAAGACCAGCAGTTCTTCGTCAACGGCGTATCGGTGAAACTCAAAGGCGTCAATCGGCACGAGCACGATCCGGATCGCGGGCAGGCGGTCGAGATCGGCTCGATGGTTCGCGACATCGAGTTGATGAAGCAGCACAACATCAACACCGTGCGAACCTGTCACTATCCCGACCATCCGCTGTGGTACTATCTGTGCGATCTGTACGGCCTGTACGTTATCGACGAAGCCAATGTCGAGTCGCACGGCATGGGTTACGGCCGCGAGACGCTCGCGGCGGTCGCGAGCTGGGAGAAAGCGCACGTCGATCGCGAGATCCGCATGGTCGAGCGTGACAAAAACCACCCGTGCGTGGTGATCTGGTCGCTCGGCAACGAAGCCGGCGGAGGTCCGAACTTCGCCGCGGCCGCTCAGGCGATCCGCAGTCTCGATACCTCGCGTCCCATCCACTACGAGCGCATGAACTCAGTCGCGGATATGGACAGCCAGATGTACACCTCCGTCGACGGTGTGATCGCGCAAGGCCGCAGTAATTCGCCCAAGCCGTTTGTGCTGTGCGAGTACGCTCATGCGATGGGCAACGCAATCGGCAACCTGCAGGAATACTGGGACGCGATCGAGACCTATCCACGCCTGATCGGCGGCTGCATCTGGGATTGGGTCGATCAAGGCTTGCGCAAGTACAGTGGCAATACCAACCCAGACGGCTCGAAAGAGTGGTTTTTCGCCTACGGCGGCGACTACGGCGATCAGCCGAACGACAACAACTTCTGCTGCAACGGTGTCGTCACGCCCGATCGCGCTGTCACCGCCAAACTGTTAGAGGTTAAGAAGGTCTACCAATACGTCGGCTTCGCGCTCGGACAGGTGAGAAGCGACAGCGTCTCTGTGAACCTGACCAACAAGTATTTCTTCACGGACCTTGACCGCTTCGCGCTGCAGTGGCAACTGCTCGAAGATGGGCAGCCCGTTGCCCAAGGGCAGCAGGCGCTGACAAGCACGGTGCCGGGCAAGTCTCTGACGGTGGCTCTGCCCGCGTCGCAGCCCAAGCTCAAACCCGGTGCTGAGTACTTTCTGAACGTCAGTCTGACGCAGAAGCAGAACGAGCTCTACGCGCCGGCTGGTCATGTCGTCGCATCCGAGCAGTTCGAGCTACCATACACGGTTCCCGACGCGCCGGCGACAAATCCAAGACAATTGCCTGCACTGACGCTGACGGATACCGACGACACCGTCACCGTTCAGGGTAAGAACGCCAAGGTGGTGGTGAGCCGGTCGAGCGGGACGCTGTCGTCGCTCGCGTACGACGGAATGGAGTTGATCTCGGAAGGGCAGGGACCCCGGCTGAACCTGTACCGTGCGCTGGTCGATAACGACAACTGGCTGCGCCGAGACGTACAGCAGGCGGGTCTGCGCGAGTTGTCCTACACGGTCAGGAACGTCTCGGCCGAGCAGCCTGCGCCGGGCATCGTTCGCATCCGCGCGACGGTGGATTGCGCCGGCCGCAGCGGGACCGGCATGATCCACGCCGCGACTTACACCGTCTTCGGCGACGGCTCGGTCGATGTGAGCAACCAGGTCGAGCCATACGGCAACCTCTCGACGCTGCCCAAGATCGGCGTCAACCTGGTTCTGCCGAACACGTTCGACACCCTGACCTGGCTGGGCAGAGGCCCGCACGAGAGCTATGTGGACCGCAAGCGCAGCGCGGATGTCGGCCTGTACAAAGGCAGCGTCGCACAGCAGTATGAGCGCTACGTCCGGCCTCAGGAGAACGGCAATAAGACCGACGTCCGCTGGGCCGCTCTGACCGATGGGAGCGGCAAGGGGCTGCTGGTCGTCACCGACGGGACCTATTCTATCAGCGCCCATCACAATACCGCGCAGGACTACGACGAGGCGCGGCACATCGACAAAGTCGTTCCGCGCGAGCAGGTGTATCTCTGCATCGACGCGGCCCATACGGGTCTCGGTGGAGCCAGTTGTGGTCCGCGGCCGCTAGCGAAATACATCCTCACCGCCAAGCCGATGCGTTTGCGGTATTCCCTGCGTCCGGCCGGTGAGGACCTTGTCACACAGGCGCGAGTGCAGTTGCCTGATCTGGAAGCACCGCTGGTCGTGCGCGACAAGAGCGGCATGGTGAGCATCGCCTCGCCGGCCAAAGGCAGAATCGAGTATCGTTTCGGCGACGGCTCGTGGCAGACCTACGCCGAGCCCTTCGAGTTCATCGGCGCAGGTGTTTTGGTTGCGCGGGTCCAGGTAGACGACGGTTTGTTCAGCGACACGGCGCGGATCGAGTTCGAGAACATCGTTCCCTTGCAGATTCTGGACAAGGGGATCTGGAAGGTCGCGCATGTTGATAGCTTCGAGCCCGGCGAAGGGGAGGCGCGCCACGCGATCGACGACGATCCGGGCACCTTCTGGCACACGAACTACTCAGCGCCGCGCGACGAGCACCCGCACGAGATCCAGATCGATCTGGGCAAGATGGCTACGCTGCTCGGCTTCACGCAACTGCCGCGTCAGGACATGGCCAACGGCCGCATCCGCGGTTACGAATTCTACGTCAGCAAGGATGGCGCGCAGTGGGGCTCGCCCGCCAGCCAGGGCGAATTCCCGAACAACGACCGACTTCAGACTGTGAAGTTCTCGACGCCTGTGGCAGGGCGGTACATTCGACTGGTGGCCTTGAGCGAATGGTCGCGGCAGTACTACACGACCGTCGCTGAACTCGACGTCATGGCTGCCAAATAGGGGCGACTTCTATCGATGGCGTAGGGGCGACTCCCCGTGGTCGCCCTGGGCAGGCACAGGGGCCTGCCCCTACAACGGACGCTGGAATCAACAGAGGCTACGTGCAGAAAGGGGTGACAACATGAGAGCTATGCGAATGTCCTGGATCATGGTGGTCCTATTGGCGGTCAGCCTTGTTTCGGCGGCCGAGAAGGAGCTTGAAATGGACGTCGTCAAGGTTGATTCCAACGATCTGAAGATCACCTTCATCGGGCACGGGACGCTGATGTTTGAATACCAGGGCAAGGTCATCCACGTCGATCCCGTCAGCCGCGAAGCGGACTACACGAAGCTGCCCAAGGCCGACCTGATTCTTCTCACGCACGAGCATGGCGACCACCTCGACCCGAAGGCGCTGGGCCTGATTCGCACGGAGCAGACGAAGGTCGTACTATCTCAGTCGTGTGTCGAGCGGGCCGGGGGCGGTATCGTCATGAAAAATGGCGACGTCCAGACCGTCTTGGGACTGAAAATCGAAGCCGTCCCGGCCTACAATATCGTCCACATGCGGTCCGGAAATCAGCCCTATCATCCGAAAGGCGTCGGTAACGGCTACGTCATCAACTTCGGCAAAGGGCGGGTCTACATCGCCGGCGATACCGAGAACACGCCGGAAATGAAAGCATTGAAGAACATCGATATCGCCTTTCTGCCGATGAACCTGCCTTACACGATGACGCCGGAGATGGTCGCGGACGCCGCCAAGGCGTTCCAGCCGAAGATTCTCTATCCGTATCACTACGGCCAGACTGACCCGAACGAGCTGGTCAAGCTCCTAAAAGACTCCGAGAACATCGAAGTCCGCATCCGCCAGATGCAATAATAGCTCTTAGTGTGTCCGTGAGGGCACAGGCAGGAGCGAACTGCATCTCGCCGACAACGCCTGATGGCGTCACTACTAACGAGGAAGACGATATGCCGGCACGGCGCGGCAACAAGGCGTTGCTGCTGACAATTCCAGTGTGCCTCTTCGTTGCCGTCGCCAGTTTCGTGGTGCTCGCGCTATTGCCGCGCTCGGAGGGGCCGGCTCTGGAGGACCCGTTACGCAGCTTCCTGACCGGCCTTGGCGTGCTCGGCGTTGCGGTGCCGTTGTGTCTGGCCGGCGCTCGGCTCCACGGGCGATTTGCTTCGTCGCCTTATTATGAAGGGACGTTCATCGCGACCGTGCTCAGCGTGTTCGGCTTCGTTTGCGCCGCGGCCGGGATGGCCTGCCTCATCATCGGCATCTACGATATTGCTGTGCGATTGTTTGGCTCGTAGCCTGCCTCACCCTATCTCATGTTGGCGGGTAATTGCGACAGAATGTAGTCTCGACGGCTGCGCACGAAACTCTTGATGCTATTACGCCGGCCGTCGGCGAGCCCGTCGGCGACCAACGCATCGGCCGCTTCGTCGAGGAACCGGTCGAACGCGGTTGGGGGATTCGCGGTCCCGTAGGAAGTCTGCCAGGGACCGTGGACGAGGTCCGCGTAAGCCTGCAGGTACATCTGTCGAAACTTGGGGTTGTTCACAAAGCTGATGACCTCCGGGAATTGGTTCGAGTCGATATAGAACAAGCTCGTACTCGCTCCGTCGCCGGAACCGAGGCAGAAGTCGATGTCCCACGGGAGCAGATACCATTTCCCCTCGTTCGGCGCGAAGTAGAAGCTGTTGTTCTTGCCGCGTCGATAGCCATAGCTATCCCAGTCGCCGACCGCGTGGCGGAGCGCCAACATCGCAGCAAACTGCTTCGGATGAATGACCGACTCGATAATCGCCTCATAATTGGGATGGTTCGACGGCGTGTTCATCGCGACCGCAAAATCGAAAAGGAGGTCCCAGTCGTCGTTCTCGCGGTGCGACCGCTTCTCGATGCCCCAGCGATAGGTCTCCTTTATCAACGGGTGCCGTGAATCGTATTTGAGCCCTTCCTGGAGGTTCGTGTGCTGGGTGCCGGCCGCGTCGAATTCGAAATAGTCGTCGATCTCGTAGAGGTAGCCGTCGGGGTCGTCGGGGAACCAGTTCTCAATGTAATCGCCGTCGACTTTCTGGACGTCCTCGTAGTCGCCATAGACTCTGCCGTTGAGGATCGGTCGCACGAATTCCTGCATCGAGAAGTGCAGCCCCAGTTGGCGGTGGAACCAGTAACAGGCGCGCTCCTGGAGCGGCCCACGGCCGCTGCCTTCGGTCATGTCGAGGTTGATCTCGGTGCGATCGCGGAACTTCTGGTCCGGATTGAATTCCAGCCGGTAAGCGTGACGGTCGCGTGGGTCCCAGCCGCTGCCCGGCCGCAGCCACGGACTGCCGCGCAGGCGGAAGCCGACGTTGTAGAAAACCTCGGTGTCGTTATAGACGAACGTGCAGTCGGTCAGTTCGTTCGACAGGTTGGTGCGCGAGCGGAACACGTTGATCGTGGCGTCGGACAGCCAGATGCGATAGGTGGCGAACTGTGTGCTAAGCTGGGCATCGCCCACGCGCACCAGGCAGGTCCGGTTGGGCACGTCGGCGGTGGGATCGGTCGTAGGGAATCGCGTGATGATGGCGCCGTCAAACGCGGTTAGATAGAAGGAGCGCATCGTGCCTCCGGCAGCGCCTGGGATGGTGGCGGTATACACGCCGTCGCCGGCAATGGCGTCGTCGCCCGTGCCGTCATCGACCAGGTAGGCGGCGTCCTGGTCAGCCTGACCTTCGGATTGGAAGGCCAGCATGGCCGCGATCACGCCGTCATCGTCCGTGATTCGCGCGGTGACCACAATCGGTTCGCCGGCGGCCGGCAGCACAGGCGCGTGCCGCACGTCCACGATGTCGGGTCCGCGATTGGCTACGAAGGCCGTGTTCTGCAGACCCGGCGTGCCGATGTTCAAAGGCGCGCTGAGCTCGAACGAATGTGCCGGTCGCGGCGGCTGCACGGGCGCGCGCTCCCGCGCCGTGCGCATCAGCAAAAACCGGCTCCCGCGCACCCAGCGGGTCCAGCCTCGGAATGTCACGGTGTTGGCGCGGATGCTGCTGATAGACTGATTGATGCGATTCGCGCCCGGGTCCCCATGGCCGGTGGCGATCAGGTGCAGCGCCTGGGCGCCGGAATGACGGTCCTGCGCCGTCGCGAACGAGCGGACGTGATTGCCGAGGATGCGCCAGGACGCTTCGCCGGCCTCGAAGCCGCCGTTGTTCAAACGGTTGACGCCGTCGACCAACAACTCGAGATCGTCGAGCAGTACCTCACCGCGGCTGAGCAGCATCATGTCGAAGATCGTGATCGTGTCGTGAGTGTACTGGGAGTCATTGCCGTTGATGGCAAAGGAAAACTGCTGCCAGGAGGTCTTGCTCGTCTCGTCGCTGTCGGCCCAGGCGGCCGGTGTATCGTTGTTGCTGCTCGGATCGCACAATTCCAGGCTGGCGCCCTCGCCGTCGGCCCAACTGGGCCAGAGACCGCCGTCACTGTATGTGACTTCATCGACGGTGACCATCGGGGGTTCGGTGGCGTTGACATCCTCGTCGGCCTGCGTGAGTGGGCGCGAAAGCCGAACGCGCTCGCAACCGTTGTCGAGGTTGCCTGCATAGGGACCGAGAAGGTTGGCGCCTGCGGTGAGATTCTCGTACACCGCTGCCAGGAAGTTCGGGTCCTTGGCCACCACGAGGTAGGCGTTCGGCGGCAGTTCAATGCCTGCGCCGAAGGTGTATTCGATGCCGTCCGTAAACGCCCAGCCTGCCAGTGGGACCATCGCGGTCCCTCGGTTGTAGAGCTCGACGAACTCGAAACGCTCGTCTTCGGTCGGATGGTGATACATGATTTCGTTGATCACGATCGCGTCGATCGTGGGCCTGCTGTTGCTTGCACCGAAGGTGGCTAAGGTCAGGAAGCTGAACGCCCTGGCGCCGTCGGGGTATCGTCCGAAGCTGACCTCGGCCTCCATCGCGCCGTAGCGGACCGCGTCCATCACGCGCACCGGTTTGGGCGCCGCGTTGTTTTCGGTCATCGTGACATACACGGTCTCGCCGGCGGAATCGAGCCCGAAGGGCAGGTCCGCGCCGGTGGTCCAGAACTCGCCTGGCTCCAGCACGAGACCGTCCGGCCCCTTGTACTTGAGCAGGTCGGCCGGGTCGTCGCTAAGGTAGACGTGGCTCAAGTCCACCTCGACAGGACCCGGATTGTACAGCTCAATCCGGTCGATACCCGGCTCGGCGTCGCTGTTGGCAAGTATCTCGTTGATCAACAGACGCGCGCGAGGATCGTCTTGCTCTTGCTCGGGCGCCGCTATGACCGCCCTCAGGATCGGGCTGATGATACAGTCGGAGCTGCCCGAAAGCGAAGCGTTATGGCCCTGGACCGCCAGGACGTTGGTGCCGGGCGCGAGCAGGTTCAGATAGCCGGTCAGGTCCACGCTGGCGGGTGCGTAGTCCGTGGCCGAACTTACGCCCTGGTCGAAAGGTGGTGGATCGCCCGGAAGCTGGCCGGAGTCGCCGACACGCGTGCCGTTGAGGTACAACACGAAACCGTCGTCGTAGTAGACCTCCGCACGCAACTGGCTGAACGTGTCGATCTGGTCTTGGGTCAAGGCAAGACGAAGGCGGGCATATATGGACTGATAGCTGCCATTCATATCGTTCAGCACGGTCCGCACGGATTGCAGCTCGGCCGCGTCGCTGCTGTATCCGTAGCCGCTGGGACCGGCCAGCCACTGGGTCGTGGCGGGATTATCGTTGAACTCGATCTGCGTCCAGCTCGTCGTCGGGCCTGCCGGACCAGGCGACGGCTCTCGGAACCCCTTAAAATACCGGCCTGCGTGCCCCACGTCCACGAGAGTTGCCAGCGTAGGCTCCTCGGGCTCGGCCTGGACCTCATCGGGTCCGCCTGGTGTGCCGCCGAGCCGGCTGCTGGCGGACCAGGATGTCGCGCTGTCGGGATCGCCTCCCAGCTTCGAGAGGATCAACGAGTGTCCCGTCCCATCCGGCGCGACCGGCCAGGGATGATCGTCCCGATAGCGCGCCGAGAGGAAGACCTCACCAAGCTCGTTGGCCAGAGCGACGCGCTCGCCGTCATTGCCGAGCCGGCCGACAAAGGGGCCGTACGCACCCTGCGTTCCATAGGCCGCTGCGAGGGCTGCCGGGTCGCGCGCCACGACCAGGTACTGCTTGGGACCCAGCAGGGTCCCCTCGGGGAAGGTGTACTCAACGCCATCTACGAACCCCCAACCGCCCAATTCCTCGGAAACGGTGCGGTTGTTGTAAAGCTCGATGAACTCGAGCACCTCGCCTTCATCAGCGGGGTGGTACATGATCTCGCTCATGACCAGTGCTTTGCAGGGCGTTGCGGCCCCCAAGACGACGAAGAAGACGGCTGTCGATAGGACGTACCGGAACCCGTTCCGATCCCTCATGATTGCATTACCCTTTCCGATCTTGTAGGCCGACGTCTGGCGGTTGTGCGGCTCGTTTTCCCTCGATATCGCTCGGGACAGGCTAGCGGTTGGGTCAGGCGGCGTCGCTGGACGCCAGACGCAACCGAAACGTGCCGCGCAACCGCAACCGATTCACTTTGATCCTCTTCCATTCTACCAGATTCCCGGCTCAGAGAGGGTCCGAAAGTGCTCTATCTGCAGTTTTGTCCGGTTTTTCAGGCCAGGCGACGGTCACGTTCCGACCGGCTCCTGGACCGCGGCCGCCTGTCCGACCGCGCCGGCGCGCTGCAGGAACCTGCGAATATCCTCGGCCATGGAGTAGAGGCAAGGCACGATCACCAGCGAGATCGTGGTCGCAAAGAGGATGCCAAAGCCCAGCGAGATTGCCATCGGAATCATGAACCTTGCCTGGAGCGAGGTTTCGAAGATCATGGGCGCCAGGCCGCCGAAGGTGGTCAGCGTGGTCAGCATGATCGGCCTGAAGCGCCTCACTCCGGCCTGGTGGATCGCGTCCAGAGGCGCCGCTCCGTCCCGAGCCAACCGGTTGGCGTAGTCGATCAGGACCAGCGAATCGTTGACGACCACGCCGGACAGCGCGACCACACCCATCATGCTCATCAGGCTCAGCGAATAGCCCATCAGAATGTGGCCCAGCACCGCTCCGACGATCCCGAACGGGATGGCGATCATCACAATCAACGGCTGGTAGTAGCTGCGGAAAGGAACCGCCAACAGCGCGTAGATGCCGAACAAAGCCAGCAGCAGACCGCGAAACAGACTGTCGGTGCTCTCGGTCATGTCCTGCTGGCGACCTTCCCATCCATACGACAGACCCGGGAAGTCCGCCGCCAGTTCAGGCAGTACTTCCGCCGCCAGGGTCGCCTGCACCTGGCTGGTCTGCGACATCGGCTCGACGTCGGCAGTCACGCTGACGGTACGTCTTCCCTCGCGCCGGTTGATCGCGGTGTAAGCCCGGCCTCGATCGATCGCCGCGATGTGCCGCAGCGGCACGTCTGTCTCGCGCGGCGTACGCACCAGGAGGTGCTCCAGGTCATACTGGCGGACCCGCTGCTCGCGCGGCAGGCGCACCTTGACGCGGACTTCGTTGCGGCCGCGCTGCTGGCGGACCGCTTCGGATCCGTAGAATGCGTTGCGCAACTGCCGCGCCAGCGCCTGTTGCGTCAGACCCAGGCTGTGCCCTTCATCGGTCAGGCTGAAGTCCAGTTGGCGCTTGCCTGGCGTGTATCCGTCGTCGATGTCGCGGACATTGGCAAAATCGGCCAGCCGGGCCGCCAGCGCTTCACTGGCTCGGTCGAGCACCTCGATGTCCCTGTGACTAAGCTCGATGGTCAGCGCTGCGCCACGGCCGGGACCTCCTCGGTCGGACTCGAAACGCAGGCTCTCCAACCCCGGGATAGGGCCGGTTCGCTCGCGCCATGCCTGAGTCAACTGCGTGGTCGTAATGGGACGTACGTGGGGATCGGTTAGATAGACTGTCACCTCAACGACGTTCTCGTCGATCAGCGCGAAGATGCCGCGCACGAGGGCGTCGCCATCATTGGCTTGGGCGGTCTCTTCGGCCGCCTGCACCAGCCGCTGACGCAACTGCTCGGCTTTCGAGAGTGGCGATCCGTAGGGCAAGACTGCCGTCACCACCGCGGTATCCGACTCGACGCGGGGCATCAGGATGATGCCGATGCGACCGCTGGCAACATAGCCGAGAATAACCACGAGCATGCCCACTCCGAGAGCTACCACGACGACGCGAAATCGGATGCTCAAATCGAGCAACGGCGCGTAGATTCTGTTGGTGAAGCGATCGAGACCCGAAGCGAAGACCTTCTGCACGCGCGCGATCACACCGGGCCGTCTTGACGAGCGCTGCCTGGCATGAGCCAGGTGGCAGGGCAGGATCAGCAGCGCCTCGACCCAGGAGATGGAAAAGACCGTGATGACCACGAAGGGGATTACCCGCCAGACCTTGCCCATCACGCCGGGGACGAAACACAGCGGCATGAATGCCACGATGTTCGTCAGGATACTGAAGGTCACTGGCAGCAGCACGTCGCGCGTGCCCAAGATCGCTGCCCGCATAAAGCTCATCCCGCGCAGGCGGTATTCATACACGTTCTCACCGACGACGATAGCGTCATCCACGACGATACCAAGCGCGATGATAAAGGCGAACATCGAGATCATGTTGATCGTCA
This sequence comes from Sedimentisphaerales bacterium, assembly GCA_016927855.1. Lineage (GTDB taxonomy): Bacteria > Planctomycetota > Phycisphaerae > Sedimentisphaerales > Anaerobacaceae > JAFGLV01. The sequence continues at coordinate 13,005 of JAFGLV010000058.1, forward strand.
CCGCCATGCCTGGCAAGAAGAGGAAAGCTCCCAGGAACGATATCGGGATGCCCATTGTCACCCAGAAGGCCAATCGAAGCTCCAGGAACAGGCCGAGGAGGATCAGGACGAGGGTCAGCCCATAGAAGGCGTTCTTCAAGAGCAATTCGAGACGCTGGCGATAGATGTCCGACTGGTCGGTATTGATGACCCAATCCACGCCCGGCGGCAGGTCCTGCTCGATCTCGCTCATCGCGGTGCGCACCGCGTCCGACACGCCGATGGGCGTCTGGTTGCCTACCCGATAGACTCCCAAAGCCACCGCTGACAGATTGTTATACGTCGCGTAACGATCCGTCTCCTCGAAGGTGTCCTTGATCTGCGCTACGTTGCCGAGCGTTACCACGGCGCCGTCGGGGGTGGTAATCAGCGGGATGGTCGCAAACTCTCTGGCCCAGTTGCGCCGCTCGTTGACACGCAGCAAGATGTCGCCTGCCTGCGTCTCGACGGTACCGCCTGGGATCTCGACAGAGGTTGCGCGGACGCGCTGCGCCACCTCGTCCAGCGTCAGTCCGTAGGTGCGCAGAACGTCCTGGTCGATTTCGATCGCAACTTCGTACCGCCGCGCGCCGACGAGATCAACCTGTGTGATCTGAGAGTCCTGCAAGAGGCGATCGCGCACCTGCTCGGCCAACTCGCGCAGCACCCATTCGGTGGTATCCCCATAGAGCTGAATCTGAAGCACTTCCCTGCGAATGATCCGCAGGCTCACCTCGGGTTCCTCCGCGTCGAGCGGGAAGGTGATAATGCGATCGACCTGCTGCTTGATGTCCTGGTAGACGCGTTGCTGATCGGCGCCGTCTTCGAGTTCCGCCACGACCATCCCCATCCCCTCCGAGGCGGTAGAGGTGATCTCCTTGATTCCGTCCAGCCCGCGCACGGCTTCCTCGATGACCAGGATGATCCCTTGCTCGACCTCCTCGGGACTCGAACCGGGATAGGCGACCTGGATCGTCACCATGCCGAGATCGAATTCCGGGAACACCTCCTGCTTGATGCGCGTCGCGATGAAGAACCCGCCGACGAGGAACACGAGCATGATCAGGTTGGGCGTGATGCGATTGTGGGTCATCCAGGCGATGGGCCCGCGCGGCTCGTGATGCTCGCCGTGGTGCTTTTGATGACTCATCAGCGGCCTCCCTCGTTCTGGGCTATCCGGGGCCGGCGCCTGGCTCGGCTTTCTCGTCCGGCGCGCCGGCGATCCGCAGAGGCATTCCGGGCACCGCAGCGGCGATGTCGGTCACGACCAGCCGTTCGTTGGCGCTCAGGCCCGTCTCGATGAAGACCTCTTCAGGACCGCGATAGGCGATTTCCACCGGGCGTATCTCGAGCTGGTTGTCCTGGCCCACGATCCACACCGCGCGGTTGTTGTCGCGCAGGTATTCCCACCTGACCGGGAACACCGACGCGAGCGTCGCTCCCTGGACTTCAGCCTGGACCATCGATCCGAGCAGCAGTTGAGGTCGGCCGCGGTTTTCGTCTTTGAGGCAGAAGGGGTCGTCCACCGCTACGAGCAGGCGAGCGAACTTGCCGGCCGGTTCCAACTCGCCGTAGAGTCGTACGACCTGCCCCGTGCGGCATCGTCCCTTTCCCCAGGCTAGCGTGTTGTAGATGGTCACGCTCGAACCGGTTTCGCCGTTATCCCGGGGAATGGTGAGCCACTTGAGCTCATCGACCGGCACCTTCAATTCCACCCAGGTTTCGTCCGTCGCAATCAACGTGACCAACTGCGAGCCGGAGGTGACCGTCGCGCCGAGATCGACGTGCTTCTCGCGCACAATCGCATTGAAAGGCGCCGTGATCTCGCATCGGGCCAGGTCCAGCTTGGCTCGGCGCAGCGCCGCTTGCGCCGATTCCAGTGCCGCCCGCGCCGACGCCAACTGGGGCTCGCGCAAGACCAGCTCCTGGTCCTCCTCCGCGACGACCTCGCCCAACAGCTCGTATTCCTGTCTTGCGACTGCCTGGTTACCCTGCTCGATCTTGAGGTTCTTGGTCGCGTTCGCGACGTCGGCCTGGCGCTGCTGCACCAGAATCTCGTAGTCTCGACGGTCGATAGCGACGATCTTCTCTCCGGCGCGAATAATCCCTCCCGGGATGATAGCGTCGGAGAGCTCGACGATCTGGCCGGCAACCTGCGGATGCAACGTCACCTGCTGAGCCGGGATAACCGGTCCCATGGCTTTGACCACCGTCGTGCAGTTGCCTTCCTCGAGCGGGATGACCTGCACCAGCTTAGCCTGACGTGGCGGCGGCTGTCGCTTCGCGCGGGGGCTGGTCTTGATCTGATAACGGTACGCCGCCGCTGCTCCCACTAAGATCAGCACGGCTACGGCCAGCTTGAAGCCACCGGCCAGGAGTCTCATCCATCTCGACGGTGGTTGCGTTGCGTGTGTCGTTTCTTTCGAATGCTCATGTGTCGTCATAAAGCTGCCTGCTCCTCTTGAATCTCCGCTAGCACCGGCTGTGCCAGCTCGCACGGTCCGGCGATCGCGCGGTACAGGTCGATCCGACGCTGCACGAGCGTGCGCTGTGCGCGCACCACCTCGCGCTCCAGCGATTGGAGCGACTGGAGCGATTCGAGCACGCGAATGTAGTCGGCCTGTCCCTTGATGAACCGGGCGCCGTTGCGCTCGTAGGTCTGCCGCGCCAGGTCCAGTTGATGTTGAATGCTCGCGAGCAACTGCGCCTGCTGTCGCTGCTGGGTCAGCGCCGCTTCGACGTCGAACAGCGCGTCGAGGACGACCTGACTCCACGTGTGAATGCGCTCGGAGACGAGCGCCCTCTGACGTTCGACCTCCGCTTGGCGCTGGCGCCCGTCGAACAAGGGCTGGACCGCGTTGGCCGCCAGGTTGCCCAGCCAGTCGTCGAAGAGATCGTGCACGGAAGGCGCGGAGGTCTCGATGCTCGCCGAGAGGCTCAGGCGAGGGTATTTGTCCGCGATGGCACCCGCCAGTCGCAGGTCGGCGGCCTGGACCTGACGATACGCCTGGCGCACATCGGGACGCCGCCGGAGCACGTCCGTCGGGATGCCGACCTCGGGCGTTGGTCCCAGCTCGGGAAGGATCACGGGTTTGTCCTGCCAGGCCAGGCGAGGTTCGACGCCGATCAGGACCGAGAGCGTGTATTGCAGCAGTTCGACCGTCTCCTGCGCGGAGATCAACTGGGCTTCGGTGGCCGCGACGAGTTGGCGCTGTCGCAGGACGTCGGCGGCCGCGGCCATGCCCTTGCCGAACTGAGCTGTCACGATCTGGAGAACCTGCTCGTTGGTCTCGATCTGGCTGCGCGCGATGCGCACGAGCGCCTGCGCCTCGGCCAACTGATACCACGTGCCGGCCACCGCCGCGGTCAGCGAGATCGCGGCCGCGTCGATTGCGTTGCGGCTGGCCTCCGCGTCGAGCACCGCGGCCTGTCGCGACGAGCGAATCCGCGACCAGAGGTCCACTTCGTAGCCCGCCGCTGTGCCGACCGAGTAGACGCTGTTGTAGAACGTCTGACCCTGCACCTGCTGGCGGCTGCGGCGATAGCCTGCGTCCAGGTCCACTTGCGGACTCAGATGTGCGCCGGCCTGTCGCGTGATCGCCTCCGCCTGGGCCAATCGGTCCCAGGCGGTGCGGAGAGTGAAATTGCCTGTCAACGCCCAGTCGATCAGAAGGTTCAACTCGGCATCCGCGAAGGCCTCAGACCAGTTGTTTTGCGGCGGCTCCGGCGCTTCGGCGGTTTTCGTCTGGGGCGCTGCGATGAATGAATCCGGAACCTCGACAGGCAGGTGCAACTGCCGGGCCGAGCGCGTGCAGCCCTGGGTCGACAGGAGCGTCAGGCCGGCCAGCAGACACCACACGCCGCGTGTCTTGAGATATGCTGTCACTTGCACCACGTTATTCTCCCATTTCTGTGGCGGTCGCGCTGAGGTGCTGTTTTGGGCCGGTTTTGATGCTATTTCGTATGGCGTTGAGTCCCGCGAGGGAGAACCGGTTGATGTGGTCCGTCAGGGTCTCGACCAGTTCCTCGCTGGGCTTGTCGATTCTCACGTGCGGCGGCATCCGACCGGTGAACAGTTGGACGCCGATGGTGATGCACTGGTGCGCGATGCTCATGGCGCACAACAGCCGTTGCTCCTCGCTCGCCTCGGGGCCGAGCAGATCCCTCATCAGCGCGTCCATGCGCCGCTGCAGGCGCCCCATGGCTTTGTGTTTGACGTCCTCAATGACGTCCGTCGGATAGACGAGCTCTCGCAGCAGGAGCTTGCCGGCGTGCCCGATCCGGCTCGGATTGACGGCCCGCCCGACCAGCGAGTGAATCGTTCCTCGTAGCCGGTCCTCGGCCGGTGCGTCGGAACCGAGACCGCCTTCCGGTGGATACGCCTTGTTGGCCTCGTCGAACGCGCAGCGCCACACCTGGGCGTAAAGCTGGTCCTTGGAGCCGAAGTGGTAGTTGATCGCCGCGATGTTCGTCCCCGCTTGCGAGCAGATCTCTTCGACCGTTGCGTCGTGGTAGCCTTTGTCGGCGAACACTCTGCACGCGACCCTGAGGATGCGCTCGCGGGTCTCGATTCCATCCTTTCGCTTTGCCATTGGGTAGCCTTTCCCTTGTCCGGAACAGACGCAGAGGGGGTTTGCCCCTGCGTGCTGGCGGCCTCCGGCGTGATTTCTAATACGCATTTGAACTCGGGCGGTGCGTTAAGTCAAATGCATTTTTGAAAAATATCATAGAATTACGGCCGTGGGTGTTCTTTCACGGCCACGGTGCTATCGCGCGGTGAACTTGAAACGGGTAGTGGACCTGTATTCCTGGCCGGGGCGGAGAACCGTGGAGGGGAAGTGCAGCTTGTTGGGAGAATCCGGGAAATGCTGAGTCTTGAGGCAGAAGCCGCCGTAGCGGTTGTAGGTTTTGTGCCCTTTGCCCTGCACGTCCCGAAGCCCGTTGGCGGTATAGAGTTGCACGCCGGGCTCGGTCGTGTAGACCTCCATGACGCGCCCGCTCTTGGGCTCATAGACGCGTGCGGCCAGGACGGCTGACCCATGCGAGCCGTTGAGCACATAGTTGTGATCGTATCCGCGCGTGTCCGTCAATTCGGCGATCCGCGCTCCAATCGTGTGAGGTTCGGTGAAATCGAGGGCGGTGCCGGCCACGCTGCGAATCTCACCTGTCGGGATCAAGCCTTCGCCGGCAGGCGTGTACCAGGGCGCGTTGAGGGTCAGTTCATGAGCCAGGACGTCGCCATTGCCGGCGCCGGCCAGATTGAAGTAGCTATGGTTGCTGAGGTTGATGACAGTGGACTTATCCGTGGTTGCGGTGTAGTCGATCTTCAACCCATTGTCGCTGGTCAGCGCGTACGTTACCGTGCAATCGAGGTTGCCTGGGAAGCCCTCTTCGCCGTCGAGACTACGGTGCGCGAAGCGCACGCCGGCCTCGGTCTCGTTCTGGAACGCCTCCCCGTGCCAGAGAACCTTGTCGAAGGACTTCGTCGCGCCGCCATGAATGTGGTTTCGCCCGGTATTGGCGGTGACGCGATACTCTACGCTGTCCAGCATGAACCTGGCGTTGGCGATACGATTGGCGTAGCGGCCGACCGTAACTCCGAAGAAGGGATTCCTCCTCAGATAGGACTCCAGGGTGTCGAAACCCAGCACGATGTCCGCAGTCTTGCCCTCACGATCGGGCGTCTCCAGGGAGACCAGATTGGCGCCGTGCTCCATGACCTTGGCGCGAAGCCCCCGACCATTGTCCAGCGTGAACAACATCACTTCGTCACCGTCGGGCATGTTCCCGAACGGAGTTGCCGTCACGCCGGGTTTCGGCTGGTCGGGTTCGGCTCCTTGAACGGCACCTGCCGCCAAGCTCAGCGCTAAGACTACCGCCGACAACAGACACGCTAACCTGGACTCCATTGCCATACTGATTCTCCTGTACTTCGCACGACTCTCTAGAATGAGGGACGCGGCCGCAGTCTTAGTCCCGGCGATCTCGCTCGGTCAAGGTGCTTGTCAGAGGCGATCATGGGAGATACCATATGGCGCGATAGGATGCCTACGGACAGTGTCGCTGACGGCGAATCGAGCGACGTGGCCGGCAATAGTCGCAAATGGGAGAACCTCCGATGAATCGCAGAGAGTTCTTAAGGACGGCACCGGCATTTGCCATGGCAACAGGGGTGGCCACCAGCCTTGGGCAGAACGCCGGTACGGCGGTGTTGCAGCCGATTCCGCTCCCGAAACCGGATGCCGATGGCGGCAAGTCAGTGCTGGCCGCCTTGTGGGACCGCCGGACGAATCGTAACGTCAGCGACAGGAAGCTGCCGGACCAGATGCTCTCGAACCTGCTCTGGGCGGCCTTCGGGGTCAATCGGGACAGCGCCTCGTTCGGTAAGTCGGGCCGGACTGCGCCGTCGGCCAGCAACTCGCAGGAGATCGACTTGTACGTGGCTTTGCCTGAAGGTGTCTACCTCTACGAGGCAATCGCGCACCGCCTGAACCCTGTCGTAGCAGGCGATTTTCGCGCGCGGTCGGGACGCCGGGCCGCGGCGACCGCGCCGGTGAATATCTTCTTTGTGGTCGATCGCTCGCGCTAGGACCAAGGACCGACCCAACCCGATCGAAGCATCGACGACGCCGAGATCCAGAAGTCCTACTTCTATGTTGCGACAGGGCTCATCGCGCAGAACATCTACCTGTTCGCGGCCTCGCAGGGCCTGGCAGCCTGGTTTCACAACTGTGACAAAACCAACACCGCCCGGGAGTTCAAACTGAGACCCGAACAGCAAGTGCTCTTTGCGCAGACCGTCGGTTACCCGGATTAGCGCCGTAGAGGACAACCGGTCTGGCTGATGCCGGTCGGTGGTGCGAGATTTCTCACGCCTTCGGCGTTTTTTCGGCTTGACATCAGTTCGTGCACGAACTATGTTGACGCCGATTTCGATTGAGTTGTTCCTTGGGATGGCTTATGGCTGGCGTACGTGGTATCGCCGGGCAGATCGGCAGGATCAGGGAGAAGGCCAACGCCCTGATTGAGATGGAGTTGAAGAGCCGGGGGATTAAGGGGGTCGTCCCCGCCCACGGCCCAGTGCTGGCTTTTCTACTGCAGCAGAATGAACCCGTTCCGATCAAGGCCGTGGTTGAAACCGTGCAAAGAGTCAAATCCACGATCACCGTGACCGTCAGTACCCTCGAAAAGCATGGCTATCTTCGCAAACTGCCCTGTGAAACGGATGCCCGCGTCACCTACGTAGAACTGACCCCCAAAGGGCGCAGGCTCCGGAAGGCCTTTGAGGAGATTTCCCGGGCGTTGTTGAACAAGCTCTACGGCGACATGAGCGACAAGGAACGCGAGCGGCTGGTCCGGCAACTGGATAGAATCGAGGCCAACCTGAGCCAGTAGTCTTTTTTTTTGTTCATATAGTTCGTGGGCGAACCATATCGGTAGTCCAGATTGAAAGGAGCACAACCATGCCGAGCACGTCGAATCCAGTGAGCGCCGTTACCGACTTTCTGATCAAGAGCCAGGTCCAGTATCTGGCCACAATTGGCCTGGACGACAAGCCCAAGGTCCGCCCTTTCCAGTTCATGCTGGAAGAAGGGGGGAGACTTCACTTCTGCACCTCCAACCAGAAGCCCGTATTCAAGGAAATGCAGGAGCATCCGTACGTCGAGTTCTGCGCGTCCGGCGCGGATTTCTCATGGCTGCGTTTGAGCGGCAAGGCGGTATTCTCGAAAGACCTCGGGCTCAAGGCCAGAATCCTGGAGGCGAGTCCTCTCGTCAAGTCCATCTACAAGGCTGCGGATAACCCTGCGTTCGAGATCTTCTACGTGGACGAGGCGGTTGCGACCAGCGCCGATTTCAGCGGCAATCCGCCGATGACATTCAGACTCTGATTCCGGAGAGATCGTCTGGCAAACGCAGGCAATGGTCGATCTGAGTCCCGGCGAAGGCCGACAGGCGGCCCGAATAGAGGGCTGGTCACCAGGTAGCCAGAACGGTATAGTTGAGGCAGAAAGGAGACAGGCCATGAACAGGACGACGGCTCTTCTGGTGCTCATCATCGTAATTGCCCTGGCCGTAGGGGCTCAGAGCGCAGATTCTCCCCGTTTTCGCGGACCGGCCGGCGACGGCGTATTCCCCGAGACCGGATTGCTCAGGCAATGGCCTGAAGGTGGTCCCAAGCTTGCTTGGTCTGTGCAAGGGTTGGGTCCGGGCTATTCGTCGGCGGTCGTGGTCGATGGGGCGGTCTACGTCACCGGCATGGACGAGCAGAACCAGGGGCAGCTACACGCTTTCGGCCTCGATGGCTCGCCGAGGTGGAAGAGGGCGTATGGGCCGGAATTCGTCAGGAAGGGACCCGCTCCCACCGGCACGCGCGGCACGCCCGCTGTCGATGGCAATCGGGTCTTCATCATGACCGGCTATGGTCTGCTGGTCATCCTGGACGCGGAGAAAGGAGACGTACTCAAGACCGTCAGTCTGCTGGAACGGTTCGGCGCCGAGCAGGCGCAGTTCGGCTTTGCCGAGTGCGTGCTGGTCGATGGTCGGAAGGTCATCTGCACGCCGGGAGGTCCAGATGCATCGCTGGCGGCACTGGACAGAGACACGGCAGAGACGATCTGGAAGGCAGAGGGTCTAAAAGAACCCTCAGGCTATTGCTCGGCCAGGCTCGTCCGGCACGACGGTCGCGATCTCGTGCTCACGATGCTTGCGAACGCCGTCGTTGCTATCGACAGCGATTCCGGCAAGGTCGTCTGGCGGCACGATTATCCCCATCGGGCCGGCGTCCAGCCGAATCCGCCTCTCTACGCCGATGGTGCGGTTTACGTCTGCTCGGGAATGGGGACCGGCGGCGCGCTGCTGACTATGACGGAGACCGACCCAACCGCCGCACCGAAATGGACTGACAAGACGCTGGATTGCCAGATGCATGGCACCGTTCTGGTCGACGGCTGCATCTACGGGACCGCCCAGAGCGGGAACAAAGGGCTCGTCTGCCTGGACTGGAAGACGGGACAGGCCAAGTGGAATGCGTCCGCCACCGGAATGGGCTCGGTCGTCGCTGCTGACGGCATGTTGTACGTTTACGGCCAGGAGGGCATGATGTATCTAGTCAAGCCGAGCACGGAAGGCTTCCAGCCGGCGGGTTAGTTTACCGTCCCTGAAGGGACCAACGAACACTGGGCCCATCCGACCATTGCCAATGGGCGGCTGTACCTGCGCCACGGTGACGCGCTGATGGTCTATGACATCAAGGCTGGCTCGTAGGGACAAAGCCGCCGATGGACCTTCTTGTCGCGTGTCGGTGCAAGTCCGAACTATTCCCACTGGCTCACGGTATAATCGAGAGCATGAAGGATGACCGATGATTGAAGAAGGGCCTTCAGATGGCCCCAATCATCAATCATCGACTACCCATAATCAACACGTTGGCTTGAGGAGGAAGGACATGAAGAGTTGTGTTATCCGGTTGAGTGTGCTGGTGTTGATGGGTTCGTTGGCTGCTGCAGACGCCAGGTCTGCGCCGATTGTCATTGAGAACGCATCGTTCGAGTCACCGACGGTGGACCCGAACGCGTTTCCCGCTTGGCCTGTCGTGGACGGGTGGATGGAGGCGGACGTGGACGAATTGGGCAGCACGAACACCGGGGTCTTTGCCAACACCCCGCCGGGCAGTCCCGATCGGCTGGAGAATGCCGACGGGAACCAACTGGCCTTTCTCGGCTCACAAGAGGGCAATGCGTTGGCGCAAGACGTGAACGCGGTCTATGAGGTCGGGTGCGACTACCGCTTGGCCGTGAGTGTCGGCGTCTCGGGCCGGTTTTCGCCATCGGCTGTCGAGCCTGTCGACATGATCGAAATCGTGCTCTACTACGTCGACGGACCGAACTCAGTTGACATCGTCAGTCAATCCGTCGAAGCAACAGGTTTGTCTTCCACGGTGTTGCGGGACTTTTCTGTGCGTCTTCCGGTGGTCGACGCGAACGATCCGTGGGTCGGCAAGCCCGTTGGGATCGCTATCCGTGCGGCGGGCTTGGCAGGCGGGTTCTGGGATCTGGACAACGTCCGCCTGGAGGATTCGAAGCCTGTGACGGTTGCGATGGCGAACGCTTCTTTCGAAGCGCCGCCGGTCGACCCGAATGCGTTCCCGGCGTTGCCCTGGGTGGACGTGTGGATCGAGCTTGACCGGGACGAGGAGGGCAGCACGAACACCGGCGTCTTCGCCAACACGCCGGAAGGCAGCCCGGATCGGCTTGAGAACGCCGACGGAAGCCAACTGGCTTTTCTGGGCTCCGAGCTGGGCAACACCCTGGCTCAAGACCTGGAGGCGATCTACGAAGTCGGCTGCGATTATCTGCTGACTGTCGGGGTGGGCATTTCCAGCATGTTCCCGCCGTCGTCGGCCGAGCCGGTCGATGCTCTTGAGCTGGCACTCTACTTTCTGGATGGGCCCAATTCCGTTGACGTTGCCAACCAGGCGGTCGAAGCGGCCGGCTTGTCCTCGATCCAGTTGCAGGATTTCTCGGTGTATCTACCGGCCGTCGAGCCGAACGACGCCTGGGCAGGGAAGACCGTCGGAGTAGCTCTACGTGCGGCCGGCATGGCGGGCGGGTTCTGGGACCTAGACAACGTGCGTCTGCTCAAATCGGTGCCTTTGTCGCTTCACATCGAGAATGCATCGTTCGAATCGCCCTTCGTGGACCCAAATGCCTTCCCGGCGTTACCGTTCGCCGACGGCTGGACCGAGCTGGACAATGACCCGCTGTTCAGCGCCAACACTGGGGTCTTTGCGAACACCGCGCCGATCAGTTGGGACCACATGCGCAACGCTCACGGACGCCAACTGGCCTTCCTGGGCACGCAACAGGGCAACGCCTTCGAGCAGGACCTGGAGGCGGTCTACCAGGTCGGCCGGGGTTACCGGTTGACCGTAAGTGTAGGCATTTCCGGGAGATATCCGCCGGCGACGCTGGAGCCTTTGGATCTGCTCGAATTGGCTTTGTTCTACCGGGTTGGCGACACCTCGGTCGATGTCGCGTGCCGGGCGGTAGATGCTGTGGGACTTTCGCAGGCGTGGCTGACGGATTTCGGCGTCTGCCTGCCAATCGTCGGGCCTGAGGATCCCTGGGCCGGCAAGCCCATCGGCATCGCAATCCGTGCGGCCGGCATGGCAGGTGGGTTCTGGGACCTCGACAATGTCCGCTTGGCCGAGTCGGTCCTCACGCCCGATTCGACGCAGGCAGCGAAGGAATAGACGGTTGGACCAGCGCACACAGATTCGGATTTTGGATTTTGGATTTCGGATTGGCGGACGGCGCCGTGGCAAATCCGCAATCCGCAATCACCAATCTGCAATTACACGGGGCGGCTTCACGCTCATCGAGTTATTGGTCGTTATAGCGCTGGTGGCGGTGCTGGTCGCGATCCTGCTGCCGGCGCTGTCCGGCGCTCGGGACCAGGCCCGCCGGGCAGCCTGCGCCGCGAACCTCCGCCAGGTGGGCACGGCCATCTATCTCTACGCTCACGATCACGATGATATCATCCCCTTCGGCCCGGCCGGCCGGCCCGTCACCGGCTCCAATTTCTACACCGTCACCGGCAATGTCACCAGCCTGTTGTCTCTGGAGGACGGCGCGCCGGTGGGACTGGGCTTGCTGCTGCAGAGCTACCTGGCTCAACAACCGACGGTGCTGTTCTGCCCTGGCGCCGACCAGCCTTCCGAAGCAAAGGAACAGTTGGCACGCGTCGGCACCTTTCAGGCGCAAAGCGATTTCTACTACCGTCACGCCTCGGTGGCGCTGCTGACGGGTGTGCCCAAGGCCTATCACGTTCGCCTGAGCAGCTTGGGCAGAAACAGCAACGGCAAGCCGATCGCCGCACTGGCGTCCGATATCCAGTTTCTCGCCCATCCGTCCCTGGCGGCGTTCGATGTGAAGACCCGCACGAGCCATCGCCGGGCCTCCAGCAACATCCTGTACGCCGTCGGACACGTCACGACCCTCTCTAACCGCGACGATAGCCTGACCGTCAATATCGGGACCGCACCCTACGATGCTCTCGAACGAATCCTCGCCATGTTCGAATTGGCCGACGAACACCGCTGATGGTTCGCGCCGACGTACGCCTTGGTGGGCGCACTACCAACGCTGACAGCATCCCAGAGCCACAGAACAGGCAACGGCTGCTTTCCCACATTTATTGCCAATAACAATAATTGCTATGAACAAGTAAGGTGTGAGAAGCGTAGTTTTGGGCATGAGCCGATGCCTTTTCGAGTTGATTCTGGCGATCAAACGCAAGTGCCTGTGCAACGAGGAGCAGATCGAGGTCGATTTGGGTCTGTCTGCGGCCGAGTTTCACGGATTGATGGCTCTCGACAACGGCCAGGGGATGCTGGGCGGCCAGTTTGCCGAGCGGATGGGCCTGTCGCCCTCGCGAGGCAGCCGGGTCCTGAACAAGCTGGTGACCGACGGTCTGGTGCAGGTCGAGTCGCGCGCGACGGACCGACGTTCCATCTTGGTCTCGCTGACCCCCAAAGGGGCGCGGATGAAGGACCGGATCACCGAGCAGATGAGGGACTGTGAGCAGCGCATTTGTGGGAGGCTGGACAGCACGCATGTCGACCGAGTCAAAGGCGTGCTCGAATGGCTGGAAGCCGCCCTGTGAACGACAAGAACAGCGATGGGTCCCAGAGGCGGGCGCTTCGCAAACTGTGGAGAAGAGACGATGCAGAAAGCACTGATCATTCAGATCGGCATGGGATTGCTCGTCGGAGGCGCCGTCGGCGCGCTGCTGGGCTATTTCGGCAAGTGTTCCACCGGCACCTGTCCCTTGACCGCCAACCCTTACCGCGGTGCATTTGTCGGGGCACTGATGGGGGGTGTCCTGGCTTTTTCCTCCACCTCGGCCGGAACGCGAGCCGAGCCGAGCGCCGCAGGTCAGGTGGCGCTGCACATAGACAGCGTGGCAGATTTCGAGCGTGACGTACTCGACGCGACTGTCCCGGTGCTGGTGGACTTCTACTCGAATTCGTGCCCGCCGTGCCGCGCGTTGGCGCCGACCATCGAAGAACTCGCCGAGGAATATGAAGGTCGTGCCGTCGTGTGCAAGGTCAACGTGGAAAAAGTGGGAGAGTTGGCCCGTCGATACGGGATTCAAGGCATCCCGACCGTGGTGTTCTTCAACCAGGGACAGGAGACGCGGCGCCTGGTGGGTCTCAGACCGAAGAGTGCCTATACGAGCGTGCTGAATCAGCTCGTTGGATAGGCCGCCGGAACGTCACGCCGACGCGAGGGCTTCGACTTCCTCGACCGTCTTGGGGATGGGCGTGCCCAGTAGCCTGCACCCGTCGGCGGTCACGAGAACATCGTCCTCAATGCGAACGCCGCCGAAATGCCGATACTCCTCGACCGCGTCGTAGTTGATGAACTGGTCGAGCTTTCGTTCTGCCTGCCAGCGGTCGATGAGCGCAGGAATGAAATAGACGCCCGGCTCGACGGTGACGACGAAGCCCGGCTCGACGGCCTTAGCCAGCCTCAGAGAGCCCCAGCCGAAGTCGTTGCTGCGTTTGATCTCGTCGGTATAACCGACGCGGTCCTCGCCCAGTCCCTGCATATCGTGGACGTCGAGACCCATCATGTGTCCCAGGCCGCACTGGAAGAACAGCGTGTGGGCGCCCGCCTTGACCGCTTCTTCGACGTCGCCTTTGACCAGCCCGAGGTCTCGCAGTCCCGCCGTCAGAGCGACGCAAGCCAACCGGTGGATCTCGCGGAATTCGACGCTCGGCTTGATCGCTGCGATCGCTCGGGTCTGAGCGTGCAACACGATGGAATAAACCTCGTGCTGCTTGGGTGAGAACTTGCCGCCCACCGGAATAGTGCGCGTTACGTCGCTGGCGTACCGCAGAGGCGACTCGGCGCCGGAGTCGTTGACCGCCATATCCCCGGCCCTCATGACGTTGCCACTATCAAGATTGTGCAGCGTCTCGCCGTGGACGGAGAAGATGGTTGGGAACGCCAATTGTACGCCCTGCGAGAGTGCGATGGCTTGCATCGCGGCCGCGACCTCGCGCTCGACCACGTCGGGACGCGCCAAGCGCATCGCTTCGGTCTGCATCTGGTATGAGATTTCCAGCGCCGCCTCGATTTGCTCGATTTCCTCCAAGCTCTTGACCGAGCGCTGCGCGACGACTGCTCGGATCAGCGGCTCGGAAACGTGCTCATGGATGACTCGAGGCGAAAGACCCAACAGCCGGTGAATCTTCAGGATGTTAGCGCCCTGGTACTGAGGCAGGAAATGAACCTTTCGACCCTTCAGCACCGCCTCCAGCTCACCGGGCGGCGCGGTCTCGGCGACGCCGATCTTACCGCACTTTTCGCGCAAAGGGGGCTGCGGTCCCGTCCAGACGATTTCTTCGACAGTCAGGTCGTTGCCGAACACGCACTCGGTCTCGCTGTCCACATCGATCACGGCCGCCAGACCCGGCTCATCCAAGCCGAAGTAATACAGGAACGAACTGTCCTGCCTGAAGGGAAAGCAGTTGTCGTCGTAGTTGATGGGCGAAAGCTCGTTGCCGAGAAACAGGAGCACGCCTGAACCGACGTGCTCGCGCAATCGCCTTCTTCGCTCGACGTAAACGGCTTCAGGGAACATCGCGCACCCCCCGAACTCAGGACTTCTTGCCGGTCAGCAGACTCACGCCAACGAGGGCCAGTACTGACAAGGTGATCGCGGGCAGGACGGCGTCCAGCCCTGCCAGATAGGCCGGCACGTAGTCTACCACCACTTCCGACCATATCAGCGTCACCGCCGTCCCGGTGAGGATAGAGGCAATCGCGCCGGCCTTGGTCGCTCGTTTCCAGAACATCGCGGCCACCAGGCTGGGCGTGATGGCCGAGCCGTAGATCGTGTAGGCATAAAGGGCCTTCTTGAAGAAGCCTGTGCTCTCGGCAAATGCGAACGTCACCAGGTAGGCGATGACGCCGAAGACGACCACCAGCAAGCGGCTCAGGAACAGAGTCCGCTTCTCGCTGGCTTTCGGGTTGATGTAGTTGAGGTAGACGTCCTTGATGAAGGTCGTGGCCGGGACCAGCAGGAACGAGTTGGCGGTGGAAGTGATAATACCGACGACCGTGACCATGAAGACGATGCCCAGCGCCAGCGGCATATAGTGGCGAGCGGCGTAGATGAGGATGTACTTGCCGTTTTCCGGATCGGGTGTCATGCTGGCGGCCACCCAGGCGCAGGCGATAATCAGCATCTCGATCACCAACGCCGCGAACACCATCGTCGTCACCGCCTGCTTGGCGCCCCGCGCGTTGCGGCTGGCGAAGATCCGCTGATACTGGTTGGCGTCGCCCGTAACCAGCAGGAAGGTCGGCAGCAGGTAATTGATAATCTCGACGTGGGAGTAGACGCCCCAGAACTGCATGTGCTGCTGCCTGTCTCCCATGGCCGCGAAGGCAGTGCGCATGCCTTCGAAACCGCCGGCCTTGAATAACAGCACCGGGAACGCAACAAACAGCGACAGAGTGATAATGCTCCCGGTCACGATATCGGCGTAGGCCAGGCTCATCAGGCCCGCTGACATGGTGTAGCCCACGATGAAGACCGCCGCGATGATCGTGGCTTTCTCCTTGGTGAGCCTCGGTTCCACCAGTTCGAGCTTGCCTGTGTCCGGCAGGGAACTGAGGCGGTAGGCGCCGACCTTCTGCGATGGCAGCGCGACACGCAGCCTGGCGACGTTGTTGCGCTTGATCGCGACGTGGTTTGCCTGCTCAGCGAGCTTTCTCTGGGTCTCGACAATACTGTCTGATGGTACTACCTCGACGACATAACGCACTGGCCCAGGTGACGTTGACGCGGCTTCGGACGGGATCATCTCTATTGAAGCCTGGCCGATGTAGTCCGGATCGGGTGTGAAGACCACGCGTCCCTTGGTCAATTGGCGGCGCGTGACGACATCGCTGGCTTGCAGCGGAACGGGGTCCCTGTCACCGGTGATGACTTCCAGGACGGCGCCGCCGGCATTGAACTGGTAGCTGACGATCACCATGTAGGCGATCACGAGCGCCAAGACCGCGAGGAAGCGTGCGGCCTGCCCGTACCGGCCTCCGATGATCTCCGGGACGGTCGAGACCTCGATCGAACGGGCCTTGTACGCGATCAGCGACAGCAGGATCAGGCCCAGAAACGTTCCCAGCGGGATGATCAACGCCGCGGCGCCAGTGTGATAGGTCTGTTCCGCGTTGCCGACGATCGAGCCGGTGCCGATCCAGACCGCCAGCATAGTGCAGACGAGAATCCAGGGCGACA